>NZ_WIBD01000002.1:0-801898 GCF_009495975.1 Pseudomonas sp. SZ57 | reverse complement strand
CCCGAACTCAGTAGTGAACCGATGTATCGCCGATGGTAGTGTGGGGTTTCCCCATGTGAGAGGAGGTCATCGTCAAGATTGATTTCCAGAAACCCTCATCGATTACGCCTTGAGGGTTTTTGTTTGTCTGGTGCCTGTAAAAACCAGCGTGAAAAGACGTTTTCGTTTCTATGCATCATGCTTCTGCGTGGCTATATCTGCCGCCGATCGACAGGCACAAAAAAACCACCGATAAGGTGGTTTTTTTATTGTCAGGGCAATCAGTCGCCGCGGTATTCACATCCGCTGGTGCAGGTCTCGTGAATACGGACTGCCGACAGCTCCGGGAGCAAAGGCTTCAATTCATTCCAGATCCATTTCGCCAGGTTTTCGCTGGTTGGATTCTCCAGGCCCGGGATGTCATTCAGGTAGTTATGATCGAGGCGTTCATACAGCGGCTTGAAGATCGCCTTGATTTCCGAGAAGTCCCGGATCCAGCCGGTATGGGGATCAACCTTTCCGGCCAGATGAATGCCGACACGAAACGAATGGCCGTGCAGACGTCCACACTTGTGCCCCTCAGGAACGTGGGGGAGGCGGTGTGCTGACTCGAAGGTAAACTCTTTGAAGATTTCCACTGTGTATTGGCCCCGGAAAAATGGCGATCGCTCACGCGATAAATGCAATCGACGAGTTTAACAGCAATGGCCTGAAACTCCATGCAAGGGTTGGCCGCGATGACCCTGCCAGAATGCTTGATGGCACTCGGCCAGATCTATTCAGTTTGAGTTAAGTTGTACCGGTTAAGGTGGGCGCCATAGAAGCACCGATCGCTATGGATACCCCCTATGAAAACGCTGACCACCCTGCTGGCGGCCCTTACATTTATTTTGACGTCCTGTTTCATTCAGGCGCGTGGGGTCGACCCACAGGAAGTGATGCGCCTCAGTGAGGCCGGTACGCTTCATTCGGCTGAAAAGCTCGATGCCAAAGCGCTGAGCAAACACCCCGATGCCAGTATCATCGGCACGCAGTTCAAGAACATCTACGGCAGGTACGTTTACAATGTCGAGCTGCGTGACAAACAGGGTGTTGAGTGGGTTCTCGAAATGGACGCCGCCACGGGCCAGGTCTACAGGAATCATCAGGATAACTAATGAATGTCGACAAGCGTCTCTGTGTCATCCTTGGTTTGAGCCTGACCTGCTCTTTTGTGTATGCCAGAGATCTGAATCAGGATGAAGCGCTCAGTTTGCGGCAGCGCGGGGTCATCCTGCCTCTCGAACAGTTCATCGAGCGCGCGATGGGCCTTCATCCGGGCTCTCGTCTGCTGGAGGCCGAGCTCGAGGAGAAGAATAATGTGTACGTGTATGAATTTGAGTTGCTGACCCCTGAGGGCGTCGTCCGCGAGCTCAAGTTCGATGCACGTGATAGCCGATTACTGAAAGACGAGGACGATGATTGATGCGCCTGCTACTGGTTGAAGACCATGTTCCCCTTGCCGATGAGCTGCTCGCTGCGCTGGGGCGTCAAGGCTACGCGGTCGACTGGCTGGCCGACGGGCGCGATGCGGTTCATCAAGGAGCAACCGAGCCTTATGACCTGATCGTTCTGGATCTGGGTTTGCCTGGCATGCCAGGGCTTGAGGTTCTCCAGCAGTGGCGCAGCAAAGGTCTGGCGACCCCCGTGTTGATTCTGACCGCGCGGGGCTCCTGGTCAGAGCGTATAGAAGGCTTGAAGGCAGGCGCCGACGATTACCTGACCAAGCCTTTTCATCCTGAAGAGCTACAACTGCGTATTCAGGCATTGCTGCGACGTTCGCACGGGCTGGCCAACCAGCCCACGCTGGAATCGGCCGGCCTTAATCTGGATGAAGGCCGGCAATGCGTCAGCCGCGATGGCGTGGATATCCAGCTCACCTCGGCTGAGTTTCGGTTGCTGCGTTATTTCATGCTCCACCCGGGACAGATTCTCTCTAAAAGCCATCTGTCAGAGCATTTGTACGATGGCGAAAACGAGCGTGATTCCAACGTCATCGAAGTTCATGTCAATCACCTGAGGCGCAAGTTGGGCCGCGCAGTCGTCGAGACACGCCGCGGTCAGGGCTATCTTTACGGTGGAGCCGGCGGTTGAAATCCATACAGCGGCGTCTGAGTCTGGGTCTGATCGCCGTTATGGTGGTTGTCGGTCTGGTGATGGCGCAGACCAGTCTCTGGCTGTTCGAAGTGGGCCTGCAGCGCTATCTGGAGTCAGGCCTGCGCAACGAAAGTGAAAACCTGCTGGTAGCGCTGGTACGAGGACCGGCCGGGCTGCAACTGGATGATCATCGCCTGTCGGGTGCCTATCAGCGGCCGTTGTCCGGCCATTATTTCCGCATGGATTTGCCGCAGGGGCACTGGCGCTCCCGCTCCCTGTGGGATTTCGAGCTGCCCCAGCCCGGAGTGGGTTTGCATGCCAATCTTGAGCTCGGCAAGACCGGGCAGTCGCTGTTGATGCTGACCAGCGAATACCGCAAGTTCGGCAAGCAGGTTTCAATCACCGTCGCACAGGATTACACGCCGGTCAGGGCGAGTTTTCGTCTCATGCAGCAGATCGGACTGGGACTTGGGCTTGCCGCGCTGATCCTGGTGCTGGTGTTACAACGCATCACCGTGCGAAGAGCGCTTCGTCCGCTTGAAACCGTTCGCGAGCAGATCTTTCAGCTCCAGCAGGGCCAGCGCTCACAACTGGATAATCAGGTTCCCCTTGAACTCGAACCACTGGTGGCGCAGATCAACCACCTGCTTGCGCATACCGAAGACAGCCTGAAACGCTCACGCAATGCACTGGGTAATCTTGGACATGCCTTGAAGACACCGCTCGCGGTCTTGCTCAGCCTGGCCCTCAGCGGACAATTGGACGCCAACCCGGCCTTGCGCAGGACGCTGCAGGAGCAGCTGGAAAATATCCGTCTGCGTCTGGAACGCGAGCTCAATCGCGCACGGCTCTCCGGCGACGCTCTACCGGGAGCCCGCTTCGATTGTGATGCCGAACTGCCCGGGCTTTTCTCCACACTGGGCATGATTCATGGTGCCCACCTCCAGTTGATCAACGATGTCGAGGCGGGCATGTACCTGCCGTGGGATCGAGAGGACATTCTCGAGCTGCTCGGCAACCTGCTGGACAACGCCTGCAAATGGGCCGACAGCGAAGTGCGTCTGGACATTCTGAGTCAGCATCAGGGCTTCTGTCTGTTGGTGGATGACGACGGGCCTGGTATTCCCGAGGCGCAACGCGCAGAAGTGTTCAGCCGTGGCGCTCGTCTTGACGAGCAGATTACCGGCCACGGGCTGGGTCTGGGTATCGTGCGCGACATCGTCGAGGCGTGGGGCGGTCAATTGCAATTGCTGGAGAGTCCGGCAGGGGGATTGCGGGTACGCATAGACCTGCCAGAGCGGACTGCCCCGTAGTACGTCAGCCGGCATCTTTCAGAGAAATCAATCGCAGCGCTCATCGGATCGCGGGTGCAGTGGAGCGCGTCGCCGATGAAACCCGGCAAAGCGCCGAGACCTCACGCAGTCTGGCCGAACCGGGTGCGCGCCTGGACAGCCTAGTGTTCAGTTCCGGGTCTGACGCTTGCCTGGCAGGAGCTTGAACTCCTGCCATCACCCGCTACTGGCCTCGCCGTCATATTGCCTTCATGGAAGATGGCACTCGTGCGCTCGTGTGCTGACTAAGCTCTAGACCGGGTGCGATGCGCGGTCTAATGACATGGACAGGACATGAACGAAACCACGCTGCAATACAAAACCCTCATTCTGCTACTGGTACTGGTGACCATTGCCTTCATATGGATTCTGCTGCCGTTCTATGGCGCAGTGTTCTGGGCGGTCATCCTTGGAATCATCTTCGCGCCTGTGCAGCGCAAATTGCAGATCAAGTTCAACTGGTCACGCAATCTCACTTCCCTGTGCACCCTGATGATCTGTCTGGTCATCGCCATTCTGCCGGTGATCGTGATCAGCGCCTTGCTGGTTCAGGAGGGCACCACCCTATACAAGAACGTCGAGACCGGGCAACTGGATATCGCCGGCTATCTGGCCGAGTTCAAGGACCTGCTGCCGCACTCCATGCAGGCGCTGCTTGATCGTCTGGGCATGGGCGATCTGGAAGGGTTGCGCGACAAGATCGCCAAGGGCGCGATGCAGGGCAGTCAGTACCTGGCGACCCAGGCATTCAGCTTCGGGCAGGGCACCTTCGACTTTGTCGTCAGCGTCTTCATCATGCTTTACCTGCTGTACTTTTTCCTGCGCGACGGACAGGATCTGGTACGCAAGATCCGCACGGCCTTCCCGTTGGGCGAACAGCAGAAGCGTCGCCTGCAGCTCAAGTTCACCCGAGTGGTACGTGCCACGGTCAAAGGCAACGTGGTGGTCGCGGTCACGCAAGGTGCGCTGGGCGGTTTCATCTTCTGGGTGCTGGACATCCCGAGTGCACTGCTCTGGGCGGTGATCATGGCATTCCTGTCGCTGTTGCCTGCGGTGGGAGCCGGGATTGTCTGGGCGCCAGTGGCCATCTACTTCCTGCTTAGTGGGATGATTTGGCAAGGTGTGGTACTGGGCTTGTTTGGCGTCTTCGTGATCGGTCTGGTGGATAACGTACTGCGCCCGATCCTGGTGGGCAAAGACACCAAAATGCCGGATTACCTGATCCTTATTTCCACGCTGGGCGGCATGTCGGTCTTCGGTCTGAACGGCTTTGTGATCGGACCTCTGGTGGCGGCGCTGTTCATGTCCAGCTGGGGGTTGTTCAGCGGCGCCAAGAAGCCCGTAAAACTGCCTGGCTGATATCGTAAGAAGGCGCAGCCGACACAGACCCGCGCATGCCTCCTGCCATTTATCAGGCAGGGGCATGCGTTTTTTTTGATTAGGACATAACTCCCGGAGCAGGTCTCATTCTGAGCCTTTTGCCGCGATGGCAGCCGAGCCCATGAAGGCTGTCAGATCAGTATTGAAGCGCGATGCTTCTTCCAGAAATGGCGCGTGGCCTGAATTTTCGTACACCTTGGATTGAATCCGCGCATTGAGTTGCCGGGCACGTGCGATGCTGGGCTGAACATTGACCAGCTCATCCTTGCCGCCATACAGCATCAATACCGGCACCTTTGCCCTGGGCAAGCCTTCTGCCGCATCGACAGTCATTGCAGGCGTAGCACGGGTCATCGCCCACGATGCCATCGCGGCACTCGACAGCAGCCGCTCGAATGTCAATGCATCCGGCTTTGTCTGGAAGCACAGTCCGAGAAAAGTACGTACTGCATCAAGGTGGGTCTTCAGGTCCTCTGAGCTCAGGCCTGCATACACTTGAGGATGAGCTGTAATCAAAGCAGCGTTGAGCTCGATGACACCATCGACATACACAACCCCGCCGATCTTCGCATCGCCATAGGCGGCGAGGTAGTTAGACATGACCACGCCCCCCATTGACCAGCCAACCAGCACCGGACGCTTGCTTGCAGTGGCTTCAACTACCGCTGCCAGATCGTCCGCATAATGACGTCCATTGCGGTACGCCTCGATATTCCCGGGCTTGTCGGAAAGACCGTGACCGCGCAGGTCATAAGTAATCATCCGGTAGCGCTGCAACTGAGGACTATCGATCTGCTTCTCCCAATTGAGATGACTGCCCAGCAGGCCGTGGATGAAAATCAGCGCCGGGCCGCTCGGATCTCCTGATTCCTGCACAGCGAGCTTGACGCCGTCAGGGGCTGTGACGGTGTAGCTTTTGTCTATTGCCAGGGCAATCGACGATAGTCCGCTTAACAGCGCGACAAGCCAGGTATTACGCAGTAGGCGAACGAAGCGAATGTGATTCATGAGGCGATTTCCCTGCGGCAGAAGTGATGGGCGCACTGTAGGTCGATGACGCAGGACGGTCTATGGCGTAGGATCCGGAAAAATTGATTAATCATCCTGAATTCGCGGTGACCGTTCTCCATGCCAACCTGCTCAAATGACCCCATCAGCGAACTGCTGCTCGGTATGCGTCTATTCGGTGTTCAATTCCGCAGGCTGGAAGTCGTACCGCCTCTTGGTGTTGGCTTCAGTAACGCAATCGGGCGAGCACAGTTTCATTTCGTCGGACGAGGGCCGGTGTGGTTGCGCAGCGCTGAGAACGTTCTGTACAGGCTCGATACCGGAGACGCGGTTCTGATTCCGCGCGGTGGGCACCATGCCATTTTGTCGGCTGAAGACACGGCTGCGAGCGATATACAGCTGTTTGACCCGTCTACCGGCATTGTCGATGGCGTTCACAATGGGGCATACGACGAGGAGGGCGGAGTCTTTGATCACGCGATCATCTTCAGCTGTTGCATGGAGTTGGAGCTGGGCGGCATGCAACCGCTTGTTGCCGCCATGCCGGATGTCATGCAGGTCAGCACTCTGTTGGAGACATGTCCCGAGCTGCTGCCCATGCTTGCGGCAATGGAGCGTGAGACCTTGATGCTGCAGGCCGGGCATGCGGGGATTCTGGCACGTCTTGCTGAAGTCGTGGCCGCGCTGTTGGTGCGTGGTTGGGTTGCAGGCGGCTGTGGGAATGCCACAGGCTGGCTCGGTGCTTTGCAAGACCCTCGGCTGAGCCGGGCCATTGTCATGATGCACCGGCACCCAGGCAGAAACTGGACGGTGGCCACGCTTGCCCATGAGGCCAGGCATTCCCGCTCTGTGTTCGCACAGCGCTTTCTCGAGGCAACGGGTATGCCGCCATTGCAGTACCTGACGGAGCTGAGAATGCGCCTGGCATTGCACAGGCTGAGCCGTGAACACTGTTCTCTGGAGGCTGTTGCCAGTCAACTGGGTTACGGTTCATTGGCTGCCTTCAGCCGTGCATTCAAAAGAACGATGGGCCTATCCCCTGGCGCTGTTCGTGCCGCGAAAAGCGTTGCCGGGTAGCTGTTCCAACCATTTTCGAAGACAAAAAAAAGCCCTGCTCGAGAGCAGGGCTTTGCGTTTGCGCAGGATCAGCCCGCTACGTGCAGACCGGCGTTGAGCACCAGATCGAGCAGCGGTTGCGGGTAGACACCCAGCACGAAGGTCAGGATCGCAACGGCCAGCAGCATCACGCCGCCCGTGCGCTGCGCCCAGTTGATGGCTGCGTCGTGGCGAGGAAGCTTGTTGTCGACCAGATACATGGTGACCATGACGCGCAGGTAATAGAACACGCCGATAGCGCTACCGATTACCAGAGCCCCGACCAGCCACCACAGCTGCGATTCGACACCGGTGGCGATGATATAGAACTTGCCGATGAAACCTGCGGTGAGCGGGATACCCGCCAGCGACAGCATCATCAGGGTCATGACTGCCGTCAGGTAAGGGCGACGCCAGAACAGACCACGGTATTCGAACATTGCATCGGCATCACGTCCGCTGTAAGGCGAAGACATCATGGTGATCACACCGAAGCTGCCCAGCGAGGTCAGCACGTAAGTCGCCAGATAGACGCCGATCGCCTCGACCGCCATGCCTTTGCTGGCCACCAGCGCAATCATCAGGTAACCGAAGTGCGCGATGGAGGAGTAGCCCAGCAGACGCTTGAGGTTGGTCTGAGTCAGCGCCAGCAGGTTGCCGACCAGGATCGACGCGACGGCGATGACTGCCAGTACGTCATGCAGGACACCGCTGCTGGCTGCTGGTGAAACCTGGAACAGACGCACCAGTACCGCAAATACCGCCACCTTGCTGGCAGTTGCCAGGAAGGCTGCGACCGGCGCAGGAGCGCCTTCGTAAACGTCCGGGGTCCACAGGTGGAAAGGCACCAGTGACAGCTTGAAGGCCAGGCCGACGACCATCATGCCCAGACCCAGGCTGGCAATCGGACTCGGCATGCCGGTCGCTGCGATGGCCTTGCCGATACCGTCGAAGCTCAGCGAGCCTGCCTCTGCGTACAGCAGCGCCATACCGAACAGCAGGAACGCCGAACCTGCAGCCGACAGGACCATGTACTTGATGCCGCCTTCCAGCGAACGCTTGTTGAAGAAGGCATAAGCCACCAGCCCATAGACCGGCACCGACAGCAGTTCCAGGCCGATGAACAGGCCCGCCAGATGCTGAGCGCTGACCAGCACCAGTCCGCCGGCAGCTGCCAGCAGGATCAGCAGGTAAAGCTCTTCGCGATTGCCCGGATACCCGACCTTGCCGTCACCCAGATAGGCGTGCGCCATGGTCACGCAAGCGAGGGTAGAGGCGAGGATGATCGCCATGTACAGGCAGGCAAAGTTGTCGATATGCAGCAGTGGCGTCACGACCAGAGGGGCGACTTTCAATGCCGGATAAATCGACAGCAGGGCCAGGTTGAGGCCTGCTACCGAAAGCAGGAACGTTTGCGAGTGATTGCGGCGCCATGCGATCGCAAGCATCACCACGACAATGGTGAGGCTGGTGATCAGCAGTGGCGCAAGCGCAATAAAGTGTTGAATCGTCAGGTCCATAGCGCTCTTACCGGGCCGAAGCGAGTTGAGTGAAGGCAGTGCCTAGCCATTGCTGCACGCCATGCATGGTCGCCGCCGATGTGTCGAGGAACGGCTGCGGGAACACCCCGAGCACGACCAGCAACACGGCAAGGCCCAGCACCATGATCATTTCCCGTCCGTCCATGCCCTTCAGAACCTCGTCGGACTTCGACGGGCCGAAGTAGGCGCGGTGGATCATGATCAGCGAGTAGACAGAACCAAACACCAGACCGGAGGTGGCGATCGCCGTGATCCATGGTGAGCTGGCGAAGCTGCCCAGCAGAATCAGGAACTCACCGACGAAGTTGCCGGTGCCCGGCAGACCCAGAGAGGCGGCGGCAAAGAACAGGCTGATGGCCGGGATGTAGGCGATGCGTGACCACAGACCACCCATCTCACGCATGTCGCGAGTGTGCAGACGCTCGTACAACTGGCCACTGAGAATGAACAGTGCCGCGGCCGACAGACCGTGGGCGATCATCTGGATCAGTACGCCTTGCAGGGCTTGCTGGCTGCCCGAGTAGATACCGATCAGTACGAAGCCCATGTGCGAAACGCTGGAGAACGCGATCAGACGCTTGATGTCGGTCTGGGAAAACGCGAGGAATGCGCCGTAGAAGATACCGACCAGGCCCAGCGTCATGGCAATCGGTGCGAACTCGGCCGATGCGTTGGGGAACAGCGGCAGGGCAAAGCGCAGCAGGCCGTAAGCCGCCGTCTTCAGCAGGATACCCGCCAGGTCGACGGAGCCTGCGGTCGGTGCCTGGGCATGCGCATCCGGCAGCCAGGAGTGCAACGGCACCACCGGCAGCTTGACGGCGAAGGCAATGAAGAAGCCCAGCATCAGGATGTACTCGGTGCCCGGTGCCAGTTTGGTCTTCAGCAGGTCGGCGTAGGCAAAGGTGATCACGCCGGTCTGATTGAAGTGCACCAGCACCAGACCCAGGATCGCCACCAGCATGATCAGGCCGCTGGCCTGAGTGAAGATGAAGAACTTGGTGGCCGCATAGATACGGGTTTTCTTGCCATCCGAAGAACTGTGACCCCAGAGCGCGATGAGGAAATACATCGGCACCAGCATCATTTCCCAGAAGAAGAAGAACATGAACAGGTCGATGGCCAGGAACACGCCGACGACACCGCCCAGGATCCACATCAGGTTAAGGTGGAAGAAACCGACCTTGCGCTGGATTTCCTTCCACGAGCACAGCACCGACAGCACGCCCAGCAGGCCGGTCAGCAGGATCATCAGCAGCGACAGACCATCGAGTGCCAGATGCACGTCGATGCCGAAGCGGGTGATCCACGGGTGGTGGAATTCCAGGGTCCAGGTCGGATCGGCACCCGGCACCGGCGCGTAGCCGAAGTTGCCGGTAGCCCACAGCCAGAGGCCGAGAACCAGTTCCAGGGTCATTGTCAGCAACGCAATCCAGCGCGGCAGGGTAGAGCCGAAGCGCTCACCCAGCCAGCACAGCAGGCCGCCGATGAAGGGGATCAGGATTAGCCAGGGCAGAATCATGACGGGCTCAATTCCTTTCGCAAATTCGCAAGGTTCATATCAGATCGCAACCAGAACGACGGCACCGAGTACCAGAACGGCACCCACGGCGATCGAGGCAGCATACCAACGCAACTGGCCGGTCTCGGTGCGGCTCATGGTGTCATGACCGCCTTTGACCAGACGTGGGATCAAGCCGATGGTGCGGTCGAACGGATCGCTACGCAGTACATGGCTGATTGCCAGATACGGCTTGACGAACAGCTTGTCGTAGATCCAGTCGAAGCCCCAAGCCGCGAACCACCAGGCCGAAAGGAAACGGCCCGGACCGCTGTTGGCGATAGCCGTCGCCAGGCGGCGCTTTCCGAGAAACAGCAAGGCTGCCAGCAGGATACCGGCCAGCGCGATGGCGCCGGAAGCGATCTCCAGACTGTGCTTGGCTTCGCCACCGGCATGGCCGACGCTCTGCGGCAACACACCGGCCAAGGGCGGAGTGATCAGCGCGCCGATGAATGTCGACAGCACGATCAGCACCGACAGTGGCAGCCAGTGAGCGATGCCGTGACCTGCGTGTGCTTCGGTCTTGGCTTCACCGTGGAACGCGATGAAGATCAGACGGAAGGTGTACAGCGACGTCATGAACGCGCCCACCAGACCGGCATACAGCAAGCCGTTGTTACCGCTGGCAAATGCTTCCCAGAGAATTTCGTCCTTGGAGTAGAAGCCCGCCGTCAGCAGCGGCAGGGCGGAAAGAGCCGCGCCACCGACGATGAAGCTGGCGTAGGCCAATGGCAGCTTCTTCCACAGGCCGCCCATCTTGAAGATGTTCTGCTCGTGGTGGCAGGCAACGATCACCGCACCGGATGCAAGGAACAGCAGCGCCTTGAAGAAGGCGTGGGTCATCAGGTGGAAGATCGCGCCTTCCCAGGCGCCGACACCCAGTGCCAGGAACATATAGCCGATCTGGCTCATGGTCGAGTAGGCGAGGATACGCTTGATGTCGGTCTGCACCAGTGCGGCAAAACCCGCCAGAACCAGCGTGACGCCGCCGACAATGCCGACCAGATGCAGGATGTCAGGTGCCAGTGCGAACAGGCCATGAGTACGCGCGATCAGGTAAACGCCCGCCGTGACCATGGTCGCTGCGTGGATCAGCGCCGAAACTGGCGTAGGACCGGCCATCGCATCCGCCAGCCAGGTTTGCAGTGGCAGCTGTGCAGATTTACCGACCGCACCGCCCAACAGCATCAACGTCGCCAGCACGATCCAGAAATCGCCGACCTTGAAGTGTTCCGGCGCCCGGACCAGCAGTTCCTGCACATTGAGCGTGCCCAATTGCTGGAACAGGATGAACAAGCCGATAGCCATGAACACGTCACCGATACGGGTGACGATGAACGCTTTGAGCGCTGCGTTGCCGTTGTTGCGGTTGCTGTAATAGAAACCGATCAACAGGTAGCTGCACAGGCCCACGCCTTCCCAACCGAAGTAGATGAACAGCAGGTTGTCGCCCAGGATCAGGAACAGCATGCTGGCAATGAACAGGTTGGTGTAGGAGAAGAAGCGCGAGTAGCCCGCTTCACCGCGCATGTACCAGGACGCGAACAGGTGGATCAGGAAGCCGACGCCAACCACGACGCCCAGCATCGTGACGGACAGTCCGTCCAGATACAGCGCGAAGTTGGGCTGGAAGCCATCGACGTCCATCCAGCGCCACAGCACCTGGGTGTAGTGACCGCCTTCGGGTGGCGCTACGTTGAACTGCCAGATGACCCAGGCCGTGACGATGGCTGACAGGCCGATGGAGCCGACGCCGATCAGCGCAGCGAGGTTTTCCGAGATACGTCCACGGGAGAACGACAGCAGCAGAAAGCCGATGAGGGGGAATACGAAAGTCAGAAAGAGAAGATTCATCCGCGCATCTCGCTGGCAGCATCGATATCGAGAGTGTGGAAGCGGCGATAGAGTTGCATCAGGATCGCCAGGCCGATACTGGCCTCGGCTGCCGCAAGGCTGATCACCAGGATGAACATCACCTGCCCGTCCGGTTGCCCCCAACGGCTGCCGGCAACGACGAACGCCAGTGCAGCGGCGTTCATCATGATTTCCAGGCTCATCAACACGAAGAGAATGTTACGGCGCACCATCAGGCCGACCAGACCCAGACAGAACAGAACCCCGGCGACCGCCAGGCCGTGCTCAAGAGGGATAGCATTCATTGGCTTGGCTCCTTGGCCTCGTTGCGGCCCAGATGGAAGGCCGTGATGGCTGCTGCAAGCAACAGCATCGAGGCGAGTTCCACCACCAGCAGATAGGGCCCGAACAGGCTGATGCCGACTGCCTTGGCGTCGACCGTGGTGTGACCGACACCAGCGCCGGTCGGGTTGGCGAACAGCACATACAGCAACTCGGCCAGCAACAGCGCGCCGAGAATGACCGGGCCGATCCAGATGCCGGGTTTGAGCCAGGCACGTTCCTGCTGAACCGAGGCCGGGCCGAGGTTGAGCATCATCACCACAAACACGAACAGGACCATGATCGCGCCCGCGTAGGCAATGACTTCCAGCACACCGGCGAACGGCGCGCCGAGGCTGAAGAACGTCATTGCTACGGCGATCAGCGAGATGATCAGGTAGAGCAGGGCGTGCACCGGGTTCGTGTTGGTGATCACCCGCAGGGTGGACACAACAGCGATACCGGATGCGAAGTAGAAAGCGAATTCCATCTTTACTTCCTTAAGGCAGCAAGCTCTTGACGTTGATCGGCTCGGCTTCGTTCTGTGCGGAGCCCTTGGGCTTGCCGCCGATGGCCATACCGGCAACGCGATAGAAGTTGTAGTCAGGGTTCTTGCCAGGTCCGGAGATCAGCAGGTCTTCTTTCTCGTACACCAGATCCTGACGCTTGAAGTCGGCCATCTCGAAGTCCGGCGTGAGCTGGATCGCGGTTGTCGGGCAGGCTTCTTCGCACAGGCCGCAGAAGATGCAGCGCGAAAAGTTGATGCGGAAGAAGTCGGGATACCAGCGTCCGTCCTCTGTCTCGGCCTTCTGCAGCGAAATGCAGCCGACCGGGCAGGCTACTGCACACAGGTTGCACGCCACGCAGCGCTCTTCACCATCGGGGTCGCGGGTCAGAACGATGCGGCCACGGTAGCGAGGAGGGAGATAAACCTGCTCTTCGGGGTATTGCAGGGTGTCGCGCTTGCGAAAGCCGTGGCCGAAGACCATGACCAGGCTGCGCAACTGGGTACCCGTACCCTTAACGATGTCACCAATATATTTGAACATGGGTCAAATCCTCACTGAACCGAGCCTGCCGGTGTGTTCAACAACACAATCGCAGCAGTCACCAGCAAATTGATCAGGGTCAGCGGCAGACAGAACTTCCAGCTGAAATCCATGACCTGGTCATAACGCGGGCGCGGGATGGAGGCGCGCAGCAGGATGAACAGCATGATGAAAAACGCGGTTTTCAAGGCGAACCAGAAGAATGCCAGCGATGGCAGAATGTCGAACGGGCCGTGCCAGCCGCCGAAGAACAGCGTCACCAGCAGCGCCGAGATCAAAATGATCCCGATGTATTCGCCCACGAAGAACATGCCCCATTTCATGCCGGCATATTCAATGTGGTAGCCGTCAGCCAGTTCCTGCTCGGCTTCCGGTTGGTCGAACGGGTGGCGGTGAGTCACCGCCACGCCTGCGATGAAGAACGTACAGAAGCCGAAGAACTGCGGAATGATGAACCACAGGTTCTGCGCCTGATATTCAACGATGTCGCGCATGTTGAACGAGCCGACCTGAACCACGATACCCATCAGCGCAAGGCCCATGAACACTTCGTAGGACACGGTTTGTGCCGAAGCACGCAGGCTGCCCAGCAGGGCAAACTTGTTGTTGCTCGACCAGCCGGCGAACAGCACCGCATACACGGAAAGACCGGCCATGGCGAAGAAGAACAACAGACCGATGTTCAGGTCCGCGACGCCCCAGGTCGGGGTGATCGGGATCACTGCGAAGGCGATCAGCAAGGCGCTCATGGCAACCACCGGCGCCAGGGTGAAGATCACCTTGTCGGCGAACGGTGGGGTCCAGTCTTCCTTGAAGAACATCTTCAGCATGTCGGCTGCGATCTGGAACATGCCGAACGGACCCACGCGGTTCGGACCATAACGGTCCTGCCACCAGCCCAGCAGACGACGTTCCACAAAGCTCAGCAGCGCACCGCAGACCACGACGGCCAGCAACACCACGATGGCCTTGACCACTGCAATGATTGCGTCGATCACATCAGGGGTAAACCAGGTCATTGCGCTGCCTCCTGCAGACCGTCAACGGATTTGCCGAAGAGTGCTGGCGGAATGCCGGGCAGTCCTGCCGGCAATGCCACAAGGCCCGCGCCCAGTTCTTCGCTGATGCGCAACGGCAGGGTCAGCGTTTCGCCGCCGATGCTCAAGGAGAGCAGGGCACCGTCGTTGACGCCGAGGCGATCGGCTTCGGATTTGGCCACTGCGACATAGGCCTGCGGGATGCGTTCCTGAACCGGCGCGGCCAGAGACGAGGTTTCGTCGCTGCCGAACAGGTGGAAGAACGGTACGACCTGCCAGGTGCCGCGCTCTGGAGAGAACGCGCGTGGCACGCTGGAGAACCACGACAGACCATCGCCCTGGCTTTCGATCAGGCGAGTGCCCGGGTCGCCAGCACGCAAGTGACCACCGACTTCGTCCTGAAACTTGTTCCAGGCCTGCGGCGAATTCCAGCCTGGCGACCAGGCGAATGGCACCTGCTGACGAGGCTCGGCCGAGCCCGAGTAGCCTTCCATGGAGAACGAGAACGCTGTGTCGATGTCTTGCGAGGTGCGCGGCTCATGCACGCTGATGTTGGCTCGCATCGCGGTACGGCCGCTATAACGCAGCGGTTCGCGAGCCAGTTTCAGGCCTTTGATGCGGAACGACGCAGACGGCGCGGCGTTGACGATACCCGCCAGCTGCGGCGTGCTGCCGGCGCAGGCTTCGGTGACGTGGTCCAGTTGCGTCCAGTCAACCGGCTTGTTCAGCAAGGTGGCACGCAGGGCATGCAACCAGCGCCAGCCTTCGTGGACCAGAATGCTGGCATCCAGATAGGTCGGATCGAAGACCTGGAAGAAGCGTTGGGCGCGGCCTTCCTGGCTGACCAGTGTGCCGTCGCCTTCAGCGAAGCTGGCAGCTGGCAGGATCAGGTGGGCGCGGTCGCTGGTCGGGGTTTTCTGATGGTCAGCGACGATCACGACCTTCGCAGCGTTCAGCGCGGCGTCGACGATCCTGGCGTCCACGCGACGATACAAATCGTTTTCCAGCACCACGATAGCGTCGGCCTTGCCGGAGATCACGGCTTGCAGCGCGGCATCTACGGACTCGCCGCCGAACATCGCCAGGCCCATGCTGTTGGCTTCAGGCACGATCAGGCTGATGGAACCCTGCTTGTCGCGCAGCTTCAAGGCCTTGGCGATGTTGGCAGCAGCTTCGATCAGCGCTGTCGAACCCAGCGAACTGCCGGAAATGATCAGCGGTCGTTTGGCAGCCAGCAGTGCGTCGGCAATGCGTTGCGCCAGTTCCAGCGCCTCGCTGTCCAGTCCTTCGACGGCAGGTGCGCTGGCGTCCAGGGCATGGGCCACGGCAAAACCGATACGCGCCAGATCGTCAGGCGCTGCATGTACGCATTCTTCCGCCACGTCGTCGAGACGGGTCTCGGCGAGGCTGGCGATGAACAGCGGATTCAGTTCGTGCTGACCGATGTTCTTCACGGCTGCATCGAGCCACGGCTGGACTTTCATCGCCGCTGCCATGTCTTCAGCCTTGCCTTTGACGGCCTGGCGCAAGCCCAGGGCCATACGCGCCGCTGTCTGGGTCAGGTCTTCACCGAGGACGAAGATGGCATCGTGATCTTCGATATCACGCAGGGTCGGAATCGGCAGCGGGCTGTCGTTCAGGACCTTGAGGATCAGCCTGATACGCTCCAGTTCACCGGCTTCGATACCGCTGTAGAAATGCTCGGCACCCACCAGCTCACGCAGCGCGTAGTTGCTTTCGAGGCTGGCGCGAGGAGAGCCGATACCGACGATGTTACGGCCGCGCAGCAGGTCCGCCGCTTTGTCCAGTGCCTCGTCCAGGCTCAGTTTGACCTGGCCGTCGGCGAGCAATGGCTGACGCGGGCGATCCTTGCGGTTGACGTAGCCGTAGCCAAAACGTCCGCGGTCGCAGAGGAAGTACTGGTTGACCGAGCCGTTGTAACGGTTTTCGATGCGGCGCAATTCACCGTAGCGTTCACCCGGGCTGATGTTGCAGCCGCTGGAGCAGCCGTGGCAGATGCTTGGAGAGAACTGCATGTCCCACTTGCGGTTGTAGCGCTCGGAGTGGGTCTTGTCCGTGAACACACCGGTCGGGCAGACCTCGGTGAGGTTGCCGGAGAACTCGCTTTCCAGCGTGCCATCTTCAACGCGACCGAAGTACACGTTGTCATGGGCGCCGTAGACGCCCAGGTCGGTGCCGCCCGCGTAGTCTTTATAAAAGCGCACACAGCGATAACAGGCAATGCAGCGGTTCATCTCGTGCGCGATGAACGGCCCCAGCTCCTGATTCTGGTGGGTACGCTTGGTGAAGCGATAACGGCGCTCGTTGTGGCCGGTCATCACCGTCATGTCCTGCAGGTGGCAGTGACCACCTTCCTCGCAGACCGGGCAGTCATGCGGGTGGTTGGTCATCAGCCATTCGACGACACTGGCCCGGAAGGCCTTGGACTCATCGTCTTCGATGGAAATCCAGGTGTTGTCGGTGGCTGGCGTCATGCAGGACATGACGATACGACCGCGCGTGTCGTTCTCGTCCGTGTACTGCTTGACCGCGCACTGGCGACAGGCGCCAACGCTGCCAAGGGCGGGGTGCCAGCAGAAATAAGGAATATCGAGGCCCAGCGACAGACATGCCTGTAACAGGTTGTCTGCACCATCGACTTCGAGCGCTTTGCCGTCTACGTGAATAGTAGCCATGGTTCAAAGGTCTTCGTTGGCCCGTTGTCAGCGGGCGTGGCTAATGGAATCTCGGTAGTACCCGTATCGTTCAGCCCGGAGGGCGTCAGCAGGTACGAGGACGGCAGCCCGAACAGCCGCCGACCGTTGTGTCTTGTTATGCGCCGACCACTGTCGGACTTTTGCCCGGAACGAGCGTGGTTGCGCTGGCTGGCGCGATACCGGCTTCGAACTCGGAACGGAAATACTTGATCGCACTGCCCAAGGGTTCAACGGCGCCCGGTGCATGGGCACAGAAGGTCTTGCCAGGGCCGAGGAAATTGACCAGACCCAGCAGGGTTTCGATATCCCCCGGCTGACCCTGACCGTTCTCGATGGCGCGAAGCATTTTCACGCTCCATGGCAAACCGTCGCGGCATGGCGTGCAGAAGCCGCAGGACTCCTGAGCGAAAAACTCTTCCATGTTGCGCAGCAGCGAGACCATGTTGACCGAATCGTCGACCGCCATCGCCAGCCCGGTCCCCATACGGGTGCCTACCTTGGCGATACCGCCTGCATACATCTGGGCGTCCAGATGCTCCGGCAGCAGGAAACCCGTACCGGCGCCTCCGGGTTGCCAGCACTTGAGCTTGAAGCCATCGCGCATGCCGCCGGCGTAGTCTTCGAACAGTTCGCGAGCCTGCACGCCGAAAGGCAGCTCCCACAAACCGGGGTTTTTGACCTTGCCGGAGAAACCCATCAGCTTGGTGCCGTGGTCTTCACTGCCTTCGCGGGCCAACGACTTGTACCAGTCGTTGCCGTTGTTGACGATGGCAGGCACGTTGCACAGGGTCTCGACGTTGTTCACACAGGTCGGCTTGCCCCACACGCCCACTGCCGCAGGGAAGGGTGGCTTGGAGCGCGGGTTGGCGCGGCGGCCTTCCAGCGAGTTGATCAGCGCGGTTTCTTCGCCGCAGATGTAGCGACCGGCACCGGTGTGCACGAACAGTTCGAAGTCGAACCCGGTGCCGAGAATGTTCTTGCCCAGCAAACCGGCAGCCTTGGCTTCCGCCACTGCGCGATTGAGGTGCTTGGCCGCGGTGACGTATTCGCCGCGCAGGAAGATATAGCCACGATAGGCTTTCAGCGCGCGGGCACTGATCAGCATGCCCTCGACCAGCAGATGGGGCAGTTGCTCCATCAGCATGCGGTCTTTCCAGGTGTTGGGCTCCATCTCGTCCGCGTTGCACAGCAGGTAGCGGATGTTCATGGACTCGTCTTTGGGCATCAGGCCCCACTTTACACCGGTGGGGAAGCCTGCGCCGCCGCGGCCCTTGAGGCCGGAATCCTTGACCGACTGGACGATATCGTCAGGCGCCTGTTGCGTCAGCGCCTTGCGCGCTGCCGCGTAGCCGTCCTTGGTCTGGTACTCGTCGAGCCAGACCGGCTCGCCGTCGTCGCGTAGACGCCAGGTCAGCGGATGGGTTTCTGCCGTGCGCGTAATGCGGTTGGCAGGGCCGAAGGAAGTGATGGTCATAGGTAACCCTCCAGCATCTTGGCAACGCCAGCAGGCTGTACATCGCCGAAAGTGTCGTCGTCGACCATCACGGCCGGCGCCTTGTCACAGTTGCCGAGGCAGCAGACCGGCAACAGTGTGAAACGACCGTCGGCGGTGGTCTGACCCAGGCCGATGCCCAGTGAGCTCTTGATCTCGTCGACCACGTTTTCGTGGCCGCCGATGAAGCACACCATGCTGTTGCAGACGCGAATGATGTGACGCCCGACCGGCTGGCGGAAGATCTGGCTGTAGAAGGTGGCAACGCCTTCGACGTCGCTGGCAGGGATGCCCAACAGGTCGCCGATCGCGTAAATGGCGCCGTCGGGCACCCAGCCGCGTTCCTTCTGAACAATTTTCAGGGCTTCGATGGACGCCGCGCGCGGGTCCTCGTAGTGATGCATCTCATGCTCGATGGCCGAGCGCTCGGTTTCGCTCAGGGCGAAACGGTCTGTCTGGATTAGCGGGCTATTCATGCTTAGCGGTCCACGTCGGCCATAACGAAATCGATACTACCCAGGTACGCGATCAAGTCCGCGACCATGCTGCCTTTGATCACCGAAGGGATCTGCTGCAGGTGCGGGTAACTCGGGGTGCGGATCCGGGTACGGTAGCTCATGGTGCCGCCGTCGCTCGTCAGGTAATAGCTGTTGATACCCTTGGTCGCTTCGATCATCTGGAAGGATTCGTTGGCCGGCATGACCGGGCCCCACGAAACCTGCAGGAAGTGCGTGATCAGGGTTTCGATGTGCTGCAGGGTGCGCTCTTTCGGCGGCGGCGTGGTCAGCGGGTGATCCGCCTTGTACGGGCCTTCCGGCATGTTGCGCATGCACTGGTCGATGATCTTGATGCTCTGGCGCATCTCTTCGACGCGGACCATGCAGCGGTCATAGGCATCGCCATTGGCGGCCAGCGGCACTTCGAATTCGAAGTTCTCGTAGCCCGAGTAAGGGCGAGCCTTGCGCAGGTCGAAGTCGCAACCGGTGGAGCGCAGGCCTGCACCGGTGACGCCCCATTCGAGGGCTTCCTTGGTGTTGTAGGCGGCAACGCCGACGGTACGACCCTTGAGGATGCTGTTCTGCAGCGCAGCCTTGGTGTATTCGTCGAGACGCTTGGGCAGCCAGTCGACGAAGTCCTTGACCAGTTTTTCCCAGCCGCGCGGCAGGTCGTGAGCGACGCCGCCGATGCGATACCAGGCAGGGTGCAGACGGAAGCCGGTAATCGCTTCGATCACGGTGTAGGCTTTCTGGCGGTCGGTGAACGTGAAGAACACCGGTGTCATGGCGCCCACGTCCTGAATGTAGGTACCCAGGAACAGCAGGTGACTGGTGATACGGAAGAACTCGGCCATCATGATGCGGATGACGTCGACTTTTTCCGGCACCTTGATGCCTGCCAGCTTCTCGACCGAGAGCACATAAGGCAGGTTGTTCATCACCCCGCCCAGGTAATCGATACGGTCGGTGTAGGGAATGAAGCTGTGCCAGGACTGGCGCTCGGCCATTTTCTCGGCACCACGATGGTGGTAGCCGATGTCCGGAACGCAGTCGACGATTTCTTCGCCGTCCAGTTGCAGAATGATACGGAACGCACCGTGAGCAGAAGGGTGGTTCGGTCCCAGGTTGAGGAACATGTAGTCCTCGTTGGCGCCAGAGCGTTTCATGCCCCAGTCTTCCGGACGGAAGCGTGCGGCTTCTTCTTCCAGCTGCTGTTTGGCGAGGGTCAGGCTGTACGGATCGAACTCCGTTGCACGGGCAGGAAAGTCCTTGCGCAGCGGGTGGCCTTCCCAGGTCGGCGGCATCATGATGCGGCTCAGGTGCGGGTGGCCTGGGAAGTCGATGCCGAACATGTCCCAGACTTCACGCTCGTACCAGTTGGCGTTGGGCCAGATGCTGGTAATCGTCGGTACGCTCAGGTCGCTTTCGGAAAGCGCTACCTTGATCATCACGTCGCTGTTTCGCTCGATCGACAGCAGGTGATAGAACACGGTGAAGTCTGCGCCGGGCAGGCCACGGCGGTTTGTGCGCAGTCGCTCGTCCACGCCATGCAGGTCATAAAGCATGGAGTAGGGCTTGGGCACGTTGCGCAGGAACGTCAGAATTTCAAACAGTCTGGCGCGCTCGACCCACAGCACGGGCATGCCGGTGCGAGTCGGCTGGGCGGTGAAAGCCTCGGCACCAAAACGGTTATTCAGTTCAACGACGACATCTTGGTCGTCAGCCTTGTAAGGCGGGATGTACAGAGCGTTGTCTGCAGTCATAGGTCTCAATCACTTCGGTCAACGTACAGAATCAACCCCGGTTCTTGTCTTTTTTATAAGAAGAACGGGCTGGATCAGACTTCGTCGGGGCTGCGCAGGTTGGTCACCTGAATACGCTGTTCGCGGCGCTGTTCCTTTTGCGACGGCATCTCGGCGCGATACACGCCTTGATCGCCAACGACCCAGGAAAGAGGGCGACGCTCCTTGCCGATGGATTCCTGCAACAGCATCAAGCCTTGCAGAAACGCTTCGGGGCGGGGCGGGCAGCCGGGCACGTAGACATCCACGGGAAGGAATTTGTCCACCCCCTGGACCACTGAGTAGATGTCGTACATGCCACCGGAGTTGGCACACGAACCCATGGAAATGACCCACTTGGGTTCGAGCATTTGCTCGTAGAGACGCTGGATGATCGGCGCCATCTTGATGAAGCAGGTACCGGCAATAACCATGAAATCCGCCTGCCGTGGCGACGCCCGGATGACTTCAGCGCCAAAGCGCGCGATGTCGTGGGGGGCCGTGAAGGCGGTGGTCATTTCCACATAGCAGCACGACAGGCCGAAGTTGTAGGGCCACAGGGAGTTTTTACGTCCCCAGTTGACCGCACCGTTCAGCACGTCTTCCAGCTTGCCCATGTAGATGTTTTTGTGGACTTGATCTTCTAACGGATCGGAAACGGTTTCCCGTTTGCCGATGGGGTACTGCTCGTTAGGAGCGTCCGGGTCGATCCTGGTGAGATTATATTGCATCGCCAAAGCCTCATTGTTTCAGCTTCGCTTGCCGATTACGGCGACCTTCAGGAGCCCAGTCAAGAGCGCCAACCCGCCATAGGTAGACAAGACCTGCCAACAGAATTGCTATGAAAACGAGAGCTTCGACGAATCCGGTCCAGCCGCTTTCGCGGACGGACACAGACCAGGCAAAGAGAAAGAGGGCTTCAATGTCAAAGATCACGAAAAGCATCGCGACCAGATAGAATTTTGCGGAGAGACGCAGGCGCGCACTGCCGGTAGGCAGCATGCCGGATTCGAAAGGTTCGTTCTTGCTGCGGCCCCATGCCTTGCTTCCGAGCAGGCTGGACAGACCGAGCATGAAGGCGCAAAGGCCGACAACACCCAAAAGGAAAATGGCGAAGCCCCAGTTATGGGCAATCAGACCTGTCGATTCGGGCATGCTGTCAGTCCTTGTTAGAGAGCAAAGGTCTCTGTGCTTGATAAAGAGTCGAGGCAGTGACGAAATGTCGCAGTGCGGTCAACGGATTGATTTTATGTGCAAACAGTTGGCAAGTAAATTTTCTACATCAAATTTATTTAAGGAATCAATTGCCCAAGGCCTTTCACGGAAGCTGCAGGGCCTGCCAGGCGGGCGTCAGCGGGGATTTCGTTAATTATGTTTCTGGAGCACGAAATGTAAGGAAAGGCAATTTGAATGATAATTAATATCATTTGAAGGGGGCCTTGATAGTTCAGAGTACGGTAGTCGGCGCATAGTGGGTAACGGTACTGCTTATAAAGTGCGCCTTTTGTAGCATTCGCCCGGCAACTGCATATTGTCCGAAATCAATACCGGCACCTTCTTACACAAAAGACAGACCGCCCTTACGGACGGCCTGTCTTTTCAACGCGTTGCGCGGTGTATCAGCGGAATTGCTCTTCTTCGGTCGAGCCGGTCAGTGCGGTTACCGACGATACGCCGCCCTGGATCACGGTCGTCATGTCATCGAAATAGCCGGTGCCCACTTCCTGCTGGTGTGCCACGAAGGTGTAGCCCTTGGCAGCGTCGGCAAACTCCTGCTCCTGCAGCTTCACGTAGGCGGTCATGTCGTTGCGGGCGTAGTCGTGCGCCAGATTGAACATGCTGTGCCACATGTTGTGAATGCCTGCCAGGGTGATGAACTGGTGCTTGTAGCCCATCGCCGACAGCTCGCGCTGAAACCTGGCGATGGTGGCGTCGTCGAGGTTTTTCTTCCAGTTGAAGGACGGCGAGCAGTTGTAGGACAGCAACTGATCGGGGTATTCCTTTTTGATCGCTTCGGCGAAGCGGCGTGCCTCGTCGAGGTCCGGCCTGGCTGTTTCGCACCAGATCAGATCGGCGTAGGGCGCGTACGCCAGGCCACGCGAGATCGCCTGATCGAGACCGGCGCGAACTTTATAGAACCCCTCATGAGTCCGTTCGCCGGTCACGAATGGCTTGTCGTACGGATCGCAATCGGATGTCAGCAAGTCGGCAGCGTTGGCGTCAGTCCGGGCCAGAATGATGGTCGGTACACCGGCTACGTCGGCGGCCAGGCGTGCAGCGACCAGTTTCTGTATGGCTTCCTGAGTCGGGACCAATACCTTGCCGCCCATGTGGCCACATTTCTTCACTGAAGCCAGTTGATCTTCGAAGTGCACCCCGGCGGCACCGGCTTCGATCATGTTTTTCATCAGCTCATAGGCATTGAGTACGCCGCCGAATCCGGCTTCTGCGTCTGCCACGATCGGGGCGAAGTAGTCGATGTAGCCTTCGTCGCCCGGCGCCTTGCCGGCTTTCCACTGGATCTGGTCGGCACGGCGGAACGAGTTGTTGATGCGCTTGACCACGGTCGGCACCGAGTCGACCGGGTACAGCGACTGATCCGGGTACATGGACTCGGCAGAGTTGTTGTCGGCAGCGACCTGCCAGCCGGACAGGTAGATGGCCTGAATACCGGCCTTGACCTGCTGCACGGCCTGGCCGCCAGTGAGGGCACCCATGCAATTGACGAAATCCTTGTCCGGTCGAAAGGACGGTTTGGCACCCTGGGTCACCAGATTCCACAGCTTGTCTGCACCCAGTCGTGCAAAGGTGTGTTCGGGTTGAACCGAGCCGCGCAGGCGGACCACATCTGCAGCGGAGTAAGTACGGGTCACGTTTTTCCAGCGCGGATTTTCAGCCCAGTCTTTCTCGAGAGCCGCTATTTGTTGTTCGCGTGTCAGTGCCATGGTGATAAACCTCTAGAAGTAGGTCTCGTTGGAAAGTCCTGCTCCGCCAAAACGCCTCGTTTATCGAAGGCACGGTAGATGGCTGCTCGCTGATCCGGGGTTTTGCTTGAAGCCGCACGTTACGTGGGTCGCGACGGGTGAACGATGTGCTCGAGGGGAGAGCGGGCGTCCGGACATGAGGCTGTCAGGTGGACAGTCGGGCCTGCAGTGGCGTTGTGCATCACCGTCGGCCTTGCCGGGTTACCGTTTACGCTTCCGTCCCTCGGGACAACTTCGTTCCAGTCGCAACCTCGTCAAACTGCCTTGTGGGCGGTGCGGACACGAATCGGCTCTGCGGGTGTGTGAGAGCGGCGATTCGAAGGCTCTTTGCAAAGCCTCTGATTAGCGGGAGCGAGGCAATCATGCCTCGCACTTCCAGGGGGCGTCAAACGTTTTGTAGTGCTTTTTTAAAAGCACTACATATTTGTGAGAGGTCGACCGACCAGTCATCAAAAGGCCCGTAAGTATTGGGTTTTCAGCCCGCACAGACTATTCGAGGGTTTCGACCTTTACGCGCAAAATCATATCGTCACGACCCTGGGTGGAATAGCGTTGCGCCAGCCCACTCTGATCCGCGACGGATTCATTGCTGTTGCTCGCCAGTGTGATCCATTCTCCCAGCCTGCCGCTCACCTGGCTGTCGGTACTCTGCACTTTGACGGCGTCAGGGCGCTCCTGGCTCATGCGGTCATGATTGGTGCTGATGCTCAGGTGAACTGTGTCGCCGGTCACGCTGGCTGTGACGTAAAACCCCTGGGTGACATTGCGGTACTCGGTGTTGCTTCGGGAGTATCCGTACGCGTCCGTGGAGGAGGATGTCAGCGGCACGCTCTGGCCAACCTGAATGAGTGCAGGGGTGCCTTCGCTGGTTTGCACTTGTTGCACGCCGCCTTCACGACTGGCGGTACCGTACTCGATCACTCGCGAGCCGCTGCCGTTTCGCGTCGCGTTGTCGCTGGTGTCAACGCTGATCAGCAAGCGTTTCGGTGCGGTATCGAGTTGCGAGATCAAGGCGCGAAGTTCTTCGATCTTGCGTGACTCTGCATTCACGATCAGTTGATTGCCGTAGGCGCTGACGGTGCCTTCGTCCCCCAGAAAGGATTTGGCGACCGGCAACAGATCGGCACTGGTGCGGTAGTTGAGCGGCACGACTTCGGTCGCTGCGAAGACGTGAGCGCTGAAGACGATCAGCATCGAGGTGAGCGCTGCATTGAGCAAGTTGCGTACTGACATGTTCATTCTCCGCGGTAAGCGCGTAAAGCATGAGTTTGCCACTGTGTCGGCTGCAGGCAATCAAGCTGAATGGTCAGGCATGAAAAAGCCCTGCCGCTTTTCGGTTCAACCTTGAGAGGGTCGAGCGAAAAAGGGCAGGGCGATGATTATGTAGTGCCGCAGTAAGCGCCTACATAACTGCGTTGATCACGCTTCGCGGAGCATGTCGACGTGTGGCAGGCCGGCTTCGAGAAACTCGTCGCTGATAACCGAAAAGCCGAAGCGCTGATAAAACTCGACGGCCTGCACCTGAGCGCTCAGCTTGAGCGGCTTGAGGCCACGCTGTTCGGCTTCATGGATCACTGCACCCAACAGAGCCTCGCCGACCTTCAGGCCGCGCCAGTCTCTCAGGACTGACAAGCGACCGATCTCGCCATCGGGCAGCAGTCGGGCAGTGCCCACCGCATATTCACCTTCGTACGCAAGAAAGTGCACGGCACCTGCGTCTTCGGCATCCCACTCCAGTTCCGGCGGCACCGATTGTTCGGCAATGAATACCGAATCGCGTATGCGCCGGATATCGGCGTTGTTCTTCTGCCATTGGGCGACAGCTACAGTGACTTTATTCATCGGCAAATCCCAGGCTTCCTTGTTTTACGAGTTCGCAAAGCAAATTGCGCCCCTCGTCATCGGCCAACCATTGGCCAAGGTTTTCGCTGTGCAACGCATCGGCGGCACAGATCAGTTTGAGCAGGTCACGCAGGCTGCCCGGCAGCAGACGGCTCTGGCCACTGGCAAACAGTAGCAGATCGTCATCGACTTCAGACCAGGCCAGCCGTGCGCTCGGGTTACGAATCAGCACCGCGCCCTGCTCGAGGCTGTCGAGCAGGTCCTGTTCTTCCAGCTCAGGGCCGGTCACCAGTTCCGGGTAGCGCGGCTCGGTCATGAACTGGCCGAACCAGGTCAGCAGCAGGCGTTCGTCACTCATGTGCTCGGCCAGCAGCGTTTTCAGGCGATCGAGCGCGTCATGCTGGATCTGGTGAGGATCGCTGACCGGCTGGGCGTCAGCATCGGTATAGCGCTCTTCGTCCGGGATGAACTGGCTGAGGAAGTCGGTGAAGTGGGTCAGGACTTCGGCAGCGCTTGGCGCCCGGAAACCGACCGAGTAGGTCAGGCAGTCGTCGACGGCGACGCCGCAGTGCGCCAGGCGCGGTGGCAGATAAAGCATGTCGCCCGGTTCCAGCGTCCACTCTTCGGTCTTTTCGAATTCGGCAAGGATGCGCAGGTCGGCATGCTGCAGCAGCGGGCTTTCTGCATCGCACATCTGGCCGATCTGCCAGTGGCGTTTGCCATGTCCCTGAAGCAGGAACACATCATAGTTGTCGAAATGCGGACCGACGCTGCCGCCAGGGGCTGCGTAGCTGATCATCACGTCGTCAATCCGCCAGCTGGGCAGAAAACGGAAGTTTTCCAGCAGCTCGCTGACCTCCGGAACGAATTGGTCCACGGCCTGGACCAGCAGCGTCCAGTCGCGCTCGGGCAGCTTGCTGAACTCGTCTTCAGCGAACGGGCCACGACGCAGCTCCCACGGACGCTCGCCGTTTTCGATGACCAGGCGCGACTCCACTTCTTCTTCCAGGGCGAGGCCGGCAAGCTCGTCCGCGTCGATCGGGCTTTGAAAGTCCGGCAGAGCCTGGCGGATCAGCAGCGGTTTTTTCTGCCAGTAGTCACGCAGGAAAACGCGAGCACTGATGCCGCCCAGAAGTTGTAGAGGAATATCAGGATTCATGTGTAAGCCCTTGAAATGAAAACGCCCGGCACAGCCGGGCGTGTGCAATTTTTTTGCGTGTCAGATGCGCTTGGCCTGAGCGGCTGCGTTACCGATGTAATTGGCCGGCGTGAGCTTCTTGAGCTCGGCCTTGGCTTCGGCAGGCATGTCCAGACCGTCGATGAAAGTCTGCAACGCTTCAGGACCGATGCCCTTGCCGCGTGTCAGCTCTTTCAGTTTTTCGTACGGGTTTTCGATGTTGTAACGACGCATGACAGTCTGAATCGGCTCCGCCAGAACTTCCCAGCAGGCGTCCAGATCGGCGGCAATGCGCTGTTCGTTCAGTTCCAGCTTGCTGATGCCCTTGAGACTGGCTTCGTAGGCAATGACGCTGTGGGCAAAGCCGACGCCCAGGTTGCGCAGCACGGTGGAGTCGGTCAGGTCACGCTGCCAGCGCGAGACAGGCAGCTTGCTCGCCAGGTGCTGGAACAGTGCGTTGGCGATGCCCAGGTTACCTTCGGAGTTTTCGAAGTCGATCGGGTTGACCTTGTGCGGCATGGTCGAGGAGCCGATTTCGCCAGCAATGGTGCGCTGCTTGAAATAGCCCAGCGAGATGTAGCCCCAGATGTCACGGTCGAAGTCGATCAGGATGGTGTTGAAACGCGCAATGGCATCGAACAGCTCGGCAATGTAGTCGTGCGGTTCGATCTGCGTGGTGTAGGGGTTGAAGCCCAGGCCCAGCTCGTCTTCGATGAAGGCGCGCGCGTTGGCTTCCCAGTCGATGTCTGCGTAGGCAGAGAGGTGGGCATTGTAGTTGCCGACTGCGCCGTTGATCTTGCCGAGCAACGGGACTGCCGCGATCTGGCTGATCTGACGCTCAAGGCGGTAGACGACGTTGGCCAGTTCCTTGCCCAGTGTGGTCGGGGAGGCGGGCTGGCCGTGGGTACGGGACAGCATCGGCACGTCTGCGAAGCGAATCGCCAGCTCGCGGATAGCGTCGGCGATCTGGCGCATCAGCGGCAGCACGACAGTGTCGCGGCCCTCGCGCAGCATCAATGCGTGAGACAGGTTGTTGATGTCTTCGCTGGTGCAGGCGAAGTGGATGAACTCGCTGACCTTTTCCAGCTCTGGCAATTTGGCAGCCTGCTCCTTGAGCAGATACTCCACAGCCTTGACGTCATGATTGGTGGTGCGCTCGATTTCCTTGACGCGCTCGGCATGCTCCACGGAGAAGTCTTCAGCCAGGGCATCCAGGATGGCGTTGGCTTGCGCGGAGAAGGCCGGAACTTCGGTGATCTGCGGGTGAGCCGCAAGACGCTGGAGCCAGCGAACTTCAACCATCACGCGGAAACGGATCAGGCCGTATTCGCTGAAGATAGGGCGCAAGGCCTGGGTTTTGCCGGCGTAGCGGCCATCAACAGGGGAAACCGCAGTGAGCGAAGAAAGCTGCATGGGATGCTCTCGGACAGTCGGGCGACGAAAAGGGCGCATATCATACATGAAAAGTCAGTCGGACCGGAGCCCGCTGACCAGCGTAGACAGCGTCGTGCCTGGGGTGGTGAAGGTCATTGGCGCGCGGCGGGTCAGCCGTGCAGCAATGGGTAGAGTTCTTTCAACAACTTGCGGCGGCTGAACACCAGTTGCCAGCGATGACCGCCAACTTGCCGCCACAGCCGGGCAGAGCGAATACCGGCCAGCAAAATGCCGCGAATCTTCGAGGCATTGTTCGGCTGCTGCAGGTTGCGCATGTCGCCTTGTACCTGTATGCGCTGGCGCAAGGTGCTCAGGGTGTCCTGATACAGCGCGCCGGTCGCGGCAATCACGTTCTCGTGGGCGATGCCAAAATGCTCGACCTGGGACTGAATCACCGGAATGCGTTTGCCGATCACTTCAAGCAGGTCATCGCGCTTGGCCAACTGACGCTCGAGGCCGAGCATCGACAGGGCGTAGCGCAAAGGCTCGCGTTGCAAGGTTGCCGGGTCACGCTCCAGGGCGCTGGCCATGGCGCGATAGCCTTCGTGCAGATTGAGGTCGTCGCCGCCGAAGACGTCCAGTGTGTCCTTGGGGTCGACCACCAGCAGGCTGCCGAGCATGCAGCTCAGGGCCGCTTCGCTGATCTGACCGGTCTTGGCGATCCGGTCGACCAGCACGGCGGCCTGGAATACACCACCCAGAGCGATCAGTTGTTCCTGAGTCGGGCTCATCAACGCTTGTCCTTGCTGGTCCAGGGTTCGGCAATTTCGATCACGCCGCCACCCAGACAGATTTCGCCGTCGTAGAACACCACGGACTGACCGGGAGTGACGGCGCGTTGCGGGTCATCGAATGTGGCGCGGTAACCGTCGGCGGATTTTTCCAGCGTGCATGGCTGGTCGCCCTGACGATAACGGACCTTCGCGGTGAGCCTGCGCGGGCTGCTCAGGTCGATAGGGTTGACCCAATAGATTTCCGAAGAAACCAGCGCACGGGAAAACAGCCAGGGGTGATCATTGCCTTGACCGACAATCAGTTCATTGTTGTCCAGGTCCTTGACCAGCACGTACCACGGATCATCGCTGGCATCCTTGAGACCGCCGATGCCCAGACCCTGACGCTGGCCGATGGTGTGGTACATCAGGCCGCTGTGACGACCGATGACTTCACCTTCGGTGGTCTTGATTTCGCCTGGCTGGGCGGGCAGGTACTGACGCAGAAAATCGGTGAAGCGGCGCTCGCCAATGAAGCAGATTCCGGTGGAGTCCTTCTTCTTGGCAGTGGCCAGGCCATGTTTTTCGGCAATGGCGCGCACTTCCGGTTTTTCCAGCTCGCCAACCGGGAACAGCGTACGGGCAATCTGCTCGCCGCCAACGGCGTGCAGGAAGTAGCTCTGGTCCTTGTTCGGGTCCAGGCCCTTGAGCAGTTCGGTGCGTCCATCGATGTCGCGGCGGCGTACGTAGTGGCCTGTAGCAATAAGGTCGGCGCCGAGCATCAGTGCGTAGTCGAGAAACGCCTTGAACTTGATTTCCCGGTTACACAGGATGTCCGGATTCGGCGTGCGCCCGGCCTTGTACTCTTCCAGGAAGTGCTCGAAGACGTTGTCCCAGTACTCGGCCGCGAAGTTGGCCGTGTGCAGCTTGATGCCGATCTTGTCGCACACGGCCTGGGCATCTGCCAGGTCCTCGCGGGCGGTGCAGTATTCCGTTCCGTCGTCTTCTTCCCAGTTCTTCATGAACAAGCCTTCCACCTGATAACCCTGCTCCATGAGCAGTACGGCGGAAACGGAAGAGTCCACGCCGCCGGACATGCCGACTATGACGCGCTTCATTTCTGAGTTCGAGGGGGCTGGATCACGCATGGGGATTCAACGGCTGACCTGTAAAAGGACGCGATTCTATCAGGCTGAGGGCGTCGAGTCTCACGCCTTGTCGCGCAGCAGGTCGAGACTGAAATGTTCACCATCGAGGTAGTCGTTCAGGCAGCGCAATACCAGCTCGCTGCGCCAGCGCTCCTGCTGGGCTATCAGTTCATCGCGAGTCAGCCAGACTGCGCCGACGATACCTTCATCGAGTTGATATTCCGGATGGTGGCGCAGGGCCTTGGCGGCAAAGCAGATGCGCTGGTAGGTCACGCCATTGCTCGGTGCGGTGTACAGGTAGATGCCCACCACGCTGGTCAATTCGACGTCCCAGCCGGTTTCTTCCAGGGTTTCACGCACCGCAGCGCGTTGCAGGCTCTCGTTCGGGTCGAGGTGCCCGGCGGGTTGGTTGAGTACGGCGCGTCCGCCTTTGATTTCTTCGACGAACAGAAAGCGGCCTTGATCTTCGACGATGGTGGCGACAGTAACGTGGGCTTGCCAGGTCATGATAAGGGTCTCCTTGCAGGGTAATGAGTCAGCCGTAACAGCTTATTGTTGCTCGAACTGCAGATCATGCCTCAAGGCGCTGACGCAGAAGTCCACAAAGGCTCGCACTTTGGATGAGCGACGACGGCCCTCCAGGTAAACAACGTGAACCGGTTCCGGCATTATTTCGAACGTGTCCAGAACGCACTTGAGCCTGCCTTCCTGCAGGTGCTCGCGTATCTGATAGTGCGGCACCTGGGTCAGTCCCCAGCCCTGTAACGCTGCGCTGATCGCCGCCTGATAAGACGTCAGGCTGAGTCTCGAGGCAACGTCTACTGAATAATGCTTGTCATCGATCCGGAAAAGCCAGTGAGGCGAGCGTTCGGCGGTGGTGGTTGAAACTGTCGAATGCTGTCGCAAATCGTCGGGATGCTGCGGGGCTCCATGCTTTTCGAGATAGGCAGGGGAGGCGCAAACCATGCGCCGCACGCTACCTGTCGGGATTGCGGTAAGAGACGAATCGGGCAGGGTGCCGATCCTGACCGCCACGTCGACGCCCTCATCAAGCATGGACACTACCCGGTCGACCAGAATGGCGCGGATGTCGACAGCCGGAAACCGCTCGAGAAAGCTCGTCATTACGGGCACGACATGCAGCGCGCCGAACATCTGAGGTGCAGTGACCGTCAGCATTCCGCCTGGCAACGCATGCAAGCCGCCTGCCGCGCTTTCAGCCTCATCAAGGTCGGCAAGCAGTCGGCGGCAATCAGCGGCGAAGCGCTGGCCCGCCTCGGTGAGCCGCATATTGCGAGTGGTGCGCACCACCAGCAGGATGCCCAGGCGGCTCTCCAGGCTCGCGACAGCCCGGGTGACCGTGGCGGTCGACAGGCCAAAGTGGCGAGCCACCCCGGCAAAACTGGTTTGCTCGGCAAGTGCGGCAAAAAGCGTCATTTCCTGAATACGGTCCATAGGCCGCCTGCTTGCCACGAGAGATGTGAAATCGTATCAGCATTTCAGATTTTGAAATGGTGAATTGATTTTTGCGGTGATTCTGCATTTCAGACGCAATGATTAGGATGGCGACTCATTCATCCAGCCCGGTCAGACTTTTCTATGAAAAATTTCGGTTCAGCCGACGCTGAAAATGCCGCATCCGGTGTCAGTCGGCGCAAGGTTTTACAGGTGTCAGCGTTAGGCGCTGCTTCTGCTCTCGGGGCGTCGTTGGTGAGCGCCGCTTCTGCAAGCAATAAACCTCTATCCAGGGAAAATGCAATGAACAGTGATGATGCCTTCCGCGTGACGTTTCACACTCAGCAGGTAGGGGACGTCAATGTGTTCTATCGCGAAGTCGGGCCCAAGGACGCCCCGGTGCTGCTGTTGCTTCATGGTTTTCCGAGTTCCAGCCACATGTTTCGCGACCTGATGCCCTTGCTGGCGAGTCAGTACCGCCTGATCGCTCCCGATTTGCCTGGATTCGGTAATACCAAGGCTCCACCGCGCGGGCAGTTCGATTACACATTCGAAAACCTTTACAAGGTGATCGAGGGCTTCACCGAGGCATTGGGCCTGAAGAAGTACGCGTTATACCTATTCGACTATGGCGCACCGACAGGTTTGCGGCTCGCAGCGGCGAACCCGGAGAAGGTCACTGCAATCATCAGTCAGAACGGCAACGCCTATCTGGAAGGATTCAGCGATCAATGGGGCCCGTGGCAAGCCTATTGGCGCGAGCCTTCGGCGGCCAATCGCGAAGCCTGTCGCGCCTCGTTGTCACCGCAAGTCATCCGGGACTGGCAATACGGTACGGGAGCCGATCCTGAAAAGCTTTCTCCCGATGGCTACAACCTCGACATTCTGTATATGGCGCGGCCGGGCGCAGAAGAGATCCAGCTTGACCTGATTCTTGACTACCGCAGTAACGTAGCGGCTTACCCCTCGTTTCAGGAATACCTGCGCAAATATCAGCCTCCCTTGCTGGCGGTCTGGGGCAAGCACGATCCGGCGTTCATACCGCCCGGCGCGCATGCTTATCGCAAGGACGTCCCGGCTGCTGAAGTGCATCTGCTGGATGCAGGGCACTTTGCATTGGAAACACACGCGCCTGAGGTCGCCGAATACATTCGCGACTTTCTTTCGCGCACGCTGAAAAGCTGAAAGGGGGTGATCATGTTCTTGAGCTGGGATCTCCCAGTTGCGAGAGATCACACCTGTAGCTGAAATTTTTCATGGGTAAAAAAAATCCCCGGCAACAAGCCGGGGATTTTTTTGCGAGGCGGTGCATTTTTATGCACCGCCTCGGATTGCCTCTTACAGCGCGGCGATGGCCGCGTTGAGCGTGGCGCTCGGGCGCATGGCCTTGCTGGTGACTTCCGGGTTAGGGAAGTAGTAGCCGCCAATGTCCACCGGCTTGCCCTGAACGGCGTTCAGCTCGGCAACGATTTTTTCTTCGTTGTCGGTCAGGGTCTTGGCCAGAGGTGCGAACTGCGCCTTGAGGTCTGCATCGTCGTTCTGAGCAGCCAGTGCCTGAGCCCAGAACAGGGTCAGGTAGAAGTGGCTGCCGCGGTTGTCGATACCGCCTACCTTGCGCGAAGGCGACTTGTTGCGGTCCAGGAACTCGCCAGTGGCCTGGTCGAGGGTCTTGGACAGAACCAGCGCTTTCGGATTGTTGTAAGCATGGCCCAGATGCTCGAGCGACGCCGCCAGAGCCAGGAATTCGCCCAGCGAATCCCAGCGCAGGAAGTTTTCCTCGACGAACTGCTGCACGTGCTTCGGAGCCGAACCACCCGCGCCGGTTTCGAACAGACCGCCGCCGTTCATCAGCGGAACGATCGACAGCATCTTCGCGCTGGTGCCCAGTTCCATAATCGGGAACAGGTCAGTCAGGTAGTCGCGCAGAACGTTGCCGGTCACCGAAATGGTGTCCTTGCCTGCGCGAGTGCGTTCCAGGGTCAGCTTCATCGCGTCGACAGGTGACAGGATCTGGATATCCAGGCCCGACGTGTCGTGATCGCCCAGGTACTTGCGCACTTTCTCGATCATCACGCTGTCGTGGGCGCGGGACGAGTCCAGCCAGAAGATAGCCGGGGTGTTGCTGGCGCGGGCACGGTTGACGGCCAGTTTCACCCAATCCTGGATCGGTGCATCCTTGGCCTGGCACATACGCCAGATATCGCCGGCTTCGACGTTCTGTTCCATCAGCAGGTTGCCCTGGCTGTCGGTTACGCGAACCACGCCGTTGGTCTGAATGTGGAACGTCTTGTCGTGGGAGCCATACTCTTCGGCCTTCTGAGCCATCAGGCCGACGTTCGGTACGCTGCCCATGGTAGTCGGGTCGAATGCGCCATTTTTCTTGCAGTCTTCGATGACCGCTTGATAAATGGTGGCGTAGCAGCGATCCGGAATGACGGCCTTGGCATCGTGCAACTGACCGTCTGTGCCCCACATCTTGCCGGAGTCACGAATCATCGCTGGCATCGAGGCGTCGACGATAACGTCGCTCGGCACGTGCAGGTTGGTGATGCCCTTGTCGGAATTGACCATCGCCAGCTGTGGACGAACGGCATAGACCGCTTTGATGTCAGCCTTGATTTCTGCCTGCTTGTCAGCGGGCAGGGCAGTGATACGCTCGTACAGGTCGCCGATGCCGTTGTTCAGGCTGAAGCCGATCTGCTTGAGCGTATCGGCGTGCTTGGTCAGCGCGTCCTTGTAGAACTCGTCGACAATCTGGCCAAACATGATCGGGTCGGAGATCTTCATCATGGTGGCTTTCAAGTGCACCGAAAACAGCACGCCCTGCTTGCGGGCGTCTTCGATTTCGGCAGCAATGAAGCTGCGCAGGGCCTTGGCGCTCATGACCGAGCAGTCGACGACTTCGCCAGCCTTGACGGAGGTTTTTTCCTTCAGGACGGTGGTGGTGCCGTCCTGGGCGACGAGCTCGATCTTGACGGTGTTGTCGGCTGCGATCTCGGCGGCTTTTTCGCTGCCGTAGAAGTCGCCGTTGCTCATGTGTGCAACGTGAGCCTTGGAGTCAGCTGACCAGGCGCCCATCTTGTGCGGGTGCTTACGCGCGTAGTTCTTGACCGACAGTGGGGCACGGCGATCGGAGTTGCCTTCGCGCAGAACCGGGTTCACGGCGCTGCCCTTGGTCTTGTCGTAGCGTGCGCGGATTTCTTTTTCCGCGTCGGTGGCAGGGTTTTCAGGGTAGTCGGGAATCTTGTAGCCCTGATCCTGAAGCTCCTTGATGGTCGCCTTCAATTGCGGGACCGAGGCGCTGATGTTAGGCAGCTTGATGATGTTGGCTTCTGGCGTAGTGGCCAGTTTGCCCAGCTCGGCGAGATGATCCGGCACTTGTTGATCGGCGCCAAGCGACTCCGGGAAGCTTGAAAGAACACGGCCCGCCAGGGAGATGTCGCGCGTTTCCACGTCGATATCGGAGGAGGCTGTGAACGCTTCGATAATAGGCAGCAGCGAATAGGTGGCGAGGGCCGGAGCTTCGTCGGTGAAGGTGTAGATGATCTTCGAGCGGTTGGACATTCGTATTAACTCTCTTTTGCTGAGCATGCACAAAATCTCGATACGCGCATTCTAAGCGCGCTTGCCCACGGTTCGGCCATGAGCCAGGTCGAGGTTTATTCGCGGTGATGTTGGGTGCATCAGTCGAGCGTCAAGCTGTCGGGTCAGGTAGCAGCCCGACGCATAAGGAAGGCCGAGGGTCAGAATTCGGACGGGTCGGCCTTGATGACTCTGCGGTCACGGCGCGAGTATATCAAACCATTGGCACCAAGCATTAATGCTATGCGAGCTATCGAAAAATGAATATCCGCCGTTGGTCGAACGCGCAGTCTTCCATACAGGTGTCTGGAATGCCTGCATGTGGGGCTTGGCAAGCGCTGAGGCGGGGGATCGGATGGGAAGGGCGATTTTCGTTGCTCAGAGGGGTTTGGAGCAGACGAGCGGAACGTCCTGAATTGGAGTCTGGGCATCCGCGGTGCAATAACCGCTAATTCGACACCCTGTGGAGCGTGACGGATATAAAACAGACCAATGTCCCTGTCTTTTTACGTCTCCGGCAAAGCTCATTGCATGTTTCTATTAATTCGGCTGGCTCTGATGGCTGCCACTATAGGTCTAATCACTTTTTCAACATGAGTATCAGGCGTCCGCGTGAGCGTGGTCCTGCTGGTGCAGCGGATTTGTTTCTTTTGCCGGATCCAGCTTTTTTTCTTCCGAACTGCTGATTTTTATCGCCTGAAGCCCTTTTGGACCGTGGACGCGTTCAAATCTGACTTTCTGGCCAGCCCTTAGAGTTTTGTAACCGTCCATTTCGATGGCCGAGAAATGAACGAACAGATCCTCGTCACTCTTGTCTTCAGCGTTTATGAACCCAAACCCTTTTGCATTGTTGAACCACTTGACTTTTCCTTCAATCATCACCATCTCCCTCTGCAAAGGACTCCGTCAGGAGTATCATCCACTTCAATCCGCTGCCCACCCAAAAAAATTTTGGTTGACTGCGCGGACCCTTTTTACCCAATGTGGGCTCTATTGTTTGTAACACCGTTTAGCTGATAGTCAAGGTCATGTGGCAGCCCATTTAAAAACCGTCCAGACTGCGACTAAATTGCTCAATCCGCCCTCAAACGAACATTTCTTTCCATGCATGCATTCAGCAAGATTCGACTAACATTCAATCAGGATGATCCGCAGTCGCACGAGGACGACTCGGCGGGCATTGCGGTGCAGGACGCCAAGCCGACCCTGCAGGCGCCACCGATGTACAAGGTGGTTTTATTCAACGATGACTACACCCCGATGGATTTCGTCGTAGAAGTACTCGAGGTGTTTTTTAATCTGAATCGTGAGCTGGCCACCAAAGTCATGCTGGCCGTCCATACAGAGGGACGGGCAGTCTGCGGATTGTTTACCCGCGACATCGCCGAGACCAAGGCAATGCAGGTCAATCAATACGCCAGGGAGAGCCAGCATCCGCTACTCTGTGAGATCGAGAAGGACGGTTAAACGCCGACCACTTGGGTATGAGGTGAAGCTATGTTAAACCGTGAGCTCGAAGTCACCCTCAATCTTGCCTTCAAGGAGGCACGTTCGAAGCGTCATGAGTTCATGACGGTCGAGCATCTCCTGCTGGCTCTATTGGATAATGAGGCTGCAGCCACTGTCCTGCGTGCCTGCGGCGCAAACCTCGATAAACTCAAGCATGATCTGCAGGAGTTCATCGACTCCACTACTCCGCTGATCCCCGTTCATGACGAGGACCGCGAGACACAACCGACGCTCGGGTTCCAGCGTGTGCTGCAACGGGCAGTCTTCCATGTGCAGAGCTCAGGCAAGCGCGAAGTGACCGGCGCCAATGTGCTGGTTGCGATTTTCAGTGAGCAGGAAAGCCAGGCCGTATTTCTGCTCAAGCAGCAGAGCGTGGCCCGGATCGATGTCGTCAACTACATCGCCCACGGTATCTCCAAGGTTCCAGGGCATGGCGAACACTCTTCTGAAGGTGAACAGGATATGCAGGATGACGAGGGCGGTGAAGCATCTTCCTCAGGCAATCCTCTGGATGCCTATGCCAGCAATCTGAACGAGTTGGCGCGTCAGGGGCGCATCGATCCACTGGTCGGCCGCGAAAGCGAAGTCGAGCGGGTTGCACAGATTCTGGCTCGTCGTCGCAAGAACAATCCTTTGCTGGTCGGTGAAGCGGGTGTCGGTAAAACGGCCATCGCCGAAGGTCTGGCCAAGCGCATCGTCGACAATCAGGTGCCTGACCTGCTTGCCAACAGCGTCGTCTACTCGCTCGACCTGGGCGCATTGCTGGCCGGGACGAAATACCGCGGCGATTTCGAGAAGCGCTTCAAGGCGTTGCTCAACGAGCTGCGCAAGCGTCCTCAGGCGATCCTGTTCATTGACGAGATCCACACGATCATCGGTGCTGGCGCAGCTTCCGGCGGGGTGATGGATGCTTCCAACCTGCTCAAGCCGCTGCTGTCGTCCGGCGAGATCCGTTGTATCGGTTCGACCACCTTTCAGGAGTTTCGCGGGATTTTCGAGAAGGATCGTGCCCTGGCACGTCGCTTCCAGAAAGTCGACGTGTCCGAGCCTTCGGTCGAGGACACCATCGGCATCCTGCGCGGCCTGAAAAGCCGTTTCGAGCAGCATCACAGCATCGAGTATAGCGACGAGGCCCTGCGCGCCGCCGCCGAGCTCGCTTCGCGCTACATCAACGACCGTCATATGCCTGACAAAGCCATTGATGTGATCGATGAAGCGGGTGCCTATCAGCGTCTGCAGCCTGTCGAACAACGCGTCAAGCGTATCGACGTGCCTCAGGTCGAAGACATTGTCGCCAAGATCGCGCGCATTCCGCCAAAGCACGTCAACAGTTCCGACAAGGAACTGCTGCGTAATCTGGAGCGCGATCTCAAGCTCACGGTGTTTGGACAGGATGCGGCCATCGATTCGTTGTCGACTGCGATCAAACTGTCTCGGGCAGGTCTCAAGTCGCCTGACAAACCGGTCGGTTCGTTCCTGTTTGCCGGTCCTACGGGCGTCGGCAAGACCGAGGCGGCTCGTCAGCTGGCCAAGGCTCTGGGCGTCGAGTTGATCCGTTTCGACATGTCCGAGTACATGGAACGGCATACCGTTTCCCGTCTGATCGGTGCGCCTCCGGGCTACGTCGGTTTCGATCAGGGCGGTCTGCTGACCGAGGCCATCACCCGTCAGCCGCATTGCGTGCTGTTGCTCGATGAAATCGAAAAGGCTCACCCGGAAGTCTTCAATCTGCTTCTGCAGGTGATGGACCACGGTACGCTGACCGACAATAACGGGCGCAAGGCGGACTTCCGCAATGTGATCGTGATCATGACTACCAACGCCGGGGCCGAGTCTGCTGCGCGCGCTTCGATCGGTTTCACGCATCAGGACCACTCGTCTGACGCGATGGAAGTGATCAAGAAGAGCTTCACGCCGGAGTTCCGCAACCGTCTGGATACCATCATTCAGTTCGGTCGCCTCAGCCACGAAGTCATCAAGAGCGTGGTCGACAAGTTCCTCACCGAGCTTCAGGCCCAGCTGGAAGACAAGCGCGTACTGCTCGAAGTGTCCGAGGCGGCGAGAAGCTGGCTGGCGCAGGGTGGTTACGATGCGGCAATGGGTGCCAGACCTATGGCGCGCCTGATTCAGGACAAGATCAAACGGCCTCTCGCCGAAGAGATCCTGTTCGGCGAACTGTCAGAACATGGCGGCGTGGTTCACATCGATATCAAGGATGGCGAGATCACCTTTGATTTCGAAACCACGGCAGAAATGGCCTGATAGCCGACGCCTCGCCCCGCATCATTGATGGATGCGGGGCAGGTCGAAGACATCGACTGTAAAAAACAGGCATACAAAAACGCCCGGCTTATGCCGGGCGTTTTCGTTAATGCCTGTTTAGCGAGCGCGGTAGGTGATGCGCCCTTTGCTCAGGTCATAGGGCGTCAGCTCTACGCGCACTTTGTCACCGGTCAGAATACGGATGTAATTCTTGCGCATCTTGCCGGAGATATGCGCGGTTACGACGTGCCCGTTTTCCAACTCCACGCGAAACATGGTGTTGGGCAGGGTGTCGACGACAGTGCCTTCCATTTCGAAGCTGTCTTCTTTCGACATGCAGTAAAGCCCTCGGTATACAAATGAGTGGCCCGGTGCAAGTGGCGCCAGGCAAAAGCGGCGTGCATTGTGCCCGAAAAAACCAGTTTAAGCCAAGGGGTTCAATACAGAGTGACCCATCTTTGATTGGTGAGCAGCTCGATGGGGCGATATTGGGTCTTGTAATTCATCTTTTTGCAGTTCTTGATCCAGTAGCCGAGGTACACCGCCTGCAGTTGCAGCCTGGCCGCTTCGGCGATCTGCCACAAAATCGCGTAACGGCCCAGACTGCGGCGTTCTTCATCGGGTTCATAGAACGTATAGACCGCTGAAAGCCCATTGGGCAGAAGGTCGGTGACGGCAACTGCCAGCAGGCGTTGATCGACCCGAAACTCGTAAAAGCGCGAAAAGGGCAGGTCGCGAACCAGAAATGTCGAAAATTGCTCACGGCTTGGCGGAAACATGTCGCCGTCAGCGTGACGCTGTTCGATATAACGCTGATAAAGATCGAAATATTCCTGAGTGAACACCGGTTTGGCGCTTTGCACCTGAATGTCGGCATTGCGTTTCAGAATGCGTTTTTGCTGACGGTCGGGAACGAAGAGGCTCACCGGAATGCGTGCAGGTACACAGGCGCTGCAGTTTTGGCAGTGCGGGCGATAGAGGTGATCACCGCTGCGGCGAAAACCCATATCCGACAGGTCGGCATAGACCTGTACATCCATCGGCTGGCTGGGGTCCAGAAACAGGGTCGTCGCCTGCTCTTCGGGCAGGTAACTGCAAGTGTGCGGTTGAGTGGCATAAAACTTCAGCCTCGCCAGCTCTGTCATGGTCGTCGCCTAATGGTGAATCCTTACCATGAGTGTATGCCAGCCTGTCAAACTCGCCTAGCTGACCAGTCGGCGTCGGTCGGCTGATCCAGATGGCGGGACAGGTAATCGGCAAAAGTCTGCCGAGGAATGGCGCGCGCGCCGAAGCTATGCAGATGTTGAGTGGGCATCTGGCAATCGATCAACACAAATCCCCAGTCAGTCAAATGCTCTACCAGGGTGGCAAAGCCGACTTTCGAGGCGTTGTCTGCCCGGCTGAACATCGACTCGCCGAAAAACAGCTGGCCCATTGCCAGGCCGTACAGTCCGCCGACCAGTTCATCCTGATCCCAGACCTCGACGCTGTGCGCGTGGCCACGGCGGTGCAACTCAACGTAGGCCGCCTGCATCGAGCCGGTTATCCAGGTTTCGTTGGCGTAGCTGCGAGGCGCCGCGCAGGCCTTGATCACGCTGGCAAAATCCTGATCGAAGGTCACCCGATAGCGCGACTGGCGCAGAACCTTGCCGAGGCTTCGCGAGATGTGCAGTTCTTCAGGAAACAGCACGGTGCGCGGATCGGGAGACCACCAGAGAATCGGCTGACCGTCCTGAAACCAGGGAAAGCAGCCGTGTCGATAGGCGCTGATCAGGCGATCGGCCGACAAGTCTCCGCCTGCGGCAAGTAAACCGTTGGGTTCACGAAGGGCTTTTTCCAGTGGGGGGAAATCGAGGCTGTTGCGGGTCAACCAGGTCAGCATGGCATCACAACTTTACGGAAGGGGAGGGCGCACCTGTCTGTGTGTGCAACTCTGTGCGACAGGCGTGGTCACAAGCGGTTGTCATTATGGCGCGTACCTTGTGCATGCGGTAGGGCGCGAGCCTCGCAGCGGTCATGTGGTCGTTCATGTTGCGGGCCGTTGACAGAAACACGCCATAAGCCTTTGTCACAAAACGTAATGCATGCTCAAATTGAACATCGTCAGTGAAGGTGAAAGCGTGTTCCGTCTTGCGGAACCGTCTGAAGTGGATCTGGTGTGTTTTCGTACAGACTCAAGTGGCTGTAAAACCGTACAATGCCTGTTTTGGGCGTTATCATTCAAGCGTCTGTCGACAGGCTTTCCCGCTGTCTGCGCTCCCTGTCCATGCGGGAGTAGTCAGTGCCGTCCGACAGCCGTTTCTGGTCAATCAACGAGATGTTCGCGCTATTGCGCAGGAAATAAAGCGTTTTGAAGAAATCCACCCCAGCACCCAGCGCTGTCCCGCTTTGGCGGCAGCAATTGCACTACCGGCTCAAGGAAGGGGCCCTGATCGCCTTTGGCGCACTGTGCCTGTATCTGATGATGGCCTTGCTGACCTACGATCAGAGCGATCCCGGCTGGAGCCATACCAGCAGCAATGCGGCACAGGTGCAGAATGCCGCAGGGCGTGCAGGTGCGTTCTGTGCCGATATTCTGTTCATGATTCTGGGCTATTTCGCCTACATCTTCCCGCTGTTGCTGGCGATCAAGGCCTGGCAGGTCTTTCGCCATCGCCATGAGCCTTGGCAGTGGAGCGGCTGGCTGTTTTCCTGGCGTCTGATCGGGCTGGTGTTCCTGATCCTCGCGGGCGCTGCGCTGGCGCATATCCACTTTCATTTCTCGGCAGGCTTCCCAGGCTCGGCAGGCGGTGTGCTGGGCGAAGTGCTCGGCGATCTGGCCAAGAAAGCGCTGAATATTCAAGGCAGCACCTTGCTGTTCATCGCCCTGTTTCTGTTTGGCCTGACGGTGTTTACCGACCTGTCCTGGTTCAAGGTGATGGATGTCACCGGCAAGATCACCCTCGACCTGTTCGAACTGTTTCAGGGCGCTGCGAACCGCTGGTGGACCGCCCGCGCCGAACGCAAGCAGATGGTTGCGCAGTTGCGTGAGGTGGACATGCGCGTCAACGATGTGGTGGCGCCTGTGGCTCCCGATCGTCGCGAGCAGGCCAAGGCCAGAGAACGTCTGGTGGAGCGTGAAGCGTCGTTGAGCAAACACATGACCGAGCGCGAAAAACACGTGCCAGCGGTCATCGCGCCAGCGCCTTCGAAGCCTGTAGAGCCCAGCAAGCGCGTCATGAAGGAAAAGCAGGCCCCGCTGTTCGTGGACAGCGCAGTGGAAGGCACGCTGCCGCCGATTTCCATCCTCGACCCGGCAGAGAAGAAGCAGCTCAACTATTCGCCAGAGTCTCTGGCTGCCGTCGGTCATTTGCTGGAAATCAAGCTCAAGGAATTCGGTGTGGAGGTCTCGGTAGACTCCATCCACCCCGGTCCGGTCATTACCCGCTACGAGATCCAGCCAGCCGCCGGCGTCAAGGTCAGCCGCATTTCCAACCTCGCCAAGGACCTTGCGCGCTCGCTCGCCGTGACCAGCGTTCGTGTGGTCGAGGTGATTCCGGGCAAGACCACCGTCGGTATCGAGATCCCTAACGAAGATCGCCAGATCGTGCGCTTCTCCGAGGTGTTGTCCACACCCGAATACGATAACGCCAAGTCGCCCGTCACCCTGGCGCTGGGCCACGACATCGGCGGCAAGCCGGTGATTACCGATCTGGCCAAGATGCCCCACCTGCTGGTGGCCGGTACGACCGGTTCCGGTAAATCGGTGGGTGTGAACGCGATGATCCTGTCGATCCTGTTCAAGTCCGGCCCGGAAGACGCCAAGCTGATCATGATCGACCCGAAAATGCTCGAGCTGTCCATCTACGAAGGTATTCCGCACCTGTTGTGCCCGGTGGTTACCGACATGAAGGACGCCGCCAATGCCCTGCGCTGGAGCGTTGCCGAGATGGAGCGCCGCTACAAGCTGATGGCGAAGATGGGCGTGCGTAACCTGTCCGGCTTCAATCAGAAGGTCAAGGAAGCCCAGGACGCCGGTGAGCCGCTTGCCGATCCGCTGTACAAGCGCGAAAGCATTCATGACGAAGCGCCGCTGCTAAGCAAGCTGCCGACCATCGTCGTGGTGGTGGACGAGTTCGCCGACATGATGATGATCGTCGGCAAAAAGGTCGAAGAGCTGATCGCGCGTATCGCCCAGAAAGCGCGTGCTGCGGGCATCCACCTGATTCTCGCGACCCAGCGTCCGTCGGTGGATGTGATCACCGGTCTGATCAAGGCCAACATTCCGACGCGTATGGCGTTCCAGGTGTCGAGCAAGATCGATTCGCGGACCATCATCGACCAGGGCGGTGCAGAACAACTGTTGGGCCACGGCGACATGCTGTACATGCCGCCAGGCACCAGCCTGCCGATTCGTGTGCATGGCGCGTTCGTTTCCGACGAAGAAGTGCATCGTGTGGTAGAAGCCTGGAAGCTGCGAGGTTCCCCGGACTACAACGACGATATTCTCGCTGGCGTCGAAGAGCCCGGCAGCGGCTTCGATGGCGGTGGCGGCGAAGGCAGTGAAGACAGCGAAAGCGACGCGCTTTACGATGAGGCCGTCAAGTTCGTGCTGGAAAGCCGTCGCGCTTCGATTTCTGCCGTACAGCGCAAGTTGAAGATCGGCTATAACCGCGCAGCGCGCATGATCGAAGCGATGGAAATGGCAGGGGTCGTGACCTCCATGAATACCAACGGTTCGCGCGAAGTCCTGGCCCCAGGGCCGGTGCGCGACTGATTTTTATCACCCCGTATTGCGGCGACGGCGTGCACGCCACGCTGTCGCATCATCATCGACTTCAAAGAGGAATCCCATGCGCCTTATCCGCATGCTGTTGGCCACCGCACTGACCTTCTCCATGATCCCCGCCCATGCCGACAGCAAAGACGTGGCGCGCCTGACTCAGTTGCTGGAGAAATCCCAGACCCTGACCGCGCGCTTCTCGCAACTGACGCTGGACGGTGGCGGTACCCAGTTGCAGGAAACCACCGGCGAAATGGCCCTGCAGCGTCCCGGCCTGTTCAACTGGCATACCGATGCGCCACAGGAGCAGTTGATGGTCTCGGACGGCAAGAAAGTCTCGCTGTGGGACCCTGATCTGGAGCAGGTGACGATCAAGAAGCTCGACCAGCGCCTGACCCAGACTCCAGCCTTGCTGTTGTCCGGTGATGTATCGAAGATCAGTGAAAGCTTCGACATCACCGCGAAAGAGGCGGGTGGCGTTATCGATTTCGTGCTCAAGCCCAAGACCAAGGACACGCTGTTCGACAGCCTGCGCCTGTCGTTTCGCAACGGCATCATCAACGACATGCAATTGATCGACAGCGTGGGTCAGCGCACCAATATCCTGTTTACCGGGGTCAAGGCCAACGAGTCGATCGCAGCCAGCAAGTTTCAGTTCCAGATTCCCAAGGGCGCTGATGTCATTCAAGAGTAAAAGGGCCGATTTCTGACCATGGACTTGTTCAGCCGCGAACCGATAGCTCAGCCTCTGGCTGCACGTTTGCGTGCTACCAACCTGGATGAATATGTCGGCCAGGAACACGTGCTTGCCCACGGCAAGCCTCTGCGTGAGGCGCTGGAGCAAGGCGCACTGCACTCGATGATTTTCTGGGGCCCGCCAGGGGTGGGCAAGACCACCCTGGCGAAGCTGCTGGCCAAAGTGTCGGACGCGCACTTCGAGACGGTTTCGGCGGTGCTGGCCGGGGTCAAGGAAATCCGTCAGGCCGTCGAAGTCGCCCGGCAGCAGGCCGGACAGTACGGCAAGCGCACCATCCTGTTCGTCGACGAAGTGCACCGCTTCAACAAGTCACAGCAGGATGCCTTCCTGCCTTACGTCGAGGACGGCACGCTGATCTTTATCGGCGCGACCACCGAAAACCCCTCGTTCGAGCTCAACAACGCCTTGTTGTCCCGGGCGCGTGTCTACGTGCTCAAAAGCCTGGACGAGGCGGCGCTGCGCAAGCTGGTCAATCGTGCCCTGACCGAAGAGCGCGGGCTGGGCAAGCGGCAGTTGACCCTGAGCGATGAGGGGTTTGCGATTCTGATGTCCGCCGCCGATGGCGACGGTCGGCGCATGCTCAACCTGCTGGAGAACGCCTCGGACCTGGCCGAAGACGGCAGCGAAATCGATGTCGGGCTGCTGCAGAGCCTGTTGGGTGACAGTCGACGCCGCTTCGACAAGGGCGGCGAGGCGTTCTACGACCAGATATCGGCACTGCACAAGTCGATTCGCGGTTCCAATCCCGACGCGGCCCTGTACTGGTTTGCGCGGATGATCGACGGTGGCTGTGACCCACTGTATCTGGCGCGCCGCGTGGTGCGCATGGCCAGTGAAGATATCGGCAATGCCGACCCTCGTGCGCTGCCGTTGTGCATGTCCGCCTGGGATGTACAGGAACGCCTTGGCAGTCCCGAGGGCGAACTGGCGGTTGCACAGGCCATTGTCTATCTCGCCTGTGCGCCAAAAAGCAACGCGGTCTACATGGCGTTCAAGGCGGCCATGCGCGAAGCGGGCGAGCACGGTTCGCTGGAGGTTCCACTGCACTTGCGCAATGCGCCTACCAAGCTGATGAAGCAGCTCGGTTATGGCGAAGAATATCGCTATGCCCATGATGAGCCTGATGCTTACGCAGCTGGCGAAGACTACTTTCCAGACGAGCTGGAGCCACGGCAGTATTACCAGCCTGTGCCTCGCGGTCTGGAGCTCAAGATCGGTGAAAAGCTCAGGCATCTGAACGCATTGGACGATGCCAGCCCTCGTAAGCGGAGAAAGTGATGATTCAGACTATTCTTGCGGTGTCGATTGCCGGGATCGCTGGTACATTATTGCGCTTTGCGACAGGTACCTGGGTCAGCGCCAACTGGCCACGTTATTTTTATGCGGCGACGCTGGCGGTCAACATCGTCGGGTGCCTGATCATCGGTGTACTGTACGGACTGTTCCTGCTGCGTCCGGAAGTGCCCATCGAAATTCGTGCCGGCTTGCTTGTCGGCTTTGTAGGCGGTCTGACGACCTTTTCATCCTTTTCACTGGATACGCTGCGCCTGCTGGAAAGCGGGCAGGTACCGCTGGCCCTCGGCTATGCCGGTATCAGCGTATTCGGCGGGCTGCTCGCAACCTGGGCTGGCCTGTCCCTGACCAGACTTTGATAGACGAGAGAACGATATGCTCGATTCCAAACTGTTACGTACTCAACTTCAGGACGTAGCGGATCGCCTGGCTTCCCGTGGTTTCACGCTGGATGTGGCGCGCATTGAATCGCTGGAAGCCCAGCGCAAGGTAGTGCAGACCCGCACCGAACAGCTGCAGGCCGAGCGCAATGCACGTTCCAAATCCATTGGTCAGGCCAAGCAGCGCGGCGAAGACATTGCGCCGTTGATGGCTGATGTCGAGCGCATGGGCAACGAGCTGAGCGAAGGCAAGGTCGAGCTGGACGGCATTCAGGCCGAACTGGATGCGCTGGTGCTGAGCATTCCGAACCTGCCTCACGAGTCCGTGCCGGTCGGTGCCGACGAAGAAGGCAACGTCGAAGTACGTCGCTGGGGTACGCCGACGTCATTCGATTTCGAGGTCAAGGATCACGTTGCGCTGGGCGAGAAGTTCGGCTGGCTGGATTTCGAGACTGCCGCCAAGCTGTCCGGCGCGCGCTTTGCGCTGCTGCGTGGCCCGATCGCGCGCCTGCACCGTGCCCTGGCACAGTTCATGATCAATCTGCACATCAACGAGCACGGCTACGAAGAGACTTACACGCCGTATCTGGTGCAGGCTCCAGCGTTGCAGGGCACAGGTCAGTTACCCAAGTTCGAGGAAGACCTGTTCAAGATCTCCCGCGAAGGCGAGGCCGATCTGTACCTGATCCCGACTGCCGAAGTGTCGCTGACCAATATCGTGTCGGGTGAAATTCTCGATGCCAAACAGCTGCCTCTCAAGTTTGTCGCCCATACCCCTTGCTTCCGCAGTGAAGCGGGCGCGTCCGGGCGTGATACCCGCGGCATGATTCGCCAGCACCAGTTCGACAAGGTCGAGATGGTCCAGATCGTTGCGCCTGATGACTCCATGGCCGCGCTCGAGTCGCTGACCGGCAACGCCGAACGCGTGCTGCAACTGCTTGAACTGCCTTATCGCACGCTGGCGCTGTGCACCGGCGATATGGGTTTCAGTGCGGTGAAGACCTACGACCTTGAAGTCTGGATTCCGAGCCAGGACAAGTATCGCGAAATCTCTTCCTGCTCCAACTGCGGTGATTTCCAGGCGCGGCGCATGCAGGCTCGCTGGCGCAACCCGGAAACCGGCAAGCCGGAGCTGGTCCACACCCTCAACGGGTCGGGCCTGGCGGTAGGTCGCACACTGGTGGCAGTGCTGGAGAACTATCAGCAGGCGGACGGTTCGATTCGTGTGCCTGAGGTGCTCAAGCCGTACATGGGCGGCCTTGAGGTCATCGGTTAAATGGAATTTCTGCCGCTGTTCCATAACCTGCGTGGCAGCCGGGTGCTGGTGGTTGGCGGCGGTGAAATTGCCCTGCGCAAATCACGCCTGATTGCCGACGCCGGTGCAGTGCTGCGCGTGGTTGCGCCGGAAATCGAGGCACAACTGAGCGAGCTGGTTGTCCAGAGCGGCGGTGAGATGATCCTGCGCGGCTACAGCGAATGCGACCTCGATGGTTGCGTGCTGATCATCGCTGCGACGGATGATGAGCCGCTCAACGCGCAGGTGTCCCGCGATGCCCGCTTGCGTTGCGTTCCGGTCAACGTGGTCGACGCCCCGGCGTTGTGTACGGTGATCTTTCCGGCCATTGTCGACCGCTCGCCGCTGGTGATCGCCGTGTCCAGTGGCGGCGATGCGCCGGTGCTGGCACGTTTGATTCGCGCCAAGCTGGAAACCTGGATTCCCTCCAGCTACGGGCAGCTCGCCGGACTGGCTGCGCGCTTTCGCAATCAGGTCAAAGGCCTGTTTCCGAATGTGCAGCAGCGCCGAGCGTTCTGGGAGGATGTTTTTCAGGGCGCCATTGCCGACCGCCAGCTGGCCGGGCAGGGTGCTGAAGCCGAACGTATGCTGATCGCCAAGATTGCCGGCGAGCCGCCTTCCGAGACCGGCGAGGTCTATCTGGTCGGTGCGGGTCCCGGTGATCCGGATTTGCTGACTTTTCGCGCCTTGCGCCTGATGCAGCAGGCGGATGTGGTGCTGTATGACCGCCTGGTCGCGCCAACGATTCTTGACCTGTGCCGTCGTGATGCCGAGCGTGTTTACGTTGGCAAACGCCGTGCGGAGCATGCCGTTCCGCAGGAGCAGATCAACCAGCAACTCGTGGCACTGGCAAAACAGGGCAAGCGAGTGGTGCGTCTGAAGGGCGGCGATCCGTTCATCTTCGGCCGTGGCGGCGAGGAAATCGAAGAACTGGCGGCGCATGGCATCCCGTTTCAGGTGGTGCCTGGCATCACCGCTGCCAGCGGTTGCGCGGCGTATGCGGGTATACCGCTGACGCACCGTGATCATGCGCAATCGGTACGTTTCATCACCGGGCACTTGAAAAACGGCACAACAGATCTGCCCTGGTCAGACCTGGTAGCGCCTGCGCAAACATTGGTGTTTTACATGGGGCTGATCGGTTTGCCGGTTATCTGTGAGCAGTTGATCCGGCACGGTCGCTCTGCCGACACGCCTGCTGCACTGGTCGAGCAGGGCACCACCGTCAATCAGCGTGTGTTCACGGGTACCTTGGCAAACCTGCCGCAATTGGTCGCCGAGCATGATGTTCATGCGCCGACGCTGGTGATCATCGGTGAGGTGGTCAAGTTGCGTGAAAAACTGGCGTGGTTCGAGGGCGCTCAGGCGACTCTCTGATGTCAATGATGGGTAGCCCGTCCGGGCTATCCACCACTTCTTCCCATACGTCAGTTGTTCCAGACACCTTCACCGGACAGTCGCTCACGGTCGTGATCTGCCTGCAGATCGAGTGCTGGCCCCTTCGGTATGATGCCGGTCGGGTTGATGGTGCGATGGCTTCCGTAGTAATGCCCTTTGATGTGCTCGAAACTTACCGTCTCCGCGATACCCGGCCACTGATACAGCTCGCGTAGCCAGTTGCTGAGATTGGGGTAATCTGCGATGCGCCGCAGGTTGCATTTGAAGTGGCTGTAATACACTGCATCGAAGCGCACGATGGTGGTGAACAGGCGTATGTCGGCTTCGGTGAGGTGTTTGCCTGTCAGGTAACGCTTTTCGCCGAGCAGATTTTCCAGCACATCCAGTTCAGCGAACACATCATCGAACGCCTCCTCATACGCGCCCTGCGAGGTGGCGAAACCAGCTCGATACACGCCGTTGTTGACCTTCGGGTAGATCTGCTCGTTGAGCTCGTCAATGCTCGCGCGTAATGCTTGCGGGTAGAAATCCAGCGTATTGCCGGTCAGCTCGTCGAATGCAGAATTGAACATGCGGATGATTTCCGCAGATTCGTTGCTGACGATGCATTGCTGCTGCTTGTCCCACAGCACCGGAACGGTGACACGGCCGGTGTACCGAGGATCGTCGGCGGTGTAGCGCTGGTGAAGGAACTGCAGGTCATCCAGTGCATCGCCGCTGGAGCCTTTCTGCTGATCGAAGGTCCAGCCGTCTTCCAGCATCAGCCAGCTGACTACCGAGACATCGATCAGGCCTTCCAGGCCCTTGAGCTTGCGCAAAATAAGCGTGCGGTGTGCCCACGGGCAAGCCAGAGACACGTACAGGTGATAGCGGCCCGCCTGCGCAGCAAACCCGCCTGCACCTGACGGTCCCGGCTGTCCATCGGGCGTGACCCAACTGCGTCGCTGAGCATTTTCGCGCTGAAATGCGCCGTCTTTGCTGCTTTCGTACCACTGGTCTTGCCAGTGTCCTTCGACCAGAAGGCCCATGTCCGACTCCCATTTCCAGGTGATAGAGCTTGGAGGTCAGCGCAGGTGCATCGGTTCGACTGGATTACGGCCTTTCATTGTCGAAAGGCCGAAGGGTCACAGATTGATGTCGCGGCGATCCCAGAATACCTGCGCCTGGGCGAAGGCCTCGTCACGATCGACGCCCAGGCCGCGCAGGGCGAGCGCCATGGTCGATATCAATGCCAGTTGCGGGTAACTGTCTTCGATTTCTCCTCGCCACAAGGCCAGCAGTTGCTGCGGGTCGAGTGTCGCCGGTTTTACGTGGCGGCGTGGTGAGAGCGCTGGCCATTCTTCGTCCCACGGCTGACCGCCTGTGGTGCCGTACAGGTGGCTGATGGTGTCGGGGTTGATCTCGATTTCGCCGCCATCACCCTTGACCACGATGGCGTTGTCGCCGAGCAGGCTGCTGGCATCGCGATGCACGCTCTGATAGCCCGGGTGAAAAATGCTTTGCAGACCGCAACGCGCCTGCAGCGGATTGAGAATACGTGCCAGCGAATGAATGGGCGAGCGTAGCCCCAGCGTGTTGCGCAGATCGATCATGCGCTGCAACTGCGGTGCCCAGTCGGCGAGCGGAATGAACGCCAGCTGTTCTTGCTCAAGCGAGGTTTTGACCGCTGACCAGTTGCGGCACAGCGGTATCTTCAGCAGGTCCAGCAGCTGCTCGGTGTACAGACGCCCTGCGGTATGCGCGCCGCCGCCGTGCAGGAGGATCCTGACGCCGTTTTGCGCCAGGCATTTGGCTGCCAGCAGGTACCAGGGCAGGTGACGCTTTTTCCCGGCGTAGGTCGGCCAGTCGATGTCGACCTGCATGGCGGGAGCATGCAGACGTTCACGCACCGCTTCGGTAAACCCCGCCAGCTCCTCGGGGCTTTCTTCCTTGTGACGCAGCAGCATCAGAAACGCCCCGAGTTGGGTGTCCTCGACTTTTTCATCGAGCAACATGCCCATGGCTTCCCGTGCTTCCTCGCGAGTCAGGTTGCGCGCGCCACGTTTGCCTTTGCCCAGGATGCGAACGAAGGTCGCAAAGGGATGTTCTTCAGGTGTTTCAGTGACAAGCGCAGCGTAATCATTCATATGCAATTGGTCGGTTTGGGCAGGCCCGCCAGCTTGGCGGCGAGTTTGGCGGGAGTGCCGTTGAACAGGCGATTGAGGTGCATGCTGTTGCCTTTTTCCGCACCCAGCTTCAGCGCGGTGTATTTGATCAGCGGCCGCGTCGCGGGCGAAAGCTGGAACTCGGCGTAAAAACCTCGCAGCAGCTCAAGGATTTCAAGGTGCTCGGCACTCAGCTCGATACCTTCCTCGGCAGACAAGGCGTGAGCGACGTCCAGCGACCAGTCGCTGAGGTCTTGCAGAAAACCATCCTTGTCCAGTTCGATGCTGCGCCCGTCAATGTTCAACTGTTTCATAGCCAGGTATTGACCTTGTCGAAGCGCAGCGACAGCTCCACGAACGCCGGGTAATCGATGCTGTTGACTCCGGCAGGGAGGGGCAGATTGCGTGCGCTGAGGTCTTCGTCGAGGGCGAACAGTTGCGATGAGTCGACCAACGACTGAAGGGCTTTGAGCTGCGCACTGGATGGCATCAGCGCATAGGTGGCATCGCCACAGAGCAGTACGCCATCATCGTTGCCCAGCAAGCGCAGGCAACTGTCCAGCCGGGTGTCGGCAAACGGCGAGTGAGAGAGAACGTGCAAAGTAGCCATCAGATTGTGATCACCTCGTCGTAGCGGTCAAAAAGCGCTGACAATTCTGCGCGCGTAGTCAATTGGCTCATCTCTTCGCCCAATGCGTCAGGAGAGATGCCGCGCTCGGTCAGGCTTTGTCCGCAGACGTAAAGGTCTTCGACACCGAACATCGGCAGGGCTTTCAGGTTTGCGGTCAGGTCTTTCTGTTGCAGGGCGTCGGGCGACTGCTGTGGCAACAACTGAAAAACCCCATCGTCCAGAAACAGCAAGCCCACCGACAGATCGAATGCTCCGCCCGCCAGTACGATATCCAGCGCTTCGCGGGCACCTGGACCGGACCACGGCGACTGACGGCTGACAACCAATAGTGATCTGGGCATCTCATGGCCCTCCGAAGCAGATCAGGCGATCAGCCGATTGCACGGCATCGTGCAACTGGCCCAGCCCGGACAATTCCCATGGCTCGCGCAGGTTTGCCGCCGGCCGCTGATAACGCTCGGCCTCTTGCGTGTCGAGCACACCGCGACGCAACGCGGCGGCAATGCACACCACGCCGTCCAGCTTGTGCTCGACGATGAAGTCACGCCACTGCAGTGCCATATCCTGCTCGTCCTGCGGCGTCACGACGTTGGCCGACGCGCTGTGTACGCCGTCTTGGTAGAAGAACAACCGGACAATTTCATGCCCGCCTGCCAGCACCGCCCTGGCGAACTGCAAGGCTCGCCGAGAGGAGGGCGCATGGGCGGCGGAAAAAAGGGAGATGGCGAATTTCATGATCGGCTCTGCCAACAAAACATGCGCAATGATAAAGAATTCAAGGGCAGGCGTGTGAGTTTGGCGCGTGTTGACCTGCAAGCGCTGGGCCGGGATGCAACGGTTTGCGCCCGGATTGATGTTCAATGGGCATCAATCGATGAAAACATAGCACTTATCGTTTCAAAGTGTGTCCGGCAGACTCCTCCATCACAAGCGCTTACAACACTCTAATAAGATCGCTGGAGAACACTGATGCACGGCTCATCCTCATTACGAAAAGAATCCTCCCGGTCGAAGGCAGGCGCGGTATTTCGGGTAACCTCCGGTAATTTCCTCGAGCAATTCGACTTCTTCCTGTTCGGCTTTTACGCCACCCAGATCGCCTCCGCCTTTTTCCCGGCCAGCAGTGAGTTTGCTTCGCTGATGATGACCTTCGCGGTCTTCGGTGCGGGCTTCCTGATGCGTCCGTTGGGTGCCGTGATTCTGGGCGCTTACATCGATGACGTGGGCCGGCGCAAAGGGCTGATCGTGACGCTTTCGATCATGGCCAGTGGCACGCTGCTGATCGTTCTGGTACCCGGTTACGCAAGCATCGGCCTGTGGGCGCCGGCCCTGGTATTGGTCGGCCGCTTGCTGCAAGGCTTCTCTGCCGGTGCCGAGTTGGGTGGCGTGTCCGTATATCTGGCGGAGATGGCGACACCCGGCCGCAAGGGCTTCTACACCAGCTGGCAGTCAGGTAGCCAGCAGGTGGCAATCGTTGTTGCCGCTGCACTGGGTTACGGCTTGAACCAATGGATGGCGCCTGCTGCTGTCGCTGATTGGGGCTGGAGAATTCCGTTCGCCATCGGCTGCCTGATCATCCCTTTCATTTTCCTGCTGCGCCGCAGCCTGCAGGAAACCGAAGAGTTCGCCACTCGCTCTCATCGTCCGACCATGCGACAGGTGTTCGCGACGCTGCTGCAAAACTGGCGCGTGGTGATTGCCGGAATGCTGATGGTGGCGATGACCACTACCACCTTTTACCTGATCACCATCTACGCACCGACATTCGGCAAAACCGTGCTCAACCTGAGTACCTCCGATGCACTTCTGGTGACCTTGCTGGTCGGTGTCTCCAACTTTATCTGGCTGCCGATCGGCGGCGTGTTGAGCGATCGGTTCGGGCGCAAGCCACTGTTGGTCGCGATGACCCTGCTGACCATCATCAGTGCGTACCCGGCGCTGTCTTTCCTGGCCCTGGCACCGAGCTTTGGCCATATGCTGGAAGTGCTGTTGTGGTTCTCGTTCCTCTACGGCTTGTATAACGGCGCGATGATCCCGGCGCTGACCGAAATCATGCCGGTAGAGGTGCGTGTTGCCGGTTTCTCGCTGGCCTACAGCCTGGCGACGGCGGTTTTCGGTGGTTTCACTCCGGCGATCTCGACCTGGTTGATCCACCTCACCGGCGACAAGGCTGCACCTGCTTACTGGATGACGTTCGCTGCAGCCTGTGCGCTGGGCGCCACACTGGTGCTCTACCGGCACATCTCGACCCGCCCGCAACTGGCTGTTTAATCAAGGAAAATCATTATGAAATCGTTATACAAAACTCAATTGGCCGCGCTTTTTCTCGGCTGTATCGCGGTCAGTGCGGCGGCGCAGGCTGAACAGCTCAAGGTCATGACCTCCGGCGGCTTTACGGCTGCGTACAAACTGCTCGGACCGCAATACGCGGCGTCTTCCGGGGACTCGCTGGACACCATTCTCGGCCCATCGATGGGCAAGGCGCCCGAGGCCATTCCGAATCGTCTGGCCCGTGGTGAGCACGCCGATGTGGTGATCATGGTCGGCTATGCGCTGGATGATCTGATCAAGCAAGGCAAGGTAGACCCGGCATCGCGGGTCGAACTGGCTGACTCGCGGATCGGAATGGTGGTGAAGGAGGGCGCAGCCAAACCTGCGATCGGCACCGACAGTGAGCTCAAGGCTACCTTGCTCAAGGCCAGGTCGGTCGCTTACTCCGACAGCGCCAGTGGCGTGTACATCGAAAAAGAGCTTTTCAAAAAGCTCGGTATCGAGAAAGAGCTCGCGCCGAAGGGCAAGATGATCGAGCGCATCCCGGTTGCTTCGGTGGTTGCCAAGGGCGACTACGAGGTCGGCTTTCAACAGGTTGCCGAGCTGCTGCCGATTCCCGGCGTGACGTTCGTGGCGAAGATCCCGGAAGACGTTCAGTCGGTTACCCGTTATGCCGCGGGCATCCCGGTCAATGCCGAGCACCCGAAAGAGGCGAAGGCCTTGCTGGATTACCTGGCCTCCCCGAAAGCCCAGGCTACAGTGCAGTCTACCGGTCTGGATTCAGTTCCCCGCTGAGCGTGACGGCATTTTCCTGACCAGCTGTTCCAGCTCGAGGGCTGCCGGTGTCAAGGTCCTGCCACGACGCTTGAGCAGCCCCACATTGCGCATCACCTCGGGCGCAACCAATGGCACGCTCACCAGAAACGGGTGAGCGGTCATCGGCATGGCAATCGACGGCACCGCAGCCACGCCAAGCCCGGCTTCCACCAGGCCGATCATGGTCGTGACATGACGGGTTTCGCAGATGCTTTCCTTATGCGGGCGCGACGGGGCCAGCGCCTGATCCAGCACCAGACGATTACCCGAGGTGATGTCCAGAGCGATGTAGTCGTGGCGGTACATCTCTTCCCAACTGACGCTGTCGCACGTTGCCAAAGGGTGATCCCGCCTGCAGGCCATCACGTAGCGTTCCTGCAGCAGCAGTTCGAAATCCACCTCCGGTGCCAGATTGCCGCTGAAACTCACCCCGAAATCGGCTTCGCCCAAGGCAACCGCACTGTTGACCTCATTGGCGCTGGCGTCCATGACCCGAATTCTGATTTTCGGAAACAGCCGGTGGAAGGCGCTGATGACCTGCGGCATGAAGTAATAGGCGGCTGAAGGCACGCAGGCAATCGTCACGCTGCCCATTCGTGTGGAGCCGACGCCTTCGATGGTCATCAATGCGCTGTCCAGATCGTCCAGAATGCGCTCGACCTGAGGCAGAAATGCGCGGCCGACCGTGGTCAGACTGACCCTGCGGGTGGTCCGCTCGAACAGCTTCACATTCAGCGCAGACTCGAGCTTGTCTATCCGCCGACTGAGCGCAGGCTGGGTGATCTGCACGGTTTCAGCGGCCTTGCGGAAGCTGCCATTCTCGACCACGGCACGAAATGCCTGGAGGTCGTTGAGGTCGAAATTGATGGGCATTTGAAGGTCGATCTATTAATACGGGATGCGCATCAATATATCAGACGGCGCGGGCCGAGCCGCCAGGCCTGCCGTCAGGTCGTCAATGTCTTGGCAAGCGCAATCGCGTTGGGTATATCCAGCTGGCTGGAGGCAAATGATTTGATCAACAGCGATTTTGGCAGGGCCCAGTCCCACTTTTCGCGGATCAGATTCTTCACATCTTTCAACAAGGGTTCCACATCGGTCGCATCCAGCTCTGCAATTCTGGCCAGTGCTGCCAGCACGCTTTCCTGAGAAGCGCTGATTTCCAGTACCAACCCCGAAGCTGTGCACATGACCCCAGCCTGGTTGAGCAGCAGGCACAGCGCATCATTGGTGTAGTCGCCCGCCCAGGTCAGCAGGTAGCTGCTTGAGGTCGAACCCGTCAGGCGCTGGTCAGCCAGCCCCAGCCGGTGAAAGGTCTGGCGCGCTTCCGCCAGCAGGGCTTGTGCATTGGCATCAAGGAACGGGCAGGGCGTGACCTCCGTCAGTACCGCGCGCATTTCTTCACGCACCCGGTCATGGATCTTGGCGCCCAGCCCGTCGAATACCGGAGGTTCGCCGCCACGTGCGCGTCTGACCGCAATGACTTTCTTTTCCAGGTCTACATCCATGACCTGCCAGCGTTTGCCTGCGAAGATGATGCGTTGCCCCAGGGTCAGCGGGCGACTGACAGGAATGGAACCCAACGGCTTGCCATCGCGAAGCAGTCTGAATTCCTCATCGCTGCTGAATGCACTGTAAAACTCATAGTGGTTGACCAGCTTTTCACCGATCTCGCCAGGCAATAGCAGGCCAGAGCTGTCCTGGACGATCAGTTTCTTTTCACCCAGCGCCTTGAGAAGGGCCATGAAGTCGGTTTTATCAACGGCTGCAAATGTTCCGCTCGCGATCAGCTCATTCCAAAGTTACGAGGCATGTGCACCACCTTGCTGTGCAATCGTCGACAGGCATTGCTGAACCAGCGTCGAGGCGTGCAGGCCGTTGGCTCTCGGAGGTTCGAACCACTTCTCGATCAACAATCGAATCATGGCGATCGTCTGCACCAGGTTTTGCCGGAGCTGATCCGAGAGGTCCGAATCAGGTGTCAGGGTGTCTTCCTGGCAATAGGCGCGAAGTGTGGCAGGCTCACCTGCGCGACGTCCGGAGCGACCCAGTCGCTGGCGCAGGCTGGCCACTGATGGCGGAGGGCCGATCTGCGCAACTGCTTTGATGTTGCCGATATCGATGCCAAGTTCGAGGGTCGTGGTGCAGACGGCCGAGGCGGGCGGGCTACCCGCTTTCAGTGCTCGCTCCGTATCTTCACGCAAGTCTCGGGACAAGCTTCCGTGGTGAGGCAGGAACTCGTTCGGCAAACCGTCGTTTTCGCACAAGTGCCGCAGCCGGTCGGCGTACCATTCAACCTTGTCGCGGCTGTTGGGAAAGATCAGGTTGTTACTGCCACGCAACACCTTGTACATATGCGCGGCTATGGCGTGCCTGGTCCCGGAGACATCCTCTTCCTGCTCTTCGTCCTGATCATCGTTGCCATCGTCTTTTGTCACGACCATCTGCAGGTTTGCTGTCAGTTTCTTCATCGGCAGCATGGTGTAACCGCGTACCTGAACCTGAAGGTCCTGGCCCGAGGCTCGAGAAATGATTTCGTCCATGCGTCGGCCTTGACCCGGACGCAGGAACTCGCGGGCGAGTGCCATCTCGCCCAGAGTCGCAGACAGGCCTACGCGTGGCAGCTTTTTGCCGACAACCGTTTCTACGCGGTGCATCAGGGACTGCAATTGTTTACCGCGCTCGCTGCCGATGAACGCGTGTAATTCGTCGATGACGATATAGCGAAGGGGCTGAAAGAGCCCCGCAAGCGCCGAGCCCCGGTTCACGAACAGGGCTTCCAGCGATTCTGGGGTTATGAGCAGGATCCCTCTGGGCGATTTCAGAAAGCGGTGCTTCCTGCTTGCCGAAACGTCCCCGTGCCAGCCGACCACCGGGATTTCCAGGCGCTCGCAAAGACGTGTCAGCCTGTCCCACTGATCATTGATCAAGGCCTTGAGCGGGCTGATATAGAGCACCGCGCCTGGCGCATCGGTGTTGTTGAGCAAATGGGTCAGAATGGGCAGAAACGCCGCCTCGGTCTTGCCCGCTGCAGTGGAGGCCGCAATGATGACGTCGCGATCAGCGTCGATCAGCGCAGGTATGGCCCATTCCTGAGCATCCCTGAGCGATGTCCAGCCTTGCGACCACACCCATTGTTGTACATCGGGGTGAAGCCGTTCGAATGCGGATGAGTCAGAGCTTGAAGCTTGTGAGTTCATCATCGGCCTCTACAGTGAAATCACTTTTGCCGCCGTCATCCCTGGCAATGTCAATGGCGCCCAAAAGGTCTCTCCAGTCGGCCTCAGGGTTTTGCTCAAGAACCGCCAGCAGGTTGATGAACGCGGTGATGGTGGTGCGTGGCGTTCGAAAGTAAGCCTCGCCCAGACGCTGACCGCAGTGCTCGATGAAGGCCGGGATGGCCTCTTCCGGAAGCAGGTAGTGTTCCGCATCGCCGTAGGCATAAACATTACGCAGGTTCAGCAGCAGGACATAGAAGTCCTCCGGGGTCAGGCTGGTCAGCCGAATGACAGGGCCGGAAAGGTCGACGTAGCCGGCCTTGGCAAAGGTGTTTTCTGCCAGGCGCGACTGTAAAGCCGGGTAGCTGTAGAGGCCGCGGCGAGTGTCCATCAGGAATTCCGGCGTGCCGCCCAGAACGAAGCCCAGTCCGTCAGTCGACCCTTGCAGTGAGTCATTGAGGATGCGCAGGATCTGTTCGTAGTTCGCATTGCGAGCCTGCGTGTTGGCAAGCTTGTAGAGGTTGACCAGTTCGTCCAGGCACACCATAAGCCCGCCGAAGCCTGCCAGACGCACAAATCGGGAAAGCAGTTTGAGCTGATCGTAAACGGACGCGTCGTCAACGATGCTTCTGACCCCCAGGGCCGCTCGTGCATCCGTCCTGGTGGTGAACTCCCCGCGAAGCCAGCGTATTGCATCGGCTTTCAGCTGTTCGTTGCCTTCGTTAAAGCCACGGCAGTAAGCGGCTATGACTTCGGCAAAGTCATAGCCGTTGACCATTTCGGTAAGCTCGGCGAGGTTCTGGCGTATGACGGTCTCGCTGTCTACGCCTTTGCTGCTCGCGTGGGTTCTGGCCTGGGAAATAAACTTTTCGACGATACCCTGAAGCGCGCCGCCGTCCGGCTTGGTGCGTGTAGACATGTTCTTGGCAAGCTCCGCGTACAGGGAGCGCGCCTGACCGCCTGAGGCGTGCAGGCGCCGATCGGGGTTCAGATCAGCGTGCATCGTCACCAGCTTGCGTTCCATCGCAATGCCTCTGACCAGATTGAGGAAGAAGGTCTTGCCCGCGCCATACTCGCCGACCACGATACGAAAGGCAGAACCGCCTTCGGCCAGCCGGTCGACATCCTTGATAAGAGCTGCCAGCTCACCCGCCCGTCCGACCTGGATCAAGTGCTGCCCGACACGAGGAACGACACCTGCGCGCAGTGATTGAATGACCGCATCGCGATCCTTGGCTCGTATCTTGTTCATAGGGCAAGCTCGCTTAAAATATCCGGGTTGATTTCGATAGGGTCATCGCCCTCGGAAACCGGCATGTCGAATAATTCGAATGCCATATCGTTGATTTGCTCCAGTGCACCGTCGAGCATCAACGCCATACCTGCCGTCGCGATTTCCAGCTCTCGTCGACTCCATTGGTTGCGCGAGACCAGCAGGCGCAGAAACGCAGAGTGCCCCGCATCCAGTCCATGGAGATGGGCGCCAGTGTCTGGGGTGTCTTGTGAAGCATCGTCTTCGGCTATCTGCGTGTCGTCCTGCTGTTCGTCTTCCTGATCGTTGCGAAAAACATCAGCCAGCAGCGCCGACACCTCTGCCGTTTCGCGTCGCAACTGGGCAACCCTGCCCATGTCCAGCACGATTCCGGAGCCTGGCTTCTTGTCGGGGCCTGTTGCTGTAGTGGCTGACAGCGCTGTCGAGGCTTGTCCTGTCTGCAAACCGGTCGCAGCACCATGGAGGTTGCTGTAAAGGGCGTGTGGATCGAGTTGAAGTGCCCGGTAGATCCGCTCAAGCAATCTGACTTTCTCAGGCGTAACCGCTCCATCAGCGTGGGCAAGGTGAGTCAGGCAAGCGACGATGGTCTGCTTTTCCTCCTGATTCAGCGAACCCAGCTTCTTTTTCAGGCTTGCCAGGTTGGGCGGCTGCTGCAGTTGCATCAACAGATACGCCTTGAGACGTGTTCGATGCGCGACACGCAGATGCCCCCATGAGTCGATATGCCGTTCGAGCAGTGCAACGGCATGCTGGGTCGTGCCGCCATCAACCGTTGCCACGCTGCTGGCGAGATCCAGGCTGACGACAGCCACGTTGTAGTCCACTGTCACCCGCGACATGTTTGGGTTGGGCTCGGTCGCGAACAGAACGATGCTGTCCTCAGGCTTGGGCGCACGATTGCCCGCCAGCACATCCGGTTCCATTCCTACGTGCATGTCTTCAAGCACTTTTATCAGCGCGATGATCTGGTTGCGTGCCTGGGCGCCGTCAGACTTGAAACGTATGGCCAGTTGATCAAGCGTCATCAGCTTCGTACCCGTCCTGACTTCCGATTGAAGCTGTCGCAGTTCATGCCTGGCGTATTCGGGCCATAGCGACACCGGCAGCAATAGCAGCGCCTCCAATGACTCATGCTTATCGAGATCATCGGCATTGCGGCCCATGTACCGACTGAATGGTGCGAGCACTGAAGCACAGCCCTGCACGAGGACCTGGATTTTCTTGCGGGTGGCGGACGTAATGCTGACGTCTGGCAGATCACCCACCGGTATTTCCGGTACATCGAGGTAGGCGGACGATGGGCGATAGGCGACCCATAGTCGGGTCTTGTTCCTCAGCAGCTTCAGGCCGTCGGGAAACTGCTCTTCATATTCGGCTCTGAACAGGCGCTGAAACAGATCTGCGCATCTGCCAACAGGTTTGCCACGCGAGATATTCGGATCCGTCAGCGCCCAGGATAAGGCCCAGGATGCGTTCAACGGGTATTTGTCGATGGCCATCTGGCCCAGCGCCACTCGCAGCACGATGGGCATTTCATAGCGGTCGGCCGACTCCATTGGTGGCTCGCGCAAATACATCTGCCCTGAAATGACAGGCATGTTCAGGTATTCGAGAAGCCGCGAAGCCTGGTTATAAAACGAAAGATCCCGATGATAAACAGTCCGCAAACGCTCGATTTCCTCTTTTATCGCGGGAATCTCTTTTCGTGCATCGGGATCAGAAAGGCTGTCGATCAGTAAACGCCGTTCAAGGCCGTGGAAAAACATGAACAGGTAACCACTGCTTGCCTCAGGATCACAACGTCCCCCCGCCAGCCACTGCAGATAGCCCCTGCGCGCGGCAGGTTCAAGATCTTTGTAGGTCGACCAATAGTAGGCCGCCCCCGCAACGGGAGGCGTGTCGGAACCGGCCACCGGCAAGGCTGCGTCTATGAAAGAAGGTTCGGATAGTCTGAATTCGGGGTTTTGCGTGCCTGTGTAGATCATGCCGCCGGGCAAGGTGATATCGGCCACGGTGAGCGGCTCCCCTGGACGCAGCCATCTGGCTTTCGCCGGGCGATCAGGTGCCTTGGGGATGCTGAACGAGTTGGCGCCGGGTGAGTCCTGCCGGATGGTAAAGAACTCGGATTCACGCTCTGGATGACGCATCTGTGGGGTGAAGGGCGAGGGTGCCTGTTCCGACGGCGTGTCCGCCCGGGGTTGCGTACCGCCAACCAGGTTGGGAGACGGTCTGCTGAAGCGCGCATAGCGCCCTATGGCCAGGTCGGCGTGGTGCCCATCGGAAACCGTGGTATGGATAGGATCGGTTAACGGCTGAGTGCCGCCCGCGAGATTGTCTGACGCTCTACTGAAGCGGGCATATCGGCCGATCGCGAGGCGTTCGAGCCCTTCATCGATACGGCCTATTCCCAAGGTGGCTGGCGCTGAATCGTGACCATCAGCCTTGATAGCGCGCCGAATCTCATCCGCATGGGGTTGCGTGCCTCCAACAGGATGGACAAACGTTCGGCTGGGGGCCATTGGGGTCTTCCGTGGTTCATCGGCTGGCAAACTGGCAGTATCCACATTTTGTCAGCGTGGGCCAAGTATGGGCTGATGAGCTTGCGGAGGCATTGGCCAAACCCCAGAAACGACAAAGCCCTGAATAATCAGGGCTTTGCGCTGCCAAATATGGCGGAGGCATAGAGATTCGAACTCTAGGACCTGTTACAGTCGGCAGTTTTCAAGACTGCTGCCTTAAACCACTCGGCCATACCTCCACTTCGTTGCGGGCGCCATAATACCGGAATGAAACAAGCTGTCAAACTCTGTGACTAGCCAGTTGCAGCGCCTCTGTTATGATCTTTGCAACTCAACATTTCAACAGCAAGGAGTTTCGCCATGCGCGAACAGGATTACAGCCTTAAAACCGGCATGCAGGCCGACCAGCTCGAGGTTAGTCGTGTCCTGCGCAATACTTACGGTCTTCTCGCCCTGACACTGGCTTTCAGCGGTGTCATGGCCTTCGTCGCTCAGCAGATGCGCGTCGGTTACCCGAACATTTTCGTGGTGCTGATCGGCTTCTACGGTCTGTTCTTCCTGACCAACAAGCTGCGTGATTCGGTCTGGGGTCTGGTGTCGACCTTCGCCCTGACAGGTTTCATGGGTTTCCTGCTGGGCCCGATCCTCAACCGTTACCTGGGCATGGCCGGTGGTGCTGAAGTGGTCAGCTCCGCCTTCGCGATGACGGCTCTGGTATTCGGCGGCCTGTCAGCCTACGTACTGATTACCCGCAAGGACATGAGCTTCCTCGGCGGTTTCATCACCGCAGGTTTCTTCGTACTGCTGGGTGCGGTAGTGGCCGGTATGTTCTTCCAGATCAGCGGTCTGCAACTGGCTATCAGCGCGGGCTTCGTGCTGTTCTCGTCGGTGTGCATTCTGTTCCAGACCAGCGCGATCATTCAGGGTGGCGAGCGTAACTACATCATGGCGACGGTCAGCCTGTATGTGTCGATCTACAACCTGTTCATCAGCCTGCTGCAGATCTTCGGCATCATGAGCCGCGACGACTGATTTACCAGGCCTGAATATTCAGGCTGCTGCGCTTCAACAAAAGCCCCGACTCGTCGGGGCTTTTTGCGTTTGTGTGGCGGGGAAAAGTATCACCTTGACCTGTGGCAAGGCTGGCGAAGTGCTATTTATCGCAGGTGAGTGGGCCGGGTTATTACCCAACGCATTCGTGCTCCGTCGAGCCCATAAAATTCCTGACCTATCAGTCATATTTATCAAGCTTGTTACAGCCTGTTCAAGCGTTTATCGACTATCTCATCATCACAAAAAATAATATCAGGCGATTCTCCAATGCCTGTAGGCGCTTGCCCATTTAGGGCCACTTGACATCATCGAACAGCGCTGGACACAAGATTTCAAGATGTGTCAGTTTTGTTACGCAACACGATTTCACGCTTCACAAGGCGAGTGACTGGACTCTCTCGCTACAGGGGAGAGTCTTGTCGTACCTAACCTGTCAATCAATCAGCAAACAAGGAAGTGTCATGACGAAAGTCAAAGAAAATGCTGCAATCCAACTTTCCGCTGCTACCAGCACCTCTTTCGACCAGATCAATGCGTTCGCGCACCAGTATGACCGTGGCGGCAACCTCACGATCAATGGCAAGCCCTCGTATTCGGTCGATCAGGCCGCTGATTATATTCTTCGCGACGACGCCGCCTGGACGGATCGCGATGGCAACGGCACCATCAACCTCACTTACACCTTCCTGACGGCCAAGCCTGCCGGGTTCGACAATTCGCTGGGGACTTTCAGTGCGTTCAACGCGCAGCAGAAAGCACAGGCGGTATTGTCGATGCAATCCTGGGCAGACGTTGCCAAGGTCAGCTTTACCCAGGCGGCTTCCGGCGGCGACGGGCATATGACCTTCGGCAACTACAGCAACGGCAGCGCAGGCGGGGCAGCTTTTGCCTACCTGCCTAGCGGCAACAGCCGTACTGACGGCCAGTCCTGGTACCTTGTCGATAACAGCTACAAGGTCAACACCACCCCGGACAATGGCAATTACGGTCGTCAGACCCTGACCCATGAAATCGGCCATACCCTGGGCCTGTCTCACCCGGGTGACTACAACGCGGGCGAGGGCAATCCGAGCTACAAGGACGCCACCTACGCAGAAGACACCCGTGGCTATAGCGTCATGAGTTACTGGAGCGAGTCCAACACTGACCAGAACTTCGTCAAGGGCGGCGCTCCGTCGTACTCTTCGGCGCCGTTGCTGGATGACATCACTGCCGTTCAGCAGCTCTATGGCGCGAACATGAGCACCCGTGCCGGTGATACGGTCTATGGGTTCAACTCCACTGCCGGGCGCGATTTCTACAGCGCCACGTCCGCCTCCTCCAAGGTGGTGTTCTCGGTGTGGGATGGCGGGGGCAAGGATACCCTCGACTTCTCCGGCTTCACCCAGAACCAGAAGATCAACCTCAATGCCGCGTCGTTCTCGGATGTCGGTGGCATGGTGGGCAACGTTTCGATCGCCAAGGGTGTGGTGGTTGAAAACGCGGTGGGCGGTTCGGGCAATGACCTGTTGATCGGCAATGCTGCCGCCAACGACCTCAAGGGTGGTGCCGGCAACGACATCATCTACGGGGGGGGCGGCGCCGACAGCCTGACCGGTGGTGCGGGTGCCGACATCTTCGTGTTTGGCGCCAGCTCCGACTCCAACCGTGCGGGCCAGGATACGATTCGTGATTTCGTCAGCGGTCAGGACAAGATCGACGTATCGGCCATTTCCACGCTGAGCGCGCTGCAGTTCGTCAACGCGTTCAGCGGCCATGCTGGCGAGGCGATCCTCAACTATAACCAGAGCAGCAATCTGGGCAGTCTGGCGATCGACTTCACCGGACAGGGCATCGGCGATTTCCTGGTCGGTACCGTAGGTCAGGCAGTCGCTGCTGACATCATCGTTTAACCGGTAAAGATCATGGGCGAGTCGATCGACCCGCCCATGATCTGGAACGTTCGTCCTTATGAAGCTCAACCGTTTCTTTCAATTCGCTCCAGCCGCTCTTGCGCTGCTGGTGAGCCTTTCTGGAGCATGCATGGCCATGAGTCTGAAACTGCCAAGCCCCGCTGAACTCAGCGGCAAGTGGCACCTGTTTATTCATTCACAGGCCGATCGAGCCTGCGAACTGCAGTTGAATACCGAGGCGCCCCAGCTGGGCGGCGATACCGCCTGCGCCACCAAATGGCTGAACGAAGCACCAGTCGGTTGGTTCCCGACGCCTGACGGTCTCGCCTTGACCGACAAACAGGGCAATCGACTGATTCATTTCAACCATATGGGAGAGCAGCGCTATGAGGCGCGCCTGCCGAGCGGTCAGGTGCTGAGGCTGGAGCGCTCAGCCGAATAAAGGGTGCCGGCCGTGCACCGAAAAAATGTCCGAAATGAATGTCCCCAAGGATGTCGCCCGGCCGCCCACGCGGCTTTCAAGGAAGAACCATGAGTATGTCGTCCCAAGGCAACCCTACGCCGTTGTACAAAGCGCTGGCTGACTACAAGAGCGCGTTGATTGGTGTCGGTTGCTTTACCGCGCTGATCAACGTGCTGATGCTCGCCCCATCGATTTACATGCTGCAAGTTTATGACCGCGTACTGACCTCACAGAACCAGACCACTCTGGCCATGCTGACGCTGATGGTGGTCGGGTTTTTTGCGTTTATCGGCTTGCTGGAGATGATCCGCAGCTTTGTGGTAATCCGCATCGGCAGCGAGCTGGAGAAGCGTTTCAATCTGCGCGTCTATCAGGCCGCGTTCGAGAGCAACCTGCACGCCGGACAGCGTCAGGCTGGACAGGCGCTGGGTGACCTGACCTTCATTCGCCAGTTTCTCACCGGGCCGGCGCTGTTCGCGTTCTTTGACGCCCCGTGGTTTCCCATCTACCTGGCGGTAATCTTTCTTTTCGACCCCTGGCTAGGCGTGCTGGCGAGTGTGGGGACGGTATTGCTGGTCGGACTGGCCTGTCTCAACGAATGGCTGACCCGCAAACCGCTGGCCGAAGCCAGCGGCTACTCGCAGCAGTCTGCGCAATTGGCGACCCGGCATCTGCAACAGGCCGAGGCGATCCAGGCGATGGGCATGCTAGAGGTCTTGCGGCGTCGCTGGTTCCATGTGCATGGGCGCTTTCTGGCCCTGCAAAACCGGGCCAGTGATACGGGAGCGGTGATCAGTTCGATCAGCAAGGCCCTGCGTCTGTGCCTGCAGTCGCTTGTGCTGGGCCTGGGCGCACTGCTGGTGATAAATGGAGACATGACCGCAGGCATGATGATCGCCGGCTCGATTCTCATGGGTCGGGTCCTCAGCCCCATCGACCAGTTGATCGCCGTCTGGAAACAATGGAGCTCTGCACGCCTGGCCTACGGGCGCCTTGACCAGTTGCTCAAGACCTACGCCGAGCCCGCGCCGCGCATGCCGCTGCCGGCACCGCGCGGTCAGATCAGCGCCGAACAGGTCAGCGCGGCGCCTCCCGGCAAAACGTCGCCGACGATTCAGCAAGTCAGCTTCCAGTTGCAGGCCGGTGAAGTGCTTGGCGTGCTGGGCGCATCCGGTTCCGGAAAATCGACCCTGGCACGCGTGCTGGTTGGTGTCTGGCCGGCTCTGGGCGGGACGGTACGTCTGGACGGGGCCGACATGCATCGCTGGGACCGAGAGGCGCTGGGTCCCTATATTGGTTATCTGCCGCAGGACATCGAGCTGTTCGGTGGCAGCGTGGCAGAAAACATCGCGCGCTTTCGCGAGGGCGACGCTATCGCCGTGGTCGCTGCCGCACAACTGGCGGGCGTGCACGAATTGATTCTGCGCCTGCCGCAAGGCTACGACACGCGGCTGGGCGATGATGGCGCCGGCTTGTCCGGCGGTCAGAAACAGCGCGTCGCGCTGGCCCGTGCGCTGTATGGCGATCCGCGACTGGTGGTGCTCGATGAGCCCAATTCCAATCTGGATGCCGCGGGTGAAGCGGCGCTGACTCAGGCGATTGCTGAACTCAAGACCCGCGGCTGTACCGTTGTGCTCGTCACCCACCGCACGCAGTCGCTGAACCAGACCGATCGCCTGCTGGTGCTGAGCGAAGGTCGCATGCAGGCATTCGGTGCCACGGCTCAGGTGTTGCGGGCCTTGTCCGGGCAGCCATCGTCCGCGCAAGCAGCGCAAGCGCACGCTCAATCGCAATCTCGCCCTGCACCTGCCGGGCTTTCCATGAGCCGTCAGTACGGCACGCAGAACAGGCAGTCCGACGTATGAACAGCCCTATCGACACTCATTACGCCGTGCCGGGCAAGGAGCGCGGCGTGCAGTTCTTCGTTCGCGCCGGCTGGATTCTCATGCTGGCGGGGGCGGGCAGTTTCTTTCTGTGGGCCAGTCTTGCTCCTCTGGATCAGGGTATTGCCGTGCAGGGGACGGTAGTTGTTTCTGGCAAGCGCAAGGCCGTGCAGTCGCTGGATGGCGGTGTGGTCAGCAAAATTCTGGTCAGTGAAGGCCAATTGGTGAAAGAGGGCGAACCGCTGTTTCGCCTTGATCAGACTCAGGTCGAAGCCGACGTGCAATCGCTGCGAGCCCAGTATCGAATGGCCTGGGCCAGCCTGGCGCGCTGGCAGAGCGAGCGCGACAACCTTGACGAGGTGCGCTTTCCCGCAGAGCTGATTGCCGCCGGGCAGGGGCAAGATCCCGACCCTCGGCTGGCGCTGGTGCTTGAAGGGCAGCGGCAGTTGTTCAGCAGCCGACGCCAGGCGCTGGCGCGCGAGCAGTCCGGCTTGCAGGCGAGCATCGAGGGGGCTGGGCTGCAGCTTGCCGGTATGCGCCGGGCCCGTTCGGACCTGCTGGCTCAGGCTGACTCGCTACGCAAGCAACTGAGTAACCTGGAGCCGCTGGCGCAGAACGGGTTCATTCCCGGCAATCGCCTGCTGGAGTTCCAGCGTCAGCTTTCTCAGGTGCAGCAGAGCCTGGCGCAAAACGCAGGCGAAACCGGACGTATAGAGCAAGGTATCGTCGAGTCGCGCTTGCGCCTTCAGCAGCAGCGCGAGGAGTACCAGAAAGAAGTGCGCAGCCAATGGGCCGATGCCCAGGTCAAGGCGCTTACCCTTGAGCAGCAACTGGCCTCGGCCGGTTTCAGTCTGCAACACAGCGCCATCCTGGCGCCGGCGGATGGCATCGCCGTCAATCTGGGCGTGCACACCGAAGGTGCGGTGGTGCGTGCCGGCGAAACCCTGCTGGAAATCGTCCCACAAGGCACACGGCTTGAAGTTGAAGGGCGGCTGCCAGTGCAACTGATCGACAAGGTCGCCAGCCATCTACCGGTCGACATCCTCTTTACCGCCTTCAATCAAAGCCGCACGCCGCGGGTTTCCGGTGAGGTAAGCCTGATTTCCGCCGACCAGATGCAGGATGAAAAAACCGGCCAGCCGTATTACGTGCTGCGCACCTCGGTGGGCGACGCTGCGCTGGAAAAACTCAACGGGCTGGTGATCAAACCCGGCATGCCCGCTGAAATGTTTGTGCGCACGGGTGAACGCTCGCTGCTCAATTATCTGTTCAAACCTTTGCTGGACCGTGCCGGCTCCGCGTTGACGGAGGAATAGGATGTTTCGCCATCCCCTTAAAGCCGCTTTGCTGACGGCCATTCTGCTGGGCACTGCACCCTTGAGCCAGGCCATGGGTCCGTTTCAAGTCTATGAACTGGCGCTTCGCAATGACCCGGTTTATCTGGGCGCCCTGAAGGAGCGCGACGCGGGCCTGGAAAACCGGGTGATCGGTCGTGCCGGCTTGTTGCCCCGCGTGTCATACAGCTACAACAAGGGGCGCAACGATTCCAAGGCGACCCTCAAAGGCAGCGCTCAAGACACCACTGATCATCGCCACTACAACAGCTTTGGTTCGAGCCTGACGGTTCAGCAGCCATTGATCGATTACGAGGCGTACGCTAATTACCGCAAGGGACTGGCCCAGGCGCTGTTTGCCGACGAGACCTTTCGCAGCAAGAGCCAGGAGTTACTGGTGCGGGTGTTGACCCTGTACACCCAGGCACTCTTCGCCCAGGACCAGATCAATATCGCGCGTGCCAAGCAGCAGGCGTTCGAACGCCAGTTCGCGCAGAACCGGCAGATGTTCGAGCGGGGAGAGGGCACGCGCACCGATATTCTCGAAGCGGAGTCGCGCAACGAACTGGCGATTGCCGAGCAGATCGAAGCCAGCGATGAGCAGGACGCGGCCTTGCGCGAACTGGCGGCGTTGCTGGGCGAGCCGAGTATCGATGTTGCGCAGCTGGAGCCCTTGAGGGACAGCTTTCAGGCGTTGGTCCTCGCACCGTCCAGCTTTACCGAGTGGCATGCGCTGGCCATGGCCAACAGCCCGATCCTGGCCTCGCAGCGTCAGTCCCTGGAAGTGGCGCGATACGAGGTGGAGCGCAATCGCGCGGGGCATCTGCCGACGGTGAATGCCTACGCAAGTATTCGTCAGAACGAATCGGACAGCGGCAACACCTACAATCAGCGTTACGACACCAACACGATAGGCATCGAGCTCAGTCTTCCGCTGTACGCCGGAGGGGGCACCAGCGCCTCGGTGCGCCAGGCCAACAGCAAGCGCGAGCAGGCTGAATACGAGCTGGAGGGCAAGACCCGCGAAACCCTGATCGAGCTGCGCCGCCAGTTCAACGCCTGTGCGTCAGGGGTAAGCAAGCTGCGCGCCTACCAGAAGGCGCTGATCTCGGCGCAGGCGCTGGTCGAATCGACCCGCCAGAGCATTCTGGGTGGCGAGCGCATCAGCCTGGATGCCCTCAACGCCGAGCAGCAGCTTTACAGTACTCGTCGCGATCTTGCGAAAGCCCGTTACGACTATTTGATGGCCTGGATCAAGCTGCATTACTACGCCGGCACCTTGCGTGATACCGATCTGGCGCGCATCGACGAGGCGTTCGTGGTGGCGCGCTGATCAAGCCTGCCTGGCGAAGCGTTGCAGTGAAAAGGCCGAGAGATCCACATCGCTCTCGCCATCAATACAGCGTTGCGCCAGCGCCAGTCCGAGCCCGGCCGAATGCTTGAAACCGTGGCCGGAACAGGCCGAGACTACCGTCACGTTTTTCAGGTGCGGGTGTTCATCGATGATGAAGTGGCAGTCCGGCGTGACCGTGTAAGCGCACACCGAAGACTTGACCACCTTTGGCGTCAGTCCCGCAATCCTGCCCTGCACCTGGGTGCGAAACATTTCCTGTTCTTCCCGCGCGGTAATGGTGCGGTCCAACCGGTCAGCCGCTGACGTCTCGAGGTATTGCTCAGTGGCGACCTTCATGCTGTTTTCACCGGACAGCGGCGGGAAGCCGTAATTGACATCGGCGTCGCCCGGCCCGTGAATCAGGATGAAGCTTGGCGACGGCGCAGCAAAGGCGGCCTCGTGCTGCACCTCGAACCAGAACAGCTTTTGCCGGCACACCCGCAGCAGGTCGCTGAACGGTGCGCCGAGCAAGTCGGCCGACCACATGCCCGCGCTGACCACGACCTTGTCGGCGATGATCGAGCCCTTGTCGGTGGTGATTCGTACCTGATCGCCATGCGCCTGCAGTTGCGTGACCGTTTCGTGGGTCAGCAAACGCGCGCCGTGTTGCCTTGCCAGCTTGAGCTGTACGGCGATGCAGCGCTCGGGCCGAACGAATCCGCCTTCAGGTTCAAAATAGCCGATGGCGCTATCCAGCACAGGAGCGAACTGAGGAAAGCGCTCGCGAATCGCTGCAGCCGCCAATACCTCGTGCTTCACCCCATACGTGCGGGCCAGCGCGATGGTCTGATGGGTGAAGTCGTTGACGTCCTCTGGATCGTAAGCGGCGCTTGAAGTCATCACCAGCACACCGCACTGCTCGAACAGCGACTCGCCGCTCAATGCTTCAAGTTCGCGCCAGATGCGCTGTGAGCTGCGCACCAGTGGCAGGTATTGCGGCCCTTCACCGGCCGACAGCCGCGTGATGCGGGTATCGCCGTGACTGGAGCCTTGTGTGTGCGGAGGGTCGTAGCGGTCGATGCCAATCACATCGACTCCAGCCTTTGCCAGTTGATAGGCAGTGGCTGCACCCATGGCACCCAGGCCGAGTACGGCCACTTTACAACGCTGTTGCATAGGGGAGCCTCGATAAATCGTCTATCTCACTATGGACAGCCTGTCGAATCAACCGCCAGACGTGCATAAGGTTATGTCAGACGGCCTCGTGGGCCATTACGGATGCCATCACACCGGGATTGCAGACACCCGTCAAAAATTTACGCTTGCACTGCTCAGGGTTTTTAAGGTCCGAAATCGATGAAAAGTTGTCCACGGAAATCGTGGGTATGTCTGTGGGTAACTTTTTGAAACCCTTGTTACACGTGGCTTACAGCTGTGTGGTTATTTTATGAACAGCCCCTGTCTTGCACTTCTATGGTGCTGCCGTCAGGGTACAAAAGCGGTCCGCTATAAGCGACTTCGGGCACAAAAAAGAAATATTTTCCAAAAAAAAGCGCGACCCTCATCAGGTCGCGCTGCTGTGTTGCGGATGCTGTGTTACGGATCCAGCCGATGGCGATTACGCGACAGGCTGATCACTCCATTCGCCATTGACCAGGCGACGCAGGCCCAACGGGTTGGCGTTCTGCAACGCAGGTGGCAACTGGCTGTCCGCCAGGTCCTGATAGCACACGGGGCGCAGGAAACGGTCGATGGCCAGGGTGCCCACCGAGGTACCGCGTGCGTCCGAGGTGGCCGGGTACGGGCCGCCGTGAACCATGGCCTCGCAGACCTCGACACCGGTCGGGTAGCCGTTGAACAGAATGCGCCCGACTTTCTCTTCGAGAATCGGTTGCAGCCAGCTGTACTGGCTCAAGTCCGCAGGCTCGCCGATCACCGTCGCAGTCAGCTGACCACGCAAGGCTTGCAGCGCGTCCTTCAACTGCGCATCGTCAGCGACTTCGATCAGCAGCGTGGTCGGGCCGAAGACTTCCTCTTGCAGCAACTGATCACCGTTCAGCAGCAGGCTGACGTCAGCCTTGAACAGTTGCGCCTGAGCCTGCTTGCCTTCCTGTGGCTTGCCGGCCAGATGCGTCACGCCAGGATGCGCCAGCAGGTGTTCCACACCCTTGCTGTAACTGCGCAGGCCGCCCGCGTTAAGCATGGTCTGCGGAGCCTGACTGCCCATCTGTTCGGTCAGTTGCTCGATGAATGTCGAGAACGCCGGGGAGCGCAGGCCGATGACCACGCCGGGGTTGGTGCAGAACTGACCGGCACCCATGACCACCGAGCCGGCAAGCTCCTTGGCCACGGTTTCACCACGTGCCTGCAAGGCACCTGGCAGCAGCACGACCGGGTTGATGCTGGACATCTCGGCAAACACCGGAATGGGCTGTGGACGCTCGGCAGCCATTTTGCACAGCGCGTTGCCACCGTTCAGCGAGCCGGTGAAACCGACCGCCTGGATGGCCGGGTGCTTGACCAGGCCTTCACCGACGCCGTTGCCGAAGATCATGTTGAACACGCCTTTGGGCATCTGCGTACGCTCGGCAGCGCGAATGATGGCGCTGGCCACCAGATCGGCAGTCGCCATGTGACCGCTGTGCGCCTTGAACACCACCGGGCAACCGGCGGCCAGTGCTGCTGCGGTATCACCGCCCGCAGTGGAAAACGCCAGCGGGAAGTTGCTTGCCCCGAACACTGCAACCGGGCCCACACCGATGCGGTACTGGCGCAGGTCGACGCGTGGCAACGGCTTGCGATCCGGCAACGCCAGGTCGATCCGTGCGCCGACGAAATCACCGCGGCGCAGGACCTTGGAAAACAGACGCATCTGGCCGCTGGTACGACCGCGCTCACCTTGAATACGCGCCTGAGGCAGGGCGGTTTCCTGGCAGACGATAGCGACGAAGTCATCGCCCAGCCCGTCGAGTTCATCAGCAATGGCGTCGAGGAAATCGGCGCGACGGGCCGGGCTCAACTGACGAAATTCCGGGAATGCAGCCTTGGCAGCCAGTGCCGCAGCGTCGATTTCGCCGTCGGTGGCCTGATGAAAGCTGTAAGGCAGTTCTGCGCCGGTGGTGGCATCCAGGCTTTTTTGCAGGCTCTGGCCCAAAGCGCTGCGGCCGCCAGCGATGAAGTTCTGGCCGAGAATGTTAGGCATCGGTATCTCCTGTTGTTTTGAGGTTGGAGGTCGGCAGGGAAAGTATCCGGACCGGCGCTCCTTATGGGTTGCCGAGTTGCTTTACAGATTGTCATTGATGGGGCGTCTAAAAGCAGGCCAGCCATCATGTTTTCAGTTAACAGTGGGCAGTCATCGTACAACCTGATTCGCTGCCTGTGCAACTGTCGACCTTATTTGCCAGGCCGAGTGCCGTTGCTCTTTATAGTGCATGGGCGCAATCAAGCCTCTATCGTGGCGCGCCTTCATGACCTTTTGAGGTCTTGCAGCGCATCCAGCACCTGACGCAGCGCCTTGCTGACCGGTTTGTCCTGGCGCAAGGCAATTCCCAACGTGCGACTCAGCGCTGTTGCCAGCGGCAGCATCTGCAAGCCGCGGCGATGGTGCAGCGCAGCAACGGCCATTCGCGGCACGATGCTGTAGCCCAGGCCTGCAGCGACCATTTCCTTGATCGCTTCGATGCTGCCCAGTTCCATGACCGGTTTTACCCGGATCCCGGCGTGCAGGAACCATTCGTCGATCAGCAGGCGCGTGCTGCTGCCTGCTTCGAATACCACCAGTGGCTGTGCGCTGAGGCGCTCCGGGGTCATGTGTGCCGGCATCGGTCGCTGGCTGCTGGCGAAAATCGCCACGAACTCATCTTCGAGCAGCGGTGTGATGTGCAGGCTGCGGCCGGAGGCGGGCAGGGTGACCAGTGCCAGGTCCAGAAGGTTTTCTTCGACCGCCTTGAGGATGCCGTCGGTGTTGCCGGTGCTGACGCGCACATCCAGCTCGGGGAAGCGCCGACGCAGCGCCTGCAACATGGGCGGCAGCAGATGGATGCAGGCTGTTGCGCCGGTGCCGATGGCGACTTTCCCGGCAATGCCGCTGGCATGGCTGGACAGCGCCTGCAGGGCGTCTTCGACCACCCCATCGATGCGCGCGATATGCTCCAGCAGTACATTGCCTGCGGAGGTCGGTTTGAGGCGTTTGCCAACCCTTTCTATCAGTTGCAGCTTCAGTTGATCTTCCAGTTGTCGCACGTGCAGGCTGACCGCTGGCTGGGTCAGGTGCAGACGCTCTGCCGCCGCAGAAAAACTGCCATGGGTGATGACCAGCGAAAACGTGTGCAGGTGATTGAGGTTCAGCCGACGCATGACAAAGTATTTCTTATGCTGTGGATGACAAATCATAGCTTTTTTAATGTCGTGGCGAGCGGCATCATTGCGGCCATTCACAGACATTCGTACAGAGCCTGGACATGACTTCAACCTTTGACCTGCGTGAAGCGCGCGACGATGACATGCCCGCTGTACAGGCGATCTACGCTGATCACGTGCTGCACGGGATTTCCAGCTTCGAGCTGGAGCCGCCTGACCTGGCCGAATTGCTGCAGCGTCGTCGCATGGTCCTCGCCAAAGGCTTGCCGTATATGGTCGCCGAGCGCGATGGAGAAATTGTCGGCTATGCCTATGTCACGCCGTATCGGCCACGTCCAGGCTACCGCTTTACCGTTGAGGACTCCGTGTACGTGCGCGATGGACTCGGCGGTCAGGGGATCGGCCAGGCGTTGTTGAGCGCCCTGGTGCAGCACTGTGAAGCGGGCGGCTGGCGGCAGATGATTGCGGTTATCGGCAATAGCCAGAATATCGCTTCGTTGCGCCTGCATGAGCGTCTTGGCTTTCGCCGGGTCGGCGTGTTCGAATCGGTCGGTTTCAAGCATGGCCGCTGGGTAGACACGGTGCTAATGCAGCGCATGCTGGGCGAAGGCTGGGGCAGTGTTCCGGTGGAGCGCACCTGACCCTGCGATGGCTCTGCGATACAAGATGAAATTGTCGAACAATCTGGCTCAATAGCGTTGCCAGCGCTTGCCTGAATCGTTAGGGTACGCGGCTGTTCAAGAAGGAGCCTGATATGACTCGGCATGACCCCACGGAAACGGGCACGGCAGTCACCCGACAGCGACGCGCGCCAAAGGGCGAAAAGCGCCGCGAAGAACTGCTCGATGCGGCCCTGCAGGTGTTTTCCCTTGAAGGCTATACCGGCGCTTCAGTGGCCAAAGTGGCAGCCATCGTCGGTATTTCCGTCGCCGGATTGCTGCACCATTTTCCGAGCAAGATCTCGCTGCTGATGGGCGTGCTGGAGCGACGCGACGAGGTCAACGGCCGAATCGCTGCCGAAGTCCGCACCGATAACACCCTGACCGGTCTGCTCGGCGGCTTGCGCGCGATCAACCGCTCCAACGCTACGGCGCCCGGCGTGGTACGTGCGTTTTCGATCCTCAATGCGGAAAGTCTGCTGGAAAACCAGCCTGCCTTTGAATGGTTCCAGACGCGCTACGAGCGTATTCATGCGCACTTGCTGGGGCAGTTTTCGGCCTTGGTGGAGCGCGGGGAGGTACGTGCGGATGTGGATCTGGACAAGATCATCCGGCAGATTCTGGCGATGATGGATGGCTTGCAGATTCAGTGGTTACGCTTTCCCGATCAGGTGGATCTGGTCGAGTGTTTCGATACCTACATTGCGCAGGTCGATGCAGCGGTAAGGGCTCGTCCCTGAGCCTTTATTTGTCCGTTTACCCTTCAGTCAGCTAACGCTTACTCAACGGTCTGCTTGAATACACCGCCGGTCTTGACCGGTGGTTTCTCGACCAGAACCGAGTTCAGAGCGGAGCGTGGCAGCGGGTTGCTGGTAGTGGTCGACAGTTCCTGACGGAACGAGTTGACCAGCTTGGCGTTCAGGCGGATGTCCTGCGACGACGAGCCGAGCGAGATGTTGAAGGTGTCGGCATCGACCACCCACTGCTTGCTCTTCTCGTCGAAGTAGGCCAGCGAGCGGTCATTCAGCTCGATGGTCACACGCTTGCTTTCACCCGGCTTGAGGAACACCTTCTTGTAGCCTTTGAGTTCCTTGATCGGACGCTCGACTTTCGGGTTCTGCTGGCCCACGTACAACTGAGCGACTTCCGAACCACCGACCTTGCCAGTGTTGCTCAGGTCGAAGGACACCTTGATCGGCGTGTTGCCGACCGCGACGCCCGGCGTGACCTTGATGTTGCTGTAGCCGAACGTGGTGTACGACATACCGTAACCGAACGGGTAGAGCGGCTTGATGCCTTTCTTCTCGTATCCGCGATAACCCAGCAGCAGGTCATCCTTGTAATCCATGTCGGTCAGAGTGTTCTGATTGTCGAATTTCGGGAAGGAGGCGTAAGCCGGGTTGTCTTCGATGTTGCGTTCGATACTGATCGGCAGCTTGCCCGACGGGTTGACCTTGCCGAACAGGATCTCGGCCAGGGCCTGACCACCGTTCTGACCTGGGTAGAAGGCGTGCAGCGCTGCTGGAACCTGTTCGATCCAGTCGCTCATCTTCAGACCCGTACCGCCATACATGGTCACCACGGTATTGGGGTTGACCTTGGCGATGTTCTGGATCAGCTCGTTCTGGAACTCAGGCAGATCGAAGCTGTGGTCGAAACCTTCACCTTCGTATTCGTTGCTGTTACCCACGGCAACCACAACGGCGTCATAGCCGGACAGGTCCTGAGGAGCGTTCAGCGAGGCGGAGCTCAACTGCACACCTACCAGGCCGCCCATGGTCGACAGGTAGCCGGCACGGCGCGAGTACTCAAGCTTGACGTCGTAAGACTGGCCCGCTTCCAGATTGATCTTGGCGAACTCTGGAATGGTTGGCGGAATGCTGTTGCCCGGAAGCGGCTTGCCGTCACCGTTGTCGATGATTTTCTTGCCGTTGACCCACAGACGTACGGCGCCGTCGGCACGTACCTTGAAGACCTGCTCGCCGCTCTGGGTCGGGGTGACCTTGCCGGTGTAGCGAATCGAAGTCGACGACGTATCGCCATTCAACTGGCCAGCGGTCGAACCTTTGGTGGCGTACGGATCGGACGTCGACGTGTTGCTTTCGAACGGCAGGTTCTTGTCGTTGGCCCAGTCCAGGTCAACGTGTTTCTCGGTACGGGTGACCGCTGCATCACCAGACCAGTTGGTGTTGCTGAAGTACTCGACCTTCATGCCCTGGACTTCATTGCCAGTTGCGTCGGTGGTGGTCCAGGCACTGGTGCTTGGGTCCAGCGACAGGCCTTCGATGAAGTCGACCTTGGCGTTAGGCGCGATTTGCTGCAGGCCGCTCAATTCGCTGACGTAATGGCTGGCCATGACGTTGGCGCTGCCGAAACCGGTCGGTGGCGAGTACTTGGCCAGGGTGCCGACAACGGCGATTTTCTTGACTTTCTGCTTGTCCAGCGGCAGCAGATTGTCCTGGTTTTTCAGCAGTACGATACCTTCACGCGCGGCGTTCAGAGCGACCTTGTTGCTGGTCGAGCTGTTCATGTTGTGCGTGGTCAGCGGCGTCTTGCTGTCGAACTTGTACAGGTAGATCTGCTTGAGAATGCGACGGACCTTGTCGTCGATGGTCGCAGCGCTCAGGTCGCCGGCGTCCAGATGCGGCTTCAGCACGGAGCTGTTCATCTGGTAGCCCATCATGTCCAGATCGGTACCGGCGCGGGCAGCGTTGAAACCGTGAACGACAGCGTTGTAGTCGCTCTGTACGAAGCCTTTGAAGCCCCATTCCTTCTTCAGGATCTGGGCGATCAGGTGCTCGCTTTCGCAGGCGAACTCACCGTTCACTTTCTGGAAAGCGCACATCATCATCGCCACGTTGCCGTTTTTCGACGACGATTCGAACGCAGGCAGCGACATTTCGCGCAGCACGCGCTCTGGCATTGTCTGGTTCAGATTGAAGCGGTTGCTTTCCTGATCGTTAGCCGCGTAGTGCTTGGCGTTGGCCCATACACCACGAGACTGGATACCGTTGATGACACCTGGTGCCAGGCTGGCGCCGAGGAACGGGTCTTCACCGGAGAGGTATTCGAACGCACGGCCGCCGAACGGCATGCGGTACAGGTTGACGCCGGGGCCAGTGATGAACTGGTAGCCGCCGACGGCAGTGTCATAGCCCAGCGCACGGCCGAGGTCGATGGCACGACGCGGGTTGAAGGTGGCGGCCAGGTTAGGGCCGGACGGGTAGACAACACCCTGATCGTTGCCTTCGCTGGTGTAGCGCACGCCCACACCGCCGTCAGCGCCGTGGATCTGCGGGACGCCGTAGTTGGTCAGTGGCTTGACGTCCCAGCCGCCGGTGCCGCCAATGTAGGCCAGCTTTTCTTCCATGGTCATCTTGGCCAGGGTCTTCTGTGCGGCTTTTTCGGCGCGATCTTCACGCCCTTGTTGCACGGTAGGGTCAGCGGCGTGCACCTGGGATACTGCCAATGCCAGCAAGGCCAGCGCCGAGTGCGCGCCTATCATCTTTCGCTTGTTCATATTGCTCTCCAACTGCGTTTCAAATAACTGTCTGCCTGCGCACGTGCGCAGGATAAATGCGTTCTTATTTACTGCTTTCGGCCAACTTTTCTGTGGGCAACAGTTTCCCGTCGTCGCGTTTATTCCCTGTTTAAAGGGCGCGAGGTAGGACTCCTTAGTTGCCATATTAGTTTTGTTTGGCGTTTATTTTTTTACTTGTCTAGAGCCATCACCTTGGCATCATGTGATGGCGTTTTGAATCTACAAAACGATACAATTAAGTATAAAACAAGGCATAAATGTCAAATAAAAGCGTATTTTTCTTTGATTTGGTAATTTTTCTTTACATCTGAGGAACTCTTGTTAAACCTACTGGTCGATGGGTTTAAGATTTTTCAGGATGAAGAAAGACGGCTCGCAAGTTGCGACATATGCGGTGCGCTAGTGCTTGACCGGTTTCTACAACTGCTCCGTTTTTTTGCGGGGCTCTTTTTGTTTTTTGAGGAGTTACTACGATGAAGTTTTCCATGATGAGTGCCGGTGTGGTGTTGGGTCTTGCCTTGAGTGGTGCAGCCTTTGCCGATGACGCGACGGATGCAGATGCAACTTCCGGCGCCAGCGACGAGACGGTGATGACCCAGACTCAGGACGCCAAGGCAGCGCAGAAGGCGCAAAACCAGAAGACCGAAACGACAAAAGGTGGTCGCCCGCAGAACGCAACCCCTCAAAAGCAGTCAAACTGATCGTTTGAAGCCTTTGAGCGCAGCACTCTCCGGTCGGAGAGTGCTGTAATATGTCCCTCCGAAGTAGCAAAATGCCCTCATTCATGCCGTCAGCTCCCGTCGAAGTTTCCCGTCTGCTCATTCCGGATGCCCAGCAGGTTTGTGCTTGGCTGATCGAAAATGCCGGTCTGAAAACGGCCGATCTGGAGCGCGCGCAGCGCTTGCAGCAGGAGTCGGAAGGCACTGAGTTGCTCGGGCTGCTGACGCGTCTGGGCCTGGTTTCCGAATTCGAACTGGCCCGCGCATGGGCGGCATTGCTGCAGGCACCGTTGTTGCTCGCCGACGCCGTACCACCACTGCTGGATCCTTTGCCGCCGCTGACCGAACGCTTCATGCGCCACTATCAAGTCGTGCCGGTAGGCTGGAGCGATCAAGGCCTTCAAGTGCTCAGCGCCAACCCCGGCACGCTGTACCCGTTTCAGGCCATCGCCTACGCCTGCGAGGTGCCGGTGCGACTGTCCATTGGCCCGCGCAACGAGGTCGAAACCCTTATCGAGCGCTACTACGGGCAGGGCCGCTCGGCGATGGGCACCCTGATCGAGAACCTGGATGAGGAGGGCGGCTCGCTGGAAGACATCGAGCACCTCAAGGACCTGGCCTCCGAAGCGCCGGTCATTCGTCTGGTCAACCTGATCCTGCAGCGCGCGGTCGAACAGCGTGCGTCCGACATCCATATCGAGCCCTTCGAGAGCCAGTTGAAGGTGCGCTATCGCATCGACGGTGTCTTGCACGAAGCCGAAGCACCGCCGTCCAGCTCTTCGGCGGCGGTGATTTCCAGGGTGAAAATCATGGCGCGGCTGGACATCGCCGAGCGTCGTCTGCCGCAGGATGGCCGGATCATGCTGCGCATCCAGGGCAAGGAGCTGGACCTGCGGGTATCGACAGTGCCCACCAGCTTTGGCGAATCGGTGGTCATGCGTCTGCTGGATCGACAGACCATCAACTTCGATTTCCCGAGCCTGGGTTTCGATGGCGAACGGCTGGACGAATTTCTCGACGTGCTGGAGCGTCCGCACGGCATTCTGCTGGTCACCGGGCCGACCGGTTCCGGCAAGACCACCACGCTGTATACCGCGCTGTCACGGCTCAATACGGCCGAGCGCAAGATCATCACCGTTGAAGACCCGGTCGAGTATCAGCTCGAAGGCATCAACCAGATTCAGGTCAAGCCTTCCATCGGCCTGGATTTCGCCGGAGCGCTGCGCTCCATCGTGCGTCAGGACCCGGATGTCATCATGATCGGTGAGATGCGCGACCTGGAAACCTGCCGTATTGCCATCCAGTCCTCGTTGACCGGTCACCTGGTGCTCTCGACCCTGCACACCAACAGCGCGGCGGCGAGTATTACCCGCTTGCTGGACATGGGCGTCGAAAGCTACCTGATCGCGTCGACGGTCAACGGGATTCTGGCTCAGCGTCTGGTGCGCCGCCTCGATCCGGCAACCCGTGAAGCCTTCGATGCGCCACCGGAGCTGATCGCCGAACACGGGCTGGAGCGTTTCACTGACGAGCGGCCCATCCGTCTGTATCGCCCGCGTGCCGATGCACCCGGCGGCGGCTATCGCGGGCGCAGTGCGATCACCGAACTGCTGGTGATGAACGAAGAGCTGCGCAGTCTTTTGATGCGCCACGCCGACGCCTCGACGCTGGAAGAGGCTGCCCGACGTGGCGGCTTGCGCACGCTGCATGAAGAAGGCCTGCGTCAGGCCGTGGCCGGGGTGACTTCGCTGGAAGAAGTGCTGCGCGTCACCCGTGGTGAAGGCACATGAGTCTGTTCAAGTACCGCGCACTGGATGCTCAGGGTGCGCCGCAGAATGGCACGCTGGAGGCCCGAGATCAGGACGCCGCGATTGCCGCGTTGCAGAAGCGTGGCCTGATGGTCCTGCAGGTCGATGCTGCCGGTCTGGGCGCTTTGCGCCGTGCGCTGGGCAGCGGCTTGCTCAATGGCGCGGCGCTGGTCAGCTTTACCCAGCAGCTTGCGACGTTGCTCGGTGCAGGGCAACCGTTGGAACGATCGCTTGGAATTCTGCTCAAACAGCCTGGGCAACCGCAGACCAAGGCGTTGATCGAGCGTATCCGCGAACAGGTCAAGGCTGGCAAGCCGCTGTCCGTGGCGCTTGAAGAAGAGGGCAGCCAGTTTTCGCCCCTCTATGTAAGCATGGTCCGCGCCGGCGAAGCCGGTGGTGCACTGGAAAGTACGCTGCGCCAGCTGAGCGATTACCTGGAGCGCAGCCAGTTGCTGCGTGGCGAGGTGATCAACGCGCTGATCTATCCGGCCTTCCTGGTGGTAGGCGTGTTGGGTTCCCTGGCGCTGTTGCTGGCCTACGTCGTGCCGCAGTTCGTACCGATCTTCAAGGATCTCGGCGTGCCGATTCCGCTGATCACCGAGGTCATTCTCAACCTCGGAGAGTTTTTGAGCGACTACGGGCTGGCGGTGCTGGCGGGCCTGATCGCATTGATCTGGGGCATGGCCATTCGCATGCGCGACCCGCAGCGTCGCGAGCGCCGTGATCGCCGTTTGCTGGGCATTCGGGTGATCGGTCCTTTATTGCAACGCATCGAGGCAGCACGTCTGACTCGAACCCTCGGGACGCTTTTGACCAATGGAGTGGCGTTGTTGCAGGCGCTGGTGATCGCTCGCCAGGTCTGTACCAATCGTGCCCTGCAAGCGCAGGTCGAGCAGGCGGCCGAGTCGGTCAAGGGTGGCGGTACGCTGGCCAGCGCGTTCGGCGCGCAGCCGTTGTTGCCGGATCTGGCGCTGCAAATGATCGAGGTCGGCGAACAGGCTGGCGAACTGGACACCATGCTGATGAAGGTCGCCGATGTGTTCGACGTCGAGGCCAAGCGCGGTATCGACCGTATGCTGGCCGCGCTCGTACCGGCGCTGACGGTGGTGATGGCGGGCATGGTCGCGGTGATCATGCTGGCCATCATGCTGCCGCTGATGAGCCTGACCAGCAATATCTGAATTCATGAAACAGGAAACCATTCCGATGACTTTTAGCCGTACACGTTTCAAACCCGCCCGTCGACAGGGCGGTTTCACATTGCTGGAAATGCTCGCCGTTATCGTATTGCTGGGCATTGTTGCGACCATCGTCGTGCGTCAGGTGGGCGGCAACGTCGACAAGGGCAAGTACGGCGCAGGCAAGGCTCAACTGGCCAGCCTGGGCATGAAGATTGAAAGCTACGCGCTGGACGTTGGTTCGCCACCCAAGACCTTGCAGCAATTGACCGAGAAGCCGGGCAATGCGTCGAACTGGAACGGCCCTTACGCCAAGCCTTCGGACCTAAAGGATCCGTTCGGCCACGCATTCGGCTACCGCTTCCCTGGTCAGCACGGCAGCTTCGACCTGATCTTCTATGGCCAGGACGGTCAGCCGGGCGGCGAAGGCTACAGCGCCGACCTGGGCAACTGGGAGTAAAGCTCGGCATGAGAACGCCTGTCGCAAGCCGGGGTTTTACCCTCATGGAAATGCTGGTGGTGCTGGTGTTGATGAGCATCGCCGTCGGTCTGGTGGGTTTCGGTCTGCAACAGGGTTTGAGCACCGCCAGTGAACGGCGCGCGGTCGGCGACATGGTCGAAGCGCTAAGGGCCACCAGAGTGCGCGCGATTGTCACCGGTCAGCCGGCGCGCACCGAGTTCAACCTGCGCAAGGCGACCTTCAAGGCGCCCGGCAAGCGCGAGATGCACTGGCCGGAAAGTCTGCGCGTGACCATGCAGACCGCGTCCGATCTTGGTTCCGCTGTGGAGTTCTACCCGGACGGCGGTTCCAGTGGTGGCAACGTGGTGGTCGCTGACGGCGACCGACGCTGGCGTATTGATATTGGCTGGCTGACCGGCAGCGTCCAGGTCCGGACGCTTTAATGAAAACATCGCAGTCGGGGTTCACCCTGCTGGAAATGCTTGCTGCATTGACCGTCATGGCGGTGTGCAGCGGTGTTCTGCTGGTGGCGTTCGGGCAAAGTGCGCGCTCCTTGCAGCAGGTGTCGCGCAGTGACCGGCTGAGCCATGCGGCACGCACGATAATGGATCAGGAAAGCGCCGGTCCGCTGGAAAACGGTACGCGAAAGGGAGAGCTCGCAGGCATCGACTGGACACTGGATATCCGTCAGCTGCCGGGTGCCAATGGTCAGGCGAGGATGTTTCGCCTCGATCTGATGCTCAGTGAGCATCAGCGCAAGGCGCAGTTCAGCACGTTTAAATTGCGTGGTGCTGTCAGCGGGGCGGGGTCATGAGGGGCACTCAGCGTGGCTTCACGCTGCTGGAAGTGCTGCTGGTGATCAGCCTGCTCGGCGTGTTGCTGGTACTGGTTGCCGGGGCGTTGCTGGGCGCCAATCGTGCGGTGCTCAAGGCTGAGCGCTACACCGTGAATCTGGACGAGATCCGCGCCGCGCAAGCGTTTCTGCGCAGCTCGATCGCTCAGGCGCTGCCGCTGGACACGTCTGGTGAAGATGACGTCAACAGTGGTTTTTTTGAAGGCTCGGCGCAGCAGTTGCGGTTTGTCGCAACGCTGCCCGGCGAGTTGGGCGGCGGTATCCAGGTTCACAGCCTGGAGCTCAAGGGGCCGCAAGAGCATCGGTCTTTGCAGGTGTCGTTCGCTCAGGTTCAGTCCAGTGCGAATGGCATTGCTCTCAAACCTTGGGGTGAGCCTCAGGTATTGCTGCAAAACGTCGAGTCGTTGACGTTCAGTTATCGCGGGCTGACCCCCAAGGGCAAGCCGACCGGCTGGATGGCCGAATGGCCCTGGCCGAATCGCTTGCCGGGTGCAGTGCGCATCGATATGCAGACCCATGGCGCGGTGAAATGGGTTTCTGAAGTGGTGGCCTTGCGTCTGGACCTGTCCGGCGGGGCGGGCGGCGAATGAACGTGACAGGCCGATCGCAGCGCGGTGTTGCGCTGCTGGTGGTGCTCTGGGTGCTGGCACTGTTGAGCCTGTTGCTCGGCGGGCTGGCCGGGTGGGTGCAACTGGAGAGCCGGCAGTCTCTCTGGTTAAGGCAAAATACCCAGGCGCTGATGGCGGCCGAAGCTGGCATGAATATGGCTGTACAGGGCTTGCTCGATCCTGCACAGCGCAAACGCTGGATTGCTGACGGGCGTGTGGTCTCGTTGCGTATGGATGACACGCAACTGCTGGTGAGCATCAGAAGCGAGCGCGGCAAGCTGGACCTCAACAGCGCGCCGGTTGCTGATATATCGCGCCTGCTGCAGGCCTGTGGCGCGGCTAAAAATCAGGCCAGCGGTATCGCCCAGGTGCTGGAGTCGCAGCGCAATGGCGGTCAGTCACCGCTGCGGGTGGTAGAGGAAGTTCGTCAGCTGGCGGGCATGAGCCAGGCGCTGTATGCCCGGTTGTTGCCGGAAATAACATTGTGGAGCGGTCTGGATCGGCCCGACCCGGCGTTCGCTTCGGCGTTGCTGCGTCGGGCCTTGAACCTGCCGAACCAGAGCGCGGTCGGGGCCGACCCCGGCGAGGTCCTGGCCATCGACACGCACGCAGAACGACCGGGCGGCGTGACCGCCCTGTTACAGACCACGGTTTTATTGAGCCCATCGGAGGGAGGCGCACAACCCTACAGGGTGTTGCGTTGGCAAGAATGAATTCATCAGTTTCTGCACGTCTGGCGCCTGTTTACGCGTTACGTGAACAGGTCGCCCGGCAGTGGCGTGGCAGTCCGGCGCAACACGCCTGGCAATGGTGGGTAGCGGAGCTTCGCGCCTGCCTGCCGCCGCGTGTGCGTCGATGGCTGGGCCGCGAGACCGTGGAGCAGGCGCTTGTCTGGCCATTGGTCGAGCCGCTGCCCGATGCATCGCCTCAGGTACGGCGGGTTCTGCTGCTGCCGCCCTCGGCTGTGCTGTTGCAGACCTTGCAGCTTCCTGCGGCTGCGGCACGCAATCTGTCGACCGTGGTCGGCTACGAGCTGGATCGTTTCACGCCATTTGACGCGGGCCAGTTGTACTTCGTGGCCCGTCAGGACAGTCGCAGCGCCAGCTTTGTGCAGGTCACGCTGGTGGCAATCCTGCGCGAGCGGCTGGACGCGATACTCAGTGAGTGCGCCGAGCGTGGCTTGCGTCCCGATGCCGTCGACGTCGGCACGGATGTGGGCGTTGACAACCTGGCTGCAGCACAGCGCATGGGTATCGATCTGCTGCCGCTGCCACTGCGCCCGCAGCAGTCGCGCTCCGGCCATCGCTTGCAGCGCGGGCTGATCTGGCTGTGTGCCGGACTGCTGCTGAGCGCCATGTTGCTGTGGCTGAACGATCGGCAGAGCCTGCTCGAGGACATGCAGGCCAGCGTCAAGGCGCAGAAGGCTCAGGTTGGCGAGGTCCAACAACTGCGTCAGCAATTGACCAACACCCTGGGCGCTGCCAACTACCTGTTGCGCCGCAAGGCTGCGCAGCCGCCGCTATCGGCGCTGCTCAGCGAGCTGACCGCCTGCCTGCCTTCGGACACCTGGATCGAGCATATGGAAATCAGCGACAGTGCCGAGGTGGCCTTTTCCGGGCAGAGCGCCAAGGCCAGTGCGCTGATCGGCCGCGTCAAGGACTGCCGAAGTCTGGATAATGCGCAGTTTCAGGGGGTGATCCAGCCCGACACCAAAACCGGCAAGGATCAGTATTCCCTGCGCGCGCATTTGCACCAGAACCAGCAGCAGGAGAACGCCGATGCGCCGTCCACTGACAAGCCGTGAGCGGCGGGGCGCTGCCCTGATGATTCTGGCCCTGGTGTTGTGCCTGGCTTACTGGTTGTTGATCGACAGCTGGTTCGCCGGCCCCTTGCGCGACATCAACGAGCAGACCGACCAGTTGCGCGAACAGCAGCAGCGTTATGCGGGCCTTCTGCAGCAGGGTGATTCGTTGCGCGAGCAACTGGAGCAGGCCCGCCGTGATCCGGCCAGCAGCACCAGCCTGCTGCCGGGCGAAGATCCCAGTGCCGTGGCTGCTGATCTGATGCAGCGCATTGCCGACCTGATCAGCAGTCAGGCCAGCACCGGCGGCGGCTGCGAGTTGACCCAGCGCATGCCGATCACCCCGGAGCAGGACAGTGCCGAGCCGTATCGGCAGGTCAAGGTCAGCCTGACCCTGAACTGCGCCATCGAACCACTGACCGCCATCCTGCATGCGCTGGAGTATCAGCGCCCGTTTCTGTTCATTGACGAGATGAGTATGCGTCGCGACGCCAACGCTCCGGCCAGCGGTGCTGCCGGCAAACTGGTGGTGCACCTGCTGGTGCGCGGCTACCTGCAACCGGCCAGTGCCGGGGAGGGCGAGCAATGATCGGTTCACTGCGTCCGCTGGAGTGGGCACTGCTGGCTTTCGCCGCAGTCTTGGCAGCCTTGATCGCACTGGTCTTCAGCGGCGCTGCGCATTCACCGGACTGGCTGCCCGAGCAGGCGCCGCGCAACCCGGTCGATCAGAGGGCGCAGGTCCACAGCGCGCCGTCGGCGACACTCGACAGCCTCGCCAATACCTGGAAAACCCCGCTGTTCAGTCCTGATCGCAGCCCTGACGTGGCCGTTCGCAAAGCCGATGCGCAAGCCACCAATCTGGCTGGCCTGACCCTGACCGGGGTGATCATGGACGGCTCGCTGCGTGTGGCATTGCTCAAGCAGGCCAGCGGTCCGGCATTGAAAGTCCGTCAGGGCGATCGCTTGCCCAACGGCTGGACGCTGGACCGGCTGGAGCCCACCCAGGCTACGTTCAAACTCGATGACCGCACGCAAGTCCTGCGCCTGCCCGCGCTGCGTCTGCCGCCGCCTTCGAACACACCGCCGATTACCTTAACCAACGATTCCACCCTGTGATGGGTACCTTTTCTGGAGTTCCTGCCATCGCTACCTTGCGCACACCCTTGCTTTGCCTGGCCACCGCCGTCGCCCTTGGCGGCTGCGCGTCACAGTCAGACACACTCGATCCCGACAATGGCATGCTGCAGGAAGCGCTCCAGGGAACCGGTTCACAACGCCCGCCGGTAGACCCGCGCAGCGAAAGACCGCCCGTCGAGCCACCTTCCCAACAGACGACCAGCTCGCCGCAGCGGCAGATCATCAAAGGCAACCAGCGTTTCATCCGTCAGCCCGCCGCTGCTCCCGCAGCGCGTCAGGCCGAGACCGGTGACATCGTCTTCAACTTCACCAATCAGCCGATTCAGGCGGTGATCAACAGCATCATGGGCGATCTGCTGCACGAGAATTACAGCATTGCCCAGGGTGTGAAGGGCGATGTGAGCTTCTCGACGTCCAAGCCGGTCAACAAGCAACAGGCACTGTCGATTCTCGAGACGCTGCTGTCCTGGACCGACAACGCGATGATCAAGCAGGGCAACCGCTACGTGATCCTGCCGTCGAACCAGGCGGTGGCGGGCAAGCTGGTCCCGGAAATGCGCGTTGCGCAACCTTCGGCGGGCATGTCGGCGCGGCTGTTCCCGCTGCGCTACATCTCGGCGACCGAGATGCAGAAGCTGCTCAAGCCGTTCGCTCGCGAAAACGCTTTCCTGCTGGTCGACCCGGCGCGCAACGTGCTCAGCCTGGCGGGTACGCCCGAAGAGCTGGCCAACTATCAGGACACCATCGACACCTTCGATGTGGACTGGCTCAAAGGCATGTCGGTTGGTGTATTCGGCCTGCAGCGCGCTTCGGTCGGCGAACTGATGCCCGAGCTGCAGAAAATGTTCGGCCCGGAAAGCGGCATGCCGCTGGCGGGCATGGTGCGTTTCCTGCCGATCGAGCGGACCAACTCGGTGGTGGCGATTTCCTCGCAGCCTGAATACCTGCACGAAGTCGGCGAGTGGATTCACACCATCGATGAAGGCGGTGGCAACGAGCCGCAGATGTACGTGTATGACGTGCGCAACATGAAGGCCACCGATCTGGCCAAATACCTGCGGCAGATTTACGGCACCGGCGCCATCAAGGAAGACGCTGCGGCCAAGGTTGCACCGGGCCTGCGCACCACCACCTTGTCGTCGCTCAACTCCAGTGGCGGTAGCGGTGTGGGCGGCATGAGCAGCTCCAACGGGCTGGGCGGTACCGGCAGCGGCCTGAGCAATGGCGGAGGTTTTGGCAGCAGTCAGGGCATGAACAACAGCCAGACCAATGGCGACAGCGAATCGGAAGGCGACGATCAGAGCAGCGGCGATTCGGATTCGGCCAGCCAGGACGGCAGCGGGTCTGGCGGCAACAACAAGTCTCTGGACGCCAGCACGCGCATCACTGCGCAGAAGAGCAGCAACCAGTTACTGGTGCGCACCCGCCCGGCGCAGTGGAAGGAGATCGAGTCGGCCATCAAGCGCCTCGATAATCCGCCGCTGCAAGTGCAGATCGAGACGCGCATTCTGGAAGTCCAGCTCACGGGCGAGCTGGATATGGGCGTGCAGTGGTACCTCGGGCGTCTGGCGGGCAACTCGGGTACGACCGGCAACGTCACCAACACCTCAGGCAGCCAGGGTGCAATTGGGACCGGAGGGGCGGCGCTGGCCTCTACTGACGCGTTCTTCTACTCCTTCGTCAGCAACAACCTGCAAGTCGCTTTGCGGGCGCTGGAAACCAATGGGCGTACCCAGGTCCTGTCGGCACCGTCGCTGGTGGTGATGAACAACCAGCAGGCGCAGATTCAGGTCGGCGACAATATCCCGATCAGCCAGACCTCGATCAACACCAACTCTTCCACCGACACTACATTAAGCAGCGTCGAATATGTGCAGACCGGCGTGATTCTCGACGTCGTGCCGCGCATCAACCCGGGCGGGCTGGTGTATATGGACATTCAGCAGCAGGTCAGCAGTGCCGACACCGATACCACTGGCAACGACGCCAACGGCAATCCGCGTATCTCCACCCGCTCGGTCGCCACGCAGGTGGCTGCGCAGAGTGGTCAGACCGTACTGCTGGGCGGTTTGATCAAGCAGGATAACGCCGAGTCGGTCAGTGCCGTACCTTATCTGGGACGCATCCCTGGCTTGAGGTGGCTGTTCGGCAATACCAGCAAGTCCAAGAACCGTACCGAACTGATCGTGCTGATCACGCCGCGGGTCATTACCAGCAGCAGCCAGGCGCGTCAGGTGACGGATGATTACCGTCAGCAGATGCAGCTGATCAAGCCGGAGGTTTCGCGGACCAGCATGCAGAACTGACGCTGTGCTGGTTTCTGCCACCACGCCCACTCACGACGCTGCCCGTTGGCAGCGTCAAACAGAGGTGATGAACATGCTGAAATTCTTCGCTGCCTTGCTGTTTGCCTTCACCGCAATGGCACAGGCCCAGGACACCTTGCACACCGATCTGCCACTTGATTACCTGGCGCAGACCAATGTCGACAAGCCTGACCAGCCGCTGGTGATTTTCATCCACGGTTACGGCAGCAATGCGGCCGACCTGTTCGGGCTCAAGGAAGAGCTTCCGGCCGACTACAACTACGTGTCGGTACAGGCGCCGATGGAGTTGCGCGCTGACAGCTACAAATGGTTCACCCAGAAGCCCGGCGTCGCGGATTACGACGGTGTGACTGATGACCTGAAAAGCAGCGGTACCCGGTTGGCTGCGTTCATCGGCAAAGCCACTGAGAAGTTTCATAGCCAGCCAGGCAAGGTCTTCCTGATCGGTTTCAGCCAGGGCGCCATGATGAGTTACGAAGTCGCCCTGCGACAGCCCAAACTGGTCGGCGGCTTCGCGGCGTTGAGCGGAAGGCTGCTGCCGGTCGTGAAGTCAGAGGTAAAGGCTTCCGAAGACCTCAAGGCACTGAGTGTATTCATCGGTCACGGCACGCAGGATCGCCAGGTGGCCTATGCCAGCGCCCCGCAAGCCGAAGCGACGCTGAAATCGCTCGGTCTGACGCCGCAGTTGCATGCCTATGAAGGCATGGGGCACAGCATCAACGAGGCTGAAGTGATGGATCTGGCGGCCTGGTTGAAACAGTCAAACCGCCAGTGAGTACATGCGTCGTCCGAGGGGCGACGCACAATCTTCGGTCAACTAGTTGACCTTGACCTCGTTGAACTTGAGCACGTTGTCCTTGTTCTCGCGATCGCGGAAGGTCAGCTTCAAGGCAGGTGACTGCTTCACACGGCCCTTGGTCGCTTCAAAGATCAGTGTCACGCGGGTAGGCACGTTGCGGATCAACTGGAAGCTGTCCCAGCGATCGAACTTTGCATCGCCGACACGCAGTTGCGAAAGCCCCAGCGCGCCGCCGGTTTCTTCGAATAGGCTGATCGGGTTGAGAAACCTGAAGTCGCGATCGGCACTTTTATTGATCAGCTCCAGCATGCAGGTAGGCGACTGGCCGTTCTGGTCACAACCCAGCAACTCCATACTTACGTTGTCGACGGTCTCGGAGCGCTTGCCGAACAGGTTGGCGCTTTCGTTCTCGGTGAACAGTGTCTGAGCGCGGGCGAAATCGACCGAAGGTTTAGCGTATTCGCCGCCCAGTTTGAAGAACACCGCGCAGAGAAACAATGACAGTGCCAGCCAGACGCCGAGCTTGAGCGGTGATGGAAGCTTTCTGGCCATGATTGCGATGTACAGCCCGCTTATCACCATGCCGGTGCCGACGATAATGACCAGTGTCTTCCAGTTTATGAAGTCAATACTGAGGCCAAGAACGGCCGGGTCCGGGAAAAGGTAGGTGAAGATGCTCCAGATAGCCCCGATCATACCGCTGATGCCGAGCGATATCTTGGCGAAAATCGCGGAAATCTTGCTTGTTCGTGGTGCTGCGTCCATTGCTGTTATGCCTTGTTCGGATTGCGCAAGTGCGTGCCGATGCGCTTGAAAAGCAGTATCGACGGATTCGGGGCCTTGGGATGAGGCGTCTGTACAATCCGTGTTCAATCGCGCAGATCCAGAGGTGCCGGATACGCGAGCCTTTAGGTGCGAGAGAGAGCCAGAAGGGCGATGGGCTATGCCATCGCCGCGGCATTATCCTGCAATTCAGTTACAAAGTGCAGGGTTTACGCATTCTGCCTGGATCGGTCCCTGAGCAGCGCCAGCAATGCAATCAGTGGCAGTGCCGTGCCAGCGATCAGCACCCAGGTCCAGCCACCGTGATCAAACAGCGGGCTGGCGACTGCCGAGCCAATGGCGCCACCGATGAAAATACTGGTCATGTACAGCGCGTTGAGCCGGCTGCGGCTGGCGGCATCCAGCGCGTAGACCGTGCGCTGGCCCAAGACCATGCTGGTCTGCACACAGAAATCCAGCACCACGCCCGTTATGGCCAGGCCAATCACGCTGTACGCTGGATGAACCAGGCCTGGAAGAAAGCTGAGTGCGCCGAACAGCAGTGCGCCCAGTGACGCGATGCGGGTGTAGCCAGCGTCTGCCAGCCGGCCGCTGATGGGCGCGGCAATGGCTCCGATCGCGCCGATCAGGGCGAAGATCGCGATCTGGGTTTGCGACAGCCCGTGGTTGCGTGACAGCTCCAGCGGCACGGCGGTCCAGAACAGGCTGAAGGTCGCGAACATGCAGGCCTGATAAAAGGCACGCTGGCGCAGCACCGGCTGGGTACGAAGGAGAGTCCATAGCGAGAACAGCAACTGGCCGTAGGACGCACGATGATCCGGAAGGCGTTTCGGCATGGTAGTCGCCAGTACCACGCTGATGCCGATCATGACCACAGCCGCCGAGCCGAACACCGCCCGCCAGCCGAAATGGTCGGCCACCAGACTGGCAATCGGCCGCGCCAGCAGAATCCCCAGCAGCAGTCCGCCCATGATCCCGCCAACGACCCGCCCACGCGACTCCTCCGGAGCCAGATGCGCCGCCAACGGAATGAGCATCTGCACCGATACTGAACTGAAGCCCACCAGCAACGAGACCAGCAAAAACACATTCGGCTGCTCGGCGAAGGCGGCACCCAGCAGGCTGAGAATCGCGACGACAGTCGTCACCAGCATCAGCCTGCGGTTCTCCAGCAAATCGCCCAGCGGCACCAGAAAGAACAGCCCCAGCGCATAACCGATCTGCGTCAATGAAACGATCAGACTGGCCGCCGTGCTCGACAGCCCGATGTCCGGCGCAATCAGCTCGATGATCGGCTGGGCGTAGTAGATGTTGGCGACGATCGCGCCACAGCAGAAGGCAAACAGCATGACCATGGCCGGGGTCATGGTCACAGCGTTATGCGCGGATTGGGACGAGTGGGGCATGAAAGTCTCGCTTGAGCATGGACTGTCAGACGCTGGACGCGTGTCTGTCAGGCGGTTTTTGATCGATGCAGCGCAGGCTAACGGTTTTATCGGCCATTAAGTAGGTGCGGCGAGTTGATACAGGATATTTCCGGGAATGATGATCAGCGAAGCGCAGCGATGTGTCGGTATAGTCACGCACGCTCGCGAACTATTGACCTTCGCTTGCCACGGATGAATACTCTTTTCAGAAATTCATATAGATGACTGGATGAATAAAACAATGAACAAGCTTTCCAGCGACGAACGCCTACCGCTTTATCAACGCCTGCGCGACAGCCTGGCTGAGCAGATTGCCAATAATCGCTGGCGTCCGGGCGAGGCGATTCCTACCGAAGCGGCGTTGTCTGCCGAGTATGGCCTGTCCACCGGTACGGTGCGCAAGGCCATTGATTTGCTGGTCAGCGACAACATTCTGGAGCGCCAGCAGGGGCGTGGCACGTTCATTCGTCGTGCGCAGTTTCAGTCTTCGCTGTTTCGTTTTTTCCGTTTTCAAACCGAAGCGGGTGAACGCCGGGTGCCGGAAAGCCGGATTTTGTCCGTCGAGCCTGTGGACGCGCCTTCGTCGGTCGCTCAGGCGCTGGGGATGGGCGCAGGTGCGCCGGTGATTCGTATGGTCCGCTTGCGGTTGCTGGATGGCCAGCCGGTGCTGGCCGAAGAAATCTGGCTGCCACGTGCGCGGTTTCAGGCATTGCTGGAGCTTGACCTCGATACGCAGGGGCCACTGCTTTATCCGATCTACGAAGACGTCTGCGGTCAGGTGGTCGCCTGTGCGCAAGAAAGCCTGACGGCCGAGACGGTCAACGACGTGTACGGCCGGTTGCTGCAGATTCCAGTCGGCAGTGCGGTGGTGGTCATCGAGCGTGTGGCGCGTAATTACGCCGGTGAGCCTCTGGAGTGGCGCCGCTCGCGAGGGCATGCCAGCCATTTCCGCTACAGCGTGGACATTCGCTGACAGCGCTGCAGTCTGCCCGAGCCGTGCAACGCCCATCAGGATAAACGCCATGTTCAACTGGTATCGCGATGTCACTCCCAAAGAGCGCAAGACCTTCTGGGCCTGTTTTGGCGGCTGGTCGCTGGACGCTCTGGAAGTGCAGATGTTCGGTCTGGCCATTCCGGCCCTGATTGCTGCGTTTGCCCTGACCAAGGGCGATGCCGGGCTGATCAGCGCGGTGACGCTGGTAACGTCGGCGTTGGGTGGCTGGGTGGGCGGAACGCTGTCCGACCGCTATGGCCGGGTGCGCACGCTGCAGTGGATGATTCTGTGGTTTTCCTTCTTTACCTTTTTGTCTGCGTTCGTGACCGGTTTCAACCAGTTGCTGATCGTCAAGGCGCTGCAGGGCTTTGGCATCGGTGGTGAGTGGGCAGCAGGCGCGGTGCTGATGGCCGAGACGATTCAGTCCCGCTACCGCGGCAAGGTCATGGCCACCGTGCAAGGTGCGTGGGCCGTCGGCTGGGGCCTGGCAGTGGTGCTGTTTACTCTGATTTATTCGTTTGTGCCGGAGGATATTGCCTGGCGGGTGATGTTCTTTGTCGGCCTGCTGCCTGCCCTGATGATCATCTGGGTGCGACGCAATGTCGAAGAACCGGAGAGCTTCCTGCGCAGGCAGAAAAGCGCCGCGCCGAAGGTCAACTTCTTCAAGTCGATGGCCGGGATTTTTCGCCCCGAGCTGCTGCGCGTTACCTTGCTCGGTGGCTTGCTGGGGCTCGGTGCGCACGGCGGTTATCACGCAGTCATGACCTGGTTGCCGACCTTTCTCAAAACCGAGCGCAACCTGTCCGTGCTCAGTTCCGGCGGCTATCTGGCGGTCATTATCGTTGCGTTCTGGTGCGGTTGCGTGTGCAGCGGTCTGTTGATCGACCGCATTGGTCGACGCAAGAACATCATGCTGTTCGCCTTGTGCTGCGTGGTCACCGTGCAGTGTTACCTGATGCTGCCGTTGAGCAACACACAGATGCTGTTTCTCGGCTTTCCGCTGGGCTTCTTCGCTGCCGGCATTCCGGCCAGCCTCGGCTCGTTTTTCAACGAGCTTTATCCGGCAGAGGTGCGGGGTGCCGGGGTGGGCTTCTGCTACAACTTTGGGCGCGTGCTGTCGGCGGTGTTCCCGTTTCTGGTGGGGCATATGAGCCAGTCAATGTCGCTCGGCAGCGCCATCGGAATCGACGCCGGCATCGCCTACGGCGTGGCAATGATCGCCGCTTTCTGTCTGCCGGAAACCCGTGGACGCAACCTCGAGGCTACGCTGCCGGTTGCCAAACCACTGGACAAGGGCGCAGCGCAGCGGGCTTGAAAACCTTTCATTCGCGGTGTTGCGGCGCCGCGCTGACTTCTTATAGACGAACCAATGACTGATTCCTGTACCACGCCAATACTGGGCATCGATGCCCACGCACATGTCTTCAGCAAGGATTTGAGCCTAGCGTCAGGACGGCGTTACAGCCCGGACTACGACGCAACGGTGCAGGCCTATCTGGCCAACCTGAGCGAACATGGCCTGAGCCACGGCGTTTTGATCCAGCCCAGTTTTCTGGGCACTGATAACCGGTTTCTGCTCGACGCCCTGGCGCAGGCTCCGGACCGCCTGCGCGGTGTGGCGGTGGTTGACACGGACATCAGTCGCGGTGTGTTGCAGCGCATGGCCGGGCTGGGCATCGTCGGCATCCGCCTGAACCTGATCGGCAAGCCGCTGCCGGACTTCGCCGCGCCGGAATGGAAGACACTGTTCAAACACGTCTGGACGCTCGGCTGGCATGTCGAACTGCACCGCGAGATCGCTGACCTGCCGGGGCTGATCCGGCAGTTGCTGCCGTTCGGTTGCAAGCTGGTGATTGACCATTTCGGGCGGCCCGATGCGCGCCTTGGTGTTGATGATCCGGCGTTCCAGGCCCTGCTGGAGTTGGGCCTGAGCGGGCAGATGTGGATGAAGATTTCAGCAATCTATCGTCTGGGCGGCAGTGTCGAGCAGAACGCGACGTTTGCTCGCGCCGCATGGCCGTTGCTGCTGCAAAGCTTTGGTCCGCGCCGACTGGTATGGGGCAGCGACTGGCCGCACACCCAGCATGAGCACGTGGTCAGCTATACCCATGTGATCGAGCAGTTCGTCGCGCTCGAATGCCCGGACCCGCTCAAGCGCATTATGTTGGTCGAGGCCCCGCAGGCGCTGTTCGATTTCCTGCCGGTGGAAATCTGACCTGCTAAACAGCAGGTGGCCTGATCCGATAGCTGACCATATACAGCGCCGGGAGGAAAAACAGGGTCAGCAGGGTGGCGATGGCGATGCCGCCGATCATCGCAATGGCCATCGGCCCCCAGAACACCTCGCGGGCAATCGGGATCATGCCCAGGCTCGCGGCCGCTGCGGTGAGCATAATCGGTCGGCAGCGATGTTCGGTGGCCTTGACCACCGATGTCCAGGCGCTTTCCCCGGCGGCAATGAATTCATCGATCTGCGTGACCAGAATCACCGAGTTGCGGATGATGATGCCGATCAGCGCCAGCACGCCCAGAATCGCCACGAACCCCAGCGGATAGCCGGAAATCAACAAGGCTGCGACCACGCCGATCAGGCCCAGCGGCACCACGCTGACCACCAGCAGCAGTTTTTTCACGCTGTGCAACTGGATCATCAAAAAGCTGACCACCAACAGCAGCATCAACGGCACAACCTTCAGGATCGGACCCTGTGAGCGCGCGCTGGCCTCGACTGCGCCGCCGGTGGCGACCGAGTAGCGTAACGGCAGGCGGGCGCTGAAGGCATCGACGTCGGGCTTCAATTGCCTGACCAGCGCTGCCGGCTGTAAGGTGCCGAGCACGTTGGCTTTCAGGGTGATGGTCGGCAGCCTGTCGCGGCGCCAGACCAGTGGCTGTTCCTGCTCGTAACTGAGCGTGGCGAACGCCAGCAGCGGCACGCTCGCACCGCCGGGTGTCGGGATCTGCAGGTTGGCGAGGGTCTGCACCGAGCTGCGTTCGTCGCTGTCGGCGCGTCCGACCAGGTCGATCAGATAGGTGCTGTCACGCACCTGAGTGATGGTGGTGCCGCTGACCAGGCTGTTGAGGATTTGCGCCACGTCCTCGGAGGACAGACCGAACTGGCGCACCTTGTCCTGCGCGATGTCGATCTTCAGCACCTTGCCCGGTTCGTTCCAGTCATAGATGACCTGACCGATATTGGGGTTGGCATCGAGAATCGCCGCCAGCGCCATGGCCTGGCTGCGCACCTGTTCGATGTCCGGCCCGCTGACCCGGTATTGCACCGGCCAGCCCACCGGCGGCCCCATGTTCAGCGGCTGAACGTAGCCACCCACGCCGACGTAATCGTCGCGAAAGCGCTGACGCAAGCGTTCGATCAGCCGGTCACGCGCTTCCCCACCCTGGCTGACGATCACCAGTTGTCCGTAGAACGGGTTGCTCAACTGCTGATCCAGCGGCAGGTAAAAACGCACCGCGCCCTTGCCCACGTAAGAGCTCCAGCGCAGCACATCGGCGTCCCCTTTGAGCGCTGCTTCAAAGCGGTCCATGGTTTGGCGGGTACCTTCGATGGAGCCGTTTTGCGGCATGTAGATATCCACCAGAATTTCCGGCCGGTCGGAGTCCGGGAAGAACTGGTTCTGCAGCAATCTGCCTGCAAACAGCGACCCGATGAACATCAGCAACGTGATGCCTATGACCCACCCGCGGTGCTCGAGTGCCTTGATCAGCAGACGGCTGAAACCACGCATCCAGCGCCCCGGCGCGGCGTGTTGCGCCGACGCCTTGAGGATGTGCACGCCAATCAGTGGCGCGAACAGCACCGCCACCAGCCAGGACAGCAGCAACGCCACGGCAATGACGGCGAACATGGTGAACACGTATTCGCCTGCGGAACTGGAGTTCAGGCCGATGGGCACGAAACCGGCGACCGTGACCAATGTGCCGGTCAGCATCGGGAACGCGGTCGAGGTGTAAGCGAAGGTAGCGGCCTGCGGTAACGAATCGCCGCTTTCAAGGCGAGTGACCATCATCTCGACGGTGATCATCGCGTCATCCACCAACAGCCCCAGAGCGATGATCAGCGCGCCCAGCGAGATACGTTGCATGGTGATGCCGCTGTACTCCATGAACACGAAGACCAGCGCCAGCACCAGCGGGATCGAACAGGCCACCACCAGACCGGCACGAATGCCGAGGCTGATGAAGCTGACGACCAGCACAATCAGGATCGCTTCAAAGAGTGCATGGGTGAAGCCGCCGATGGCTTTTTCGACCACATCGGCCTGACTGGAAACCAGGTGCACGTCGATGCCCAACGGCAATTCAGTGGTCAGATCGTCGATGCGTTGCTGCAACTGGTTGCCGAATGCCTGGATGTTGCCACCTTGCTTCATGGCCACCGCAAGGCCAATGGCTGGCTGGCCATTGAAGCGGAACAGTGAGGAGGGCGGATCGGCATAACGGCGCTCGATGGTCGCCAGATCGCTGAGGCGAAAGAACCGGTCGCCGAAGCGCAGATTGACCGCCTCGAGGTCTTGTTCATTGCTGAACTGCCCGCTGGCCCGCACCGCAATGCGTTCGGGACCGGCCTCCATCACCCCGGCAGGCGTGACCGAGTTTTGCGCTTGCAGGCTTTGCAGCACCTGGCGCTGATCGATGCCCAGCGCTGCGAGCTTGCGGATCGAGAAATTCAGATAAATGACTTCGCGCTGGGCGCCGAGCAACTCGATCTTGCCCAGGTTGGGCACGCTGCGGATGTCGGCGCGCACTTGCTCGACGTAATCACGCAGTTGGCGGAAAGACAGGCCATCGGCTGTGAACGCGTAGATGCTGCCGAACACATCGCCAAACTCGTCGTTGAACGCAGGTCCCTGGATGCCACTTGGCAACTCACTGCGCACATCGCTGATCTTCTTGCGCACCTGATACCAGGCCGCAGGGATGTCGGCGCTTCGGGTTTCACTCTTGAGGAAGACGAAAAGCGTCGATTCGCCAGCCAGCGTGTAGCTTTTCACGTAATCCAGCGCGTCGATTTCTTCGAGCTTCTTTTCCAGCCGATCAGTCACCTGCTGCAGGGTGTCGGGCAGCGTTGCACCAGGCCAGCGCGCCTGAATGACCATGGTCTTGATGGCGAATGAAGGGTCTTCCTCACGCCCCAGATTCAGGAATGACCAGCTGCCCATCAGCAGTGAAACGAACATCATGTACCAGACCAGTGTGCGATGCCTGAGCCCCCAGGCCGACAGATTGAAGCGCTCCTTCACAAACTGACCTCTCGCTGCACACGGACCTTCTGACCGGACTGCATGCCGTTGACGCCGGCAGTCACTACTTTTTCGCCCTTGTGCAGCGCGCCGCTGACCCTTACCGTCGAGCCCGATCGCGCCAGTACCTGCACCGCGCGCGGGACCAGTGTCGATGTCGTCGGGTCGATCACCCACACCTGAGACGTGCCGTCACGCTGCAGCACTGCGCTGCCGGGCAGGTCATGAAACGCCGGTGCGTCGCCACTGATCTCTACGGTGACGGTCGAGCCCAGGCGAAAGCTGTCCGGAGGATTCTGCAAGGCCAGGCGGACGCGCTGAGTGCGGGTCTCGGCATTGATTTGCGGTGCAAGCTGGCGGACATTCGCGGCCACTGAAAGCTGTTCGTTCAGTTGCGAAATCACTCTGATGCGGTGCCTCTCATTCAGCGAACCGAGTGGCAAGTCGACGAGCGCTTCACGGCTGTCCGGGCGCGCAAGGTTGACCACTGCCTGACCGGTCGCCATGACCTGGCCGACCTCGGCTTGCCATCCAGTAATCAGGCCATCGAACTCGGCTGACAAGCGTGTGTAGGACACATGATCAGTGGCCTGCTGCACGGCGACGCGTGCCTGATTGCGCAGCGCGTCCTGAGTGCGCAGGTCGCTGTCCAGTTGATCCATTCGCGCCCGCGAGCCGATACCGCGCTCATAGAGCTGCTGGTAGCGCGTCAACTCGTCGCGTGCCTGTTGCCAGGCGGATTGGGCTTTGCCGAGTTCGGCCTGGCGGGAGTGCAAACGGTGTTGCTGGTCGCCGGGTTCCAGGGTGGCGAGCAGATCGCCCTTGCGCACTTGATCGCCGATCTCCGCGTGCCGGGTTGCCAGTCGCCCGGCGACACGAAACCCCAATGCCACTTCATACTGCGGCTGGATGACGCCGGCGAAGCGGCCATAAGAGGCGCTGCGCTGATCGACTATTTCGGTGAACAGCACCGGGCGTTCGACAACCTCGCGAAGCGGTTTGTCGCGGCAGCCCGGCAGTGCCACGATCAGAATGCAGATCAGCCAGCAGCGGGATCTCGTTCGTGGTTCTACGCACGAGGTGCTCATTGCGCAGCTCCCGATGACGCCAGCGAGACGCTTTGTTCGGCTTGCGCTTGCCCTGCGACCTCTACCCGTTGTCCCGGGTAGAGAAACTGCAGCCCCCGGGAAACTACTCGATCACCTTCGGACAAGCCCTCTGAAACGATGACCTGGCCCTGTTCGTAACGCAGCACTTTCACAGGCGTCAGCCTGACCTTGGCCTGAGCATCCACCCGCCAGACTGCCGGTTGTCCTTGTGTACGGCTCAAGGCGGACCAGGGCAGGGCGAACGCCGATTGCGACTGCGTCTGCAAGCGAGCGCTGACCACGGAGCCCAGTGCGAGCGACGCAGCGGCACCCTGCAGAGCAACGCGCACTCGCAACGTGCCATTTGCGGCGGAGACGATGGGGGTGATTTCCCTGATGATGCCGGTCAGCTGAATCTCTGGCTGGCCCAGGGGGCTGACAGTCACTGCAGCACCGGTCTGATCGGCGCGCAGCAGCGATTCGTACGCGGAAAATACCGCTTCGCGTTCGCCATCGTGAGCGACGCTGAAAATCGCAGTGGCGGCCTGAACCACCTGACCTTCTTCGGCATAGCGCGCCGTCACGACGCCATCGGCTGCCGCGAACAGCTCGGTGTAACCGACCTGATCACGCGCGTTGGCCTGCTGCGCCTGCAGCGCGGCCAGATCCCCCCGCGCACTGTCGAGTCCGGAGCGGGCCTTCTGGTATTCGCTGAGGTTGGTATAGCCCTTGGGCAGCAGCACTTGCTGACGCTGGTAGTTCTGTTCGGCGAGGTGCAGCCGCGACTGTCGTACGGCGACTTCGGCACGGGCTGACGCCAGCTCGGTGTTTTGCTCGCGTGCGTCGAGTCTGGCCAGAACCTGTCCGACCCGCACTCGATCCCCGACATCCACATAGCGCTTGATCAGCTTGCCGGAGACGCGAAACGATTGCTCAGTTACCTTGCGGGCCTGGATATCGCCCGTCAGCGTCACACTGCTGGCAACGTTCAGTAGGGCAACCGGTTGCGCGACGACTCGCACCAGCGCCTTTTCTGCGGGTTTTCCTGCAGAGCAAGCGCTGAGCGAGAGTAGCGAGATGAACCCCAGCACCACGCCGGGCTGAGTGTACAGGGAGTGCAACGGCCGGATATTTCCGGAAACACGGCAGCACGAACGCCGGAGCGTTGCAAAGGGAAAAGTCATCAACGAATAGCACTGCCCGATCAGAGAAGCCAACATCATCCATGAGTCACAGCGTCAGGCCGGAAAAGCGCAAGGGCTTCCCGGGCCAGGCGAGCGAGCTTCAGGCCATCGCGGTGACGCTGGGCCATACCTCTTGGGTCGCTTCAGTGCCCAGAAATGTCAGTGCGGTTCTTTGCGAATGGTGCCATGCCGCCTTGCTTTCCAGGTCCAGAAAGTGCCCGGTGTCCGGAACTACGTTGAAACTGCTTTTGGCGATGTAGTTGGAAAACATGCGGGCATCTTCAACAGTGGTGTATTCATCTTTTTCACCGTTGATGAACAGCACCGGAATGTTGATCGAGGAAAAACGCTCGACGTAATTGCTGGCGCTTAGTTGGCGAATCTGGCTGATGTGAAAGTCGATCTGGCGATATTCATGCTCGGCAAGACTGATCAGGTGCTTGTAGTTATAGAGTTTGAACAGGCGCGGCAGGTACTTGCCCACGGTGTCGTTGAGCAGTGAGCCGATCTTGCGTTTTTCGCGTGCGGCGAGGTAGATCTGGGCGTTATCGATATAGTCGAGCATGGCCTCGTTGAGGACCGGCGAGAACGAGCTGATGATGGCCTTTTCCACGGATGGAGGGCATTCGGAGAGGGCCAGCAGGGCCGAGACACCGCCCCAGGAGACTGACAGCAGGTGGTTTACCTGATAGAGATCAATCAGTTGCAGGAGAATGTTTACTTCATCTTCCTTGCTGACAATCATGTCGTCCGGGTTATGCGCTCGGGATTGTCCTGAAAACGGCAGATCGAACAGCACCAGGTTGTAGTGCGGTTGCAAGTACTTGACCGTCTGCCCGAAAGAGCCAGTGGTCGACAGTGCACCGTTGACCAGCAGAATGGTCTTGGCGTCGCTGCCTTTCCAGTAAGTCTCGGCGTAAACCTTGTACTTACCGATGGTTAGAATCTTCGATTGTGCGCCCATAACAGCCTCCCAGCTAAAATTTTATCCAGCAATTAATGCAGCATTCTCTGCTTCGGCAGCCATGCCAAAGCCTCGCCCGATAAGTGGCGAAATCCGGTGAGTTATTATTCTGGGTGCAGCGGAAACGTTACCGCAGAAACTGTGTTTGCCCGGACATAGATAACGCAGTGCCAGCATTGCGACAAGTCACTGACGTCATAAAAATGTCTAGTCGCTCACATTTCACCTTGGCGTTTGGCCATCATCTTTTGCACAAGAGAAGGATTTAATCGGGGAAAAACGCCGTATCGAGCCTGAAAAGCGTATTTATTGGGAAGAACTTGTCAGTGCTGAAACGGTCAAGCTGCGTGCAAATTTGCAACATCTAGTTACAAACTTACGCTTGGCAGAACGCGCCAGATTAATATCGAAATCGCTGAAACCCTTGAGCCAGACGCATTAATCTCGTCAAAAAGCAGGCACGATCGTGCAATCAAGGGCTTGGAAGGTGCCTGAATCTCAGGCCAGCGTATTCACTGTGCGGCATTCCAGCAGCAAGCTTGCGCCGCCGTATTCGCTGGTGCCTATTTGCAGTGTAAAACCGTGCAGATTGACGATTGCGGCCACTACCGAGAGACCGAGGCCGAAGCCGCTTTGCTCGGTGCCAGCCTCACTGCGATAGAAGCGCTGGAAGACAGCGGCGCGCTCGGCGACGGGGATGCCAGGCCCGGAATCCTGTACCTCGATGCACGGCGTGGTGCCGCCTGCGGCAGGGTAGGCGCTGACTTTGACGATTCCGCCGCCGGGGGTGAACTTGATTGCGTTGCCCAGCAGGTTGGTCAGTGCCTCGAACAGCAGGGCGCGGTCGCCTACCAGGGTGGGTAACGTTTCATGCAGGTCGAGTATCAGGGTGATCTGGTCTTCTTCGGCCAGTGGCAGATAGAAGTCATGCAGCTCCTGCAGCAGTGGACGCAGTTCCACTTCAACGAATGCCGAGCGCCGTTGGCGGTCTTCCAGCTCGGAAATGCGCAGCAGTCCACGGAAGCGTGCCATCAGCGTGTCAGCTTCGCTGATGACCTGGGCAATCTGCGTGGCATGGGTCGAATCGTGGGCTGACTGCTGCTGAATACGGTAAAGCTGCGCACGCAATCGGGTCAGCGGTGTGCGCAGGTCATGGGCGATGTTGTCGCAGACGCCCTTGACCTCGTTCATGAGCTTTTCGATGCGGTCCAGCATGGCGTTGACGATCACCGCCAGCATGTCCAGTTCATCGCGCCTGTTGGAGACCGGCAGACGGCCGGCCATGTCGCCGGCGATGATCGATTCGGCGCTGGCCTGGATCGCACGGATGCGCCGCAACGGCCGACGGCGCAGCAAGTGCCAGCCGGCAACCCCGGGAATAATGGTCAGCGAGATGCCCCACAGCAAGGCATGCAGGATCAGCGTGCTCACCGCAAACAGCGAGCCGTTCTCGCGAACCAGCACCAGCCAGCGGCCGTCCGACGTGCGATTGACGATCGCATCGCAACTGCCTTGCGGCATGCCTGGATCATCCGATTCGATGCAATCGTTCAGCACATGAATCTGGCCGTCGATAGGCAGGTTTTTCGGGACGCTGGTGATAGGCCCGGCAACCGGGCCGAAGTTCTCGTCGAACAGACCGTAGGCATCCACCGAGCGGGTATCGAAGGTCATGCTGGTGGCCAGAGCGTCCACCAGGCCCTGGCCCTCGAAGCGAGAAAACAGTTGCTGGCGATGGGTTAGCGACTGGCGGGCGAGGGTGTCCAGATAGGACGTCACCTCCCAATACAGCACGCCAAGCAGAATCACGCTCCAGGCTACGAACAGCGAGCTGTACAGCGCCAGTAATCGACTTGTGGATGATCGCCAGCCGTCAGACGGGTTCGGCAATGACATAGCCGGATCCTCGCACGGTCTGAATGAGCTGTGCGGTGCCGGGTTGATCGATCTTCTTGCGCAAACGGCCGATGTGAACGTCGATCAGGTTGGTGCCCGGATCGAAGTGGTAGCCCCAGACTTCCTGAAAAATCATCATTCGGGTGATGATCTGTCCGCTGTTGCGCATCAGAAACTCAAGCAGCTTGAATTCGGTGGGCAGCAGGATCAGCGGCTCGCCGCCGCGACACGCTTCCCGGGTAATCAGGTTCAGTTCCAGGTCGGCAACCTGCAATACCGTCTTGGCGGCACTGACCGGGTTGCTGCGTCGCAACAGCACCTCGACGCGTGCGGCCATCTCATCCGACGCGAAGGGTTTTGGCAGATAGTCATCCCCTCCGGCACGCAGGCCGCGAACGCGCTCGTCCACGTCGGAGAGGGCGCTGATCATCAGGATCGGCGTGGAAATGCCCTGGGCGCGCAAGTGGGTGACGATGGTCAGACCATCCATCTCCGGCAACATGCGGTCCAGAGTAATAAGGTCATAATCGCCACTCACTGCACGCGCCAGGCCGTCACGGCCGTTGTCGACCCAGTCCACTTCCAGCCCGTGGCTGCTGAGTTCGGTCACGATTTCCTTTGCAGTGATGGCATCGTCTTCGATTGCCAGAATTCGGGTCATGGTCCCTGCCTGAATAGATGCGTTCAAAGAGTCATTCTGCCTTTAAAATCCGCCGCGTTTCCTGAAAGAAAGTTTAATGATAGGGATCATATTTCTCGCTTTGCCGCGGAATCCTCTTCCTTGAGCTTCTGCGCTTTCTCCAGGCGACGTTTTTCTTCCTTGTTTTTGCGATCGCGCTCCATTTTCTCTGTGGTGTCTTTTTCACTGCGGATCTGCGCATGGCTGATCAAAGCGAAAATAAAACTGCCACCGATAATGTTGCCCGCCAGCGTGGGGCCTGCGAACGCAAACCAGAAATCCTTCCAGCCCAGCTCACCCGCGAATACAAGATAGGACACTTCGGCCGAACCCACCACGATGTGCGTGAAGTCGCCGAGCGCCATCAGGTAAGTGATAAGCACAATGATCGCTATCTTGGCGTTTTCCATCGACGCGATCATCCAGACCATGGTCGCAATCATCCAGCCCGAGACGATGCCCTTGGAAAACATCTGGGCCAGGTCGTTTTCCATGACCTTGTGGCCAATTTCCAGAAACGCCTTGTCTGTGCTGGTATCGAAAATCGGCAGATTGAGCATGACATAGGCCACCGTCAGCGTACCGACCAGGTTGCCGGTCAGAACCACACCCCACAAACGCAGCAGCCGCCCGATATTGGCCAGGTTCAGCTTGCTCATGACGGGTAGCACAGCCGTGATGGTGTTTTCAGTGAACAGTTGCTGGCGCGCCAGGATCACCGCCAGAAACCCTGCAGAATAGCCGAGGCTGCTGATCACATGACTGCCGGGGATGCCTTCGAGGCGCGAGTTCAACAGCCCCATCGCCATCAGCGACAGGCCCATGGTCAGCCCTGCAGCCAGTGCCGACCACCACAGCGCGGCTACGCTGCGCTCCAGTTCATGGTCGCCCTGCATGCGAATGGTTTCGTGCAACACCGCCGCGCGGGGCGGCTGATTCTCATCAATCTCGCGCTCTTCCTCGGCTGACAGGCCGGGGGTCTTGCCATCTACTTCGTGATCCATACAACGTCCTCAGCGCCAGTGATGAAATGGACCGACGGGGGCAATGTCGGGCCGATGGTTCAGACAGGCGCCGCGCGCTGTCGTTCGCCAGCGGCGGAGCGTATCGAGAAATGTTTGAGCCAGTTAGCAGAATGTGTCGGTCTAGCCCAGCAGATCGGCGCTCTGCACGCGTTCGATACCCATGCCCAGCATGGTCTTCCAGGCCTGCTCCAGCGAGCCGTTCATATCGATGGCGCGACAGGCGTCTTCGACCACAAAGGTGTTGAAACCGGCACTGCGTGCATCCTGCGCGGACCAGGCGACACAGAAGTCCAGCGCCAGCCCGACCACGAACAGCGTGTCGATGCCGCGCTCTGTCAGGTACCCGGCCAGCCCGGTGCGGGTCGTGCGGTCTGCCTCCAGAAATGCCGAGTAACTGTCGATGTGCGCATTGCAGCCCTTGCGCAGGACCAGTTGCGCGTGAGGCAGGTCGAGGTCGGCATGTAGCTGCGCACCGTGACTGCCTTGTACGCAATGATCCGGCCACAGCGTCTGCGGACCGTAGGGCAGGGTAATGCTCTCGAACGGCAGGCGCTGCGCATGGCTGGACGCAAAGGAAATGTGCCCGGCAGGGTGCCAGTCCTGCGTGATGACCACTTGGGGAAAGCGCGCACCCAGGCGATTGATCAACGGCAGCAGCGCATCGCCGTCAGCCACCGCTAGTTGCCCTCCGGGCATGAAGTCGTATTGCATGTCGATTACCAGCAAGGCGCAACGAGGATCGGCAGGCTTGTGGGAAAGGGGCATCGTGGGTTCTCTGGTAAGGAGCAATAAGCGCAGTTTGCCTGTTTATCGCCACATTGGCTAAGCGTCATGTCTGGCCTGTGCGAGAGTATTTTTTGGGAATTTGTATCAGGCGTTAATACGAATCTGTACTATTCGCAAAAAATCCTGCCGGGTCCCAAGAGGCCTGGTTTCTTGCCAAGGGCTGCATGTCGATGCGTCGTACTATCGTTTCACTTTGCGTTATCCAGGCTATCTCTCAAGCGGCCTGGGCTGATCAGGTGGCTGGCGTCCAGCCTGCCATGGAGTTGCAGAACATCGATATCCAGGGCGCCGCCAATGCCGAAACGGCACAAGGGCCGGTCGATGGTTATCGGGCCACACGGTCTGCCAGTGCCACGCGTACCGATACCTCGCTGCACGAAACCCCTCAATCGGTCAGCGTCGTGACCCGCGAAGCGGTCGAGGACATCGGTTCCACACGTTTGCAGGATGCTCTCGACTACGCGGGTGGCGTCGGTCGAGCCAACAACTTCGGCGGCCAGGGGCTGACCACCTTTACGGTGCGCGGCTTCACCACCGGCGAGTTCTACCGCAACGGCTTCCCGATCAATCGTGGTTATCCGAACATGCCGGACGCCAACACCATCGAGCGCCTTGAGGTGCTGCGTGGTCCGGCCACCACGCTCTATGGTCGCGGCGATCCGGGCGGCACCTTCAATGTGGTTTCCAAACAGCCGTTGGCCGAGCCTTCCGTAACGCTGGGCAGTCAGCTCAATGATCAGGGCATGAAACGCGGAACGCTGGATGCTTCGGGACCCCTGGATGACGAAGGCCGTTTTGCCTATCGCCTGAATGTGGTGGGTGAGGGCGGCGATACGTTCCGTGATCACGTCGAAACCGAGCGCTATGGCGTGGCGCCGGTATTGAGCTGGCAGGTCAACGACGCCACGCGCATCACCTTCGAAGGCGACTTCATGCGCAACAACGCGCCGCTGGATCGTGGCCTGACGCGGTATGCCAATCAGACGGGTACCGCTGCCCGCGACACGTTCTTCGGCGAGAAGAGTGTGGGCAAGCTGCATAACGACAACAACATGGCACAACTGCGCTTCGAGCATGACCTCAACCCGGACTGGACGCTGGGCGGTGGCGTGCAGATCCTTGATGGTTCCCTGCAAGGCGATGCCATCGAGGCCAACGGGCTGGCGGCGGACGGCCGCACCCTCGGGCGCAACTTCAACTATCGCAAGCTGGAATGGACCGATCGCGATGTGCAATTGAACCTGACCGGGCATTTTTCTGCGGGCGGTTTCGAGCACACGCTGCTGACCGGTGTCGAGTATGAAGATTATGACTACAAGTCGATCATTCAACGCTCCAGCGGTGCAGTCAGTGCCTACCCGATCGACATCTTCAATCCGGTCTACGGCCAGGCTCGTCCGGCACTGACCCGAACGACAACCCACGACAAGGAGAACCTCAAGACCTGGGCTGCCTTCGTGCAGGATCAGGTGGCCCTGACCGAGCGCCTGAAGCTGCTGGGCGGTGTGCGTCTGGAGCGTTTCGAACACGATTACGATTCTTTCCTGCCCGGCACCAGCAGCTGGACTGCCAGCGATAACGCGGTCACTCCGCGCCTTGGCCTGAGCTACGACCTGACCGACGACCTTGCCGTCTACGCCACCACCGCTCGCTCGTTCAAGCCCAACAGCGGTGCCAGCCGACTGGGCGGCGGGTTCAAGCCGGAGGAGGGAAAATCCTATGAAATCGGAACCAAGTGGGAGGCGCTGGACGGGCAACTGAGTGTCGACACGGCCATCTACCAGATCGAAAAGCGTAACGTGCTGACCACCGACCCGGTCGATTCAACCTTCAGTGTGGCGGCGGGCGAGGTGCGCAGTCGCGGCCTGGACCTGAACGTGGTCGGCAACCTGACGCCCGAGTGGCGGGTAATGGGCAGCTACGCCTACGTGGACGCCGAGGTTACCAAGGACAACACACTGCGGTCCGGTACACGGCTGATGAACATCCCCGAGCAAACGTTCAGCCTGCTCAACGTCTACGAGTTTCAGGACGGCGCCCTGCGTGGCCTGGGCCTGGGCGGCGGCGGTCGCTATGTCGACCAGCGCGCCGGGCGTACGGCCAACACTTCTTTCTCGATGGACAGCTATACGGTGTTTGACCTGCTGGCCTATTACAAGGTCAACCCGCACGTGAAGCTCAATCTGGACCTGAAGAATGTGTTCGACACGGACTATGAGGAAGGCTCGTTCGGCAATGTCTATGCCTATCCGGGGGCACCACGGACGGTGCAGGTGGGGATTGCCTATACGTTGTGATGCCGTGTGCCGGTATCGGGTTCTGATGGAGAAAGCCTGACCCTTTCAAGGGCAGGTTCAGCAGCGTGCGTAATGGGCGCCGGCCCTTGTGCACACGCAGCCGTGCATCATCAGTACTGATCGGCCGTTGAAAAACCGGCACGATGGCGAAGTTTGCCCCCTTGGAACTGTTCCTTGCCGGGTAAAATGTCCGCTCCGGCTGCTTTGAGAGCGCTCATATTATCCCGCAAGGCATTAGTGGCGGCGTCCTTTTGCTGGAAGGTATTGGCTGCTGTCAGGTTGGCATTACCCACTTCGCCAATCTGGAATTTATAGCCAGCCTCTTTCAATGCCTTGATCTGGCTGGCGAGTCGCGAAGAGGCTTCGCTTTCTCTGGCATACACATGAAAACTTCCAATCAAGGCTGGGTTGTCGTCGCCATTGGCAGCCTTTAATTGAACGGCAAACTTGACCAGGCCGCTTTGCGGACCTGCGGTCAGGCCACCCCCCCAATTGCTGTCCTCGACAACAATACTTCCTTTATAACCGGCATCGCGCGCGGATTTAATTAACGTGGTCTGCATGTCGGCCCATTCCTGACTTGCGCTTTTACCGCCCTGATGGAAGGTATCCAGTACAAAGCCTGTACGACTGCCAAACCTTTTGACAATGGTACTGATGTCGGCCGAGGCCTGCTTCAATTTGTCTCCCGTCAGCACGTTTCCGCTACCCTGGTTCGCATCGTCGCGGAACGTGAACTGAACTTTTACACCCTGTTTGCCCCCTTCACTGAGCAATGCCCTGAGCTTATCCAACTGCCTGCTGTCCTTGATCTGATCGTGCGTCATCTGAAAGCGCAAGGTTCCGCCTCCAATCGCTTTCAGGTCCTGAATCATCTTCGTGGCAGCGGCAGGTGTGGCGATATCATCAGGATTGACGTTGGCTCCCCCGCGCAAGACGGGCTCGGCGGTTTTGACCGGCTCGGAAGCGGAAACCTTGTCTTTGTCTTTGACTTTTGTATCTGGCTCGGCAGAGGTCGTGTTGTCTTTGACAGTGGCCACGTCATTGAGCACGGCCTTGGTATCGTCCTGACTGACGCGCGTTTTTTGACTGGCAAGTAACGCCGCGTCCGATGAGGATGCTCCATTCTCCAGCGATTGAGCATTTCGCTTGAACATTGCTCTGGTATAGACCGGAGAGGTTTGCGCCGCTTCAGCGGAGCGCCTGTCGGAAGGGGTGTAGGTATCGAGTTTCGTCTGCGTATCCGAAGTTGCACCCGTCGTGCCAGCGCTCGCCGGTTCCGGGGGCCTGTCTGCCATGACAGGTTTCTCGTTAGCTGCCATGAGGCTGTCATGTGGCCTGGCTGAGCGGATATTCATCGGATGTCTCAGTGGTCTGTGCGAAAAGTGACTGCGCCTGATAAAGCAGGAGAATGAATATCGAGGCAGGCGATAATGTATGGAATGACAATGTTCATATGAGCACGTCGGAAACTTAATATAACGATTGTGCAGCTGTTTCCATGTTTCTGTTGTTTATCGATACTCGGGCTCATCAGGGTGCAATTATATTCCGAGTATTGTCCATCGGGCGAGCAGGTTCGCATAGAACTTATTTTCCGTGCAGCAAAGTCTTCACGGTTAATGCGGTTCTTTTTTTTGCCCGAAATACTGGTCGTTTACTGGCCTGGAAATGGGGGCCGACCGCGAGACTGGTGGTGAGGCTTTACAGGGGCGACACGCAACGCCCGGACGCAGCGTGGCACCCATAGGTTACAGCGTGATGCTGCATGACTCTTCAGCCAAATACCCGGATCGGCGACCCTGCATGCCACGCCTGGATATCTTCGATCATCTGCCCGTAGAAAGTCCGGTAGTTGTTCTCGGTGACGTAACCGATGTGCGGGGTCGCCAGCACGTTGTCCAGCGTGCGGAACGGGTGATCGGCCGGCAGTGGTTCGATGTCGAAGACGTCCAGCGCTGCGCCGGCGATTCTGCGCTGTTGCAGTGTTTCGATCAGCGCGGCCTGATCGATGATCGGGCCGCGTGACGAGTTGATCAGATAAGCGCCGGGCTTCATCCAGTTCAGTGCTTCTGCGTCCACCAGGCCGCGGCTGCGATCGCTGAGCACCAGGTGCACCGACAGCACATCGGCCTGCTCGAACAGTTGCTGTTTGCTGACATAGGTGACGCCGGACTCGGCAGCAGCCTCTGGCGTCAGGTTCTGGCTCCAGGCAATGACTTTCATGCCGAATGCCTGCCCGTAGCGGGCGATCCACTTACCGATACTGCCCAGACCGAGAATGCCCAGGGTTTTGCCATGCAGATCGCTGCCTATTCCGACCTGCCAGTTGCCGGCACGCAGCGAGTTGGCCTCGGCCACCAGGTTGCGGGTGATGCCCATGATCAGCGCCCAGGTCAGCTCCGGTGCCGCATGCTTATAGCTTTCAGTTCCACACACGACAATGCCCTGACGCTTGGCCGCAGCGGTATCAATCGCCGCATTGCGCATGCCGCCGGTGACCAGCAGTTTCAGCGTCGGCAGCTGGCTGAGCAGCGCCGCATCGAACAGGGTTCGCTCGCGCATCACGCAAATGATGTCGAAGTCTCGCAGGCGCTGCGCCATGGTCGATGTATCGGCAGGGTAGTCATGCAGAAAACTGACCTTGCCCACTGAATGGAGCACGGACCAGTCCACTACAGTGCTGGCGACGTTTTGCCAGTCATCGAGTACCGCTATTTTCAATGGGGTCATCGTCTGAAGGCCTCTTGATGGGGTTGTTTTTCAAGGCCAACGCTAATTGAACAGGCTGGCGGCGATGTTGATCGAAAAACCCAGAATCGCGGTGTTGAACACAAAACAGATCAATGACTGGCCGAGCACGACCTTGCGCATTTCGCGCGTCGCTACGCCCACATCGGAGGTTTGCACTGCGACGCTGAGGGTGAACGAAAAGTACAGAAAGTCCCAGTAATCGGGGTTCTTTTCACCGCCCACAAATGCCAGCGCGGGCTCTTTGCCTTTCCAGGTGTAGAACATGCGTGCGTAATGCAGGCTGAAGATCACGCCGATCATCAGCCAGGAGCCGATGACCGTCAGGCCGGTGAAGGCGTGGTGAAGCATCTTGGCGTCGCTGGAAAGGCCTTTACTGTTGGCGATTTCAAAAATGATTGCGGCCAGGCTGGCCAGCGCCGCAACGCAGACCGTGACCAGAATGACCCCCGCGTTTTCGTCTTCCCTCATCGCGACTCGCCGCACATCGTCGGCGTCGCTGCGCAGCGTGCGGATGAAAATCATGATCAGATAAAGCCAGACCCCCGTGTCCCAGCCAGTCAGCAGGCTCTGGGTCAGTGTCGAGTGGGGGATGAGCCAAGACCAGGCGATGCCTGCGGTCAGGCCGACCAGAGCGGCAAGGGTGAGGCGAGGGCGGGTGCGGGCGAGATGGCGCATGCGGTCTAATCGTTACTGGACATTACCAGACAGTAGCATGCCGCTTCGGCAAGCCAAATTCGATTAAAAAAACGGCGCGCAAGGGGGTTGCGCGCCGTGTGCCAGCCAGAGAGTGAACAGGCGGCGAGTCAACTGCGAATGCCAGACCGATTCAACGCACCAGGCAAGGCTGCTTGTTGTTGAATTTCCAGTCAGGGATCAGAAACTGCATGGCCACGGCGTCGTTACGCGCGCCCAGGCCCATGCCTTTATAGAGTTCGTGAGCCTTGGCCAACTGGTCCATGTCCAGCTCGACACCGAGCCCCGGTTTCTTCGGAACCTCGACCTTGCCACCGACGATTTGCAGCGGCGCCTTGGTCAGACGCTGGCCGTCCTGCCAGATCCAGTGCGTATCGATCGCGGTGATAGTGCCCGGCGCTGCAGCGGCCACGTGGGTGAACATCGCCAGGGAAATATCAAAATGGTTGTTGGAGTGCGAGCCCCAGGTCAGGCCCCACTCGTTGCACATCTGCGCCACCCGTACCGAGCCCTGCATGGTCCAGAAGTGCGGGTCGGCCAGTGGAATGTCCACTGACTGCAGCTGAATGGCGTGACCCATTTCCCGCCAGTCGGTGGCGATCATGTTGGTGGCTGTCTTGAGTCCGGTAGCGCGGCGGAATTCGGCCATCACTTCGCGACCGGAATAACCGTTTTCTGCGCCGCACGGATCTTCGGCGTAGGCCAGCACATGATGCTGATCGCGGCACAGGCGGATCGCTTCCTTGAGCGACCAGGCACCGTTCGGGTCCAGCGTAATGCGCGCCTCGGGGAAGCGTTCGGCGAGTGCGGTCACCGCTTCGATTTCCTGGTCGCCGCTCAACACGCCGCCCTTGAGCTTGAAGTCCTGAAAGCCGTAACGCTGATGCGCGGCTTCGGCCAGGCGCACCACGGCCTCTGGAGTCAGTGCTTCTTCATGGCGGATACGGAACCAGTCATTATCGGCCTCGGGTTCGCTGCGGTAAGCCAGATCGGTCTTGCGCTGGTCGCCGACATAAAACAGGTAACCGAGCATTTCGACCTGATCGCGCTGCTGACCTTCGCCCAGCAATGCCGCAACCGGTACTTCCAAATGCTGGCCGAGCAGGTCGAGAAGCGCCGCTTCCAGCGCGGTGACCGCATGAATGGCAATGCGCAGGTCGAACGTCTGCAGGCCACGGCCACCGGAGTCCCGATCGGCAAACGCCTTGCGTGCCTCGTTGAGAATCTTCTGGTAAGTGCCAATGCTGCTGCCGACGACCAGCGATCGCGCGTCTTCCAGCGTCTGGCGAATCAGCTCGCCGCCAGGCACTTCGCCCACACCGACATGCCCGGCATTGTCCTTGAGAATGACCACGTTGCGGGTGAAGTAGGGGCCATGTGCGCCGCTCAGGTTGAGCAGCATGTCGTCATGGCCAGCCACGGGCACTACCTGCATTTCGGTAATGACGGGGGCCTTGCTGGTGATATTGGATTGCTGAATGTTCATGACGGGTCCTTTAAACGTAAGGCCTTGAAAATATGACCGATGAAAAAGCGGCTGCGCACGTGTATCAGTGGGTCGCCGGCGTCTGAATGGCGGCGACCGGCGTCGCGCCAGGCTTGGGGTTATTGCGCGCGGCGAAAACGATGATTGCGGCGATGATCGAAGTGGCTGTCAGGCCATACAGTCCGCCCTGGATCGAACCGGTGTGTTCTTCCAGCAGGCCGAAGGTTGTGGGTGCCACGAAGCCGCCGAGGTTGCCCACCGAATTGATCAGCGCGATGACCGCAGCGGCGATCCGCGCGTCCAGATAGGCCTGCGGGATCGGCCAGAACAACGAAGAAGCCGACTTGAAACCCAGTGCTGCAAAGCAGATGGCGACGAAGGCGAAGATCGGACTGCCGGTGGTCGACATGAACATCCCGGCAGCCGCAATCAGCAGCGCAATGGCTACCCAGGCCTGCTGGCGTTTCCACTTGGCGGACAGCGTGGCGAACACGTACATGCCGATAATCGAAAGCAGCCACGGAATCGAGTTGAACATGCCGACTTCGAAGTCAGTCAGGCTGCCCATTTTGCGGATGATGCTCGGCAGCCAGAACGTTGCTGCGTAAATCGTCAGCTGGATGAAGAAGTAGATCAGGCAGAACAGAATGATCTGACCGTCCTTGAGCAGCTTGCCGATGGAGGCCTTGACCGGCGTCGCGGCCTCACGGGCAGCCTGTTCGGCATCGATGGCGTTGACCAGCGCATCCTGTTCTTCGCGGGTCAGCCACTTGGCATCGTGCGGTTTGGAGTCCAGCCAGAACCAGACGAAGAAGCACAGACCGACCGAGAACATGCCTTCGATGAAGTACATCCACTGCCAGCCTTTCAGGCCGAAACCGGTGATTTGCAGCAGCAGGCCGGACAACGGGCCCGAGATCAGCGAGGCGATGGCCGAGCCGCTGAGAAAGATGGCAATCGCCTTGCCACGCTCGACGCCAGGCAGCCAGCGGGTGAAGTAGTAGATCACGCCTGGAAAGAAACCGGCCTCGGCCACGCCGAGCAGAAAGCGCAGGATGTAGAAGTGGGTTTCGGTCTGGATGAAGGCCATGCAGGCGGCGACGATGCCCCAGGTGAGCATGATTCGCGTCAGCCAGATACGCGCGCCGACTTTCTGCAGCAGGATGTTGGAAGGGACTTCGAAAAGGGCGTAGCCGATGAAGAACAGTCCGGCACCCAGGCCATAGGCTGCAGCGCCGATACCCAGATCATGCTCCATGTGCGAACGCACGAAGCCGATGTTGACCCGGTCGATGTAGTTGACGATGAACATGATGACGAAAAGCGGCAGGACGTGACGTTTGACCTTCGATACGGCTGAATTCAGAACCGAACCTGTGCCGTCGGCCATCCTGGAATTGGATGTGCTCACAGTTGAATCTCCCACTCGTTGTTTTTATGCGGGTATGTGCGAAGTGTGTCCTTCGCATTGTCGGTCATCATACAAGTAAAAAGCCGTTGTGCAATCCCTTCGCAGTGATGATCTGCGAGATTATTAAGCTGGAGGCATTCGCCGTTGTGCAGGTATGCCGGGCGTATATGACCGTGTTTAATTAAGGTTTTGGCCAATGAATACAGGGATTTTGTTTGTGTGCATCAGCTGAGGGTGGCGGGTGCCATTGAGCGCAACGGCTGACGGAAGGCAGGGTGGGCGGAAACAGGCGCTTTGACAGGCGGGAATGCTTGTAATACAAGTAAGACAACTGCGCAGGGCTGTTAAACCCGGCTTCTGGCCGCTCCCGGCCCCGTATTCGCGCTGCCACGGCCGTGATACGGCAGCATAAACAGACAAGTCAGGATTATTCATCATGCAAGAGCCTGTCAGCACAGCGCCCAAACGCCGTCAGCACAGCCTGGCCACCGATCTGGTCACCGAACTGAGCCAGCGCATCCTGCTTGGCAAGATTGCTCCCGGCCAGAAGTTGCCTTCCGAGAACCAGATCGTCCGCGAGCACGGCGTCAGCCGCACCGTGGTGCGTGAAGCGATCTCCAAGTTGCAGGCGTCCGGGCTGGTGGTGACCCATCACGGCATCGGCACATTCGTGCTCGAGCGCAGTGACCAGACGGGGCTGCGCCTCAAGGTCGAGACCGTTTCCAGAGTGCGCGATATCATCGAACTGCGTATCGGCCTGGAAACCCAGGCCGTGGCGCTGGCAGCAGTGCGCCGTACCGATGAGCAACTGGCGGCCATGCGCCAGGCGCTGGATGATTATCAGGACCTGCTGGCCAACGACGACAGCTGCGTCGAGGCTGACAAACGCTTTCACATGTTGATCGCCGAAGCCACCGGCAACCCGTATTTTCTGGAGATCATGCAACACTTGGGCAGCGCGGTCATTCCGCGCAGCCGCATTGCATCGAGCGAGCGGGCAGGCAACAACCTTGCGCATCAGGGCTACTTGGCCAACCTTGAACACGAAGCACTGCTCAGCGCCATTCGCCGCAAGGACCCGGATGCCGCGCGTGCAGCGATGTGGACGCACCTGAGCAACAGCCGTGAGCGGCTGGTTCCGCTGGAGTAGCCGCGAACGTGTTTGCTCGCACAAGGGGCCCCATGCTTGAGCGTAGGGTAAAATGCATGAGCGAACGTGTTCGCGAAAGGGCCCTTACAGCCGCAGAAGATTTGGTGTTCAAAACACCGCCTTCGCGAACAAGTTCGTTCCTACAAAAGCCCATGCTTGAGCGTACGGCAAAATGTAGGAGCGAACTTGTTCGCGAAAGGGGCCGTACAGCCGCAGAAGATTTGGTGTTCAAAACACCGCCTTCGCGAACAAGTTCGCTAACACAGAAGCCCTCCATGCTTGAGCGTACGGCAAAAATGTAGGAGCGAACGTGTTCGCGAAAGGGCCCGCACAGCCGCAGAAGATTTGGCGTTCAAAGCAACGCCTTCGCGAACAGGTTTGCTCCTACAAAAGCCCATGCTTGAGCGTAGGGCAAAAATGTAGGAGCGAACTTGTTCGCGAAAGGGGCCGTACAGCCGCAGAAGATTTGGTGTTCAAAACACCGCCTTCGCGAACAAGTTCGCTACCACAGAAGCCCTCCATGCTTGAGCGTACGGCAAAAATGTAGGAGCGAACGTGTTCGCGAAAGGGCCCGCACAGCCGCAGAAGATTTGGCGTTCAAAGCAACGCCTTCGCGAACAAGTTCGCTCCTACAAAAGCCCATGTTTGAGCGTACGGCAAAAATGTAGGAGCGAACGTGTTCGCGAAAGGGCCCTTACAGCCGCAGAAGATTTGGTGTTCAAAACACCGCCTTCGCGAACAAGTTTGCTCCTACAAAAGCCCATGTTTGAGCGTACGGCAAAATGTAGGAGCGAACGTGTTCGCGAAAGGGCCCGCACAGCCGCAGAAGATTTGGTGTTCAAAACACCGCCTTCGCGAACAAGTTCGCTCCTACAAAAGCCCATGCTTGAGCGTACGGCAAAATGTAGGAGCGAACTTGTTCGCGAAAGGGGCCGTACAGCCGCAGAAGATTTGGTGTTCAAAACACCGCCTTCGCGAACAAGTTCGTTCCTACAAAAGCCCATGCTTGAGCGTACGGCAAAATGTAGGAGCTAACGTGTTCGCGAAAGGGCCCGCACAGCCGCAGAAGATTTGGCGTTCAAAGCAACGCCTTCGCGAACAAGTTCGCTCCTACAAAAGTCCCCATGCTTGAGCGTAGGGCAAAAATGTAGGAGCTAACGTGTTCGCGAAAGGGCCCGCACAGCCGCAGAAGATTTGGCGTTCAAAACAATGCCTTTGCGAAGAGGTTCGCTTCTGCAAAAACCTGGCCCCACGGTATCAACGATACAAGGGAGGCGGTTGCGTACTACGGCGTTGCGTTCAGCACGCCGAGCATCACCTCGGTCTGCCACTCGAAATACGGGTTGAAGGTCAGCCGCGCATGGATCTTGCCCGGCTCGTTATAGCCCCAGTCCGAATACCACACCGGCTCGCCCGCCATGCACTTGGCGGTGTCCGGCGTGCTCTGGCCGTTCCAGCAGATACGCTGGCTGCCGGATACGCCGTAAAGCGGATTGTCCGTTGAAAAAAGCAGGCCCATGTGTGAAAAGCGGCTGATGCGGTATTCCGGCAGATAGTCCTTGCGCGCCTCGACGCGCGGCGTATTGGCCGCCCGGGCGGGCAGGTCGCCGTACCAGATCAGCCGACTGGCGGGATTGCTGAAGCGCTGGTTGAAATTATCCAGCACGTAATCAGCGTCGAGTACCGAGTCGTGCTCGGCGATGGCGATGAACACCGGCTTGTCATAGCGCCGCTGATGCAAACGGTCCTGGGCCAGCGCGCTGCTGCGATAGAACTGCGCAAAACCATTGGTGGGCATGTTCATGTAGCGAACCGGCGTCTGCATTGGGCGCAGGCCTTCGTTCGGCGCGGCAAGCCAGGGTCGCGCCCAGCCGATCCACGGGGTCAGCCAGGCATAGCCGCTGTTGGAGCGAAATGCCGGCGAGAACAAGAGCAGACCGGCGATTTCGTCATGACCATAGGCGTAATCGAGGACCAGATTGGCGCCGGTCGAAAAACCGCCCAGATAGACCTTCGGCACTTCGCGACCGAGCAACTGCGCCTGTTCGCGCACCACTTGCTGCCAGTGTTCGAGGCGCACGTCGAGCATGTCTTCGGGCTTGGTGCCATGCCCCGGCAACAGCACGGTTCGGACCAGATAGCCCTGAGCGGCGAGCGTCTGTGCCACGTCATGAAATGACCACGCCGAATCCCCCAGGCCGTGCACCAGCAGCACGCCGCCCTTGGGTGTCCCGCTCGGGGTCCACTGGCGCGGCGCGTTCCAGTCCAGCTCGGCCTGGTGGTCGGCGGTCTGGAAGTTGCGCTGGTTGCGGATCAGCTCGAGGGTCTGCTGACGGTAGTCTTCAAAGCGTTGTTTCGGCTCATCGCTTTCCGCCATCGACGTGCAGGCTTGCAGGGTCAATAGCGACAGCAGGCTGGCGAGTCGGAATTTGATCAAAAGGGGGCCTGTGCACACATATTCGAGGGTTCAAAAGGTCGACGCGGGCACTCTGCCATGTACGTCGCGCCCGTGCCTACTTTCAGGCACACTCGGGCGTTCTATAACTTCAACAAAATGTATCCATATGCCCAAGCATTGCAAGCCTCGCCACGCGTCTGGAGTCGTCCATGTTCGCCCTTGATCGAGCGCTGGCCCAGGACATCGTCGATCGGGCCATGGCTATCCTGCCGTACAACGTCAATGTCATGGACTACCTGGGCATCATCATCGGCAGCGGTGATGCCGAGCGATTGTGTACCCGTCATGAAGGCGCGCAGCGAGTGCTGGCCGACCGGCAGGTGGTGGAAATCGATTCCCTGGCGGCGTCGCAGCTCGGGGGTGTCAAGCCCGGCGTCAACCTGCCGCTGATGCTCGACCATCAACTGGTGGGCGTGCTCGGTATTACTGGCGAGCCGGACGAGGTGCGGGTGTATGGCGAATTGGTGAAGATGACTGCCGAGATGCTCATGGAGCAGCGTCGTCAGCAGGCTGATCTTCAATGGCGGGCGCAGCGCAGCGAAGACCTGCTGGCTCGCCTGCTGTTGCCGGAGTGCCCCGACAGCCTGGTGGATGAAGCGCGCCAGCTGGGTTTGCAGCCGCACATGGCGCGTCAGGTGGTGCTGCTGCAGTTTGGCGAGGAGGGGCTGGCTGCCAGCCAGGCTGCCAAATGGCTTGGCACGCGCTACGCCGACAGCTGGTGCGTGCTGCGTGAGCCCACGTTGCTGTACTGGTGCCGCGCCACGGGCAAGGAGCGTGACGATGCGCTGCTGCTCAAGCAGTTCGATGAACACCACTGGCCAGTGCTGCGTATGGCCACCGTGGCGCAATCGGCGGACCTGCCCACCCTGCGCCAGGCCTGCGCCGCAGCGCGGGATCTGCTCGACTACGCCAGCCAGGCAAGGCCGGCGCAGCGCCTGTTGCGTCTTGAAGCGTATCGGTTGCCGGTGCTGTTCTGGCGCTACCGGCATGACTGGCTGGCGGAACACGTCGCCGAGCCATTGGAGCGTCTGCACACGCACACGCAACTGCTCGACACCTTGTGCAAATGGTTCGAGTACAGCGGCGAAAGTCAGGCCTGTGCCGAAGCGCTGGGCATCCATCGCAACAGCCTGCGCTACCGGCTGGAGAAGATCGGCGAGTTGACGGGCTGCGACCCCTACAAGACCGACGACCTGCTGCGTCTGTACCTGGGGGCGCAGATGATCACTCGTCAGACCTGAAGCCGGGTTTTGTTCAAACGCCCGATAATGGCGACGGATCATTGTGCGAGCGGCAGGCGGAAAGCACGGTTTGGAATGAGAGCATTCGAGCACCGGATCTGGAGAACAACAATGAAAATAGTCATCGCCCCCGACTCGTTCAAAGACAGCCTCAGCGCCCAGGCAGTTGCCGACGCGATTGCCAGTGGTCTGGCCGAGGTCTGGCCGCACGCAGAACTGATCAAATGCCCGATGGCAGACGGCGGGGAGGGCACCATCGAGGCGCTGCTGGCTGCCTGCAATGGCGAGCTGATGAGCGCCAGCGTCAGCGGTCCGCTGGGCGCCCCGGTCAATGCCCAGTGGGGCTGGCTGGCGGAGAGCAGGACCGCAATCATCGAAATGGCCATGGCCAGTGGCTTGCAACTGCTGACCCTGGCACAACGCGACGCCTGTGTGACCAGCACGGAAGGCACCGGCCAATTGATCTCGGCGGCACTGGATGCGGGGGCTCGTCGGGTGATCCTGGCCATCGGCGGCAGCGCAACCAATGACGGCGGCAGCGGCATGCTTTCAGCCTTGGGCGCGCGCTTTCTGAATGCTGACGATCAGACTCTCGCGCCGGGTGGGCTCGCGCTTGCCGACCTGGCGCGTATCGATCTGAGCGGTTTCGATCCACGCTTGTCTGACGTGTGCGTCGAAATCGCCGCCGACGTCGATAATCCACTCTGCGGACCGAATGGCGCCTCCTCTGTCTTCGGCCCGCAAAAAGGCGCATCGCCCGAGCAGGTCATGGCGCTGGACGCCGCACTCGGCCGTTTTGCCGACCATACGGCTCAGGCCCTCGGTCAGGACTTGCGCGATAGCCCCGGCAGCGGTGCGGCAGGGGGCATGGGCTTTGCCGCCAAGGCCTACTTGAAGGCCTCGTTTCGTGCCGGGGTGGAAGTGGTGGCCGATCTGACCGGGCTGGAGCAGGCGTTGATCGGTGCCGATCTGGTCATCACCGGCGAAGGCCGTTTCGATGCGCAAACCCTGCGTGGCAAGACCCCGCTTGGTGTTGCGCGAGTCGCCCAGCGTCGGCAAGTGCCGGTGATCGTGCTGGCGGGAACCCTGGGCGAAGGCTACGAGCAGCTGTACGCGCATGGCATCGGCGCAGCCTTTGCTCTGGTCAGCGGACCAATGAGCCTCGAGCAGGCCTGCCGCGATACCCGCCGCCTGTTGCACGAGCGTGCGCGCGACGTGGCGCGGCTCTGGCAGATGGCTTCGGGCGGCTGATGACTGGGCTGTGATCAGCGAACACCGGCCCGGCAATTGGCCGTTATTTTAAGCAACCCTGCAAATGATCGCAGGCCGTCCTAAAGAATTGCCTGCTCAGGGCGATACGCTGTCGGTTGTCTGACAACTTCGCGTCGGATACTGCCCTCCAAAAAATATAAAGAGCCCTGGTCATGAATTTACGCAAACTCACTATCGCTCGTCGTGCCGGTCTGGGTTTTACCCTCATTTCCCTGTTGGTGGCTTTGCTGGGGTGGTTTGCGCTGGCGCAGATGTCGACCATTCGCCAGAGTGAAGTGGCGGTGGAGACCAACTGGCTGCCCAGCATGCGAGTGGTGAACGATATCCGCGAAATCATGCTGCGCATTCGGACCATTTCCTTGCGCATGGCGCTGGACACCGATCCTGCGAGCATTCCGACCTACCGTGGCCAGCTGGACGTACGCCTGGGCGATCTGGACAAGAAGCTGTCTGTCCTCAAGACCTTTGTCGACACCCCGGAAGAGAAGTCGCTGACCGACCAGTTCATGCTGACCATGGGCCAATACCGCAGTGCGCTGGATCGCTCCTTTGTGCTGGCTGGCCAGGGCGATAGCGTAGGGCTGAACAAGCTGCTGCTGGTCGACATGAAGCAGATCGTCGACGGCTCCGGCAAGCAACTCGGTGACCTGGCGGACTTTTATGTCACCAAGGTCGATGCGGAAGGCAAGTCGGCCGAGGCCCAGTACGACAAGTCGCGCGACATCGTCATTATCTTCGTGGTGATTGCCGCGCTGTGCACCATCGGCCTGGCACTCTGGCTGACCCGCAGCATCGTCGGCCCGCTGCAGCGTGCGGTAACCGCTGCCGAGCAGGTTGCCAACGGCGACCTGACCCATAGCATCGAAGTCGATGGCGAAGACGAAGTCACCCGACTGTTGCGTGCGCTGGCGATGATGCAGGTCAATCTGCGTGAAGCCATGCGCCACATCGGCAGTTCGGCCACCCAATTGGCGTCGGCCGCCACCGAACTCAACTCGGTCACTGAAGACAGCTATCGCGGCTTGAACCAGCAGAATGCGGAGATCGATCAGGCCGCCACGGCGATCAACGAAATGACTTCGGCAGTAGAAGAAGTTGCGCGTAACGCCGTGTCCACGTCGGACGCCTCCAACCAGTCCAGCACTTCGGCGCTGGCAGGCCAGACGCGGGTGATCGAGACGGTGCAGTCGATCCAGACGCTGACCGACAACGTACAGGCCACTTCGACGCTGGTGCAAAACCTTGCCAATCAGTCGCAGGACATCGGCAAAGTGCTGGACGTGATCCGCTCGATTGCCGAGCAGACCAACCTGTTGGCACTCAACGCCGCCATCGAGGCGGCACGTGCAGGCGAGTCGGGCCGTGGTTTCGCGGTGGTGGCGGATGAAGTCCGGGCATTGGCGCATCGCACCCAGCAGTCGACCCTGGAAATCGATTCGATGGTCAGTGCCATGCGCAGCGGTTCGGCGCAGGCACTCGACTCGATGAACACCAGCCGCGATCGGGCCGACTCGACGTTGGCGCTGGCCAAGGGCGCGGGCGAGTCCTTGAGCGAAATCACCTCGTCGATCAATCAGATCTCCGAGCGCAATCTGGTGATTGCCAGCGCGGCGGAAGAGCAGGCGCAAGTCTCGCGTGAGGTCGATCGCAATATCGTCAACATTCGCGATCTGTCCATGCAGTCGACTCAGGGTGCCAACCAGATCAGTGCGTCGAGCCACGAATTGTCGCGTCTGGCGGCCGATCTGAGCCAGGTGGTCTCACGCTTCAAGGTGTAAAACCCTACATTGATACAGGTTGTGTCCGCTTGCCGACGATCGACCGGACGCGCATTATGCCCTCGGTCGAAATGACCTCCGGTACAGTCTGGGCACAACCTTATCGAAGGGGGCGGCATCGCTTCATGAATAACAATAATCAAACCTTCAGCAGTTGGCTGCGCTCGCCAGCCCATCACCAGTGGCTGGCACTGGAAGGCAATCGTCTGTTGACCTTCGCCAAGGCTTCCAGGCTCGACAACGGCTTTGGCAGTCTTGATGACTACGGTCGGCTGATGGTCGGTGCCACCGCAGGAACCATGAACACGGCGCGCATGACCCACTGTTTTGCCATGGCGCATGCGCAGGGCATTCCCGGCTGTGCTGCGTTGGTCGATCACGGTATCGCCGCACTGCGCGGACCGTTGCACGATGCCGAGCACGGCGGCTGGTTCAGTGCCGCGCTCGAAGACGGCGGCAAGACCGACAAACAGGCTTATCTGCATGCATTCGTCGCACTGGCGGCCAGTTCTGCCGTGGTGGCGGGGCGGCCTGGCGCGCAGGCATTGCTGTCCGACGCCATTCAGGTCATCCAGACGCATTTCTGGAGCGAGCAGGAAGGTGCCATGCGTGAGTCGTTCGCGCGGGACTGGAGCCATGAAGAGTCGTATCGCGGCGCCAACAGCAACATGCACAGCACCGAAGCGTTCCTTGCGTTGGCCGATGTGACGGGTGACGCGCAGTGGCTCGACCGGGCGCTGAGCATTGTCGAGCGGGTTATCCACGAGCATGCCGGTGCCAACAATTTTCAGGTCATCGAGCATTTCACCCAGGACTGGCAGCCGTTGCCGGATTACAACCGCGATAACCCGGCCGACGGTTTTCGGCCCTTCGGTACCACGCCGGGGCATGCCTTCGAGTGGGCGCGTCTGGTGTTGCACCTGGAGGCTGCGCGCCGTCAGGCCGGACGCGCCAACCCCGAATGGTTGCTGGACGACGCCCGCCAACTGTTTGCCAATGCCTGCCAGTACGGTTGGGATGTCGATGGAGCACCGGGTATCGTCTACACCCTCGACTGGCAGAACCAGCCGGTGGTCCGTCATCGTCTGCACTGGACTCACTGCGAAGCGGCCGCTGCTGCTGCCGCATTGCTGCAACGTACCGGCGAGCAGCAGTATGAAGACTGGTATCGCTGTTTCTGGGAGTTCAACGAGACCCTGTTCATCGATCAGGAACATGGCAGCTGGCGCCATGAGCTGAACGAGCGCAACGAGCCCAGCGCAGACATATGGCCCGGCAAGCCGGACCTTTATCACGCCTATCAGGCCACGTTATTGCCGGTGTTGCCGCTGGCGCCAAGCCTGGCCAGCGCTCTGGCGGGACTGGAATAAACCACTGGGTCAAGCCTGGGCTTTCGCCTCAAGCCTGAAATCTGCAACTCAAAGCGCAGGGATGCGTTTGTCGGTCAGACGGATGATCTGCCGGGCCAGGAAGCTGCCGGTCAGGATCACGCCGAACAGGCGCAGGGTCTGCATCGCCAGTACGAAACCGACGTCGGCATGTGTATCGATGGCGATAATGGCCATGGTGTCGAGGCCGCCCGGGCTGGTCGCCAGGTACACCGAGAGATAATCCTTGCCCAGCATCACGGCGATCAGCCAGGCCGACACGGCGCAGAGCACGATCAACAGCAATGAGGCCAGAATCATCATCGGTAGCCGTCTCCAGACGTACTGCACCGTCGGCCGGTCGAAACGCAGGCCGACGTAGCAGCCTATGGCACCGTAAGCGATGGGTAGCAACCAGGCCGGAACGGTGATCTGCATCACGCCACTCAGTTGCAGCGCGCCGCCCAGCATCAGTGGCACCAGCAGGGCACCTGCGGGGAGGCGCGAGCCGAGGGTCACGCCTGCGGCAATCACTGCCAGGCTCAGCGCAAGGTCGACAAGGTTCAGGCTGGGCAATGCCGCTGCGCTGGTGTGCAGGGCCGCAGCGGAATCCGGTGCGCCGATGAAATGGCTGACCAGTGCGCCAATGGTGACCACGCAGACGACGCGCACATATTGCATGGTGGCGACGATGCGCGAGTCGGCACCGTAATCCTCGGACATCGCGACCATTGCCGAGGCCGCGCCCGGTGACGTGCCCCAGGCTGCGGTGTTGCTCGGGATACCGGCAAAGCGCACCAGCACCAGCCCAACCGCCGCGCTCAGCACCACCGTGAGGATGGTCGCCAGAAGCATGACGTGCCATGAATGAAGGGCGGTGAGCAGCACGCTGACCGACATGGCATGCGCGATCAGCACGCCAACCGTGCCCTGACCGAGTTGAAAGGCCCGCTTGGGCATGCGGATGCTGGCCCCTGATACGCCAAAGCCGATGGCGACCAGCATGGGCCCGAGGAACATCGCAGCAGGCATATCGAACAGTTTGAGCAGTTGCCCGGCAATGCCGGCCATCAGGATCAGACCCGCCCATTGAGCCAGCGGGGAAAGGGAGGTAAGCGAAAAGCGTGAAGCGTTTGACAAGGACGTTCTCCTTGATTGGGGTAAATCACATGCACACAGTATCGACTTCGCAACCCATCAAGTCTATTTTCTAATAATCATGAATTGATAACTTTGGTTGATAGATATGGACCTGCGCGATCTCACCTATTTCGAAACCATTGCCGAGCTGGGGCACCTCGGACGCGCTGCGGAGAAGCTCAATCGCAGTCAGCCAGCGCTGACCAAAAGCATTCAGCGCCTCGAGGAATCATTCGGCACGCGACTGTTTCAACGTGACGGCCGACGCATCAAACTGACGCCGGTGGGCGAGCTGCTGCAGGCGCGCGGCAAGGAGTTGCAGCAAAGCATCGCCCAGACCCAGCGCGAGATCCGGGATTTCGCCAGTGGCATGGTGGGTAACATCCGTGTCGGCTGCGCCGCGACCATGGCGGAATATTTGATGCCGAAACTGACTTCGGCCTTGTTGCAGCGTACCCCGGACGTCACCTTGAAACTGGTGATAGGCCAGGATGACCTGCTGCGCGAATCACTGCGCTCGGGGCAGCTGGACATGATCATCTGCGCGCTGGCGCCCGACAGTGAAGACGTCACCAGCTTTGCCATACTTAGGGACGAAGCCGTGGTGGTGGCCAGCAAGAATCATCCGATTTTCAAGCCGGCATTGAAAATGAGTGACCTGTGCGCGTATCGCTGGGTACTGCCGCCGGTGAGTGTTTCATCGCGCAAATGGCTGGACGCGACCTTCGCCGCTCACGGCCTGCCGCTGCCGACGGTGCAGATCGAAGCGAACTCGATCTCGCTGTTGCCGGGGCTGATTGCGCGCAGCAATCTGTTGAGCTTCATTGCCCGTGAGTCGCTGGAGTTCGGCAAGACCATGCAGCACCTGCGTGAAGTGCCACTGGAGCAAACCACTCTCAAACGCACCATTGGTGTGACGTTGCGCAAGGGCGGTTATCTGTCACCCGCGGCAGAAGGTATGTTGCAGATGCTGCGCGATAATGGCGGAGACTTTCTGGGTTGGGGCTGACAGCCTGCGCTCAGCCGCTTGCCGGCAGGGCCTGAAAGCCGCTCAGGTACTTTGCCAGCGCCTCTGCGCCCAGCTCCACGGTCGAGCTGGTGCCCGCCCAACTGCAGGCGAGCATCAGGTTGCGCGGCAAGTCGAAGTCCTCAACCATAAAACCATTGGCGTCGAAACCGTTTTCATCGTGGGGAACCAGCTCGCGCAGCGACGCTACCGGTTCAAAGTAAGCCCACACCGGCTTGTTCAGTGCGACCGCCATACCGACTTCGAAGGCCGTGCCCGAATCCGGCTCCAGGCCGCGGAACACGTTGAGGTTGACCAGCATCGCCGAGCAGCGGTGGATCATCGTGACATTCATCGAGTAAATCTGCTGCGCGGTTTCATGCGCTGCTCGTCCGTGCGTGACCTCATTGTCAAACGGGTACAGACCCTCAAGCCCGTGTGCGGCGCACAGAGCCTTGAGATAGCGTCCATGTTCCACGGCGTCGGTCCTGAACACGTCGAAGCCTGCGAGATAAACCAGTGGCGCGTGCATATTCGTCTCTCGGCTGCAGATATTATCGCGCCGATTCTAAGGCGGACCGTCTGCCCGCGATACATGCCATTGATCGGCCGAAACACGATCAGCAGGCGTTTACGCTGGAATCTGTACGGATAACCAGTATCCTTGTTCAGTCTGCTCATTTTTCATGTGAACGCTGGCCTTGAATACTTCGCCCCTCGACAATCCGTTTTATTACCTGGAAAACTTCCGGCAGGTCCTTGGCTGGATTGCCCGGCGCTACGATGACCTGCTCGATGCGACCGAGCGCCGCTTCATCAGCGAGTTTGCCGAGCTGCCGGTGCCCGCTCAGGGGTTGCTGGTACGCATGGTGATGCGCAAGGGCGTGTTGTTTCGGGCCAGCAAACTCGGTTATGTCGAGATTGGCGACCCTCATGACGCGGTATTGCCGCTGCTGGCGCGGGAGTGGGTCGACAGCGCTCCGCCGCTGGGCCTGAGCGAGCTGTTCCAGCTGCTGCGTCGGGATGAGTTGAGCCACTGCTTCAAAGACCACGCGGTCAAGGGCTCTGAGCGCAAGCAGGAATGGTTCGAGCGCCTGCAGCCGATGTACCCGTCGCCGCAGTCCCTCGAACAATGGCACCCGACCTTGTCCGACGCCGTATTCGGCCTGAAGATCATGCCGCTGTGCGATCGCCTGCGCTTGCTGTACTTCGGCAATCTCTACCAGGAATGGTCTGAGTTCGTGCTGGCTGACCTGGGCATCTACCGCTACGAAAAAGTCGAGTTTTCGCTGGAGTCGCGCGGCATTAACCAGCGTGCCGACATTGACGTGTGCCTGCAACTGCATGCCTGCCGGGAAGCCCTGGAAACCTGCCTGGAACTGCATGCGCTGGCCGAGCGTGTCATTGCCATCGAGTGCGGCAACCCGTGGTTGCTCATGCGGCGCGGCAAACTGCTGTTCCGTATCGGGCAACAGGCCGAGCGCATGCAGGACTGGTCTTTGGCGATGGCGGTCTATCGTCAGTCCAGTTACCCCGGCGCGCGCTCGAGGCAAATCCGCGTGCTGGAGCGCAACGCCGAGTACGCAGCGGCGCTGGCGCTGGCGGAGCAGGCCCGTCTGGCACCGGAAAGTGATGCGGAGGTCCAGCACCTGTCACGCGTCTTGCCACGCCTGCAACGCAAGCTCGGCCTGACGGCCGCGCGCAAGCGCACGGTGCGCGCCATTGCGCGGCTGGACGTGCAGGTCACGCCGGTGTCGGGGATGAGTGTCGAGCGTCTGATACGCTTGCACCTCGAAGAAGAGCAGGGCGGGGAGGTGCATTACGTCGAAAATGCGCTGATCAATTCACTGTTCGGGCTGCTGTGCTGGCGGGCCATTTTCGCGCCTTTGCCGGGTGCATTCTTTCATCCGTTTCACAGTGCGCCGAGTGACCTGTACAGCCCTGACTTCTATCAGCGCAGGGCGACGCTGTTCGATGCCTGTCTGATGCAACTGGAGTCGGATGAATACCTGGCGACCATTCGTGAGCATTTTCAGAGCAAATACGGCCTGCAATCACCCTTTGTATTCTGGGGAGCGCTGACGCCAGAGCTTCTGGAGCAGGCACTCTACTGCCTGCCGGCAGAGCACCTGCTTCGCTGGTTTCGTCGGCTGCTGCAGGACATAAAAGCCAACCGGACAGGAATGCCCGACCTGATCCAGTTTTTTCCGGAACAGCGTCGATATCGAATGATCGAGGTAAAGGGGCCGGGTGACCGCCTCCAGGACAACCAACTGCGCTGGCTGGACTTCTGTGCCGAGCATGGCATGCCGGTGGAGGTGTGTTACGTGCAATGGGCGGCTGACGACAATGTCTGTGTCAGTAGCGACCTGTCAGACCTTCAAGGGGCCTTGTGCCCGTCCTGACTGTCCTGGTGATCCGCATCATGAGGTTGTTTCGAATCATGAGGCTTGTCATCCGCACTGCCGTTCTTTCCAGGCAAGGGGTCCATGCCTTTGGTGCCGGGGCTAGTGCCTGGCGCGCCGGGGCTGGTTCCATCGACGTTCTTTTCCGTTCCGGTGCCAGGCACCTTCGGACCGTCGCTGACCGGGTTGGTCGGGCCGGTCGAACCCGCAAATGCATTGGTGCCCGACAAGGCCAAAAATGCCGCGAGGCTTATTGCCCCCAATCTATTCCTGATCATGATGCAACCTCCGTAAGTACTGTGACTGAAACGGTGCCGCGAGAAGGGTAGACCCGCGGGCAGGGCATGGTCCTGCCCGCGTAAGACGCCTGATTACTGAGTCTTGGTCTTTTCAGTAGTGGTGCTCTTGTCGTGCGTACCGTGGGCCGCCTTGTTGTCGTGCTTCATCGAACGCTCGGCTGCCGCTTCCTTGCTTTCAGTCTGCACGCCTGGAGTCTCGGACGAAGTGCGGTCCATCGGCTGGGTATTGGTGCCCGGCAGCTTGGTCGCATTCTTGTTGATCGGGGTTTCAGGGGTGGTGGTCGACTCGGCGAAGACGGCACCCGAAGCTACAGCCATCAGGCCAGCAAGAGTCAGGGCAGTCAGTTTGGTCTTGATCATGGTGCTTACTCCGTTGTTTTAAAGTACTCACGTTGGTCATTGGCCAGTGGCCATAGGTGCCGTCGAACCCGACGAACGGTAGATATCTTCGATGCATCAAGGCTTACGCCGTTGCTATCCACCTTGAGAGTGATCGCGCGCTTTTTTCGGTCATTCATGCACCTCTTAGCACTGTCGACAGCAAAGTTTTAAGTTGATTTAGCTATAACGTGACCGCTCGGTCATTTACAACGATTCTTAAAATCACACTTTCTTACATTTTTATAACGAAGCTGGCACTCCGCTATCTGATGGGTGGTGGCAGAACGCTATTTTGCCTGGCGCGACGCGAATCCCCCGTAAACATTGGCTTTAAAAGGGGTTTTCATCGCCAGCGACGTAGGAAATCACTTACAAAAAAGTTCCCTTACCGACACGATTCGTTGGATTGTCATTAAACAGCAACATTTGAGGTTTTAAATCCGCCTCGGGCCTCCTTAAGTGGACCACCACACAATCTCCTGGACTGAGGTATTACCGTGATTCTGCTGACTAAAAAACGCTTGTCGCTTCTGATCGCATCGCTGTGCCTTAGCGGTGTGGCTCACGCGACTGATGTAACAGGCGCTGGTTCGAGTTTCGTCTACCCGGTTATTTCGGCGTGGTCCCAGGACTACAGCAAGAGCAAGGATAACCGTATCAACTATCAGTCCATCGGTTCGGGTGGTGGTATTGCCCAGATTAAGGCGGCGACCGTTGACTTCGGTGCATCCGACGCCCCGATGTCTGCAGAAGACCTGCAGGCCGGCGGCCTGGGCCAGTTCCCAAGCGTGATCGGCGGTATCGTACCGATCGTCAACGTCGAAGGCATCGAAAGCGGCGCACTGAAGCTGGACGGTCCAACCCTCGCCAAGATCTTCATGGGCAAGATCACGAAGTGGAACGACCCTGCAATCGTCGCGCTGAACCCTAGCTTGAAAGATCACCTGAAAGATGTCGCCATCACCGTCGTTCACCGTTCGGACGGTTCGGGCACCACGTACAACTTCACCAACTACCTGAGCAAAGTCAGCCCGGAGTGGAACACTGAGCTGAAGTTCGGTTCGACCGTACAATGGCCAGCAGGCGTGGGCGGCAAGGGTAACGAAGGTGTTTCGGCCTACGTGAAGCAGATCAAGGGTTCGATCGGCTACGTCGAGTACTCCTACGCGACCACCAACAAGCTGTCCTACACCCAGCTGAAAAACGCCGCCGGTGAATTCATCAAGCCTGATGCCAAGGCATTTGCTGCTGCCGCTGACACTGCCGACTGGGCAAGCGCCAAAGACTTCAACCTGATCATGACCAACGCGCCGGGTAAGGATGCATGGCCGATCACCGCGACCACCTGGATCATCATGTACAAGAAAGCCAAGAACGAAGAGAAAAGCACGGCTGCTTTCGACTTCTTCAAATGGTCCCTGGAAAACGGCCAGAAGCAGGCCGAGAAACTGGAATATGTAGCATTGCCGAAATCGCTGGTTGATCGCGTGGAAAGCTACTGGAAAACGGAATTCACCAAGTAAGTGATTCAACCCGTACCACCCCTGCCATCAGCCGCGATATCGGCTCGGTGACAGGGGCTTTTCCTTGCGAGTGGCCTCAACATGACTGAAAACACCCAATACCTGTCCGCTAACGTCTCCGCTGGTGAGTCCGAGGGCGAGAAGCGCGCCAAACGGGATCATCGTCATGACCTGTGGTTCAAGCGTTCATTGCAGGCTGCAGCGATGCTGGTGCTTGCTTTGCTGGGTTGTATTGCCTTGTCGACCCTGTGGGGCGGCAGTCTGGCATTCCAGACTTTCGGGTTTGGCTTTCTGACCAGCACCGAGTGGGACGTGAACGCCGGCAAGTTCGGTGCTCTGGTTCCGATCTACGGCACCCTGGTTACCTCTTTTCTGGCTTTGCTGATCGCCGTACCGGTGAGTTTCGGCATTGCAATCTTTCTTACCGAAGTAGCGCCGCCTTGGTTGCGCATGCCGATCGCCTCGGCCATCGAGCTGTTGGCCGGTATCCCTTCGATCATCTACGGCATGTGGGGGCTGTTTGTCTTCGGCCCGTTCATGGCTGAACACCTGTCGCCGTGGATCACCGAAAACCTTGGCGCACTGCCGCTGATCGGTCCGATGTTCCAAGGGCCGCCGCTGGGTATCGGCATGCTGACTGCCGGTATCGTGCTGGCGATCATGATCACGCCGTTCATTACCTCGGTGATGCAGGAAGTCTTCCGCACCGTGCCCGTGGCCCTCAAAGAGTCGGCCTATGCACTGGGCGGTACAACCTGGGAAGTGGTCTGGGACATCGTGCTGCCTTACACCCGTTCGGCCGTGGTCGGCGGTGTGTTCCTCGGGCTGGGACGCGCGCTCGGCGAAACCATGGCGGTAACCTTCGTACTGGGCAACGCGCATCAGTTCTCGGCTTCGCTGATGATGCCGAGCAGTTCGATCGCTTCGGTGATCGCCAACGAGTTCAACGAGGCCTATACCGACTTGCACCGTTCGGCACTGATTGCCCTTGGCTTCCTGTTGTTCGTCGTCACCTTCATCGTGCTGGCCCTTGCACGCCTGATGCTGTCGCGCCTTTCGCGTAAGGAGGGGTTATGAGTAAGGATGTGACCGGCAGCGAGCACCTGTATCGGGTTCGCAGTTTCAAGAACAAGATTGCGATGGTGCTCAGCTGTGGTGCCACTGCCTTCGGCCTGCTGTGGCTGGTGTGGATTCTGCTGACCACCATCATCAAGGGCATCGACGCGCTCAATCTGCAACTGTTCACCGGCATGACTCCGCCGCCCGGTACCGAGGGTGGCCTGGCCAACGCGTTCTACGGCAGCGTGCTGATGTCCGGCATCGGCCTGCTGATCGGTACGCCGATCGGCCTGATGGCCGGCATCTGGCTGGCCGAGTTCGCCCGTTACACCAAACTGGGCAACACGGTTCGCTTCATCAACGACATCCTGCTGTCGGCACCGTCCATCGTGCTCGGCCTGTTCGTCTACACCGTCGTGGTACTGCCACTCAACGCGGTGACAGGCCATCAGGTGGGCTTTTCGGCGATTGCCGGTGCGCTGGCCCTGGCATTGCTGGTGATCCCGGTGGTGGTGCGTACCACTGACGAAATGATGCAACTGCAACCCTCGACCATGCGTGAAGCTGCGCTGGCGCTGGGTGTACCGCAATGGAAGCTGACCCTGCAAATCGTCCTTCGCGCGGCCAAGGCTGGTGTGGTAACCGGCGTATTGCTCGCATTGGCACGCATCACCGGCGAAACCGCGCCGCTGCTGTTCACCGCTTTCGGCAACCAGTTCTGGAGCAGCGATCTGCTCAAACCAATCGCCAGTGTTCCGGTGGTGGTTTTCCAGTACGCCATGAGCCCGTTCGATGACTGGCACTCCCTGGCATGGGCCGGTGCGCTGGTCATGACGTTGTTCGTACTGATACTGAGTCTGCTGTCTCGCTTAATTCTTCTGCGCAATAGGGCGTCCTGATGAACAACCTTTCCCTGGCCAACGAAAAAACCAAGATCCAAGTACGCGGTCTGGAGTTTTTCTATAACAACCAGAAGTCGTTGAAGTCCATCGACATGACCATCCCCGAGAAGCGCATCACTGCGATCATCGGCCCGTCGGGTTGCGGTAAATCGACCCTGCTGCGCGTCTTCAACCGCATTTACGCGATGTACCCGAAGCAGGAAGCGCGCGGTGAAGTGCTGCTCAATGGCGAGAACATCCTGGCGCCAGGCTATTCGATGAACCGCTTGCGCAGTCATGTGGGCATGGTGTTCCAGAAGCCGGTGCCGTTCCCGATGTCGATCTACGACAACATTTCCTACGCCATCAAGCACCACGAAAAACTGTCGCGTCGGGAAATGGAAGATCGCGTCGAGCAGGCCCTGCGTGGCGCGGCCTTGTGGGACGAGGTCAAGGACAAGCTCAAGCAGAGCGCGACCGGCCTGTCCGGTGGTCAGCAGCAGCGTCTGTGCATCGCCCGCACCATCGCGCTGCGTCCTCAGGTATTGCTGCTCGACGAGCCGACCTCGGCACTTGACCCGATTTCCACAGGACGTATCGAACAGCTGATCACCGAGCTTAAAGAGCAGTTCACCGTGATCATCGTGACCCACAACATGCAGCAGGCGGCGCGTTGCTCCGACTACACCGCCTTCATGTTCATGGGTGAACTGATCGAGCACGGCGACACCGATACCATCTTCACCAAGCCCTCCAAGACCCAGACCGAAGATTACATCACCGGTCGTTTCGGCTGATCATCCGGCCAGGGCGGGCGCTTCCTGGCGCTCGCCCATGAACTCCTCGATCCTGTTGCGCAGCCAACGCTCGGCAGGGTCGCTGTCCATCACACTCAGCCACGTCATCGACAGGTCCAGCCCCGGCGTGGGGAAGGGCAGTGGCTCGTCATACAGCAAACCCAGTGCGCTCATGGCCTTTGCCGCGTAGTCGGAGAGCCCCGAAATCATGTCGGTGCCGGCCATCAAGGCGGGCAGGGTGGCGAACTGCGGCACCGACAACACCACCTGACGCTTGCGCCCCAGCGCGGTCAGCCACTCATCGGAGAAACTACTGACACTCGCGACGTGCGACACCACGACGTGCGGGCGCGAGCAGTATTCGTCCAGGCTCATGGGGCTGGCAGGCTTGTCGGCGCGCACCAGCCTCGGCTGCACGTTACGCAGGGTCTTGCGCTTGGCGTTGGCCGGCAGTTCACGGGTCAGGCAGACGCCGATGGTGATGTCGCCGGACATCAGCACCTCGGAAATATTCAGGTAGTCGACATGCTTGACCACGATCACCACGCCGGGCGCTTCTTCGCGGATGGCCTTGAGCATCGCCGGTAACAGGCCGAATTCGACGTCATCGGTCAGGCCGATGCGAAAGGTCATCTTGCTGACTGATGGATCGAAGTCGGTGGTAAGGCTGAGCGCCGTGGACATGGCGTCCAGCGCGGGCGTCAGGTGCTTGAGAATCTCGTGAGCGCGTGCGGTGGGTTCCATACGATGGCCGACGCGGATGAACAGCGGGTCGTTGAGCAGACTGCGCAGACGATTCAAGGCAGCGCTTATCGTGGGTTGGCCGAGAAACAGTTTTTCGGCTGCGCGGGTGACGTTACGCTCCTGCATCAATGTTTCGAATACCACCATCAGGTTGATGTCGGCCTTGCGCAGTTCATTTCGATTCATTGCTGTTCCTTGGCATCAGACCTGGACGGCCAAGTCTAGGCAGTCAGCACAGAAGGCGTCCAGCATTTTGCCTCTGCATGATGAAACGTCTGCTTACGGTTCTTCAAGCAGGAAAAGGGCGAATCTGTAGGGGGAAACAGGGTCTACTGGCGGGCCTGCGGTTTAACGTAAAAACCGCCGCAGATTCCCGAACCCTAGCTACAGGAGGTGCCCCTTATGCGGGCTGCAAAGATTGCCGGCATGTTGATGTCGTTGACGCTGTCAGGCGCAGCACTGGCTGAGACGCCCGGTTATGGCCAGCAACTGGAAGGTTTCACGTACCCCCATGCGCTGCACAAATTCAGTTTCCAGTCCCAGGGCCAGACGCTGGAAATGGGTTACATGGACGTCGCGCCCAGCGGCAAGGCGAATGGCCGCACCGCAGTGCTGCTGCATGGCAAGAATTTTTGCGCTGCGACCTGGGAAGACACCATCAAGGGACTGAGTGCCGCGGGCTATCGCGTTGTCGCACCTGATCAGATCGGTTTCTGCACCTCGACCAAGCCGGAGCACTATCAGTACAGCTTCCAGCAGTTGTCGATGAATACCCATGCGCTGCTGGAAAAGCTGGGTATCGACAAGGCCTCTGTGATCGGTCACTCCACGGGCGGCATGCTCGCTACGCGTTACGCGTTGATGTACCCGAAACAGACCGAGAAGCTGGTGATGGTCAACCCTATCGGCCTCGAGGACTGGAAAGCACTCGGCGTGCCTTACCGCAGCGTCGACCAGTGGTATGAACGGGAACTGAAGACCACCGCCGAAGGCATTCGCGCCTACGAGCAGAAGACTTACTATGATGGCCGCTGGAAGCCTGAGTATGACAAGTGGGTCGACATGCTGGCCGGTCTGAACAAAGGGCCGGGGCACAAGATCGTGGCCTGGAACTCGGCGTTGATCTACGACATGATTTTCACCCAGCCGGTGTTCTACGAGTTTCCCAGGTTGCAGGTGCCGACGGTGCTGATGATTGGCGACGCCGATACCACTGCCATCGGCAGCGACATCGCGCCGCCTGAGGTCAAGGCGAAGATCGGCAATTACAAGGTATTGGGCAAGCAGGTGGCGCAGATGATTCCAGGCGCCAGGCTGGTGGAGTTCAAGGGCAAGGGCCATGCCCCGCAGATGGAAGACCCGCAGAGCTTCAACAAGGCGCTGGTCTCCGAGCTTCAATAAGCTGCAAGAAATGCCCCGCAGCAACCTGGTCCGACAGCGACCAGGTTGTCTGCGACTGGCATTGTCGATTAAACGGCAATCTCTACCTGATCACCCTTGAGCCTTACCGGCCAGACGTCGAGCCGCTGTTCCGGGTATTCGATGCAACTGCCGTCGTGCAGGCGAAAGTGCTGCTTGTACAGCGGTGAGGCGATGACCAGCTCGCCCGCGATCTGCCCGATCAGACCACGCCCGATCACGTTGGCCCCCGATTTGGGATCGCGGTTGTCGATAGCAAAAAGCTGCTCGCCCTGCGCGGTTTCGGGCAGGTAGAACAGCGCGACCTGCGCGCCGTCCAGCCACGCCACGACGCCTGAATTGGCGACCAGATCCGCGCGTCCGCACAGGGTTTGCCAGTGAGGCTGCGCTGCCGTGGGCGCGTTTTCGCCAGCGAGTATCGTCTGAGACACGTTCATCACACCACCTCCTTGAACAACGGGATAAGGGCCAGCTCTTCGGGTTTTGCCGGACGACGCTGGGCGCGTTCCTTGACGAACTGCACGTCGGGGTCAGCACGCCCGTCGTTGACGAAGGTGCGGAAGCGCTTGAGTTTTTCCGGGTCCTTGAGGGCGTTGGCCCATTCGCATTCGTAGCGGTCGACCACCAGTTGCATCTGCGACTCCAGCTCTGCGGCCAGGCCCAGGCTGTCGTCGATGATGACCGCCTTGAGATACTCGAGGCCGCCTTCCAGCGTTTCACGCCAGACCGAAGTACGCTGCAGCTTGTCGGCGGTGCGGATGTAGAGCATCAGAAAGCGGTCGATGTAACGAATCAGGGTTTCGTCATCCAGATCGGTGGCGAACAACTCGGCGTGACGCGGACGCATGCCGCCGTTGCCGCACAGGTAAAGGTTCCAGCCGTTCTCGGTGGCAATCACGCCGACGTCCTTGCTCTGCGCTTCGGCGCATTCGCGGGTGCAGCCGGACACGGCGAACTTGAGCTTGTGCGGTGAGCGCAGGCCCTTGTAACGGTCCTCGATGCGTAGCGCCATGGCGACGCTGTCCTGCACGCCGTAGCGGCACCAGGTGCTGCCGACGCAGGATTTAACCGTACGGGTCGACTTGCCGTAGGCATGGCCGGTCTCGAAGCCTGCCTCGATCAGCTCGCTCCAGATATCCGGCAACTCGTGCAGCTGCGCGCCGAACAGGTCGATGCGCTGGCCGCCGGTGATCTTGGTGTACAAGTCGTATTTTTTCGCCACCGCGCCAATCGCAATCAGGCCGTCCGGGGTAATTTCACCACCCGGAATACGTGGCACCACCGAGTAGGTGCCGTTTTTCTGCATGTTGGCCATGAAGGTGTCGTTGGTGTCCTGCAGTGGCACCAGCGAAGGCTCCGTGATGGGGCGGTTCCAGCACGACGCCAGGATCGAGCCGACTGCGGGCTTGCAGATGTCGCAGCCATGCGCGCCTTTGCCATGGCGAGTCAGCAGCTCATCAAAGGTCTCGATGCCTTCGACGCGGACCATCGAGTACAACTCCTGGCGGGTATAAGCAAAGTGTTCGCAGAGGCTTTTGTCGACCGCCACGCCGCGAGCCATCAGTTCATGCTCGAAAACCTGTTTGAGCAGTGCGGTGCAACCGCCGCAGCCGGTGGCCGCCTTGGTGCAGGACTTGATTGCGGCCAGATCGGTGCACCCATTGTCGATAGCCGAGCACACGGCGCCTTTGCTGACGTTATGGCAGGAGCAGATGGTCGCTGTGGCGGGCAGGGCATCGGCGCCCAGCGTCGGCGCGCCTTCGCCACGCGGCAGAATCAGGCTCGATGGGTCGGCGGGCAGCGGGATGCCGTTCTGCGCATATTGCAGCAGCGTGTCGTAGTAGCTGTTATCGCCGACCAGCACCGCGCCGAGCACCTGTTTGCCATCGGCCGACACCACCAGGCGACGGTAGCTGGCGGTGGCTTCGTCAATGAAGCGATAACTGACCGCCCCGGCCAGCGCGCCGTGTGCATCACCGATGGAGCCGACGTCCACGCCCAGCAGTTTGAGCTTGGTGGACATGTCGGCGCCGAAGAATGCGTCAGTATCCTGTTCGCACAACTGCGCTGCCACGCCACGGGCCATTTGATAACCGGGCGCAACCAGACCGAACACACTGCCGTTCCAGGCTGCGCATTCGCCGATGGCATAGATATCGGCGTCGCTGGTGCGGCAGTGCTCGTCGATTGCGATGCCACCGCGTGGGCCGAGCGCCAGTTCACACTGACGGGCCAGGGCGTCTTGCGGACGAATACCTGCGGAGAACACGATCAGGTCGGTTTCGAGAAACTCGTCATTGGCAAAGTTCATGCGATAGCGGTACTGCTTGCCGTCGCTGATCGACTGCGTGGCGCGGGACAAATGCACGCCGACGCCCAGCGCTTCGATACGCGCTTTCAACGCAGCGCCACCGAGCTCATCCAGTTGCACCGGCATGAGACGCGGCGCGAACTCGACGACATGGGCTTCCAGCCCCAGCGATTTAAGCGCATTGGCCGCTTCCAGCCCCAGCAGACCGCCGCCGACCACGACGCCCCGGCGGGCTTTCGTCGCGGCATAGCGAATGCTGTCCAGGTCCTCCAGTGTGCGATAGACCAGCCGGGAATTGCCTCGGGCGCCTTCGATAGGCGGTACGAACGGGTAGGAGCCGGTGGCCAGAATCAGCTTGTCGTACCCGAAGCAGCCTTCGGCGGTGATGATTTCGTGACGATCACGGTCAATTTCCAGCACCGGTACGCCGAGGTGCAGCGTCAGGCCGGGTTGTTCGTAAACGGACATCTCGCTCATGGCCAGTGATTCGGCGTCGCGGCCGGTGAAGTATTCGGACAGGTGCACGCGGTCGTAGGCGCGCTGTGTTTCTTCGCCAAAGACGTGGATGCGATAACGCTCGAGTGCGCCGCCTGCGATCAACTGCTCGACGCAATGATGTCCGACCATGCCATTACCGACGACGATCAGGGTTTTTACATCGTTGAGGGGGAAGACTGTGGTGTTCATAGCGAGTCCCGGCCGAGGCCAATCAGGTTTTTCAAAGCAAAAAAAAAGCGCCCGGAACCGTTCGGTTCCAGGCGCCTTTGCCTGTTGTCTTATTGGGTATTCGGGGGTGTCATCGAGCCACGTTGCCGGAAGCACCCGAGTAGCCCTCTGGTCTTTGCGAGACTGGCGATCCACGTCGATCAACCGGGGCGGCCCGACCACATTCATGGTGGGGTTGTTGAGGATTATGCAGAGGTTGTGCCAGCTTGCGCCGGCAGCGCTTCAAGCCCGAATTGGCAATGCCCGCAAGGCTGAGTAGCGTTTACGAAGGCGTCTGGCGCAGGATTTTTCCTGCCTTGCATTGGTGCGCATCAAGGGGGCTGCGCTGTAAAGCTGTGCGCTGTACGCTGAGCGCTCCGGGTGGGAATGCCTGTCGTGACGCTCCGCGTCACAATTCTGCGCCGCGCCGCCTGCTCTATAGTTAAGCCGTGCGTCCAGAAGCCCAAGTCTGGCGTAACATTTGTATCACCCTGCAATTCGCCCAATAAGTCCGTGCTCATGAACATCACTATCACCGAAGTACACCCCTCCGAAATTCCGCACACCGTCGATTTCGTCATGCGTGCGCGCGCCGGGATCTTCCCCTTGCTCGACACCGTCACCGTTCCGCCCGATCTGGCCGGTTTCGAGCAGGTGTATCTGAACGGTGAGGACGGCAAGTTTCTGATCGCCCGCAGTGAAGGGCAGATCATCGCGGCTGTGGGCTACCTGCCATACGATCATCGTTTCCCGCAGTTCGATTACCGCGGGCGCAAAACCGTCGAGATCGTACGTCTGTTCGTCACGCCGGAGTTTCGTGGCGACGGGCTGGCCAGCCGCTTGTGTCAGGCGCTCTGGGCCCATGCCGAGGCAGGTGGCATAGAGGTTTTGTACCTGCATACCCATCCGTTTCTGCCCGGCGCGATCCGTTTCTGGGAGAAGCAGGGCTTTGCTGTAACCGATGTGGAGAGCGATCCGGTGTGGAACACCACTCATATGGAGCGCGTTATTTAAGAGGCCTTTATCAGAAGACAGAAAGGGGCTGGCAGGGCGCCAACCCCTTGTACCGATCAGTGCGGAGAACGCTGGCGCGCAGTCTTGAGCAGGTCTTCCGGCGTGATGTGGCCGACCACCGATTTGGCCGCCGCGCTGCCGGGGAGCGGCAAGTCGAGAATGTGACCTTTCATCTTGCCGATCACGTGCATTTCGCAAGGCTTGCAATCGAACTTGAGGGTCAGCACTTCATCACCGTGCACCAGTTGCATCGGCGCGACCTTGGTGCGCACGCCCGTCACACCTTTGGCCTGTTTCGGGCACAGGTTAAAAGAGAAACGCAGGCAATGCTTGGTGATCATCACCGGCACTTCGCCGGTCTCTTCGTGGGCCTCGTAGGCCGCGTCGATCAGCTGTACGCCGTGGCGATGATAGAAGTCGCGAGCCTTCTGGTTGTAGACGTTGGCCAGAAAAGACAAGTGCGACTCCGGGTACACCGGTGGCGGGGTGGTCTCGGCCTTACGTCCGCCGCGCGGATGAGCCTTGATGCGGGCTTCGGTCAGCGCCTCGATGGCGTCGCGGCGCAGGGTCTTGAGCTGCGAGTTGGGTACGAAGAACGCCTGTGGCGCGTCAAGCCTGACGTCCTGAGCATGATAGATCGTGGTGCCCAGTTGGGTGAGCAGGTCACGCAGCTGATCCAGCGCCTGCTCGGGCTTGTTGGCCGTGCCGAATGGCCCATCGAGGCCGACGGTGACGCTCACGCCTTCTTCGCTGGTGGCTTTCAGGCTCAAATGATCTTCGCGCAGCGTGACCTGCCACTTAACGCCGATACGACGCTCGGCCGAGGTCTTGAGCAGCGCTTGTTGCCAGTTGTGGTCCAGGTTGCGGTTCAGCGGATGATTGGGGCGTAGGCCGGAAAGGGCCGCGGGCATCTCGTTGGGCTCCACGCGATAGCGCCAGCGCTTCTGGCCGTCCTCTTCGAACTCGCCCTTGAGCTCGGCGATGTTGGCGCGGAAGCCCACCACTTCACGCTTGATCTGCACATTGAGGCCATCGCCGTTGGACAGCGGCTCATGGGTCACGGCGATCAGGTCGCGTTTGCCAAGCTTTTCAACGGTGCCCACCGCCAGACCGGTAAAGGTCGGTGTGTCGAACGCGCCGATGTCGATCTTGCGGTCGCTGACGAAATAATCGGTGCTGCCGCGATGAAAGGTCTTTTCCGGGTCCGGCACGAAAAAGTGCGCGGTACGGCCGCTGGAAGCACGTGCCAGGTCCGTGCGGTCTTCGAGAATCTCGTCCAGACGCTGGCGATAATAAGCGGTGATGTTTTTTACGTAGCCCGCATCCTTGTAGCGCCCTTCGATCTTGAACGAGCGCACGCCGGCGTCCACCAGAGCACGCAGGTTGGCGCTCTGGTTGTTGTCTTTCATCGACAACAGATGCTTTTCGAAGGCCACAACGCGGCCCTGATCGTCCTTGAGGGTGTACGGCAGGCGGCAGGCTTGCGAGCAGTCACCACGGTTGGCGCTGCGGCCGTTTTGCGCGTGGGAAATATTGCACTGCCCGGAGAACGCCACGCACAGTGCGCCGTGGATGAAGAATTCGATGGCCGCGTCGGTCTCGTCAGCGATTGCGCGGATTTCCTGCAGGTTCAGTTCGCGGGCCAGCACCAGTTGCGAGAAACCGGCCTGATCGAGAAACTTCGCCCGGCTCAGGGTGCGAATATCGGTTTGCGTACTGGCGTGCAGTTCGATGGGCGGAATGTCCATCTCCATCACCCCGAGGTCCTGCACGATCAACGCGTCAACGCCGGCGTCGTAGAGCTGGTGAATCAGCTTGCGCGCGGGCTCCAGTTCGTCGTCATGGAGGATGGTGTTGATGGTGGTGAAGATCCGCGCGTGGTAGCGGTGCGCGAATTTGACCAGCTCGGCAATGTCACTGACCTCGTTGCAGGCGTTGTGCCGCGCACCAAAGCTCGGCCCGCCGATATACACCGCATCGGCACCATGCAGGATGGCTTCACGGGCGATGGTCACATCCCGTGCAGGGCTGAGCAATTCCAGGTGGTGCTTGGGTAACGACATGGCAACGGGATCCGGCTGCGGGCAAAGCGCGCATTGTAGTGCCACAAACCGCGCGGTGCACCTGTTGCAGATTGCAGTAGGTGCCGGACTGACCATCGGCGCGGTTTCAGCGCGAGCGCAGGCGCAGAATCTTCGCCCCGTCACTGGGGTCGGTCAGCCAGTGCGCCACGACGCCGAAGGTGCTCAGCAGACGTTCCGGGGTCAGCACCTCGAGCGGCGCACCCAGCGCGACCAGCCGACCCTTTTCCATGACCGCCACACGGTCGCAGTCCAGCGCCTGATTCAGATCGTGCAGGGCAATCACGGTGGTCACCGGCAAGGCTCTGACCAGGCCGAGGATGGTCAGTTGATGCTGGATGTCCAGATGATTGGTCGGTTCGTCCAGCAGAAGGATCTGCGGCCGTTGCGCCAGCGCCCGGGCGATGTGAACGCGCTGCCGCTCGCCACCGGACAAAGTGTGCCAGGCGCGTTTTTGCAGGTGCAGCATGTCCACATCCTGCAGCGCCTGGCGAACGATCGCATCGTCCTCTGCACTCCACGGCTCGAGTGCCGACAGCCAGGGCGTGCGGCCCAGTTCGACAGCATCCAGCACGGTCACGGCGTCGCTGGTTTCAGCCTGCTGCTCGACCACCGCCAGCAGGCGCGCCACGTCCCTGCGGCTCAAGGACTCAAGTGCTTGCCCGCCCAGGCTGACCGAGCCGCTGACCGGCTTCTGAATACCGGCCAACAGCTTGAGCAGGGTGGATTTGCCCGAGCCGTTGGGACCCACCACGGCCAGGGTTTCACCCGCGGCAATGCTCAGGTCGACATCGCGCAGCAGCGCCGCGCCACGAACCGAATAACCCAGACCGGAACAACCGAGCACCGGTGCACTGAGCGGATGAGGTAAGGCATTCATCGCGTGCTGTTGCCCCGGATAAGAATCAAAGCGAAGACCGGTGCGCCGATCAGTGCGGTAATCACCCCGATCGGCAGCGCCTGCCCCTTGATCAGTGTGCGCGAAAGGATATCGGCAGCGATCAGGAACAGTGCGCCGCTCAAGGCGCTCAGCGGCACCAGCCGTGCGTGCCGGACACCGACCAGCATGCGCACCGCGTGCGGGATCACCAGCCCGACAAAACCGATGGAGCCGACAATCGAGACCATCACTGCGGTGACCAGCGCGGCGGTAGCGATCAAGATGATCTGCACGCGCCGTACCGCGATCCCCAGTGATGCCGCCGAGTCGCTGCCGAAGGTGAACGCGTCCAGCGCTCGCCGGTGCCAGAGGCACACCAGCAGACCGACCAGCACCGTCGGCACAGCCAGCCAGACCGAGTGCCAGCGCACGCCGCTGAGGTTACCCAGCAGCCAGAACATGATGCCGCGTGCCTGCTCGGAGCTTGCCGATTTGGTGATCAGAAACGAGGTCAGGGCATTGAACAGTTGCGAACCGGCGATCCCGGCCAGAATGATCTGCCCGGCTGCCGTGGTGCCACGTGAAGAGTGCGCCAGCAGGGCGACCAGCGAAAATGCCGCCACGGCCCCGACAAAGGCGCCCGCCGACATCGAGATCGCACCTGCACCGAAGCCCAGAATGGCGACCAGTACTGCGCCGGTCGAGGCCCCTGCGGAAATCCCCAGCAGATACGGGTCTGCCAGCGGGTTGCGCAATAGCGACTGCAACACCACGCCACAGATCGCCAGCCCGGCCCCGCAGGCCGCTGCGACAATGGCGCGGGTCAGCCGGTAGTTCCAGACGATACCTTCGTCGATAGGGTCGAGCACATAGCCGGCGGCCCAGAGTTTGTTGGCCAGCACCTGAAAAACGACCTGCAGGCTGATCGAGGTTTCGCCGATCGCGGCCCCGATCATGATCGCCAGCACCAGCACCGCCGAAACCCAGAGCACATGAACCAACGCTATCGGCAATCTCATTTGGCAGCGTTGAAACGGTTGGCGGCGTCAGCCAGTTCCTCGAACCCGGTGAACAGACGCAGGCCAGCCTGCATGCCCTCGGCGTCGATGATCACGATCCGGTCATGCTTGACCGCGTCCATGTTGCGGGTCACCGGGTCGGTCTTGAGGAATTCGATTTTTTTCAGGTAATCGTCGGCCGGGAAACGGCGGCGATCCATGCGCGCAATGACCAGAATGCTCGGGTTGGCCTTGGCGATGGTTTCCCAGCCCACGGTTGGCCACTCTTCGTCGGACTGGACGATATTGCGCATGCCCAGGCTGTTGAGCATGAAGTCCGGAATGCCTTTGCGGCCTGCCACGAAAGGGTCGCTGGCAAGGTCTGAGCTGGAGAACCAGAACAGCGCCGAGACGTCGTTGGCCTTGTTCTGCCTGACGTTGGCAATCGCTGCGCTCAGGCGCGCCTTGAGGTCGGTGACCAGCGCGTCGCCGCGATCCTGCACATCGAAAATCTGCGCCAGTTGCCCGATGCTCTTGTAGATGGTCTCGATGCGGAATGGCTCCAGGCGTGTGCCATCGGCGCCGACCAGATTGTCCTTGCCTTCGCAGTCGGACGGCAGGATGTAGGTGGGTATCTTCAGGTCATGGAACTGCTCGCGGGTGCCGACCACGCCCTGTTTGCCGACCATCCACTCCAGCTGCACGGCCACCAGTTCCGGTCGCTTGCCGATCACTGCCTCGAAACTGGGCTCGTTGTCGGCCAGGCGTTCGACCTTGTCGTTCTGCGCCTTGAAGCGTGGCAATACGTTGTTGAACCACAGCGAAGTGCCGACCAGTCTGTCACCCAGACCCAGTTCGTAAAGCATTTCGGTGCCGGCCTGGCCAATAGTCACAGCCTTGGTTGGCGCATGCGTGAAGGTCAGGGTCGCGCCACAGTTTTCAAGGGTCAGCGGGTACTGAGTAGGGGCGGCGAGGGCCAGGGTGGACAGCGTCAGGCTGGCAGCGAGTGCGGCGAGGCGGGGCAGCGACATGAAATGCGGTCTCCTTTGGAGCAGGTGCCAGGGCGCAATGCACATCAGGAAACACATCCCCGGAAGATAACCGGGCACGGCAGGAAACGCCGACGCGTGCGGATGTCCTTCCCGGACACCCCGCCGGTTAGTTGGTTGAATCGGGTCGGCAGGTCTCCTGACTGACACGTCATCGCCAGGCTCCGGCCTTCCCGGATCACGATCCAGTGGCAGTCATGGAGCAGGCTCGGTGCCTACAGTTGCGGGGGCAGTTTCGTTTTTCGCCTGGTGGAAAAAGGCGCGCGAATTCCCTGTTAGTTCCTCTCGGAAACCGACGCGCGGCATGGTAAACGATAAGCGTTTTAGTGGCTAATCCTTTGCAGCGCCGCTGCAGCAGACGGTCGGCCAGTTCAAAATCTCCTGATGAGCACGGAACTTTCGGCAAAAACGCTTAAATTATCTTCATGTTCACGCCCGTAAAACCGCAAACCCCCATTCCAGAGCGCTCGCGTGAAAAACATGGCGCTGGGCCACAACACGTTTTTCACATCTTCTTCACTGCATCGGGACGATGCTGAACCTATCTTGCCTGCATGGGAGCGGCGAAGACCTCGGGCACTCCCTGGGTCAACGCCACACATAGGTTCATGGCAGGAGTGGTTCCTTGACCAACACGATAATCAACAAGAATGTACTTCCCCGTTCGGGCATCAGTCAGCGCTACAAATTGCATCGGCACATCGTATCGATGTCCGTTGCCGTCGTGCTGATGGCTATCTGCGCGTGGTTCTACTCGGCGTTCTCCGGCGTGCATGTAGTAGACCTGGGGGTCGGTAGAAACCTGAGCGTTTCCGGCCTTCGCGAGCACTGGCGACAAGGCAATGTGGTGGTGATGATTCGCCACGCCGAACGCTGTGACCGCTCAAGCAACCCGTGCATGAGCGACGCCGACGGCATTACCTCCAGCGGCCGCGATACCGCGCTGGCGGTGGGTGCCGGGTTGCAGAAGATGGGCATGGACCACGCGCGCATGATCGCCAGCCCCAAGACCCGCACGCAACAGACTGCGCAACTGCTGGCAGGACACGCGGTGGTCGCTGAGGACTGGATCAACGACTGTGACAGCGGCTTCATGAAGGCTGTGCAGGCCCACAAGGTCAGCGGCGAGAACATGGTACTGGTCACTCACAGTGGCTGCATCGACCAGTTCGAACGCAAGGCCGGCGTACCTGGCGGCGAGCGCTCCAGTGAGTACGCCCAGGCGTTTTTCGTACAAATAGACGGCAGCCACCCACCAAAAATTCTCGGCTCCCTGAATGCCGGGCAATGGGCAAACCTCAACAGCGAGCAATTCAATTGACGACATCCTCCAGCGCCAGGCTGCGGTTTTACGGCATAAACCTGGGTGTACCGGTGTTTTTCGCTCTACTGGTCTTCGTTACTTTCGACCTGACCACGATCGACCGGCAACTGACTGACCTGTTTTTTGACTCAACGGCCGGGGTCTTTCCCATCGGCCAGAGCCATCTGTTCGAGAACATCACGCACAGATGGGCGCGGATACTTCCGAACTGGACCGGGGAACTGGCGATCATCGGTGCGATGCTGTCCTTTGTCTGGCCGTTGCTGGAAAAATATGATGATTCGCGCCTCGCGAGGCGGCTGACGGGCTCTCGGTTGGGCACCTTTCTGCGCTTTGCGCGCAGGCACCGGCTGGACTTCTTTTTCGTCATCGTCGCCTTTGCGCTGAGCACCGGCATGATCCATTACCTGAAAAGCCATACCAGCGTTTACTGCCCCGTCGAGACCACCTTGTACGGTGGCAGCCAGGCGCACATCGAGTGGTTCAGGAACTTCAACCTGCTCCACGAGGCCGGCGCCGGGCGATGCTGGCCGGGCGGTCATGCGTCAAGCGCGTTCAGTCTGCTGGCCCTGTATTTCGTGGCTCGTCGCTATTGCTGGCGGCACTCGAATATCCTGCTGGCGGCCATTCTTCTGCTCGGGATGATCTACGGCACCACGCGGGTGCTGCAAGGCTGGCACTTTATGTCGCACACCTTCTGGGCGGGTATCGTGGTGTGGCTGAGCACGCTGCTGGTTGCCCTGTGCTTCTATGGCCGATCGAGGTTGCAACAGCCGATTAGCCGGGCAGTGGCCGTCAACAAACCTGATGCATTCGGCACTCGGCCTGCAGACGCATTGGCAGCAGATGCCCGGTCGGCCGGGTAGAAAAATAACAAGGCGCGGCAATGAACATTCTGGTTATTGAAGACCATCGTGATATCCACGACAACCTGCTGGAGTTCTTCGAGCTCAGGGGGCATGCGGTAGAAGGGGCGCTGGACGGCCTGAGCGGGTTGCATCTGGCCGCCTCGAAACGCTTCGATGCGATCATCCTCGACATCATGCTGCCCGGCATCGACGGCAACCAGATCTGCCACAGCCTGCGGCAGTATTCGAAGTCGGAAGTCGCGATTGTGATGCTCAGCGCGCGCGATGAACTGGATGACCGGCTCACCGGTTTCAAGGTGGGGGCCGACGACTACATCACCAAGCCGTTTGCAATGTCCGAAGTGCTCGCCAGGGTAGAAGCGATCGTCAGCCGACGGCAGCGCCAGGACAACCGGACGATGGTGGTTGCGGACCTGCAGTTCGATCTGGACACCCTGGAGGTCACCCGCAAAGGGGTGCCTTTGAAGCTCAACCCGACCAACATGAAGCTATTGGAACTGCTGATGCGCAAAAGCCCGCATATCGTCAAGCGGGCCGAGCTGGAAGAGGCGCTTTGGGGCCGTGATGCCCCGAACAGCAGCAGCTTGCGCAGCAATATCCATGTGCTCAGGCGGTTACTCGATGGCGGCCACGACACGCCGTTGCTGCACACCGCCCATGGCCTGGGTTACAAACTGTGCGTGCAGCGCTGAGGCGTGTTCAGTCGAAGTTGAACAAGCGCTGGATCAGGGTAGGCGTGCTGCCAGTCCAGCGTTTGAACGAGCGGCGGAAATTGGCCGGATCGTTGAAGTTCAGGTAGTCCGCCACAGCTTCGTTGCTCATCCCCTTGATCTGATACAGGTACAACGCGACGTGCTTGCGGGCCAGATCGTGCTGCGCCTGAAAGTGCGTGCCGTGCTTGTGCAACTTGCGCTTCAGCGTGGCCGGGCTCATGGCGAAAGCGTGAGCGACCTGTTCCAGGCTGGTGGCCTGTCGCACATGTTCACGCAGGTGCTGGTGCAAGCGGTCCAGCAGACTGAACGACATGCCCAGCGCTGCTAGTTGCCCGTCGGCTTCCTGTTGCGCGACCTGCACGGCGATGGGGGAGGCGCCAGGCCAGGCATGGGTGAGGTAATGCCTGGGCAGGCGCATCATGTCCAGCGGGCGGCCAAATGCCGTGTTTTCGCCCAGATGAACCCAGTACTGCTCGATGTAGCGTGGCTCTTCGTGACAGAAACTGCATTCCCATGGCAAACGCTCGCCGCTCAGCGATTGACTCATCGCCACCAGTGCGGTCATGCCGGCTTCGAGCAGGAAGCGCTGCTGTTCACCTGCACCACAACTGTCCAGCCAGTAGAGATAGGCGAACTGTTCGTCCAGCTCCAGACGCGGTATCAGCAGCGGGCTGAGCAGCGCCTGTTGGCGGATCAGTATCTCCAGCGCCTGATGCAGGTTTTGCGCATGCCGCAGCGCGTGACTGGCCGCGCCGTAGTGGCCGGGAAACAGCCGCTGGCCGAACAGGAAACTGGTGTCGTCGGCTTCCATCTGACGTTGCGCGTTACCGATCAGGACGAAAAACTGTTGCGGGCTCAGGCGCGTCTTGCCCGCAACGATGTCCTCGTAGAACAGCCCGGTGCCTTTGAGCAGGCGATGGCTGTCAATGCCGCGCGACAAGGCCAGATCAATCAGCGTCGCCGGCTGGTAGTGGCCGGGGATGAAGCGGCTGTCGATTTCATACCAGTCACTTTTAAGCGTCATGGCAGGCGCTCAGGCAGTGCAGGTCAGAGGGCGTCGGGCGCGGGCCAGCGACAGATTGAGGCGGCGCAGCAGGTTGTCCGGCGTTTCATTGAGAGCCATGACGACCGCCACGCTGGCCGACAGGTGAATGCGTTCGCCCTGTTGCCGGGTCTTGTGCGCCAGACTGGCGACCGCCTGCTGCAACTCCAGCGCCAGCAGCTTTGCCTGGCTTTCTCCGGTGTTGGGCAATAACACCACAAAGCGGTCGCCAGCCAGACGGCAGAGCAGGTCCTGGCGGCGCAGATTGAGTACCAGCAAGTGGCTGAGCGCCGACAGCACCTCGTCGCCTTCGGCATGCCCGAAGGCATTGTTGATCGCGCTGAAACCATCCACGTCCAGCGCCAGCAGCGACAGCGGCTGCTGTTGGCAGACACTCTGTTCCAGGCTGACCACCAGTTGGCGCTTCAGGTAGTCGGCGCTGCCCAGCGGGGTGAGTTTGTCGTACAGCCGGTGTTCCCGGAAGCCGCGCTCGCGTTTTTCCATTTGTGCGCTGATCGCCAGTTGTTCGCGATGCCAGTGGTAGATGCCCAGGGTCAGCAGGATCAGGCCGACCGGCATCGGGCCGGATTCCAGCCAGTGATCCCATTCGATCGCGGCGGGCAGGCGGATGAACTCATCGAGCGCGTCGATCCACCACGAGAAGAACACGCAGCTCAGGCCGATCGACAGGTAATTGGTCACCCGGCCGGCCGGTCTGCTCTTGAACACCAGAAACAGCCAGACCAGCGATAGCAGGGCAGAGCCACCTTCACCGACGATGTCCAGCCATTGCCATTCGCTGACATGTTTGAGCGTGCCGAATGCCAGAAACGCCAGCAGGCCGAGATTGGAGGCGACCATCAGCACGGCGAGTTTCCAGCGATGAGGTTGGATGATCCTGAACATGAACAGACGGCTCCCGAGGTGCTGATTATCGGCCAGCAGAACAGATGCACATGACACTTAGGTGACGGGTAACGCGGACCGCGAAAGGTCGAATCAGCTCACGTGTGTTGCAGGTTTTTGCTTCGCATCTGACGTGTACGCCACCCCGGATCAGCGCGAGGACTCAGCCGTCACTAACGTCGCACTCTGCGTCGTCAGTGCCATCGCGATCGAAAAGCGCTGCGTCGTCAGTGCCATCGCGATCGAAAAGCGCTGCGTCGTCAGTGCCATCGCGTTCGAGAAATACTGCGTTGGCAGCGGTTGCGGTTAACGCATGAGGTTGTGTCGCATCAGAGTTACCTGCATGTCGGCGTTTGATTCTGGCCAGCGGCCGTGGGAGCGAGCTTGCTCGCGATCTGTCGGGAACCGACAGTAGAATCGGCGCATACGATGTGCCAGACACACCGAGCCTTAGTAAGACCTACAGCTCCAGCCCCGCCGGAAAGTCAAATCAGCTCATTTACTTGCCCCATTCCCCTCAAACCCGCTGTTTTCAGCCCCTGAGCCCGTTACCTGTCACAGAACCGTCACTGCACGACTCTAGCTTGCGCCTCCAGTTGCCGGGCCATTTGCCTGGTCTGTCGGGTTTATGGGGGAGGACTTACATGCACAGGCGTCGCAGCAGGGCCCAACTGGTCGGTTTCACACTCAGCGCGCTGGCGTTTGCAATCGGCAGCGAACGTTTGCAGGCCGCCGAAGCCGATACCACCGAGCACGTGCAAGTGGTCGGGCAGGCGGCGAGCATCGACAACGCGCTCAAGGAACAACGCAGCTCCGACAGCATCAAGAGCGTGGTGCATGCCGACGGTGTTGCGCAGTTACCGGACCAGAACGTTGCCGAAGCAGTACAGCGCCTGCCGGGCGTCAGCGTCGAGCGCGATCAGGGTGAGGGGCGGTTTGTCACCGTTCGTGGCCTGGCCCCCGACCTGAACAGCGTGACCATCAACGGCACCATGGTGCCCGCCCCGGAAAGTGATCGACGTGCCGTGGCACTGGATGTTCTGCCCGCCGAACTGGTGCAGTCCCTGTCAGTGATCAAGACCCTGACCCCGGACATGGACGCCAATTCGCTGGGTGGCACCATCGATGTCGAGAGCCTCTCGGCCTTCGACCACAAGGGCCTGTTCTACACCGGCAGCAGCGAGGCCAGCTACGACAAGAACACCCGTCAGACCAGCCCCAAGTTTTCCGGCGCGGCAAGCAATCGTTTCAGCCTCGGCGACGGCATCGACAACTTCGGCGTGGCGGCAGCGCTGAGCTGGCAGAAGCGTGACTTCGGCTCCGACAACGTCGAAACCGGCGGTGACTGGGATGGCGCGCGGCTGCAATCCTTCGAACAGCGCGACTACGACATCAGTCGCGAGCGCGCCGGTGGCGGGCTGAACTTCGATTACCGGCCCGATGACGTCAGCAAGTATTACCTGCGCACCCTGTACAGCCGCTTCAAGGACGACGAGGTCCGCACCACCAACGGTTTCGAGTTTGCCGATGCGCAGAGCGCAGGGCAGACAGGCGATGCCGAGGGCACGCGCAAGCTCAAGGCGCGTACGGAAACCCAGGAAATCCAGTCCTACGTGTTCGGTGGCGAGCGCATGGTCGGCCTGTGGACCCTCAGCGGCCAGGCCGGTTACAGCGAATCCAGCGAGGACAGCCCTGGCCATATCGCAGGCGCCACGTTCGTCGGCAACGATGATTTTGCCGACAGCGGTTTCTATGACCGCGACAAGCCGCGGCCTATTGTCGGCTCCGCGTTCTACGACAACTCGAACTTCACCCTGGACAAGGTCGACTGGGAAAAGCAGTACACCAAGGACACCGAGAAGAACCTGCGTCTGGACCTGGCCCGCGATTACGATTTCAAGGGCTACGCCTCGCAATTCAAGTTTGGCGGCAAGGTCAGCCGCCGAGACAAGAGCAATGACCTGGAAGTCTGGAAATACGAGGATTTCGATGATCTGGGTTTCAGCGACCAGCAACTCAACCTGACGCAGTTCCAGAAAGGCAACATCGACTACCGACTGGGTAACTTTGGCAGCGGCATCAGCCCCGGTGCAATCAAGGGGCTGATCGGTGGCCTGAACGCTGCCGATGCCTACGACGAGGCGGAAAGCCGGGCCAATGACTTCAAGATCAACGAAGACATCAACGCCGGTTACTTCATGAATACCCTGGATGTCGACAAGTGGCGCTTCATCGCCGGCCTGCGCTATGAAGGCACTGAAATGGACGCCAAGGGCACCGGTGTGCGTGATGGCGCGTTCGAGTCCAGTACCACCAACCGTCGCTATCACCACTGGCTGCCGGGCCTGCATGCCCGTTATCAGATCGACAAGAGTACCCAGCTGCGCGCCGCGTGGACCAAAACCGTGGTACGTCCCACCTTCGGGCAACTCGCACCGGGTTTTGTGATCGACGATGACGAAGCGTCTTTCGGTAACCCGAATCTCAAGCCGCTTGAGTCGAGCAACCTCGACCTGGGCATCGAACACTTCATGGGCCGCGCCGGCACGGTGTCGGCGTTCGTGTTCTACAAGGACATCCAGAATTTCGTCTACAACACCGACCTGGCAGGCACCGGGCAGTGGGCGAACTTCTCCGAAGCCAATAGTTTTGCCAATGGCGACAAGGCCAAGCTGTATGGCCTGGAGCTGGCCTACTCGCAGAAACTCGACTGGCTGCCTGCGCCATGGAACGGTCTGCTGCTGGGCGCCAACGCCACGCTGAGCCGCTCCGACGCGAGCATCAACGGTTTCGACCAGAGTACCGGCACCAATCGCACGCGCGATATCGACCTGCCCAGCCAGTCGAAAACCGTCGGTAACGTCATGCTCGGCTGGGAGAACGACAAGCTCAGTCTGCGTCTGTCCGCCAACTACAAGTCGGCCTACCTCTACGAGCTGGCGGCGATCGGCGACAAGGACCATGACCAGTACGTGGACGCGCAGACCTTCGTTGATTTCAGCGCGCGCTACTCACTGACGAAGAACCTCAAGGTCAGCTTCGAAGCGCAGAACCTCACCGATCAGCCGTATTTCGTCTACAGCGGCCATCGTGCCTACAACGGCCAGTACGAAGAGTACGGCCCGACTTACAAGGTCGGCCTGACCTTCACCCATTTCTGATCGATCTGAAGCGCTCATTCAAAGGATTCAACCGTTCATGATGATTTCGCTACCACCCAAGCCAGTGTGCCTGGCGCTCTTGCTTTGCCTGGCAGCCGGGGCTGCGCAGGCCGCGTCGCTGATGGACCTGAACCTGACGCGCTGGGCTGAAAACGCCTCGTTCAAGGCTCAGTCTGTCGCCTTCTTGCCGGACAGTGACGGCAGTCGGCGTCTGGCCGCGAGCGTCAAGGCCGGCCTGTTGCTGCTGGATGAACAGGGCCGCGAACTGGCAAAAATGCCGGGTTCATTTCAAGGGCTCGACAGTCGCTCAACGGGCGACAACGTCCTGGTCGCGACGCTGGACAACACACGTCAACAGGCACTGCTGACCCAGCTCGATCCGACGAAGATGCACTGGTCGAAGCCGGTCTACCTGCCGACACGCGACTATTCAGTGGCCGGCCTGTGTCTGTACCGCGATGATGCCAGCAACCTGTTTGTGTTCCTGGTGGGCGAAGAGGGCAAGGGCGAGCAATGGCTGATTGGTGCGAACAACCGGCTCAACGGCGAGCCGCGCCTGGTGCGCAATCTGCCGCTGCCTCCCGACGCCGAGTTTTGTCAGGTCGACGATGCCGCGCACAGGTTGTTCGTCAATGAAGCGAACATCGGCTGGTGGGCCTACCCGGCGCATCCCGAGGCTGATGTCGCCCGGCAGCCGGTGGCATTGCGCGAGCCGTTTGGCGAGCTGAAACAGGCCGCCGGGGCAATGGCCGTGGTGCCTGGCGGTCTGCTGGCGCTGGATCCGAAGGGCAAGTCGTTGCATCTCTATCAGCAGCAGGATGATGAACAGCAGGCAGCCTGGACGCCGGTGGCCGATCTGTCATTGATGAGCCTGAAGAAGCCCGAAGGTCTCTCGGTGCATCAGGACCAGGGCGGTTTGCAGGTGCTGGTCAACGACAAGGACGGCGAGCGTCTGTATCAGGGGGCGCTGAACTGGGCGCCTAAACCGGTCGCGGTTGCTGCGCCGCTGCCGAGTGTCATGCCGGCCAGCCAGAGCCAGTCGGTCGGGCGTCAGGGGGACGCCGCCGACGACCCGGCGATCTGGGTCAACCCGAAAAATCCGGCGCTCAGCCGGGTGCTGGGCACCAACAAGAAGCAGGGTCTGCTGGCCTACGACCTGAGCGGCAAGCAGTTACAGGAACTGCCGGTCGGGCGTTTGAACAATGTCGATGTGCGCCCCGGTTTCATGCTGGGTAGCAAGAACGTCGATCTGGCGGTGGCGAGTAATCGCGATCGCAACAGCCTGAGTCTGTTCAGCATCGACCGGGCCAGCGGCATGCTCCATGAGGCTGGGGAAATTGCCACGCCATTGGCGGAAATTTACGGCGTCTGCCTGTTCAAACCCGCCAGTGGCGAACTGTATGCCTTCGCCAATGGCAAGGATGGCAGCTTTCTCCAGTACCGGCTCAGTGCACCGGACGGCAAAGCCAAAGGCGAGCTGGTGCGCCGCTTCAAGGTCGACACCCAACCGGAAGGCTGCGTGGCCGATGACCAGCGTCAGCGCCTGTTTCTCGGTGAAGAAGACGTTGGCGTCTGGGAAGTCGATGCGCGAGCGGATCAGCCTGCGACGCTGTCCAGCGTGATCAAGGTGGGTGAAGTGGTGCACGCCGACGTCGAGGGGCTGGCGCTGTACCAGAGTGATGGCCATGACTATCTGCTGATTTCCAGCCAGGGCAACGACAGCTATGTGGTGGTGGATGCCGAGCCGCCTTATGCACTGCGCGGCGCCTTTCGGGTCGGCCTGAACGCGAAGGCGGGGATCGACGGCACCTCGGAAACCGACGGCATCGAAGTGACCGCCATGAACCTCGGCGGCCCCTGGAGCAAAGGCATGCTGGTGGTTCAGGACGGACGCAAGCGCATGCCCGAGCAGGCGCAGAACTTCAAGTTTGTGCCGTGGGCCGAGGTCATGAAGACCTTGAAGCTGCCGTAAGTCGTTTGTCATCAAGCGGTGCTAATCATTCGTTCCATTACAGAGGACTACCCCGATGCACGCCACTCTCGAACACATGACCATCTGGGGCCTGATCAGCGATGCCAGCCTGCTGGTCAAGGCCGTGATGCTGATTTTGCTGCTCGCCTCGCTGGTCAGCTGGTTCCTGATCATCCAGCGCAGCCTTGCGCTGCGTCATTACGAGCGCTCACTGGATGCCTTCCAGCAACGCTTTCGCAGTGCCGCCGACCTAGCGCCGCTGCAGGCCCAGGCATCCGCTGCGCAGGGCGATGCGGGCGGGATCGAGGACGTGTTTCAGGCGGGGTACGCCGAATACATGCAGCTCAAGCAGCGGCCGGGCATCGAGCCTGATGTGGTGCTCTCCGGCGTCGAGCGCTCGCTGCAGGTCGCCATCAGCGAGCAAGAGCTGCAATTGGAAAAAGGCCTGCAGTTTCTCGCCACGGTAGGCTCGGTCAGCCCGTATATCGGCCTGTTCGGCACCGTCTGGGGGATCATGAATTCCTTCATCGGCCTGTCGCAGGTGCAGCAGGCCACACTGTCGACGGTCGCGCCGGGTATTGCCGAAGCGCTGATCGCCACCGCCATCGGCCTGTTCGCGGCCATTCCCGCGGTGATCGCCTACAACCGCTTTGCCGCCCGTGGCCAGACCCTCACGGCGCGTTACTACAGCTTCGGCAACGAACTGCAGGTGCGCCTGAACCGCACCCTGCAAGGCCTGACACGCAATATGGCCGCTGCGGCCTGAGGACTTGTCATGCTGGTCAAACCGCAACGCAAACATGGCCCGAAGGCCGAAATGAATGTCGTGCCTTACATCGACGTGATGCTGGTGCTGCTGGTGATTTTCATGGTGACGGCGCCGATGCTCACCCAAGGCGTGAAAATCGAGTTGCCGAAAATCGCCAGCGAAGCGCTCGTCACCGACACCCGGCAGCGTATCGTGACGTTGTCCGTCAAGGCGCAGGGCGGCTACTACTGGAACCTGGGCGACACCGTCGACACTCAGGCGCAGACCGATCAGGCCGCGAGCCTGGAGGACATGCAGGCGCGCGTTGCCCAACTGGTGGCCGAGCGCAACGACACGCAAGTGTTCATCCGTGCGGATGATAAAGCCGATTACGGTCGTGTGGTCGCTGCCATGGCGGCTCTGCAACGCAGTGGCGTGACGCAACTGGGGCTGGTGACCGAGGCGCCGCAATGAACACCCTGACCCTCGACTATCAGCCGCCGCGCCGCGAATGGGTGACCGGGCCCTGGCTGCGCCGCAATGGCCTCGCGGCGGCGGTCGCGCTGGCGTTGCATGGCGCACTGCTTAGCGGTCTGATGCTCGGCTGGAGCGCCCGGGAAAAACCGCCCGAACAGGTCAGAACCCTGACCACCCAATTACTGATTCTGCCGCCAGCGCCCGCGCCTGAGCCAGTCGCGGTGGCGGCGGCACCGGTAACCGAGCCGGTGCAGGCGCCGCCACCCCCTGCACCGGCATCATTGCCGGTCAGCAAACCGCTCGAAGCTGCGAAACCGCAGGCAGAGCCGCAGCGTCAACCTGACCAGGCTGCAGTGGCCCGCAAGCGCGTCGAAGAGCAAAAGCACGAGCGCGAGCAACTGCAGAATGCCCAACGCCTGCGCGAGGCCGAGCAGCGCAAGCAACAGGAACAGCAATTGGCCGCACAGCAACGTCAGCAGATCGAGCAGCAGCGTCAGGCTGAGCAGGCACGCCAGTCCGCCGAGCGTGCCCGTCAGGCGCAGCAGTCAGCACAGCAACAGACTGCCGCTGCCGACAGCAGCCAGTACCAGCCGCTGAGCAAGGAGGCCCCGGACTATCCCGAACGGGCACTGGACAAAGGCATCGAGGGTGATTGCACGGTGGTCTACGACGTGTCACCGCAAGGCACAGTGGTCAACCCGCAAGTGCAGGGTGCCTGCCACCCTTTGTTCATGCGCCCGTCACTGACCGCAGCGCAGACCTTTCGTTATCAGCCAAGGATCGTCGAGGGCAGGGCGGTGACAGTGTCCGGGGTGAAGAATACCTTTCACTACCGGATCAAGTAGGACTACCGTGTCTGGCAGGCAGTCTATCGAACTGTGCCCTGTCTGGCCGGAAATGGCATCCGGATGAACGAGCAGGATTTTTTTCTGCTCTGCTTGACTTCCTTTTCCGAATCAGTAACATAGCGCTCATTCCGCGATAGCTCAGTTGGTAGAGCAAGTGACTGTTAATCACTGGGTCCCTGGTTCGAGTCCAGGTCGTGGAGCCAGACGATATTTCAAAGGCGATGTGTAGGCCTTTGAACAAGAAAAAACCCGCCTGAACAGACTGTGTGAAAACACACTGATGAAGGCCCAAGCAAACGCCCCGACTTGTTCGGGGCGTTTTGTTTTGTATTGGCAGCAGACGAAAAAATGACCGCTCAGCCCATCAAAGCCATCAGATGGCGCACACCGAGCACTTTAATCGCTCGTTTCAGGTTATAGGCATTCACCGCCAAGGCCATTTCAGCTTTTGTACCCTCCAGTTGTCGCAGCAAGAAACGGCCATTACCAAATAGCCATTGCTTGAGGTTGCCGAAGGGGTGCTCAACGATGGATCTTCGGTTGGCCATCATCTCAGGATGCGCCTGCATTCTTTGCTCCATCCGCTCGAAAGCCTCTTCATGGGCATGTCGTGAGACATAACGGCGCTGGGCTCGAGTGCATTGCGTTTTCAGCGCGCAGTTGGCGCAGTCATCGACCTCAGCCTGATAGATCCGATCACCTTTGTTGTGCTGTTTTAGCGTTAACCATTTGCCTGCCGGACACTGGAAACGATCGTGTCCGGCCTCATAGATAAAGTCTTTTCGCTCAAAGAGCTGCTCTTCCTGACTGCCAGGGTTTTTCGAACGATTGGGCGGTACATAGGCCGTAATCGAAGCATCCTCGCAGGCCTGAAACTGCTTGCCATTGGAGTAGCCGGCATCGGCAGTGACCGTCAGCTCATCTTGCTGTAACTCTGCTTTGGCGGCCTTGGCCATCGGCTCCAGTTGCTTTCGGTCATCGCCATCCTGGGTGACCTCATGATGCAAAATCAGGCAATGCTCGGCGTCCACGACGGTTTGCACGTTGTAGGCCACACGGGGCCCTTTGGCCGTGCGCATCATTCGGGCATCGCTTTCATGAGTGTTGAACTGTTCGATGCCCATCGAACGCATCAGTGCCTGGCAACTCTGATTATCCTGTTGTCGAGCCTCAAGCTGCGCCAGGGCTGTTTTGATTGCGCTGCGATCAATTGAATCTGTGGTTTCAGCCTTGTCGGCCTCATCCAGCTCGGCCAGATACTGAGCGATGCGCTTATCCAGTTTTTCTTCCTGGCGCTTGAGCTGCTTCAAATTCACATGACGCCGTGAGGATGCGACCGCCTGAAACTTGCTGCCGTCGATGGCCACCAACTCACCGGCGATCAAGCCTGCCGTGCGACAAAATCGAACGAAAGCACGGCAGGTCGCGATGAAGGCGGGTTTATTGTTCTTGCGAAAATCGGCGATGGTCTTGAAGTCGGGCTTGAGCCGGTTGATCAGCCACATCACTTCGATGTTGCGCTGACACTCGGCTTCAAGACGTCGCGATGAGCGAATCCGCTGAAAATAGCCGTAAAGGTAGAGTTTTAGCTGATCGGCGGGATCATAAGCAGGGCGCCCCGTGCTTTTTGGAATCGCTTTATCGAAGCCCAGTTGCACCAGATCGAGCTTGGTAACGTACAGGTCAATGACACGAACGAGGTGATCCTCAGGGATCAACTCTTCCAGCGAGACCGGGAATAGGCTGGTCTGGCTGCGGGACTCACCTTGGATGTAGGCCATAACGAAAAATGCTCTGTATCTTTCGATACGGAGCATTTTCTTTGAGCGCTGCGCAGATTGCTAGGTTTTCACACAGTCTGTGATGGCGGGTTTTTTCGTTTTGGCGCTAATGCAACGCGGCTTCAGCATTCCTGGCTTGCGGCGCCTCAATACGGCGAAATAGTCCCCAACAAACCCACCGCGATTGCCAACAATAAAAAACCTATCAAAGAAAGTCCGAGCTTGCCCATGAGCGTCTCCTGCTGATCGATCCGTCTGTAACGAGCCGCAGGCGCCGCTTCTGGCGGTTGGCCTGCGCGTTTGAAAGCGCTGCCATTATCGTGCTCATACAGATTCTGGTACAGATTCAGAAACGGCTTAAAAATACGGATCAGTTGCCTTTATGCAAGGCATGAAAGCGCTCAGAACGACGCGAGGATACGCCCCAGCATCGCCATGGCCTGCTCGCTGCGTTCGTCCCAGGGCGTGCCGTAGTTGAGGCGCGCGCAGTTCTTGAAGCGCCGTGATGCGGAAAAGATCGGGCCGGGTGCGAGGCTGATGCCCTGTGCTAGCGCGAGTTGAAAGAGCTGCAGCGAATCAACCTGCTCGGGGAATTCGAACCACAGAAAGTAGCCGCCGACGGGGCGGGTGACGCGTGTCGCCGCCGGGAAATAGCGGGCGGCAGCGGCGAGCATCGCGCCTTGTTGCAGTTCGAGAGTGTCACGCAGTTTACGCAGATGGCGGTCATAGCCGCCATGCTTGAGGTAGTCGGCGAGCGCGGCCTGGGCGGGGACCGAAGGAGAGAGGGTGGTCATGAGCTTGAGGCGGTCAATCTGCTCGGTGTAACGCCCGCCTGCCACCCAGCCGACCCGATAGCCGGGTGCGAGGGTCTTGGAAAACGAGCTGCAGTGCATCACCAGTCCGCTGCGATCCAGGCTTTTCACCGGGTGAGGCGCCTTGGCGCCGTAATACAGTTCGGCGTACACATCGTCCTCGATCAACGGGATTTGATGCTGTTCCAGCAGGTCGTAGAGCCTGATCCTGTTTTCCTGAGTCATGCTCGCGCCCAATGGGTTCTGAAAGCTGCTCATGAACCAGCAAGCCTTGATCGGCAGGCGTGTCAGGCTGTCCTGCAGCGAGTCGAGGTCCACGCCGTCACGCGGATGCACGGGGATTTCGACGGCTTTCAGCTTCAGACGCTCCAGCACCTGAAGGCAGGCATAGAACGCCGGGGCTTCGATGGCGACCAGGTCGCCGGGCTCGGTGACGCACTGCAGGCACAGGTTCAGGGCTTCCATCGCACCATTGGTGATGACCAGTTCGTCCGCCGGCAAGCGCACGCCACTGATCATGTAGCGCAGGGCGATCTGTCGGCGCAGTTCGGGATTCCCGGTGGTCATGTCGCTGACGATGCCCGCAGGCGTCAGCGCACGCACAGCTGATGCCATGGACTTTGCCAGGCTCGCCAGCGGATACAGGTGCGGGCTGGGAAACGCCGAGCCGAACGGCACGGTGTCCGGGTCCTTGAGCGAGCCGAGCACTGAAAAGATCAGGTCGCTGACGCCCAGTTCGGTGCCTTCGCTGGTGTGTCTGATCAGTTCAGGCTCGGTCAGTGCATTGGCGGCATGCTCGCGCACGTAATACCCGGAGCGTGCGCGGGCCTGAATCAGTCCCTTGTCTTCCAGCAGGTAATAGGCCTTGAAGACCGTCGCGGGGCTGACGGACCATGTGCGACTCGCGACGCGTACGGACGGGACTTTTTCCCCGGCGGGCAGGACGCCGCTGCGAATCATTTCCGAGATGTCGGCGGCGAATTTTTCGTAGCGTTTCATAAGCGGCTTCAAATGAGCAAGGCTGCATCATGAGCGAAACAGGTCATAACGAACAGAGACACAACAGCTGTAAAAAACAGTATCAGATGGCTTTTTTGCGTGTTTCAGGGTGTTGCGCCATCCGTCACTCAGGTCGTTCGGGGAGATGACTTGCCCTTGAATCACTCAAACGGATAGGTCTATGATGCCAGCGCCTTACGACCCATCGAAGGAAATAGACGTGTCCCGTTCCAACTGGCTGCCTACGCCGCCTTAGCGCTACGCCCCCCTCGCAACACCTGACTGCCTTCTTGCTGCAGTCGCCCGTTGCTGCGCCCGTTTTTTGGTCGCCGCCACTCCCACTCTGACTACTCAATCGAAAACCGATGCTCCTGCTCGTCCGGCAACTGCTGCCGTGCGTCTTGCTGCGTCTGTCACAGGTATTTCCATGCTCGAAAAAATCAAAGCTACGTGGTTTTCCAACGTTCGTGCCGATGTATTGGCCGGGCTGGTTGTTGCATTGGCCCTGATTCCAGAGGCCATCGCGTTCTCCATTATCACCGGAGTAGACCCGAAAGTCGGGCTTTACGCGTCGTTCTGTATCTGCGTGGTCATCGCTTTCGTGGGCGGACGCCCGGCGATGATTTCTGCAGCTACAGGTGCGATGGCCTTGCTGATGGTGAATCTGGTCAAAGAGCACGGGCTTCAGTATTTGCTGGCCGCCACCTTGCTCTGCGGCGTACTGCAGATCATCGCCGGCTATCTGCGCCTGGGTGAGTTGATGCGCTTCGTTTCACGCTCGGTGGTTACCGGGTTCGTGAATGCACTGGCGATTCTGATCTTCATGGCCCAGTTGCCGGAATTGACCCATGTGACCTGGCCGGTGTACGCGATGACCGCAGCGGGCCTGGCAATCATCTACCTGTTCCCGCGCGTGCCGGTGCTGGGCAAGCTGCTGCCTTCGCCGCTGGTGTGCATTCTGGTGCTCACCGCAATTTCCATTTACATGGGGCTTGATGTACGAACCGTGGGAGACATGGGCGCAATGCCCGACAGCCTGCCGACCTTCATGTGGCCGGACGTCGCGCTCAATCTCGACACGCTGCTGATCATTCTGCCGTATTCCGCCGCGCTGGCTGTGGTGGGCCTGCTGGAGTCGATGATGACCGCGACCATCGTCGATGACCTGACCGATACCACCAGTGACCGAAACCGTGAGTGCAAAGGGCAGGGCATTGCCAATATCGCCACGGGTCTGATCGGCGGCATGGCTGGCTGCGCCATGATCGGCCAGTCGATGATCAACGTGAAGTCTGGAGGCAGAACACGCCTTTCAACCCTCAGTGCGGGTTTGCTGCTGTTGATCATGATGCTGTTTCTGGGCGAATGGCTGGCGCGTATTCCGATGGCGGCGCTGGTGGCGGTGATGATCATGGTGTCGATCAGTACCTTCAGTTGGGGATCGATCCGCAACCTCAAGGAATACCCGCTCTCGACCAACATCGTGATGGTGGTCACTGTGGTGGTGGTCGTGGCGACCCACAACCTTGCCTACGGTGTGCTGGTCGGTTCTCTGCTTGCCTCGATGTTCTTTGCCAGCAAGATCGCTCACTTCCTTGACGTCACGTCGCACCGTGATCCCTTCCACAGCCATCGCACCTACTACGTCACCGGCCAGGTATTCTTCGCTTCCGCTGACCGTTTCATGGCCTCATTCGACTTGCGTGAAAGCCTCGAGACACTGGTCATCGATCTGCGCGAGGCGCATTTCTGGGACATCACCGCTGTGGCCGCACTGGACAAGGTGGTTTTGAAACTGAGAAAGGCAGGCATCAGCGTCGACGTTATCGGCATGAACCGGGCCACCGCCACGCTGGTGGACCGGTTTGGTGTGCACGACAAGCCGGACGGTATCGACTCGTTGATGGGGCACTGATCTGCGGGGCCGGGCAGGCAGGCTCAGCCCGGAATCTCCAGGCGGATGACGGATCCTCCGCCTGGCCTGTTGCGGACCTCGATAGTGCCGTCATGCTCAAGGCAAATGGCTCTGGCGATGGACAGGCCAAGGCCGCTGCCTCCCGAATAGCGCGCCCGCGAACGTTCGGCACGCCAGAAACGGTCGAAGACCTGTTCGAGGTTCTCCGAATCAAAGCCGGGGCCGCGGTCCGAGACGGTCAGTTCCATGCGCCCAGCGCTGGTTTTGCCGACAATCAGCAGCTCTCTGCCCATCGCCGAATAGCGCAGCGCGTTATCGACGAGAATATTCACCACCTGACCGATCCGGTCACGGTCGGCGTTGACGGTCAATTTCCGCGGGATATCGATCGTCACGGCGACACCTGCCTCATCGAGCGGCGTGGCAAACCAGCTCAGACGTTCGACCACCAGTTTCTCAAGGGAAAACTCCGTCTTGTCCAGGGTCAGCTGACCCGCGCTGGCGAGCGAGAGCAGGTGCAGATCACTCACCAGTTTGTTCAACTGGTCGAGCTGGCGGTGGACCATTTCCAGTTGTGCCAGGTCACGCGGGAACACTTCGTCGATCATGCCTTGTATGCGTCCCATGGCGGCATTCAGTGGCGTGCGCAGCTCATGGGCAATCATGGCACTGGACTCGCTGACTTCCAGTTCGTAACGGCCGAGCTGGGTGGTCATGGTATTGAAGTCGCTGACCAGCGCCTGCAATTCGTCCGGACCGTTGGTGCTCATCGGCAGGCGCGTCTTGAAGTCACCCTGGGCGACCTGACGTGCGCCCCTGGCAATCGAGGAGAACTGGCTGGAAAGCGGACGGGAAAACAGAAAGCCGAAGAATATGATGATCGGGATCGCGATCGACACCAGCGCTGCCAGCACCCACCATTCCTTGTTGGCAATGCCCGGCAGCAGGTTTTCGATCGGGTAATACTCGAAGAACAGTTCGCGCAGCTTGACCATGTCCAGGGTGGGCTCGGCCTGCAGCCGCAGGAACTCCATGCGCACGTCGGCCGGCATGGCCTGCAGGGTGAGCCAGTCAGAGACCGTGACGTGCAGCCACATGCAAAATGCGATGACGATGACCGCACCGACGGCGAGCATGCTCATGCGCATGCCGACCCAGTGCCACAACGGTTTTTGTCTGTGCCTGAAAAAATGTCGCATGAGGATCACCTGAACCGATAGCCAACCGAACGGACGGTGACCAGCACGTTGTCCACGCCATGGATTTCCAGTTTGCGCCGCAGGTTATGCACATGCGCATCGACAACCCTGGCCAGCGCCTCGCTGTCGGGAAGGCAGATTTCCAGCAGTTCTTCGCGAGTGAAGGCCTTGGACGGCGTTTTCAGCAACGTGGAAAGGATCTTGAACTCGGTAGGTGTCAGGTCGAGTACGGTCTCTGCGCCATCCTGACCTTCAATGATCGCGGTGACCGCATCCAGCTCCACCAGCAGGTTCTGGTAGCGCAAATGACGCTCGTTGTTGCCGTTCTGCTGGGAGCGCCGCAGAACCGCATGCACGCGGGCCACCACTTCCCGAGGGTTGTAGGGCTTGACCACGTAATCGTCGGCCCCATAGCGCAAGGCACCGAGTTTTTCCGGTTCGTCGCCCATGGCGGTGACCATGATCACCGGCGTGTCGCTGCAGCGCCGGACGGCCGACAGCACGTCGGTGCCACTGACAAGCGGCAGCATGACGTCCAGCAGAATCAGGTCGGGTTTCCACTGACGGTGCATATCGATACCGCGCTGACCGTTTTCGGCCAGCCCGACGTTGAAGCCGTCACGACGCAGGTAAGCCTCGAGAATGCTGGCACTGTCGGCGTCGTCTTCAACGATAAGAATGCGTTTTCCTGACACGAGCGCGCCTCTTGATCAAATCTTGATAATTCACGAACGGTTTGTTGAAAGTCGACGTTCAGGATGCTGTCCAGAGCCCACTGTCGCGGACAGATCCTATGCCGATGAGTACACCGCTGTCCAAGCGTATCCGCAACCGCCGCCGGTATTGCCTGGCCATGCTGGCGAGCCTGGTTCTTTCGGGCTGCTCGTTGATACCGGCCTATCAGCGTCCAGCGTTGCCGGTCCCTGTCGATCAGGTGTCCGCTGTGGTCGCGGCTGCGAATACCTCCACAGCCGTCGTGCTCAGCGCCGACGAAGAAGCGCTGGCTGGCGAGTTATCGCCAAAGGGAGAGCTGCGCGGTCTGCTGCAATCGGCTCTGGCGTTCAATCGCGATTTTCGTGTGGCGGTGCTGCGTGTGGAGGAGGCCAGAGCAATGCGCGGCATTACCCGCGCCGATCGCTTTCCGACCCTTGCCGCAGGTGTCGAGCGCGATCGTCAGCACTTCGATAATGCGGCCGCCGACGAGCGTTATGGCCAGGACATTTCCATCGCGTCGGTGGGCGTCTCTGACTTCGAACTGGATTTCTTCGGGCGCGTGCGCAGCCTGTCGGAGGCGGCGCGGCACGATTATCTGGCCAGCACCTACGGCCAGCAGGCGGCACGCAGTGCACTGATTGCGGAAGTCGCCCGCGCCTGGCTGGCCGAGCGTCTGGCCGCTGCCGTGCAGCAGGATTCGCAGGCGGTTCACGAGGCCCGGCTGATGCTGGTCAAGGCGGGCGAAGAGCAGCAGCGTCAAGGTGCGCTATCGCTGGATGATCTGATGGCACAGCGCCTCGACACCCTGAGCGCGCAACAGCAGGTACAGGATGCGGAAAGCGATCACGCCAACGCGTCGCAGGCCTTGTTGTTGCTCACCGGCTATTCGACAGCGTTGCCCGTCAGCACGCCAGGCACGCCTGCGCTGACCGCCGCGCTGGTCGAGACGCCGGCCTGGCTGTCGAATCTGCCGTCTCAGCGCCTGCTGGAACGCTTTGACATCCGTCAGCGCGAAGAAGCCCTCAAGGCCAGCAATGCCAACATTGGTGCTGCCCGTGCGGCGTTCTTTCCGTCCATAAAACTCAGTACCGGCGTGGGCTTGCAGAGCGACAGCCTGCGCACCTTGTTCAGCAACGGCAGCGGTGCCTGGCTGTTCACCCCGCAATTGAATCTGCCGCTGTTCGACGGCGGGCGTAATCAGGCCAACCTGGATCTTGCCAAGGTGCGTCAGCAGATCGCAGTGGCCGAGTATGAAAAGGCCGTGCAGAACGCCTTCCGTGAAATGTCCGCCGTGCTGACCCGCCGTCAGCAGGCCCTGAACCATGTCCGCAACGAGGTCGAGCGGGTTGCGCTGGTCCAGGAAAAAGTGCGGCGCCTGACCTTTGAACTCAATGCGGGCGCTGTCGAGCGTACTGCATTGCTGGTTTCCACTCTCCGTATTGCCGAAGCCGACGCAGCCGCTCGCAAGTCTCTCGACGCGCTGCAGCAAAACCGCGTCGATCTGTTTCGAGTGCTGCACGGAGCAGAACCGACAACCCCACCCCAATCCTGAATGAAACCGGAGTATCCCCATGAGCCCTGCAATCTCTCGTACTCACCTGCGGTCTGCGCTGCTTAAACCTGTGCTGACCGTATTGATCACCTCTGCGGCCATGACCCTGGCCGGTCATGCCTGTGCCCAGGACAGCACCGCTGAAAGCCAGTCGATGCTGGGTGACCGGTTCAACGTCAATTTCGGGCTCGGCATGGCTGTGCTGCCGCGCTACATGGGGGCCGATGAATACCGCAGTCAGGTGGTGCCCATGCTGACGGTCCAGCGCGGTATCTTCTTCGCCGACACCACGCGCGGTCTGGGGCTGCAATGGCAGTCAGATTCCGGGTTCGGTGCCAGTGCTGCACTCAATTACGATTTCGGTCGTACCGAGAAAAACAGCACGAATCGGCCTGGTTCCAACGAGCTGAGAGGGATGGGCACCGTCAAGGGCGCGACCGTTGGCGACTTCATGGTTTCTCAGCAACTCATGCCGTGGCTGTCCGTCAGTGCCGAGGCCGAACTGCGGGTGGCTGGCGAAAAACGTGGCAATCGCTATCGGTTGGGCTTCGAGGGCATCGCTTATCACAGCCAGACCGATACGGTGACCCTCGACATCGATGCGCACGCCGGTGACGGTCGTTACAACCAGACCTATTTCGGCGTGAGTCCGATCCAGAGTCAGCGCACCGGCTTCTCCCGTTTCAACGCAGACAGCGGCATTTATGCGTACTCGGCGGCGCTCGCCTGGCAGCATACCTTCGACGCCCACTGGTCAACCGTCGCCAGCGTCGGGGTGACGCACTACACCGATCAGACCCGTGGCAGCCCACTGGTCGAGACCGATGCCGAAGGCAGTGGCCTGATTGCCTTGAATTACGCTTTCTGAAGGGTTGAAGCCTGCCATGCGATTGAATCCTGATGCGTTTCTGGCTCTACGGCGGTGTGTGTCACGCGCTTGCGGCGTCGTGCTGATCACTCTGATGATCAGTGGCTGCGGTGATAAACAGACGGCCAGTGCTCCGCCTGTCCGGGCAGTCAAGGTTGAGACGGTGCGGGCGGGAGAGGGCGCTGCGCTGCGCTTCATCGGCACCGTTCGACAGCAGGAGCGCGCCAGTCTGGCGTTTGAATCGGCAGGCACCCTGACAGAGCTGCGGGTCGACATTGGCGATAGCGTCAAGCCGGGCCAGGTGCTCGCCCGCCTTGATCCGCAGCCTGCGCAGTTGCGCCTGCAGGAGGCGCAGGCCGCCTTGCGGCTGGCTCGGGCTCAGGCGCTGGAGCGCCAGCGTAACTACCAGCGTCAGCAAAACCTGCTCGCAGCTGGCAGTGTCGCCCAGAGCGTGGTCGAGTCGGCCCAGTCGTCCAGTGAACAAGCCAGCGCCGAGCTGATGCGCACGCAAGCCGAGCTGGACCTGGCCCGTCGCGAACTGGATCGCACCCGGTTGATCGCACCCTTTGCCGGGCGCGTGGTGGCCCGTCATGCACAACCGCAGAGCTTGTTGCCCGCCGGGCAGGTGCTGCTGGATATCGAATCCGCCGCAGAGCAACAAGTGGTGGCGGCTGTTCCGTTGGCACTTGCCGAGTCGCTTGAGCCGGGCGACCTCGCCAGCGCCTCCAGCAGCGCAGACGGTACGGTAGGGTTTGATCTCGCCCTGGAAGGCATTTCGCCCCGAGCCGATGACGGGCTGGTCAGAACGGCCGTGTTCCGAGTGCTGCGACCTGCCGGCAGGCTGCCCAGTGGCGTCACGCTACTTGTGCAAATGCATCCCGCTGCCGACGCACAAGCACTGTCGGTCCCGGTGCAAGCGTTATGGATGGGGACCAGCAGCCACCTTGCCGAAGTCTTCGTCTACCAGCCGGGAGGAACAGTCGCCGTCCGCTCTGTCACGCTGAGTACGGTCAGAGAAGGACGGGCAGTGGTCGTCAGCGGGCTAACCGCTGGTGAGCAAGTGGTCACTGCCGGCGCTGCTTTTCTGCAGGACGGTCAGCCAGTAACGCTGTTTCATTCAGACACTCGCCTGAGCGGTGCCGCGCAATGAACCTTACTTCCCGCGCCATGGGCGCAAGCCGCCTGACCCTGTTTGCCGCCTTGCTGATTTTGCTGGCCGGTGTCGCGACTTTTTTGAGCTTTCCTTCTCAGGAAGAGCCGTCGGTGACCGTTCGCGACGCACTGGTCAGTGTGTCTCTGGAAGGGCTGTCCGCAGAGCGCAGCGAGGAACTGCTCGCCAGGCCACTCGAAGAGCGTATCCGTGAACTGGCCGAGATCAAGAACGTGCTCACCACGGTCCAGCCTGGCCGAGTGATCGTGCAGGTCACGGCGTATGACAACGTCAAGGATCTTGGGCTGCTGTGGCAACGGCTCCGGGCGAAGGTGAGCGAAACGAGCGGTGGTTTTCCGCCCGGCACCCAAGGGCCGTTTGTCGATGATGATTTCGGTCGCGTGGCCGTGGCTTCGGTCGCGCTGACCGCACCGGGTTTCACCATGAGCGAGATACGCGGCCCGATCAAACGTTTGCGCAATCAGCTTTATGCGCTCAAGGGCGTCGATCAGGTCCAGCTATATGGTCTGCAGGATGAACGCATCTACCTCGATGTCGAGCACCAGACGCTGGCCGCCGCCGGACTTTCCCCGCAACAGCTGCTTCAGCAACTGCAAGCCCGCAACCTGATCGCGACAGGAGGCAACCCGGTCATCGGCCAGCAGAGCACCACGCTTTCGATCAGTGGCGAGGTGCTTTCGCTGGAGCAGCTTCGACAGTTCCCGGTGCAGTTGCCCAATGGTCAGAAGGTCGCGTTGCAGAACCTGAGCCGGGTATCGGTGAGCCCTGTCGATCCGCCGGAAACCGAAGCGATCTACCAGGGACAGGATGCTGTGGTACTGGCGGTTTCGATGCAGCCAGGCCTCAATGTGCAAACCTTCGGTGAAGCCTTGCGCAAGCGACTCGGTGAGCTGGAGCAGCAACTTCCGACGGGCTTTACCTTGCACGTGGTGACCTTCCAGTCCAGCGTGGTCGAGCACGAGATGAGCAAGATGTATCACGTCATGGCCGAGACGGTGGTGATCGTGATGTGCGTGGTCATGCTATTTCTGGGCTGGCGCACCGGCCTGGTGGTCGGGGTGATTGTGCCCTTGACCATCCTCAGTACGCTGCTGGTCATGCGCGCACTGGGGATCGAGCTGCAGACGGTGTCGATTGCCGCAATCATCCTGGCGCTGGGCTTGCTGGTGGACAACGGCATCGTCATCGCCGAAGACATCGAGCGGCGCCTGCATGCGGGGGAGGATCGACGAAGTGCCTGTGAGGAAGCAGGGCGCACCTTGATGATCCCTCTGCTGACTTCTTCACTGGTCATCGTTCTGGCGTTTTCGCCCTTCTTTCTGGGGCAGACCAGCACCAACGAATACCTGCGTTCGCTGGCGGTCGTGCTCGCCACGACGCTAATCAGCTCCTGGCTGCTCAGCGTCACGGTGACGCCTCTGTTGTGCTTTCACTTCGCCAGAGTGCCGGCCGTCAAAGCGTCAGGGGATGATGCCGATGAGTATGCCTCGGTGTTCTACCGCGGCTATCGCAAGGTCATCGAGGGGTTGCTGAATCACTCGCTGCTCTTCATTGCCTGCATGATGGGGTTGCTGGCGTTGGCGGTCGTGGTGCTGACCCGGGTGCCGTACGATTTTCTGCCGAAGTCAGACCGCATGCAGTTCCAGATTCCGCTGGTGCTGGAGCCCGGCAGCAGCTCGCGAGACACGTCGCGAGCGGTGCGTGATATCAGCCAGTGGCTGAGCAGCGATCAGGATGTGGAACACAGTATTGGCTATGTCGCCAGTGGCGGGCCGCGGATCGTGCTTGGACTCAATCCCCCGTTGCCGGCGCCGAATATCGCCTATTTCACTGTCAGCGTGCGCGAGGGTGCCGACCTTGATGCGGTGATCGAGCGCACACGGCAGTTTATCCTCGCGCAGCACCCCGAAATCGAAGCGCAGCCCAAACGATTCTCGATGGGCACCACCGAGGCGGGGATTGCGGTCTACCGGGTCATCGGTCCTGACGAGGAAGTGTTGCGCGGTACTGCCCGACAGATCGAGCAGGCGTTGTCGGCGTTGCCTGGAACCCTTGATGTCCACGATGACTGGCGGACCCGATTGCTGCGTTACGACGTTGTCGTCGATCCGTACAAGGCTCTGCAGGCCGGTGTTGCCACTCAGGACATCGCCCAGGCCCTGCAACTGAGAAACAGCGGGCTGTCCGTGTCGTCGCTGCAGGATGGCGATACTGCTGTCGCCATTGTGGCGCGCGAGCAGAGCACGCTGAGCAAACCGGGCAATGATCTGGACAGCACATTGATTTACCCGGCTTCCGGGGGTGCGCCGTTGATGTTGTCGGCCATTGCCACTGTCGAGCCCAGGGCCGAGGCATCGACCCTCCAGCGGCGTAATCTGCAACGCGCGATCACGGTGGTCGGACACAATCCGTCAATGACAGCGACCTCGATCGTCGAGCAGTTGGCACCGCAGATAGCTGCAATCAGCCTGCCGGCGGGTTACCACATCGAACCGGGTGGCGAAATAGAAGACTCGGCCGAGGCCAATCAGGCGCTGCTGCAGTACATGCCACACGCACTGGTCGCGATGCTGTTGTTGTTCGTCTGGCAGTTCAATTCGTTCCGCAAGCTGCTGATCGTCATCTCCAGCGTGCCCTTCGTGCTGATCGGCGTGGCGCTGGCGTTGGTGCTCACCGGCTATCCGTTCGGCTTCATGGCCACTTTCGGGCTGCTGTCGCTGGCTGGCATCATCGTCAACAATGCCGTGCTGCTGCTCGAACGTATCGAGGCTGAGCGCGAGCAAGGCCTGTCGGTGCGTGACGCAGTGGTCAATGCCGCGATCAAGCGCTTGCGGCCGATCGTGATGACCAAACTGACCTGCATCATCGGGCTGGTGCCGCTGATGCTGTTTGCCGGTCCGCTCTGGGAGGGCATGGCGATCACCATCATGGGTGGCCTTGCGTTGGGTACGCTGGTGACACTGGGCCTGATTCCGATCCTCTATGCGCTGCTGTTCGACCGCTTCGAGCGCTGGCGCAAGGCGAGCTGAGCCATGACGGCCGGTACGTGTGTAGGGTATGGTCCTGAAAAAACCTCGATGATCGAACACAAGGATGAAACACATGCGCTCATTTACCCGCTCGCCACTGGCTGCCCATCTCGCCCTGGCGCTTGCGTTGACAGCCTTGGCACCGGCGGCCATGGCCGAACCGCACAAGGCCATCCAGGCCGATGCCGAGCAATACAAGGACGAAGCCTTGAAGCTGCTGGAGCGTCTGGTGAACATCGACTCGGGTTCCGGGTATGTACCGGGCCTGACCAAGGTCAGCGACATCGCGATCGAAGAACTGAAAAAGCTCGGTGCCACCATCGAGCTCGTTCCAAATACGCCAGAAGCCAGCAACCACGTCATCGCCACCCTGAAAGGCACCGGCAAGGCGAAGATTCTGCTGATGGCGCACATGGACACCGTGTTCAAGGAAGGTTCTGCGGCCGAGCGACCGTTTCATATCAAAGACGGGCGTGCCTACGGCCCAGGGGTGATGGATGACAAAGGCGGCATCGTTGCGGCTATCTATGCGCTGAAGGTGCTGCACAACCTGAAGTTCACCGACTACGCACAGATCACGGTGTTGCTCGACGCCAGCGAGGAGACCGGCTCAGGCGTCGCTACCGAGCTGATCAAGAAAACCGCGAAGGAGCATGACGTCACCCTCAACCTGGAGCCGGGTCGTCCGGCCGACGGTCTGGTGGTGTGGCGCAAAGGCTCGGCCACCGCGCTGGTCGAAGTCAAAGGCAAGGCCTCGCATGCAGGCGTTGCGCCTGAGCTGGGACGTAACGCCGCGACCGAAGTTGCCCATCAGATCCTGCAACTCGGCAAGCTGGGTGACGAGGAGAAGAAAACCACCATCAACTTTACCGTGCTCAAGGCAGGGGATCGCACCAACGTGATTCCCGATCAGGCCAGCGCCAAGGCCGATGTGCGTGCTGCCGTACCGGAGGAGTTCGACCGCGTCGAGCAGGATCTGGCCAGGGTGTCGGCCAACAAGCTGGTGCCTGATACCGAGGTCAAGACCAGCCTGGTCCGTGGCCTGCCACCAATGCCACAAACCGCGCAGTCCGATGCATTGGTCGCGATGGCGCAAGGCATCTACGGCGAACTGGGTCGCACCCTGACCATCGAGGGCAGCGGCGGGGCGGCGGATTCAAGTCTGTCTGCCAGCGTGGGTACACCGACGCTGGACGGCTTCGGGATTGTCGGCGGCAATATCCATACGCCCGAAGAGTATGCCGAAGTAGGCAGCGTGGCGCCGCGGATCTACTTGCTGTCGCGAATGATCATGAAGTTGTCCGGGCAACAGTGATTCGACAGGCCTCCCGTGCGTGGCGCGGGAGGCTTTAGGGTGAATTGATTTTTCGGCGTTGATGCATTTAATGTCGATAACTCGATAAAAAGAGTTGGGGATAAACATGCAGTTTACAGACTCATTTTTGATTTATAGCAGGGGCATCAAATAAATATTTCCTTGATCAGTCAATACGTATAGACAGCATTTTCCTGTTCTGGCAGACGGCTTGTTTTTAATTTCGTCACTTGTTATCCGTAGCAACCCCACTCCGGACACCCCCGTCCCCAATCATCCGAACCCCACTCCGCAATACCCACTCCCTGATAAACTAAACTACCCAGCGGCGCCCGCTCGCTGTCCGGGCCTGAGGAAGTTGTCAGCCTTATCCTTATCGTTCTACGCACCTGCCAATGCTCGGTTTAAAACATAACAGAACTACCTATTCGCACGAACCGCATAAGGATAAGGCTTGGATGACAATGACTCCAGTGGATGGATCGACTACCTTCGAGGTTAACAACCTGTTCAGAAAACCCAGGATCTGTTTTGACTGGGAGGACCTGCGTTACTTCGTAATGTTTTCCACGGTCAGTTCCCTGAGTGGCGCTGCAAGGATGCTGGGTGTGGAGCACGCCACTGTTTCGCGCCGTATCGCTTCGCTGGAAAGGTCTCTGAATGTAAAGCTTGTCGACCGTCGCAAGCGTTTGTATGAACTGACTGATGAGGGACGGCGTGTGGCGGCGATCGGGCGACAGATCGAGGCGCAGACCCAGGCCGTTGGCCGTCTCGCGGTTGCGGCTCAGGTAGCGCAGGGTGTGGAGGTGACCATCAGTGCGCCGCCGTCGGTGGCGGTCGAGAAGCTGGTGCCGCAATTGGGGGCATTTCGGGCGATGCATCCCGGCATTATGTTGCGCTTGTTGGGCGATCACCAGTATTCGTCGTTATCCAGTTGCCAGTCTGACCTGTGTATACGGTTTTCCAAACCTGTTGAAAGCGGCATTGTCGCGCGGCGTATTGGCACGGCTTCCTTTTCATTTTATTGCGCACGTTTTTATCTGGAGCAACGCCTCCCGGAGCATTATGAGTTTATTGCTTATGACCATGAACTGATGAGTGACAATCAGAATGGTTGGCTGAGGGATATCGTCGGTGAACGGCCCTTTGTGCTGGAGGCCAAAACAGTGGAGTTACAAATTCGTGCTGCGGAAACCGGTGTGGGCATCGCGTTACTGCCCAGTTTTGCCGTAGAGGACAATAATCGCCTGTGCCGGGTGGAGTTGTCGGCTCCGTTGGAAGTTGATGTCTGGCTGGGCGTGCATGAAGACCTGCGCGCGGTGGCTTCCATCCAGGCTGCCATGAATTATGTGGAAAGCTGTTATCGCTAGCCAGGCCTGAGTTCGCGCTGGTCATGTTGGCGGTAAAACAGTCTTGCGGTGAAAAAATTCCCATCCCCTCATCAAATATCGACAGTTTACAAGTTCGGCTGTTTTGACGAGGATCAATGTCGAGTGGAGCAGTTCATGACTCGAAACTCCGAGACGTTAAGGTGTCGGCTCGGCAAGGTTTGTTAGATGGCGCGCTGTTGGATAATTATAAAAACTCAAGCAGTGGCAAGATCATCTCAAGCACCCTGATGACACCCTAAGGACAGCCGGAGATTCTCATGGCCGACGTAAAAATTCTCGACGTTACCTTGCGTGACGGTGGTTATCGGAACAACTTCAACTTCACAGAAGATCAGGCGCAGATAGTGGTCGCTGGCTTGGCCAGTGCGGGTGTCGACCTCTGCGAAATTGGTTATTGCAAAGGATCCTTCGCCCCGAAAGGCGAGCACGGTCTGACCAGTGATGTAGGCGCAGGCTTCATTGAAAAGATTGCGCAGGCGGCCAACGGCCGTATCGAACTGGCCGTCATGGTTCACCCCAGAAACATCACCACGGATGACTTCGCCATGCTCAAGGAGCAGGGCGTTTCGATGATCCGCGTCTGTTTGAGGCGCGATCAACTGGATGAGGGGCTTGTGACCTTGTCGCTGGCTCGCGATTACTGCTTCAGTGTCAGCGCCAATGTGACGCATGTCACCTCGCAGACGCCAGGCAGCGTGCTTGATACGGCAGTGCGCGCGGAGGGGGCCGGCGCAGATATCGTTTGCTGTGCGGATTCCAATGGCCACATGTTGCCAGCCGATGTAGACCGACTGTTCAGTCGTCTCTCAAGCCGGCTGTTGGTGCCGCTGGGCTTTCACGCGCATAACAATCTGTCGTTGGCGCTGGCGAATGCAGCGGCCGCCATAGAAGCCGGCGCTGAATACATCGACACGTCCATATGCGGCATGGGCAAAGGGGCCGGCAATCTTCACCTGAGTATGCTGGTTGCCTACCTGGAGCGTACGGGCGTCAGTCATGGTTATGACCTGGTGAAAGTGATGGAACTGTCGGAAGCCACGGCCCGCGCGGTACCGCACAACAATATGCCCAGCCCGCTGATGGATGTCATTCTGGGCACTTACAACTTCCCCTATGACAGCAGTCAACGCGTGCGGGACACCCTCGAGCGCTTTCAGCTGACCTCCGAGTACCGAGCGATCGAGGTCATGTATCAGCAAGACAAGGTGGCGCGCCTTGCGCCGCGAGCGGTGTTGTCGACCAGCGGCCTGTCGAACAGCGCAAAAGGAGTCGCGCTATGACCACTCAAACGCTCAGAAAGCGCATCTGTGTCTTGCCCGGTGACGGGATCGGCATTGAGGTCATGGAGGCGGCGCTGCCGGTGATTGCGGCGTTGAACCTGCCGTTCGATCTGATTGCGGCGGACATCGGTTGGGAGTGCTGGAGGGCCGAGGGGGAAACCGTTCCGGCCCGGACCTGGGAGATCATGGCCAGTTGCGATGCGACATTGCTTGGCGCAATCACCAGCAAACCTCTGGCAGAGGCCGAAGCAGAGTTGCCACTGGCGCTTCAGGGCCAGAACCGCCGCTATGTCAGTCCGGTCATTCAGCTCAGGCAGAATCTCGACCTGTACGCCAATGTCCGCCCGGTCACTGACATGACTGGCGAAAACAGATTTCGCTTTGTCGTGATCAGGGAAAACACCGAAGGGCTTTATGCGGGGCTGGACTTCGGTTGTATCCCGGATGCACTGGTGCCGCTGCTCGAAGAGCGGGAAGCCCTCGGCGCGGCGTGGCAGCGAGAAGGGCAGGACGATGCAACCGTGACGTTGCGCCTGCAGACGCGAAGTGGCCTGACGCGTATTTTCGAATACGCCTTCGAGTACGCCCGCAAGAACCACTTCACGCGGGTCACGTTTGTCGACAAACCCATGGTCCTGCGGCACAGCAGCGCCTTTGCACGGGGCATCTTCGAAGCAACAGCTCAGCGGTATCCGGACGTGACCGGGGTCATCGAGAATGTCGATGCGGTTGCTCTGTGGATGGTGCAGCGTCCCGAGCGCTTCGGGGTGATCGTTGCCGAGAACATGTTCGGCGATATTCTTTCCGATCTCGGCGCCGGAGTCATGGGAGGTCTGGGGTTTGCGCCCAGTGGCAACTTCGGCAATTCAGGGGCTTATTTCGAACCGGTACACGGCAGCGCGCCTGCCCATGCGGGGTTGAACAAGGCCAACCCCGGCGCGATGTTCATGGCCATCGCGCTGATGCTGGAGCATTTGGGGTTCCCGGCCGAGTCGGCGTGTATCAGCCAGGCCGTCAGCCTGGTTTCTCGCACATCCACACGCACATATGACCTCGGCGGTTCCCATACCACGGCTCAGGTGGGCGAAGCGATCGTTCAACAGTGCATCGAGTTGCAGTCCCGCACGTTCGGGTATGGCAACGAACAGGTTGCAGCACAGGGAGAACGTCATGTCAGCGCACTTTGAAGCTGTACCCATTGCGCAAGCCGTGCTGGAGGCATGTGAACATCTCGACACTGCGTCCTTGTCTGACGCGCTGGACAGCCTGGGGATCGACGGCGGGCTTTCAGGGATTACCTCGCAAGTCCCTGGCACTCGTTGCGTGGGCATCGCGTTTACCGTGCAGTACGAGCCGGTCGATGCATCTGCGGTCTTCAAGGGGGCTGCCAACTATATCGATCATGTACCGGCCGGTGCGGTGATTGTTTCCTCAAACAACGGACGCCAGGACTGCACGGTATGGGGCGACATCATGACCCACTTCGCGTTGGCCAATGGCATCAAGGGCACCGTGATCGATGGCGTGGCACGCGATATCGATACGGTCATCGAGTGCAGTTACCCATTGTTCAGTCGCGGGCGTTTCATGCAGTCGGCAAAGAACCGCGCTCAACTCCAGGCTGTACAAGTGCCTCTGCTCATCGATGGCGTGACGGTCCGGCCCGGCGACCTTCTGGTGTGTGATGGCAGCGGGTGCGTTGTGATTCCCCAGCAACTGGCTGTCGAGGTCGTACGCCGTGCCCAGGCGGTCGAGCAGACGGAGCGCAGCATCATCGAAGCCATATCAGCCGGCTGGACGCTGGAAAAAGCCCGCAGCACCTATCGCTACGACCAGCCCTGGCTGACTGACGCTGAAAAAATCAGCGTCGCGATGCCTTCGCAGGCGTGAACCGATCTGCCTTCCCACTTGAATGGAAATGATGATGAAAATGGAATTGTTCGACGCTCAATCCGTCACCGATGACAACGCGGTTTATCTGATCAATGTCGTACAGGTAAATGAGGGGGCTCAGGATCTGGCCATTCAGATTCTTGAAGAGACGGTCAGTTACGTGGCACGCACTTACAGTGCCTTCAAATGGAGCCGATTGATGAAAAGCATCGACGGCAAGACCGTCATCAATCAGGCGCAATGGAGCGATCGCAGCCAGTTCGAGTCGCTGTTTACCGACGCAGAGTTTCTGTCGCGCTACTCCCGGTTGAAAGAAACCGGCACTTGGGAATATCACCTGTACAACGTGGCCGAGTACATCACCCCTGAAATTGCCTTACAAAAGGCTGGCTGAGCCACGACCGGCAGAAGAGGGCGGCGCACAGGCCGCCTTCGTCTGATATTCACTCGGATTGCACAGGGATTATGCGATGACCACGATCAATACAGCACTGACCTCACTTCTGGGCATTGACCACCCGCTGATTCTGGCGCCCATGGGCGGCGCTTCCGGCGGGCGTCTGGCGGCCGCGGTTTCCCGTGCCGGTGGTCTCGGCCTGGTGGGTGCCAGTTACGGCGACCCGCAATGGATGGCGCGTGAACTGGAGATGATGCGAGAGGTGCAGCAACCCTGGGGCGTCGGCCTGGTCATGTTTACCGTGGCCAAACAGTTCGAATTGCTTCTTCTGGCGCTGGAGTATCGTCCGGCGGTGGTTGCCCTGTCGTTTGGTGATGTACGTCCTTTCGTCAGGCCCATCCATCAGGCAAATGCCAAAGTCATCGTTCAGGTGCATGACGTCGATCAGGCGCTTGAAGCACTGGACGCCGGTGCCGATGCGCTGATCGTGCAAGGTGCCGAGGCGGGTGGTCACAGTTTGCGCCGCGCTTCATTGCCGCTGTTTCCGGCGGTCCGCGACGCTGTGGGTGAGCATGTCGTGCTGATCGGTGCTGGCGGGATCGCCGATGGGCGTGGCATGGCTGCTGCGCTGGCGCTGGGCATGGACGGCGTGATGATGGGCACGCGCTTTCTGGCTTCGCAGGAGGCACTGCCTTCCGAACGGGTAAAACAACGACTGCTGCAGGCGGTCGCGAGCGATACGGTGCGAACCCGGATCTTCGATCAGGTACGCGGCATCGATTGGCCCGAGGGCTACAGCGGGCGTGTGATCGGCAATGACTTTTCCGCTAGTTGGGTGGGTGAGGAGCAGGCTTTCGCTGCCTCAGCCGGTCAACTGCGTCTGGACTATGAAGCCGCGCTGGCAGCCGACGATGTCAGTATCCGGGCCATCTGGGCAGGCGAAGTCGCGGACCTGATCAAGGAGGTGCTGCCCGCACAACTGATTGTCGAGTCGACCTTGCGCGGGTATGCCGCCAGTGTCGAACGCCTTCGCACGACCCGCTGATCCGTCACGATTGAGCCTTCACGATGGAGCAACGACCGGACCCGCTCGACAAGGCGGGTCTTGTCCTTTTTGCAGGAGCAAAAGCCATGAGTCATTGCATGACCTGTCGGACCTTTGGTGTCGGGCATTCGCGCGTCTTTATTTTGTCACCGGTGATGCCGGTCTGGGACGAGGGTGGTTTTGCCCAACCGCTGATCGAGCATTTCACCGCGGCCGGTTTTCAGGTCACGGTGTTTGATTCCCTGTCGCTGCCCGTCGTGCCGGGTGAGGGGTTTGGCGCATTTACCGAGCGCTGGGCCCGCGCGCTCGAGCCTTGGGGTGTGCCGGATGTACTGGTCGGCGTCGCCTTGGGCGGTGCATTGGCGCAGGCACTGGCAGGCACTTCATTTCTGCAGTCGACACCTGCCTTGCTGCTGCTGTCTTCTCCCGCCAAGGCCGACGGATTACTCGATTCCAGGCTGGGACATATGGCAGACCTGGCCGAACAGGGGCATGTCGAGCAAGCCAGGCATCTGTTGGACAATCTGGTATTGCCTGACGGGCAGGTCCATGAACGAGCGGACCCAGCCGGCCACGAGAGTGACGCGACGCTTTCGATGCAGGGGCAGCGCCTGACAGTGGGTTTCCGGTTGCTGGCTGGTGTGGATCTCAGTGAATGCCTGCTCGATTACCAGGGGCGTGTGTTGAGCGTGTTCGGCGAAAAGTCGCAGTTGGTGGGCGTGCGCAATGTGCTGCGTACCCGTGGCCGGAAGCAACGCTCGTTGTGCGTGGAGGGGGGCGGGATGCGTCCGCTGGCGGATGACTTGCAGCAGGTGCTGGACAGCATCGACGCGTTCCTGATGACCCGCCAGGAGTGTGTGCAATGAGCCAGGTCGACGCGCTGAACTTCATCGATGTGCATTACCACGCCAATCCTGACGCGTTCATTCGTCGTCATGGTGCGATCGAGGCGGGCAGGTGCTACGCGCGGGCACAGGGCAGGGTGGTGCTGAAGAATCATCTGGGGTGTACGGCAGCCCAGGCGTGGGAAGCGCGCGATCAGGGTTTTCCGGTCAGCGGCTCGGTGGTGCTGAACGAGATTGCCGGCGGCATCGACTACCGTGTGGTCGAGCGCAGCCTCTGTTTGCGTGGCGATGAGCCGGGGCGTTTCCTGGTTCACTTGCCAACCGTGACCGGCAGGACGCATGCCAGCACGCTGGCCCGCAACCTGAGTCATCCGCTGTTGCGGGACAAGCCCATCAAGCCTGCCAGAGTGACATCGGAGAACGGCCGCCTGACACCACAGGCGCTGGATATTCTGAGAATGGCGCGCGACTATCCGCTGGTGATCTCGACCGGGCATGCCGATGCCAATGAAGTCAGGACGTTGATCGACGAAGCGCTGCGGATCGGTGTGCCAAGGTTGATGCTCAATCAGCCTGCCAATCCGTTGACCGGTCTAGACGCGGCCGAGCTTGCGCTGATCGGCACAGAGCCATCGGTCTACATCGAGCAGACCGCACTGACGTACCTGCTGGGCTATCAGGATCGGCAGGATTTCAGCGATGTGTTGAGTCATGTCGGCAATGTGGTCTACAGCTCGGACCTGGGGCAGACCAGTCAGATCGATGTCCACCAGTGGCTGTCGCTGAGCGGGCAGTGGTTCGACGCGTTCGGCTTGAGCGGCGAGCGCCGCACCGAGGTGACTCTGTTGAATCCGCAACGCATGTTGGCCCTTTAAGCTGTCCGGATAAGGCCGCCCTGGCCAGCACTGCCAGGGCGGCCTGGCCATCAGGCTACTTCTGCGGACACCTTCGAAGCAATCGCCTCCACACCTCTGGATTCACGCAGGCCCGCGTCTTCCATCAGTGGCAGTGTTTCTCTCACGAAGTCCTTTATACCCTCGTGGTAATCGAGCCACGTCAGGGCAATGCCGTCGATCCCCCAGTCAGAATATTTCCTGAACAGCTCCACGATCTTCTCGGGTGTGCCCACCAGTGGTACCCCGGCGAATCCGGCCTTGAAGTGGAAACGGAAACGCACGGCGTCTTCGGGGGTGAAAATGCCGGTCTGGATACCCAGCTCGCCGGTGATGATGTCGCAGCCCTCATCGTCACCCACCTGATTGGCGTAATAGTCCAGGTAAGCGTCTGCTTCCTCTTGCGTGTCCTTCTGCACCACATAGCCATAACACCATATCTTTATGTCACGGCCGAACTTCTGTTTCGCCAGGTCCTTGTAGGATGCAATCTGCTCACGCACCGCTTGTTCGCCGTCCAGATGTTTGACGATCAGGAACGCGGCATCGCAATGTTCTGCACAGAACAGTTTGCCGCGTGGCGACCCTCCGGCATTGATCAGGTAGGGTTTATTCAGGGGTTGTGGCTGCGAGATTGCGCCGCAGATGTTGAAATACTCGCCTTTGAAGTCGAACGGGGTGTGCTGCTCCCAAGCATTTTTTGCAATGTGCAGCCACTCTTCCGCGTAGTCGTAGCGTTTGTCGTGCTCCATCATGTGGCCGCTGAACATGCGCATTTCCGCGCCATACCAGCCGCAAAGGATATTCAGCCCGAAGCGCCCGCCGCTGATGTGGTCGATGGTCACCGCCTGTTTGGCCGCGAACAGCGGGTGCACGGTGGGCAGGTGCGAGGTGGTGAACACGGCGATCTGACTGGTCAGTGCTGCAATCCCGGCAGCCCAGGTATAGGTTTCGAAACAGACACCGCCAGTATTGTTGGTACCGCCGAAACCTTTCCAGCGGCCTACCGGTATGAAGGCTTCAAACCCCGCATCGTCGGCAATCCGGGCGATTTCCAGGTTGCCAGCCCAATCGTCTCCGCGCAGGCGTTCAGGCGCATTGGTGACGGTGCAGCCACCCTCGGTATTGGTGGAGAAAACACCCAGCTGTATCTTGTTCGGGCTGCTGCGCATCGGGTTGGTTTTTATCGGATAGGATTTTTCAGCGCGCATCGTGACCTCCCAGGTCGGTAGTTGAATCGTTCGTCCTTGCTACATCCTGAACCTGCGGTGGCCGTGCCGATGAAGTATTCGGTCAGGCATGATCACCCCGGCGGGTCGGGAAGTACGGCAGCACATACTCTTCCAGCTCTTGCAACACTTCTGTGGCCGGACGCCTCAGGGGCTTGAGGTTCAGCGCCACATGCGAAACCCCCTGTTCCCGCTGACGCTGCCACAGGGCGATGAGGGCGTTGCGCCCGGTACTGATTCCTCGGCCGACTTTCATCGGCGCGTCCTTGTTCTCGTCCAGATCGAAGAACGTCGCATAGCCGTAGGGCTTGAAGTGCCTTTGCTCATTGGCACTGCGCCAATGATTGATCACTTCAGGCAGGGTGTCGAAGCCGCTCTGATGCCATATCCAGCCATCCATGTGATTGGCCAGCCATTTGATGTCCTGCTGACAGCGGCCGATGGCAAGCATCGGCAGCCGCCCGAAAAGCGGTTTCGGCAGTAGGTCCAGCGCGCCATTGAGTTGTCCGTAATGGCGCGATCTGAACACTGGAAAAGACTGCTCGGTCACCGCGTGCAGCAGTTCGACGCCGTCCCTGAAGCGTTCCGCGCGGGTGTCGAAATGCTCGCCGAACGCGGGATATTCGCCTGGCCTGTCCCCTGTAGACAAACCCAGCAGGAAGCGTCCCTCAAGCAACACGTCCACGCTGCACGCCTGTTTGGCCACCATCAGCGGATTGCGCAACGTCAATATGATACCTGCCGTGCCGATGCAGATTTGCCGGGTGACGGCAGACAGCAGCGCGGCGTAGACAAAAGGGTCGAACACTTGACCGGCGTCGCCGAACCCCGGATCGAGAAGCGGTACGTCGCGCAGCCACAGCGCGGCGAAACCGGCCTTGTCGGCCTGAATGGCGAGGGCCAGATGGTCTTTCATGGTCGGTGCTGCGGAGTCGGGGTAGCCCTCCAGAGGCGCAATCAGCCCGAACGTGAGATGACCCGGCGCGAACACCTTTGCAAAGGCGGGATGCCGCTTTGCGCCTGGTATTTCATAGGGACTCACTTGGTTTCGCCCGCCAGTTCAAGCGTGTTGGAGGGCTCTACGGGTGGTTCTTCATGAGCGCGTACGCGACCAAGCAGCGCAAAGACCGCCACGGCCGTCAGCACGGTGGCGGCGCTGAGAATGAACAGCAGGTTGCGGAAGGCACTGACGTACTCTTGATGCAGCAACGCTGCCTGGCCGGACAGCAGGCTGGTCGCATTGTGCAAGTCGCCCAGGGCGGCGCGGTTGGCCGCTTCGGTGACCACCTCAGGTGAGACACCCTTGAGTGCGTCGAAAAGTCCCCATTGAATGAACGTTGCAAGCAGGGCGCCGGCGATTGCGATAGCGATCCCGTCTGCCGAAACGCGTACCGCATTGAAGATGCCGGTGGCCATACCGGCGCGTTCCTTTTCGACGACACTGATCGCCATGCCGTCCATCAGCCCCCAGGGCAGGCCGATACCGATACCGATCAAGGCCATCGGCAGCAACGCTGTCCTGATCGCGCCACTGTCCAGTGCCAGCGCCAGCCATAACAGGCCGGCCGCCACCAGCAGCAGCCCGACGCCGGACAGCAGTCCTGACGTGAAACGACGTGCCAGCTGCGCGGCAAGCAGGGGCACGATCAGCAGGGGCGCGGCCAGGGCAGTCATCATCTGCCCGGTTTCCAGGGCGCTGAGGCCGTCGATGCCGATGAAGCGCGCTGGCAGCATGATGATCAGCACGACGAAGAAAAATGCGGGAGTGGCTGCAAGAATCTGCACGCCGACAAAGCGCGCGCTCTTGAACAACGAGAGATCCAGCATGGGACGGGCGACGCGCCGCTCCACCGCAATGAATACCCAGAACAGCAGCAGTGAGCCGATGATGCCACCCATCACCAATGGATCGGTCCAACCCTCTTCAGGGGCGAGCAGAACGGCATAAGTGAACAGGGTCAACGCTGCGGTAAAACTGATTGCGCCCGGCCAGTCCATGCCTGTGGCGTCGGGATCCTTTGACTCGGCGGCGCTGAACAGCACCAGCAGGAACCCCGCTACGCCGATGAGTGCAGTCGCATGGAATGACCATTTCCAGCCTGCCGAATCCACCAGCGAGCCGGCTGCGAGAGGGCCGAAGGCCAGACCTATACCGAAGGTGGTGCCCAGCAGGCTGAAGACTCGGGTGCGCTCTGCGCCATGAAAGGTCTGGGCAAGCGACGACATCGCCCCGGCGAACGCTGCTGCACCGCCCAGGCCTTGAACCAGTCTGAGCAGGTCGATCTGGACGACGGAGGAGGCTGCCGGAATGGCGAAGGTGGAGAGCACGAATATCGCCAGCCCGATCAGCCAGACGCGTTTTCTGCCGTAGATATCCGTCAGGCTCCCGGCGGCCATCATCGCGCTGCCGTAGGTCAGGATGTAGGCGTTGATAACCCAGGTCAGCTCGACGGCTGATCCGCCCAGTGCCTGGTTTATCGACGGCAGAACCACGGCAGGGCCCGTGAAGCATAACGGGATCAGAATGCCGGTCAGGCAAGCGGCGAGCAGTTGCCCCCATCGTCCTGCAGTGGGCTGTGTTTGAACCCTGTGTGCTGTGGTCATGTGCAATGTCCCTGTGAAGCGTGCCTGGGTTTTGCCGTGGTGCACGCGTTTATCCAAGAGCGATCGCCCTGCCGCGAGATTAGGGGTTGCGCCCGCAAACAAAAACAGGCTTATGTTCCGAACGTATAGGACAGGGTTGTCCTGAATAGGAGTGGGTATTGGAATCGCTCGGAAGCATCGCCGTGTTCGTTCTGGTTGCTGAAACGCGGAGTTTTACCCAGGCCGGAAAACGCCTGGGCATCTCTTCGTCGGGGATCGGCAAGAGTATTGGCCGTCTGGAGGAGAGCCTCGGCGTCCGCCTTTTTCATCGCAGTACGCGCAGTATCGCCCTGACGCTGGAAGGCTCGATATTCCTGGAGCGTTGCCGGCGGATTCTGTCGGAGCTGGAAGCGGCGGAAATGGAGTTGAGCAATGCCAGAGACTTGCCCAAGGGCAGGTTGCGGATCAGTTTGCCATTGGTCAGCGGACTGGTGATGCCGGTGATCATCGACTTCATGCGTACCTATCCCGATATCGAACTGGACATCGATTTCTCCGACCGCATGGTCGATATCATCGAGGAGGGCTTCGATATCGTGTTACGCACCGGCGATCCCGGTGACTCGGGGCTGATGTCGAAGCGGATGGGCAGTTTCCAGTTGCGCGTTGTCGGCGCTCCGGACTATTTTGCCCGGCACGGTATACCCCGGCATCCTGGGGACCTGAGTCAGCACGCCTGCCTGTTGCACAAGTTTCCTTCCACTGGAAGGTTTGAACACTGGCCGCTGCGCCGTGAGGCAGGCGTCGACGATCTCGAGTTACCCCAGGCCATGGTGTGTAATACCACCGAGATTCTGGTGGACGTCGCGCGGGCCGGGTTGGGAATTGCCTGTCTGCCGGACTTCATGATTTTATCGGCCATTCGCAACGGCGAGCTGATACCTGTCCTGGATGACTACACGGTGCATACCGGAACGTTCAGATTGCTCTGGCCGTCCAGCAAGCATCTTTCGCTGCGCCTGCGAGTCTTCATTGATTTCATGCACGCCCATTTGTTCGCTCCTCCGTCAGTATGACTGCGCGGAGCGAGCCTGCAGCACCTGGCAAGGAGCACTGCTATGTACACGCTTTTCGGCACGCAAGGTTCGGGTTCGGCTGCGATCGAGATAGCGCTTCGGCGTTGCTCGGTGCCTTTTACCCTGAGCGAAGCCTGTGGGTGGGAAGAGGGGCCTGGCAAGGAGGCGTTGAGGCGGGTCAACCCGTTGATGCAGGTCCCCACGCTGTTGCTGGCCGATGGCACGGTACTCACTGAAAGTGCTGCGATCCTGATTCATCTGGGCCTGGAGCACCCCGACTCCGGACTTCTGCCTGGCAAGTCCGCGCAGCGTGCTCAAGCGCTACGCGCGCTGGTTTACATTGCAGCCAATTGCTACGCCGCCATCGGGATCATTGATTACCCGCAGCGCTGGCTGGCAGGTTCCGACGATGATCTGGAGAGGCTGCTCGAAGCGGGCGCCCGGACGCGGTTGCATGAACACTGGGAGACATTTGCCGACCTGTTTGGTGATGCCGGGATCTGGCGCTGCGATGCGCCCGGCGCAGTGGAGATTCTGGCCTCTGTCGTGACGCGATGGAGTGGCGCGCGCGAGCACCTGCGTAACACCCGGGCGGATTTTCATGCGCTGTTGCTAAAGGTTGACGCTGAGCCAGTGGTCAACGCGGTCATACGACGCCATTGGCCTTGAGGCACCCGGCGACAGGATGAAGCGGGTTAGAAAATAAAAAAGCCGAACAGTGAATGTTCGGCCATTTTTATTTAACGGGTATCTGAAGTAACCACGCCTCGCGGGCGATGAGCCGTTGTTATTGTTCGGTTATATGGGCTGGTGCATTCGTTGCACTGATCGGGCCCAGTATTCTCAAGTAGAGATGCACGGTAGTGCCGCTTCCAAGTGCTGTTTCGACGCGTGCGCCTCCGCCGGCATTTACCGCAAACTCCTGCACCTGAACAAGGCCAAGCCCGGCACCCGGGTCCGAACTTCGGGTTGTGAAGAAGGGTTCGAACATCTGCTCCTTGAGCTCGGCGGTCATGCCAGGACCGTTATCTTTCACGCTGAGTACCAGATAATCGCCTTCCGGGAATTGCGGGTCGTCCTTGACGGACTCCAGCCGGGTCGAGATATGCACCTTGCCGGGGCCTGAAATTGCATCACGCGCATTGCTCAGCAGATTCAACAAGGTGGTATGCAATTGCGCTTCGGCGCACAACACGCCCCAGCCTCGGGCGGATAGGTCGAATGACAGCTCCAGCGTGTCGCCCGCCGAACGCAACAGAAGATCACGCGCGGCATCGATCCGTTCGCTGACATCGATGCAGATCAGTTCGGAACCGTCCTGGCGAACGCTGTTGAGCAGGCGAGTCACCAGTTGGCGACCGTGATCCACCGCTCGCAGTCCGGTATCGCTGAGCGTCTCGACGTCGGTCGGGCGGCGTGAGCGCATGCGAATCAGTTGCAGGCTGGCGCTCAGTGCCTGGAGCAGGTTGTTGAAGTCATGAGCGATGCTAGCGGTGAGCATGCCCAGCGACGACACCCGTTGCGACTGGCGCAGGTTGCGCTCCAGCGCCAGGCTTTGGCTCTGTGAGCTTTCGAGCCCCAGCGCCAGTTCGGCGGCGTGCTGGTCACGCTGCTCCGAAACCAGGCGGTATTGCATCAGGGCTGCGGTTTGCCGCGCCAGTGCCAGCAGGGCACGACGTTGCTGGTCGCTCAGTACGCGCGGCCAGATATCGATCACGCAGACGGTGCCCAGTGCATGGCCGGCCTCCGTACGAATCGGCGCACCTGCATAAAAGCGGATGTAGGGAGGCCCCAGCACCAGCGGGCTCTCTCTGAAGCGAGGATCGGTGGTCGCGTCTTCAACCACCAGCACATCGGAAGGCTGCAGGATGGCGTGGGCGCAGAATGCCAGGTCGCGATGCGTCTCCTGCACGTCCAGGCCGATGCAGGCCTTGAACCACTGGCGTTCTCGGTCAACCAGCGAGACCAGCGCAATGGGCGCGTCGCACAGTGTTGTGGCGAGCAGCACAATGTCGTCGAAGTCTTGCTCGGGAGCACTGTCCAGTATCTTGAGATGCTCAAGGGACAGGACACGTTCTTCCTCGCTGGCGGGAAGTGGCGCAGGGTGGTGGGTCATGGGGCGCACCGCGATCGGATGAAATAGGTCTTATGATGCCTATGATCCATAGAGCGCAGCAAGGTATACACCGCATAAATCAGCTCGGCGTGCGCAGGTTTGAGCGGTGTCCCCCTTATTCGGGCTACTCGGTCGACATACAGTGAGGCAATCGGGCGCAGTTCTCAGGGCGTCATGATCGGGCTCGAATACCCTCGCAACAGTCACTTCTTACTGTTGGCGCCGACTCTTTCAATCCTATATATCGAGGTGATATTAAATGACACTCGTAATAAAAATTAAAGTTCGCTCGACATAAGAAGTTTGCAGGTGTCGAGAGTAACGAGCGGGCCTTTCTGAATGCGGCATTTGTAACTTATTATGTCCATATTGTACGTGCTGTGTAATAAACTGCCGTCCGGTTTTTGCCTTGGCAAAGATCGTGAGCCCATTAATAACGTCCGTATTCTTCTGGAGCAACGCCAATGCCCGGCCCAAATGAATCAAGTCCTGCCGAACTTCTGCCCGAGGGAGCTCCCGACGATCGAGTCACCAGTCTGCTATGGGGGCCATTCTGGCTCGGGGATTCGTCCGGCACCCATTTGACTTACAGTTTTCATAAGGCTGACTCTGTCTATGCCAATGACTACAGTCGCTCTCAGGAACCGGGCGATGCCTATTCGCTGACCGACGCCCAGGCGGCAGCCGCAAAAAGCGCACTGGATGCCTGGAGTGCAGTGGCAGATATCAAGTTCACCGAAGTTCAGGACACCCCCGATAATGTCGGAGACATCCGGTTCGGCGGCTTCAAGGGCCTGCAAGGCACCGAGTTTGGCCAGGCTTATGCGCCGGGTACGCTGGGTCGCTCCGGCGATGTCTGGATCGGGCCGAACGTCAACGCGGCCGATCCTGCCAAGGGCACGGATGATTACCTCACGTTCATGCACGAAACCGGTCATGCACTGGGCTTGAAGCATTCGTTCGAAGCCTCGCAGTACAACGATGTTCTGCTGGATGCCAAATTCGAAGATGCGCGTTACACCATCATGAGCTACACCAACAATTACAGCTTCAAGCCCACCACGCCGATGTTGCTCGATATCGCGGCCATGCAGTTTATATACGGTGCCAACACCCACTATCACACCGGCGACGACGTCTATAAATGGGCACCTGGGCAGTCGGTATTCGAGACCATCTGGGACGCTGGCGGCAAAGACACCATTGATGCCAGCAATCAGGAGGCATCGGTGAAAATCAACCTCAACGAGGGTGAGTTCAGCACCATCGGCAAGGCGTTTCTCGATTACAACGCGAACCCTGATGCACCGACATCGATGAATTCCGGTCTGGCGATCGCCTACGGGGCGCACATCGAAAACGCCATAGGTTCCGCTTTCAATGACACGCTGATCGGCAACGAACTGGATAACGTGCTCAATGGCCGCGGCGGTCTGGATACCATGATCGGCGGGCTGGGCAACGATACCTACGTCATCGATCAGGCAGGCGAACTGGACCTGGTTCAGGAAAAGGCCGATCAGGGCATCGATACGCTGAAGATCACCTACGACAATACCTCGCCCATTGCCCAGGTCATCAACCTCAATGCCGGGACGTTGGCGAACTTCGAGAATGTCCACCTCAAAGGTGAGGGTGCGTTCACCGTGCTGGGCAATGATCGCAACAACACCCTGACCGGCAATGACGCGGACAACGTTCTGTTCGGCGGCGCCGGCAATGACAAACTGGTGGGCGGTCAGGGCGCCGATATCATGACTGGCGGTAGCGGCGCTGACCGTTTCGTGTTCAACAACCTGTCGGAAATGGGCAAAGGCCACAACAGCGACGTGATTACCGACTTCAATAGCCAGCAAGGCGACAAACTGAGCTTCTTGAAGATGGATGCCAACGTGGACACCAAAGCCCTCGATGCTTTCAGCTTCATCGGCAGCGGCGAGTTCACCGGCGCTGGCCAGCTGCGTTTCGCTGACCATGTGCTGTCCGGTAACGTCAACGGCGACCTGCATGCGGACTTTGAAATCCAGCTGGTCGGCGTCAGCGAGTTCCATGCCCATGATCTGGCGGTCTGATCGCTGATCTGAAAGACCGATCTCAATGACAGGACTGCGCCGCTGACAGGCGCAGTCCTTTCTGGCTGATTTTCCCCCCTTCTTTTCTGGTTTTAATCGCGCACCGCAATTGGGCGAGGCAGCGTTTTGCGCGTTTTTTGGCACCGTGACGGTGCTGTTACAAAATTTAAAACCACAAATTCAATATATCCAACAAAACCCACTTGACTCATCAGGGGCTGCTGAATGTAATGCCCCGACAGTCGTTGGTGCCGTGCATTGCGCATAAGTGTCTGAGAGGTATCTGCTTTGATTGAGTCCAAGCCATCTTCCATGCCTAACGTGATTGAAGCTGCCAAGCTTGTTCGCGAAGGGGGCCTGACGCCGATACGTTTGACCGAGTTGTGCCTGGCAGCGATCGAAATCCACAATTCCACATTGAATGCATTCGGTGATGTGTATGCCGAGGCCGCGCTTGAACAGGCCGCAAGCATGACAGCCGAACTGCAACGCGGTGAGGTACGCGGGCCGCTGCACGGCATACCCTTTGGCATCAAGGATCTCTTTTCCACTGCCGGGCTACGCACCACACGGGGGTCGTTGACTGCGCTGGAGTCGGTGCCGGTTCATGACGCACCCATCATCCGTCGTCTCAAAAACGCTGGCGCGATTATTCTCGGCAAGACCGCGACCACCGAGTTCGGCTGGACGGGCGCCAGTACGTCACGGGTGTTCGGCAATGGGCGCAACCCCTGGGACCCGAGCCTCACCAGCGGCGGCTCCAGCTCCGGTTCAGCCATTGCCGTGGCGGCGCGCATGGTTCCTGCGGCCCTGGGCTCGGACGGCGGCGGCTCGGTACGCATACCGGGCTCGTTCTGTGGCGCATTTGCCCTCAAGGGCACATTGGGGCGTATTCCCACCTGGCCCTGGTCGGCCACCGAAATGCTCAGTCATGCCGGGCCGATCACCCGAAGCGTGCGCGACAGCGCGTTGCTGTTCGACATTCTGTCAGGCCCCGATCCACTCGATCATCAGGCGCTGCCAGCCCCCGACGAATCCTTTCTGGCCCGGTGCGACCAGCCGCTGAAACCCTTGCGCATCGGCTTCTGCCCGACACTGTTCGACACGCCGGTCGATGCGCAAGTCGCTGCAGCGGTTGATGCCGCCGTGGACAATATCGCCAGGTCGCTGCCCGTTACCGTCAGCACGCTCAAGCCGGATTGGCAGGACCCGCTGGCAACCTTCGAAACCCTGTGGGTCGCCGGGCGCGGTATTGCCTATGGCAAGGCGCTTGCGCAGAAGCTGGACCAGCTCGATCCGGGCTTTGCCGATCTGATCAAGCGCTCTGCCCAGTACAGCCTGAGTGATTATCTACAGGCCCTGCAACAGCGAGCGGCCTTCGCCAATCAGGTGCACGCGCTGTTTGACGATTACGATCTGCTGCTCATGCCCACCCTGCCGATCCTGCCGTTTGCCGCAGACGATGTCGCCCCTGTGGGCTATGCCGGGCAGGACGGCGCTGTGCCTTGGGCGCGCTGGACGCCGTTCACTTACCCTTTCAACATCACGGGCAACCCTGCGGCCAATCTGCCTTGTGGGCGGAGCAGCGCAGGACTGCCGATCGGTCTGCAGGTCGTCGGCCCACGCTTTGCCGATGCCCAGGTGCTGCAGTTCTGTGCTGCGGTAGAAGCCATTGCGCCCTGGGATCAGCACCTGCCACCGGTTTCGGGGCAATAGACATGTCGCTCTTGCACGCAGATCAGCGGCCCAAGGGCCCGGACACTGGAGTCATCACTTTGCAACGGAATGTCACCCCCATGCTCAATCAGCCGCGTCTGGACGAAATCATGCGCCTGCTCGTTCAACAACAGCGGGTCAAGGCGTCGGACCTTGCACAATTGCTGTTCGTCTCCGAAGAGACCATCCGCCGCGACTTCAAGCATCTGGAGGAGGAGGGCAGGTTAAGGCGAATTCACGGCGGTGCCATTCTGCCCAGGTCCAGCGAAGAATTGCCGTTGCAGGAGCGCAGCAGGCTCAAGCCTCGCGCCAAGGCGGGCATCGCTGTGCGTGCTGCGCAGCTGGTCAGTGAAGGCATGGCGATCTTTCTCGACACCGGTACCTCGACGCTGGCGCTGGCCCAGCAACTGACCCGGTTCAGCCAGCTGAAGATCATCACCAATTCGCTGGACATCGCCCAGCTGATATCGCACCAGAGCGACAATCAGGTTCTGGTTGCGCCAGGCGATGTGCGGCGCACCGACAACGCCTTGATCGGCCCCCACACGCTGGAATTCGCCCGGCAGTTTCACTACGACATTGCCTTCATGGGCATCGGCGGCATTGACCTGGACTTCGGCCTGATGGATTACCAGGAGCCGGAAGCCATGTTGCGCAGGACCCTGGTCAGGCACTGCACGCGCAGTGTGGTGCTGGCCGACGATGGCAAGTTCGGTCATCGCACCTTTATCAACACCCTGCCATTTGCCGCGATCACGACCCTGGTCACCAATCGCGCGCTATCCGACGAGTTTGCGACACGCCTGGAGAAAGATCATGTCGACACCCTCTATTCCTGAGCTGATCGAGCCGAGCGCAACTGATCTGGCAGCGTTCGAAGCCTTGTTTCGGCAAAGCTCGGCCATCGGTGCGACACCGGCCGGTGGCCTGCATCGGCTGGCGGCCTCGGCTGAAGACGGTCAGGTACGTGACCTGTTTCGGGACTGGCTCGAAGCGCACGGCTTCGAAGTTCGCATCGATGCGGTGGGCAACCTGTTCGGCCTCATGACCTTTGATCCCGATGCGCCTTATCTGCTCTGCGGTTCACACTTGGACAGCCAACCGAGTGCCGGGCGTTTCGATGGCGTATACGGCGTGCTTGCCGGTGCCGTGGCGGTGTCCAGTCTGGCGCGGCAATTGCGTGAACGTGGCAATGTCCCGCGCTGCAATCTGGCGGTCGTCAACTGGACCAACGAGGAGGGCGCGCGCTTTCAGCCGAGCCTGATCGGCAGCGGTGTGTTCACCGGTGCCTTGACGCTGGATAACGCCTGGGAAAGCCGCGATGGCGACGGCATCCGGCTCAAGGACGCCCTGCAGGCCATCGGTTATCTGGGCAACGACCGGGTTGATTTGAACATTGCCGGGTATGTCGAAATTCATGTCGAGCAGGGCGCTGGCCTGGAAAGCAGCCAGACCGCCATCGGCGTGGTGCGCGAGACCTGGGCTGCCCTGAAAAGGCGGGTACGTTTCGACGGCGAACAGAATCACACCGGCCCCACGCCCATGGCCGCGCGCCGGGATGCGTTGCTGGCCGCCGCACACACCATCACTGCGGTGCATGACGAGGCCTTGCAGCACGGCGTGCAGATGCACAGTTCGGTAGGGCGTATCGAGGTCTACCCCAATTCGCCCAACGTGGTGCCTTCGCGGGTGTCGCTGCTGATCGAGTACCGCTCCCGCGATGTCGATCTGCTGAGCGCTGCCTCGGAACGCCTGGATGCAACGCTGAGCGCGATCGCTGACAAGACCATGACATCGTTTGAAGTGGAAAGCAGCGTGTTGCGCTCACCTGCCAGGCTGCATGACGGGTTCGCTGGACTGGCGCATGACGTAGGCGCCGAGCTGGGTTTGTCGACCACCGACAGCATGACCGTGGCCGGTCACGATGCGATCAGTCTGAACAGGCGCTATCCCGTGTGCCTGCTGTTCATCCCCAGCAGCAATGGCGTTTCCCATAACGAGGCCGAGTACACCAGCGATCAGGACATGCACAACGGTTTGCGCATGCTGACCGGTCTGTTGCATCGAGCTTGCACCTCATCTGCGTCATTTGGTTAAGGGGCTGACCATGTCATATGCCGACGACTTGACCACACGCCTGCGCAGCGCATTGACATCCTGCGGGTTCGCGGCAGACGCCGAGATCGAGAACGTTACCCAGGGCGTGGCTTCGCCCTCGAGATTGTCGACCGAGTGGGCCGGCTTTCGGGTCAGCAGCGCGCAGGGCGCTTGCTACGTCAAGGTTCTGCATGCCGACATGGCGCCACTGATCGATTTCGATAACGTAGCCCAGGCCAGCGAATGTGCCGGCCGTAGCGCAGCGGCACCGCGGCTCCTTGGCGCAGACCAGGCCAATGGCGTGCTGATCTTCGAGGACCTGGGTGTCGACTGGCGAGCTGCGCGGCTCGACGATCTGCTCGCACCCGGCCGGCTTCAAGCGCTGTGGGCACTCAAGCGGCAGGTGCATGCCGGACCTGTGCCTGATGTGGTGCGTTCACCGATGGCGGATATCCAGCGCCTGCGCACACTGTGCGAGCACGATAACGTTGCGCTGCCTGCCGAGCATCAATGGATCGACCGTTGCGTCGACATGGCCTGGCAGGCGCTGCAGAGCCGCTCCGTGCAAGCGGCTCCGCTGCACGGCGACGGTGTGTCGAGCAACGTCATGGTGTCCAGCGAAGGCCAGTTGCGTCTGGTGGATTTTGACTACGGTGGCTGCATGGACCCGTGGTACGACGTGGCGATGACCCTCAATGAGCTTTATTCGTTCGAGCGCCAGTGGCGCGAAGGGATCAGCGCGTGGGCCGGGCAATGCCTGGAAATCGATTACGCGGTGTGCCGTCTGTATGCGTTGATCAACGACTGGTACTGGACATTGTGGGGGCTTTGGGCCGGTACCACGTCCTCGCGGCCACTGGAGTTTTCCAAGGTCGGTCAATGGACGCTGTTGCGTTGCCGACAATGCGTTCAGGACCCGCGGCTGGAAGGCTGGATGCGTCAGGTTCAGGAGGGTAGAGCATGAAAACGTTAGGGCAGTCGGTCAGTACCCAGGAGCGACAACTGGAAGCCGCCGTGCGCAGCATCGACAGCTGGCAGGGGCGCCGCGTTGACTATGAGCCTGTCAGTGGCGGCATCTCCAACACCAACTGGCGGGTCGAGGTCGAGGGCGCCGACACGGCGTACTTCTTCAAGGTGCCAGGCGTCGGCACAGAGATGTTCATCGACCGTCACACCGCCCACGAGGCCAGTGTGAAGGCTGCGCAAACCGGTTATGGCGCACCGGTTTTCGCCTTCCTCGAAGCCTTTGGTGTCGAGGTGTTCGAGTTCATGGAGGGCTGGCGGGCGTCGTCCAACCATGACTTTCTGCAGCGCGACATACGCCACAGTGCCCTGCACGGGCTCAAGGCATTCAACGATCAACCGTTGCTGCAACAGACCAAGACCGTATTCGACATGATCGCCGAGCATCAGAGCCAAGTGGCGGAACTGAAGGGCATCAAGCCTCAGGATGACGATTGGTTGTGCCTGCAATACCAGCGCGCAAAAGCTGCGCTGCAAGCTTCCGGGATCGACTTGGCGCCGTGCATGAACGACACGCTGGCAGGCAACTTCATGCTCAACGCGGATCGCCAGATTCGTCTGGTGGATTTCGAGTATGCCTCCAACAACGACCGCCATTACGAATTGGCGCTGTGGTTTGGCGAGATGTTTTTCAGCGACGACATGGAGCTGGCGCTGATCGAGGATTACTTCGGCCAGGTCAGCGCGCAAACCGTCGCGCGGATCAAGCTCAACAAAGCCTTGGCCGATATCAAATGGTCGACCTGGGCGATGGTGCAGCACGCGGTGTCGCAACTGGACTTCGACTTCTACAAGTACGGCACCTGGAAGCACATGCGCGCGCGCAGCATCATCAATGATTCGCAATGGGAAACCTGGCTGCGGCAGGTCTGAGTCGATCTCGTCCTGTGAGCCTTCGAACACGTAAAACAAGTACTTCAATAATAAAAAAGTAGCGGGTAACCGCGTGTTTCTTTCACTGCTTGAGTTTTATCCGATCACTTATCCATAGCCAGATCCTGAAATTCAAGGAGCACTCCATGAGTAACGTTCCGTCCCTTTCTACCCCCGGCCGCCTGAAGAATCTGGTGTTTGGCCTGTACTTCTTCGCGCTGTTGATGATGGCGCTGTTTCCGCCGTTTTACCTCAAGGTCAGCGGCAGCGCCGTGCTGGTGCTGGGCATTCCGCTGCCGATCTTCTACTGGATTCTGATCGCGGTGCTCATGGGGCTGGGCCTGTGGATGCTCTACGTGGTCGAGTCGCTGCTGGGTGAAATTCCACAAGAGGGGGACGGGCAATGATCAGTACGACTATGGTTTCGGATCTTTACATCACCTTCGGCCTGATCGGTGTATTTCTGGCGGGCATGATTGCAGTGCTGTACGCGACGAACCGCAAGAGCGAGAGCTTTTCCGATTACGCGGTGGGTGGCCGCTCTTACGGGCCGTGGTTCATCGCCATGTGTTACACCAACTCCTGGTGGCCAGGCGCAACGTTCACGGCGTTTTTCGCCCTGTCGGTTGGTGGCGCGCTGGGCTTTTATGGCATGGTCTACGCCACGCTTGGCGTGACAGCGATGTACCTGATGGCCAATCGTGCCTGGACCTGGGGCAAGCGCTTCAACCTGACCACCCAACCGGATTTGCTGGGCATGCGCTTCAACAGTCCCGTGGTCAAACGCATTGCTTCGATCATCGGCATCATCTCGGTATTCCCCTGGGTGGTGATGGGGATTCAGGCCCTCGCGACGCTTTTCCAGTTCGCCAGCTTCGGTCGTTGGGGCGTGACCACCTGCCTGTTGGTCGGCGTGGCGGTGATCCTGATTCGTCAGTACTGGACGGTGAGCATGGGCATGCGCGGCCTGATCATGACTGACATGTATCAGGGGCTGATCGCCTATGTGCTGTGCGCCGCGCTGTGCATCTTCCTGCTGTTCGGCGCGCAGGCCTCGTTCAGCAACCTGTCGCAGCTGCCCGCCAGCATGCTGGTAATCCCCGGCGGAGCAGGCAGTACCTATGGCCCGATGTACATGTTCAGCCTGATCTTTACTGGCGTGATCGGCTCGATGTGCTGGCCGATGAGCTTTCAACGCATCTATACCGCCAGCGGCGTGCGCTCGGTAAAGAAGGGCACGCTGCTGACCATCCTGCTGGTCGGCGGCTTCTACGGCATTCTGATGCTCTTCGCCGCAGCAATCAGCCAGGACCCGAATGTCGCGGCTCATCCGCAACACGGCTGGTTCCTGTCGTTGTTCGATATCGGCGGGCCATGGCTGCTTGGCGTGGCAATCATGATCGTACTGGCGGCCAGTATCGGCCATGTCGACGGCTGCGTGCAGGTGTGCGGTACGCAGTTTGCCAATGACCTGGCGACCTGGAGCAAGCCACGCAGTGATCGCGAGAAGACCATTCTCGCCAAGGTCGGCATGGTGGTATTCATTGCGGCGGCCTCATTGCTGGCCTACCTGACCTTCGACTACGCCCGCCTGCAATTGCTGGCGCAGATTTCCTATCAGGGCATCATCCAGTTGGCCGTGCCGCTGTTCTTCGGCGTGTTCAGTCGTCATGGCAACAAGCAGGGCGCGATTGCCGGCATGCTGGTGGGGATCGTGATCGCCATCGTGCTGACCACGGTCTACCCGGATGACATTCCGGCGTTGGGCTCGTTGACCAGTGGCATCGTCGGTCTGATTTTCAATGCGGGCATCTTCGTTGCCTGTGCCGTTGCCATAAAACCGAGTGCGGATGAAGTCAGACGCGTCGATGAGTTGTTCGCCATGGCCGCGCCAGCGCGTCGTGGCGTGGGTCCGGTTGTGGCGATGAGCTGATGCCGCCTGCGGCTCAGGGCGTATTGATAAAGTCGATGAAAGCCCTCAGCGGCGAGGGCAGGTAGCGGCGCCCCGGGTAGTACCGATACGGCCCGGTAAAGCGCTGCCACCAGGGCTTGAGTATCGGTTCCAGTGCGCCGCTTTCCAGGTGAGGGCGTAGCCAGTCTTCGAACAGGAGGCTGCTGCTCAATCAGAGCCTGCCTTCCTCGCGCAACAGTGCGCCGATGCGGTCTATCTCCAGCTCGCCCTGAATCAGCGCGGCTTTGCTGGTGTGTACCGAGTAGTAGCCTGTGACCAGGTCGTGCGGATGCTTGACTGCCGATCCCAGCACGAAGTGGGTATCACCCTTGGCGACGATGTCGATGGGGCGATCCGATTCCTCGAAAATCACCAGTTCACCCGCGCCGACCGGGCCGCCTGCGTCGAGCTGTCCGGTGTTGACTGCCAGCCAGCCCACGCTATGGCCTGCGGGTGGTGTGTAGCGCCAGTGCTCGCCATCCTTGAGCTGTACTGCCAGATAATTCATGCCTTCCGGTGCTGGCAGGCTGCTTTGTGCGCTGCCATAGCGTCCCAGCAGCACGTTTGCCGGGCCTTGTTGCGCAACCTGCTCCGCCGACAGGTATACGCTTTGTGCCGGGCCATTTTCCTGCGCGGCGGGCAGTGCGACCCATAGCTGAAAGCCCCTCACAGCCGAACCGTTTACTGGCTGGGCGTCATGCCAGACGCCATTGCCGGCGCTCATCCATTCCACACCGCCGCTGAGCAGTACTCCGGATTTGCCGGTGGTGTCTTCATAGGTGAGTTCGCCTTCGATCATGTAGGTCAGCGTCGCGATACCCGAATGCGGGTGCATGCCGAATCCCGTTTTCCCCGGCTCGGACGTGAAGCCGATTCGATCGAGAAACACGAAAGGCTTTAACAATTGACCCAGATCGCCCGGGCTCACCAGTCGGGTGATCGGCCCGCGGGTTCTGCCGGTCGTGCGATGGACGATGGCGCGTGGCCGAATACTGACGATGCTGTTCATGGCGTTCTCCTCTGGGCCTTGATGCCTGAGCGCAAAGAATAAGCGTCAATACATTGCTTGATTAGCCGGTATAGTTGGCTTGGACTGATCCATAAATACGAGGAATCCGGGCGTGGCGTTCGATCTCAACGATGTTGCCCTGTTCGTGCAAGTGGTACGCAGCGGTAGTTTTGCCCAGGCAGCACGGCAGTTGGGCATGCCGTCCAATACGATCAGCCGCAGGGTTCAGCAACTTGAAATGCAGCTGGACACGCGCCTGTTGCAGCGATCGACGCGCAAGCTGGTGCTCACTCAGGCTGGAGAGGAATTCTACGGCCGCTGCGTGGGCGCGGTCGACGGGGTGATGGAGGCCGCAGAACAGCTTGCTTCAGGGCGTGATAAGCCGGGTGGTCTGGTGCGTATCGCAGCGATGGCTGATTTCTTCGACTTTTTCTCGATGGACTGGGTGGCCGGTTTTCTTGCCCGCTACCCGCGCGTTCAACTGGAGTTCGTGCTCAGTGATGATCACGCCGACCTGATCGCTGACCGGCTGGACATCGCCTTTCGCGGCGGCCCCTTGCAGGACTCGGGGTACGTAGGGCGGCAACTGATCGATGAAGGCCATGACACGATGGTCGCCAGTCCGGCTTATATTGCCGCTCATGGTACGCCTGATTCACTGCAGAGCCTGCACAGCCATTATTGTGTCAGTGCAGCGCATCGCGGTGGCGTCACAGCCTGGCGGTTGCTCGGGCCGGACGCGAAGATGCATGAGGTACACATTGCCAGCCGGTTCAATGCCAACACCGCACAGGCGTTGCGCAAGGCGACCCTTGCCGGGCTCGGTATCGCGTTGTTGCCTGCGACGCTGATCCGTTCGGATCTGCGGGATGGCCGACTGGTGCCGGTACTGACCCGGTACCAGCGCACCAGCCATGGTCTGCATGTGCTTTATCCCAGCCGACAGCATCTGCCGCCGGCGGTGTCGGCATTTATTGCGTTGGTGATGGACAAACTCAGGGACAAGGCGTTTGCGGCGCAATGAGCAGCCTTGGCGGCACGCGATACTTGCTCGTTACTTGATTCGTGACGTCATGTAGATCAGCCGAACGGTGGCGACGGTGATCGCTTCGGCGTCGTTCTTGATGTTTTCCAGCTGATTGCTGTCCACATTGCCAACGCCTGCGTTCGATTCGATCAGGCGGGTGAACAGGTAAAGGTTCTGGGTCACGTCGTGCAGGTTGCCGTGCAAGCGTTCGACGACGCGGTTGAGCGGGGCGCTGCTCTGACTGTCCGCCGTTATGACAGCGGGGACATTACGCGTAGCACTGAGGCCGGTGACCACATAGGCAACGTCCACTCCGGCATTCGAAATGCTGGACAGATAATCTGCACGGGGAGAGCGGACGCCATTTTCGTAGTTGCCCTGGGCATTGGTTTCCACGCCACCTATCGCGCCCAGTGCACTTTGCGAAAGCTTGAGGCGCAAACGTTCCTTTTTAAGCCGTGGTCCGATCCCTGTCATCCGTTTGTCCTCGATAAACTGTGCACCGCTACAGTCAGGGTTAACAAGCGTTTCTGGCGTCGACTGATCAGACATCCCTGTAAGGGCGAGGAGTTGAGTGTTCGGTCCAATCAGGTACTAACGTACCAGACAGGTGGCAGAGTGTACGTAGGAATCCGGAATGGTGATACATTTTTGTACCGAATTGAACGTTTCGAGCAGCGACGTGCAGGTGGCTGGCACAACGGTTTCAGGCTGAATGAGGCGAAATCGGGAGGCCTTTTACGCAGACCTCCCGCAAGGTTTACAGGCAGCGCGAGGAGGGCTGTGCTGTCCAGTTCGTGGCCGTTGCAGCGATCTTGTCTGCCAGCCGGGCAACTGCTTTCTGGTGGGCAATGATGAGATTTTCCATGCCTTCACCTGCCTGCTCGCGGATCACGCTGCTGCAGGTCAGGCTCCGCCGTTTACTGCCCGCGGTGGCGCCAGCATCGCGAAGCCCGAGTGTCCACACCACATCAATGAGGGCGTAGTTGCCGGGCATCGACTCGAAACGCCGCACGTCGGTGCGGATCGACAGCGTCGGCTGATCACTGTTTTTCGGCAAACCGGCCATGTCGCGGCTGCCGAAGCGGTGCTCCAGCTGCGGGGTCAGCGCATCGTGAAACTCGTCGCCCAGCGGTGATCCCCAGCGTTCGGTGTCCAGAATAGCCAGGCTGCCGTTACCCTGGCGAACCACCAGCGGCGGCTGGTCGACCTGCACCGGCATGATCACCGGCAGCATCTCGAACTGGAATGGCATGGGTTTACCGGCGGCCGTGCTGGTCGCGCTCATCGGCGCGATCAGCGTGTAGTAGTGGGTCTGGGTCGATGTGCAGGCACCCAGGCCCACTGCTGCGGCAAGTACCATCAGTTTCAGGCGCAAGGTCATTGTTTTGGCTCCGGATCAATGGCTCGGGACGAGGACGGGGCGTTGAACGAACGTGGCGCTGCGTCGCCCGTGCGGCCACGAATCAGCGATTCCGGATGGCGGCTGAGGAAGTCGGTGAGGACCCGCACCGAACGCGCGGTACGTTGCACTTCATCCATGGCCTGGCCCAGTTGCTGACGCGCGGGTGAATCTTCGGCAAACGAGTCGTTGGCAGTCCCCAGGGTTTTCTCCGCCTGCTGCAAGGTGCCACGCATCTGCGGCAACACGCTGCTGTTGACCTGCTTGAGGGTTTTTTGCAATTCGCTGAGGGTGCCGTTGAGGTTGCCCGCCAGTTGGTCGATCGGCAAGTTGCTGAGTTTCTCGACGAATGCCTGCAGTTGCTCCTGCAGCTTGTCGAAGCTGCCCGGCACGGTCGGAATCTCCAGCGGTCGGGCCTTGGCGTTGAACGCGACCTTTGGCGCCTTTGGATCGAACTCCATGGCAATGTACAGCTGGCCGGTCAGCAGGTTGCCGTTACGCACCTGGGCACGCAGACCATTGGCCACGAACGCGCCCAATACCCGGGCAGACTGTTCTTCTTCATCACCCGAACCGCCGAGTTCCTTGAGCTTGGACTCGGCCGCCCCCAGGCGCTTGGGATAGATCACTGCGCCAACGATACCGGGGAAGGTCTTGGTGGCCGGATCGTAATCCAGGTCGACCGACACCACCTTGCCGATATTGACCCCGAGGAAGTCCACCGCCGCGTTAACCGTCAGACCGCGAAGCGATTGATTGAAGCGCATGCGGATGTAGCGTGGCTCGCCGTCGGGAGGTGCCATCGCCGTGGTTTGGTCATCGAATATCTTGAATTCTGCGTTCTCGTCCGCCGGCTTCGAGTCCGGACTCCAGTTCGGCTCACGAAACGCGATCCCGCCGGAAATGATCGAGGTCAGCGACTGCGTATTGACCTTGACCCCTGACGCGCCGACGGTGATGTCGACACCGCTGGCGTTCCAGAAGCGTGTGTCAGTGGTGATGTACTGATCGTTCGGAGCATTGATGAAAATCTGGATGTCGACGCCGCGGCCGTCCTTGGACAGGTCATAGGCCACCACCTGACCGACCTGAATGCGTCGGAAGTAGATCGGTGAGCCGATGTCAAGCGAGCCCAGATCGTCGGTGTGCAGGGTGAAGCGCTTGCCTTTTTCACCGAAGGTCACCGGCGGTGGCGTTTCCAGGCCGGTGAAGCTGTTCTTGGTTTCCTCGGCGCTGCCGGCGTCGGCGCCGATGAAGGCACCCGAAAGCAGCGTGTCTACACCCGAAACCCCATGTGCGCCAATGCGCGGGCGCACGACCCAGAACTGGCTGTCGACCCGTGTGAACGGAGCAGCGCTGGTGTTCAGCTCGATGGTGGCCAGCACATGCGTGCGGTCGTCACTGAGGCTGATATCCGTGACCATGCCGATGACCACGTTCTTGTATTTGACCTGGGTCTTGTTGGCTTCCAGACCTTCGGCTGTCAGAAAGCTGACAGTGATTCTGGGACCGATGTTCATCCAGTCATGCAAGGCCATGGATATGCCAATGATCGCGGCAACGATGGGCACCAGCCAAATCAGCGAGACACGCAGGCGACGACGTTTGACTTCAGGGCGTGGCACTGAAGCTGGCGGGGGGAGGGTACTGTCAGACATCTTCAACCTCTGCGTCCCAGATAAGCCGGGGATCGAAACTCATGGCGGCGAACATCGTCATCACCACTACCAAGCCAAAAAACAGAATACCGATTCGCGGCTCGATAGTGCTGAGCTCGCGAAACTGAACAAGAGACGCCACAAGGGCTACAACCAGCACATCGAGCATCGACCAGTAGCCGATCAGTTCAATGAAGCGGTACAGGCGCGCGCGCTCGCGCATCGCCCAGGTGCTACGCCGCTGGCAGGTGATCAGCAGCATGCCCAGCACCAGAAACTTGATGCATGGGACCAGAACACTGGCGACGAAAATCAGGATGGCGATGTCCCACGAGCCGCTTTCGAAGAACTCGATGACGCCGCTCATGATGGTGCTTTCGCTGCGGTTGCCCAGCAGGTTGGTGTACATCACCGGCAGCACGTTGGCCGGGATATAGAAAATCAGGGCGGCAATCAGATAGGCCCAGGTACGGCTGATGCTGTTGGGTTTGCGTTTGTGCACCGGCGAATCACAGCGCGGACACCGCGTAGCGTCCTCCTGGCAGGCATAACCGCAGGTGTGGCACAGGCACAGCTTGTGTTCATGGGCGAAGGGGATGCCGTTCATTTCGGCTGCACTCCCAGTTCATCCCACAACCGGCGGATATCCTTGTTGGCGATCAGCAGGATCAGCACCATGAGCATTGCCATGGCCCAGAGCCCGACGCCGGGGTGTACGTCGAGCATCCCGGACAGTTTGATGATCGCCACCAGAATGCCGAGCATACACACTTCGAGCATGCTCCATGGGCGCAAGTGCTCCAGCGCGCGCATGCAGGTTCTGAAGCCGGGCGCCACGATGCCCTTGTGCGCGTGTACCAGCACCCAGAACAGCAGAACGATCTGCAAGAGGGGCGCAAAAATGATCGAAAGACCGGCCACCAGTGCAATGATCGTGATCCGCCCTTGAGCAAGGGCTTCAACTGATTGCCAGAGCGTCACTTCGTTGGAGAGGCCCTTCATATTGATGCTGATGACCGGGAACAGATTGGCGAATACGAACAGCATCGCTGCAGCGATGGTCAATGCCAGTAGCTGTTCTATGGTCACCCGATGGCCGCGACCGAGCAGTGCTTCGCAGCGAAGGCAGAATGCCGCCTCGCCGGGCTGCAGAGGATGGGCTTCGTAGAGCGAGTCGCAGTGCTCGCAGATGATCAGGCCGGAAGAGTGTTCGATAGAATGCACAGTGCTCATCGACGCCATTGATGCGGAGGTAAGGAGGTAAGAACGCGCAGCACGAAAAGATACCTCGTTAATGGCAGTGTGAAGCGTTTTTTTTTGTACGGTCAGCGCTAGCGGACTGGTACAAAGCATTGACCGCCAGGGTGTCGGGTGGTTCACATGTCACTGCGCCATTATTCCATGCGCGGAGAATGGTGGCGAACGCGGCAGCAGCGATGCCTTCTATCTGTCGACGAAAGGGCATCGTTGCGGCCAGAGTCCTTTGGCAAAGGCCTGTCTCAGAGCTTGCCGGGTTTGACGCGTTGCTTGAGAAAGCCGAGCAACTGACGGGCAGACGCAGGCACGTTGTGTTCGTCGAACGTCAGGCAGATTGCCTTGGCGTCGTCCTCAATGGTGATTTCGTACTGATTCAGGTCCCGCGCTTCATCGTTGAAGGCACTGCTGGACTGATTCAGGCCGCTGTCGCTCACCAGCCTCTGCAATTGCTCGGCTTCGGGCTGCTCAAGGGTGGCTGTATCGACTTCACAGCGTTTGACTGCACCTGCAAAACCGCCGGATTGCACTAGACAGACCTTCATTTCAAGCACCTTTTGGTGGTTATGCTTTGGCTATACCTTGAGACCGACCTCTTTCCAGGCCGCCTGCACGGCTTTCTTGGCTTTGGGGCCAAAACGTGGGTCCGAGGCTACTTTTATGCTGGCCTTGGCACAATCGATGAATTGACTGTCCGAGGCCAGCTCCAGCATCGTTTCATACCAGATTCTGCCCGCCACTTCCCAGGCATTTCCGCCCAGCGCCTTGGCCACCAGCACGAATGCCCGGTTCGGAATGCCGGAGTTGATGTGCACGCCGCCGCGATCCTTGGCACCGGTATACAGATCGGCCATCGTTGCTGGTTGCGGATCATCACCCAGATCCGGATCGTTGGAATACGCGGTGCCGGGTTTTTCCATATCGCGAATGCCTCGTCGCGTCGGCGCGGGCACCAGTAACTCCTTGCCCACCACCCAGTCCGACTCGGCTGCGCTGGTGCCTTGTTTCCACTGGCGCACCAGCATGCCGAATACATCGGCAAAGTGCTCGTTCAAGGCCCCGGATTGCCCGCGGTAGTCCAGGTTCGAGGTGAAGCTCTGCACGCCGTGGGTGAGTTCATGACCAATCACTTCAAGGCTCCCGGTAAAGCGCTTGAAGACCAGGTCATCACCATCGCCGTAAGCCATCTGGCTGCCATTCCAATAGGCATTGCTCAGCGGCACATGCTCGCCGTTGAAATCCACTTCGGCGACGTGCACGGTCGAGACCAGCGACATGCCACTGTCGTCCAGCGAGTTGCGTTCGAACAGTTGCGCATAGAAGTCATAGACGTCGCCTGAGCCATCGTAGGCTTCATCGGTTGCCTTGTCGCCCGTCGCTGCCTGGCCTTCCTTGCGCACCACCGCGCCGGGGAGATCGTCAGTGCCCTTGGCATCATGAATAACACGGTGCTTTCGTCCGTCTGGCGATTTGATCGCGTGCATGGATGGCATGGTGCGCGCAGAGAGACGGGAAGCGAGGAATGCCGAGCTGCTCGTCAGGTTGGCAATGGCCCGGGCGCTGACCAGATTCTTGGGGGACTGCGCCATACGCTCGAGCATGTAAGGCGGAATGAAGCAATGCAGGGGATTTCGGTCGTCGCACATGATGAACTCCTGTACTAATGCATCGATGGCGGCAAGCCATCGATCAACATGGTCGCAGTCGTTTGACACCCTCGTGTCGCGTTTATATGCAACGAAATATCTGATTACATGATCGGCGATGGTGGCCGAAACTGACTGATGGGGCGATAGCCCCGTATTGCGGGTACTTCACGTCATTCCAGTGGCCATGCGACACCTCGACACAGGCGATCAACGGGCCGCGCGGCAATGTTAGACTCGCGCCACTTCAGACGAGGAGCAGACCTACGTGCGCAAGACGGTAATGATGATAGCGGTACTGGCTCTGGCCGGATGCGATGGAGGCGGGCCCGCCAGGGATAAAGTCCAGGGGACGGCAGTGACTGCTCCGGTCTCTACGCCGCAGTGGTTCATTCAGATGAACTCGCGGGAGGCGGTCAGCGATTCCAGCGCCTGGTTGCTCGAGCGCAGTTATGCCCCGATCATCGTGGACGTAGACGGGAAACAGCAGGTATTGATAGGGCCTTATGAAAGCCAGGCCAAGGCCGAGGAAGAGCGCGTGACGTTACAGGCGAAGGTGACCAAGTCGCACCGTTTTGCCGAGCCGTCGGTGGTACAGCACACCCGCTAAGGGCGTTCGCCAGGTTTACATTTGCTTCCTCACACTTCACTGCATCAGCACCGCGGGCCAGCAACCTGGCCCGCGATGCCGTTCATCAGTCGATCAACGACGACCCAGCAGCAGGCCAACTACCAGGCCAAAGCCCGCAGAAATAGCCACGGTCTGCCATGGATGACCACCGATGTAGGTTTCAGTCGCTTCGACAACCGGCTTGGTGCGGTCGCGAACGCTGGCCATCGAATCCAGTGCCTGCTTGAGTTTGACGCTCAACTGCGCACGCAATGTCTCTGCTTCTTCGCCCACCAGTGCAGCACTTTCCTTGAGCAGTTTGTCGGATTCTTCGATCAGTGCCTGCAGGTCACTGAATGCCTGATCCTTGATTTGATCGGCAGCTTGTTGAGCAGGGGTCTTACGAGCCATGGGTGTATTCCTTTCAAGTGGTGGCAACAGTGTTCAATGGAGTCTCGCGCATCCTGAAAAGTTGCAATTGCTTGAATCACCCGACGCAAGACTCTGCAAGCAATGCCCCTTACAGGTGTAAGATGCAGCCGTTTTTAGCCGTAGGTGACTGTGATGAGTTTCAATCTGGCCAATCGGCCGCTCCCTGAGCGTACCGCTCTCGAAGACGAAAAATCCCGTCTGTTCGAACTGTGGCAGAGCAATCTGGGCAAGGCCAAGGGCGAGGCAGCACGCCTGATGGGCGAGCGCGCCAAGCGCAAGGGCAAGTGGTCTGAGTGGGTTCGTTCCGAGCTGGATACCATGAGTCCGCCGGAATACGCCAACATGGTCCGCAGTGAAGTGAATCGTCTGATGGCGGCGAGCAGGTAGCAGCACATCTGACAGCGACCCGACACTCCGGCGCTGATCGCTCTTGACGCTTCGGCGTGAGGGTGTCTTGCCTTTCTGACCCGTCAGGCCCTTTGAGAACGTTGATGGCCCAAGCCAGTGCAAGATTTACCCAAGGCAGCGTAGCGCGTCATATCGTCGTCACCGCCAGTGCCAGCGCCTTGAGCCTGTTCGCCGTCTTTCTGGTCGACATTCTCACGCTGGTCTACGTATCGATGCTGCATGACCCCGTGCTTCTGGCGGCTGTCGGCATTGCCAAGGTCCTGATGTTTTTCAACGGGGCGCTGGCAACCGGCCTGATCATCGCCGGAGCCTCGGTACTTTCCGCGCGCATCGGCCATCGGGCGGCCAGATCGATACCCAGGCTCACTGGCAGCCTGATGCTCATGGTGATCACGGTCAGCGGTCTGGCAGCCGCCGCCCAGTTGACGTTTATCGTGCCAATCATGCGATGTCTGGGTGCCGAGGCGGCCACTTACGAAGCAGCGCGCAGTTTTATCTGGCTGACCCTGCCTTTTACCGCGTTGCAGGCGGTGATGCAGATGTCGGCGCAGATGCTCAGAACCATTGGTGACAACCGCCGGGCGATGGGCGTCGTGCTGTCCGCTGCCGCCACGCTGGCAGTGGCGGACCCGTTTTTCATCTTCGGGCTCGGCCTGGGGCTCGACGGTGCGGGCATTGCGTTTGCCGTATCCGCAGCAGTTTCCGCGTCCATCGGGCTGTATTGGGTGCGCAGCCGAATAGGCATGGTGTTCACCCGCCATCTGAAACTGTTGCGTCTGCATGCGCGGCATACCTTCAGGCTGGCGCTCCCGGCGATGGCGGCAAATCTGGCGACGCCGGTCGGTTTGGCTTATCTTGTTGCCTCGCTATCGGCATTTGGCACTTCCGCTCTGGCCGCGATGACGGTGCTGGATCGGGTCATACAGTTTTCGTACTGCGCTTTTTTTGCCCTGCCTGGCGCGCTTGCCCCGGTGCTGGGTCAGAACATTGGTGCGAGCCGCGATGATCGCGTGCGTTCTGCGGTCATTTTTACCCGGCGGTTGGTGGTCTGCTATGGGCTGGCGGTGTGGCTGGTGCTGCTGCTTTGTGGTGGCATGATTGCCGACCTCTACCAATTGGGGGACGAAGCCCGTGCCGTGTTCATGGCCTTTTGTTTGTGGGGCGGCGGTCTCTGGGTTCTGATTGGTCTGGATTTCGTCGCCATCGCGGTATTCCTGACCATGAACAGATCGTGGTGGGTCGCGGTGTTTGCCTGGCTCAGGGCAACGGCGGGTACAGTGCCGTTCGTCTTCGCCGGGACCCACTGGTTCGGCAGCAGCGGTGCGCTGCCCGGCATGTTTACCGGCAATGCGCTTATCGCGCTGATCTCCATCACCACGGCGTCGCTGACGGCGAAACGGTTTTTTACCAGCAGGGCCCCGGTCATGAGCATCGGGGCACATTGAATCAAGGCGTTATCAGGTTTTTATGGTCATCGAAGAATCAGGGAATGAATCCGCAGAAACGGCCCCACCCAAGCGTCGCCGCGCGCCCAAGGGAGACATGCGCAGAAAGGCCTTGCTGGACGCCGCTACCGTTGTTTTTGCCAGAGATGGCTATTCGAGCGCGTCGATGCGCGAGGTCGCACTGCTTGCCGGTATCACCACGGTGGGGTTGCTGCACCATTTCCCCAACAAGGAAGCACTGCTCGCCGCCTTGCTGGAACGCAGGGACCAGCGGGTCACCTCGCGCTTTCAGGATCTGGTCACCGAGCCGACGCTTGAAGGGTTTCTGAAGTTTCTCAAGCTGAGCATGAGTTTCAGTATCGAGAATGCTGAGGAGTGTCAGGCCGCACTGCTGATGAATACCGAGAGCCTGTCGAAGGCTCACCCGGCATGGGCTTGGCACCTTGAGCGATTCCAGCTGACCCACGAACACGCACGCGGGCATTTGCAGGCGTTGATAGAGGCGGGGGAAGTGCGCGGCGATATCAATGTCAAAGCCCTGGCCCAGGAGATCTTCTCGGTCATGGACGGCTTGCAGATTCAGTGGCTGCGAAGCCCTCAGGACGTGGATGTCATGGCGGTTTTCGATATCTACGTGCAGCGATTGGGAAGGGATATCAAGGCTCATCCATGAGCCTTGACGGGTGCATCAGTAGGTCTGTGCTGCGCTGACCTGGACTGCCTTGCGCAGTGGCAATGGCAGCGGGTTACTGTCACGCGTGGTCAGTTTTTCCGGGTACAGGGTGATCAGCGTCCTGTTGAGCGTGAGGTTCTCCGAGTCCGCACCGACGAGGATCTTGAATTTCCCGGCATCGACGTCCCAGCTTGCCGTCTTGTCGACGTAGTAAGCCAGCGAGCGTGAGTCTATCGGTACGCTGACGGTCTTGCTCTCGCCCGGCTGCAGGTACACCTTGGTGAAGCCCTTGAGCTCTTTCTCCGGACGGTCCACAGCAGGTTTGACCGGCTGCACATACAGCTGCGCCACCTCGAAGCCTGCCTTGTCACCGGTATTGGTCACCGTGAATTTCACGTCGATCGTCGAGCCTGGGGTCAGCACGTTGGTCGACAGCTTCAGGTCGCTGTAGCTGAACGTGGTGTAAGACAGGCCATAGCCGAATGGATAAAGCGGCTTGGCGTGTTTCTTGTCATAGCCGCGATAACCCATGTACAGGCCTTCGCTGTAGGTCATTTCGGTCAGCGGGTTGCTGCCGCGGTAGGCCGCCGGGTCCGGATAAGAGGCATAGCTCGGGTTATCCTCGATGTTCTTGTCGATCGTGACCGGCAACTTGCCCGACGGGTTGACCTTGCCGTAGAGAATCTCGGCCAGTGCCTGACCGCCTTGCTGGCCCGGGAACCAGGCTTGCAGTGCAGCGCCGACCTTGTTCGCCCATGGCTGCATGTTGGCCACGCCACCGCCGTGCATGACCACGATGGTGTTGGGGTTGGCCTTGGCAACGAAGCTGATCAGTTCAGCCTGTTGGTCCGGCAGATCGAAGCCATGGTCGGAACCTTCGCCTTCGTTTTCAGACGTGGTGCCGGCCGCAACCACCACCGCATCGTATTTCGACAGGTCCTTCGGCGGACGCAACGCAGCCCAGCTCATCTGTACGCCGGTCAGGCCGCCCAGTGCGGGAATGAAATTGCCCTGTACGCGCTGGTATTCCAGTTTTACGGTATAGGTTTTGCCGGCCGACAATGCCGCAGTTTTACCCGACGTTGTCAGCGCATTCACCACGTCGCCCGAGTAAGGCACGCCGTCGCTCTGCACGATGAGTTCATCGTTGACCCAGAGTTTGTAGGGGCCGTCCGCACGCACCTTGAACGCCTGAGCACCCGAGATGGTGGGCTTGATGGTGGTGGTGAAACGTGCCGAGAAGGCGCCGGCTGTCGGGCTGAAGCCAGATACCGCAGTGCTGCCTGCGTTGGTTACGTTGCTACCGGTGGTCCAGTTCAGGTTCACGCCGGGTTCCACACGTGTCAGCACCGGGTCACCGGAAAAGCTGGTGTTGGAGAAGTATTCGGCTTTTACCCCGGCGTTGCTGATCCCGTTGTCGCCGGTTGCTGGCTGATACCACACCGAGCTCGCCGGATTCAGGCTCATCTCTGACAGATACGTGACATCGCTGCTGCTGGATGCCAGTTGCTGCAAACCGCTCAGCTCGGTCACGTAGCTGTTGGGCGGTGAGTTAGCGGTGCCGAAAGGCGATGCCGGTACGTCATGCGCCCAGTTACCGATCACGGCGATTTTCGCTGAGCGCTCCAGCGGCAGCAGCGGTTTGCCGGCAGCGGTGTTCTCGTTGCGCAGCAGCACGATGGATTCGCGCGCGGTATTCAGCGCAGCACGCATGCCGTATTCCGGGTGCTCCAGGGTCTTGGCAGTGTTGAGGTTGTTCTGCAGGTCGTAGCTGACGATGCCACGCAGGTTGCGTTTGACCTTGTCGTCGATCACATTCTGGGTCAGCTGCCCGCTCCACAGGTAGGGCAGGAGATTGGCTTCGGTAAACTGCAGGCCGGAGGGCATGTCGATGTCCGTACCGGCCCACGCGCCCTTGAAGGCATCATGAATGGCGTTGAAGTCACTGATGACCATGCCCTGATAGCCCCATTCGCCCTTGAGCACTTCGGTGATCAAGTGATGGTTTTCACAGGCGTAGTCGCCGTTGACTTTGTTGAAGCCGCACATGATCGAAGCGACATTGGCGTTCTTCACCATCGACTCGAAGCCTGGCAGGTACAGCTCGCGCAAAGTGCGCTCATCGACCTTGACGTCGACCGCCTGACGATTGGCTTCCTGTTCGTTGGCCAGGTAGTGCTTGCCGCTGGCCTGGATCCCCTGAGCCTGAATGCCGTTGACGATAGCGGGTGCAAGCACGGCGCCGAGGAACGGGTCTTCACCGCTGACGTATTCTGCCGAGCGGCCGTTGTAGGGTGTCCGGTACAGGTTCACGCCTGGCGAGAGCATCTGCTGACCGCCGGAAATGCGCGTTTCATAAGCGATGGCCAGGCCGAATTCCTTGGCCCGGTTGATGCTCCAGGTCGCTGCCAGCGCAGACTGCGACGGATATTGAGCGCCGAATGTGGCGTTGTTGACGTGCACGCCCATGGACGAGTCATACGCCACGGTGCCCTTGATGCCCCACTTGAGCAGGGACGGGATCATGTGACCGTCGTTAACGCGGGTGAAGTTGATCTTTTCCGACTGGCTCATGTTGTCGAGAATCGAGCTGACGCGCGCCTCGACTTCGTTGCCGGTCGCCGGGGTCACGGCGGCGAGTGCCAGGTTGGCCTGCATGACGCTGAACGTCAGCAGGCTCAGTCCCAGTGTCTGTTTGAAGGCTGACAAGGCAAGTGTCCTTCCGGTCGATGTGATCGGTTGATTGAGGTTGTTCATGGTCGTTGTGCCTGGGCAGGGGCATCGTCGGTGTCCACCGGCGTGTCGAGCAGGGACGACGAACTCTGTTGTTGGGCCGGATTGATCTTGTCGGCGCCTGACAACTGGTCGCGCTTGGCTTCCACCTGCGTCCGGATCTGTTGATCGGACCCGGTGGCAGGTGTGCTGGAAGTTGAGTCCGCGGCGAAAGTTAAGGCACTTTGCGCGCACAGAAGTACTGCACTGAAAACAGACAGCATTGATCTAGTCATCGATTGAATCTCGATTGATGGTTTGCAGGATAAAAACGGACGGCCGTTGCGATGGCACAGGGCTCGGCGGAACACTCAGTCCAGCGCGACAGTAAACAGTTCACAGGTCGCTAAAGTATGAGTAATGGAGATTTTAATAAATGATGCCACCTGGCCATCATCTGATTTTGTCAGATGAGGTCGAAGGATTTAGACAGTATTTAAAGAATAAAATCGGCAAATTTGCCTTAATACAGCCATTAAAAGCCAAAAAACTACATTATTTTAGGTTTTTATTGTTTTTTAATAAACCTAATTGTCGTTAGGTTTAGAGAGCTGGTAAGCTTTGCATTCTCGTGGTTCCTGCGCGTTTCAAAGGCCGGCTCCATAAGAGTAAGTATCGGGGTGTAAGCGTAAATTAATGAACGCTTAAAGAAATCTCCAGGCACTTGAAGTGCACATTAGTCAACGACGTCTTTAATTTTTATTCCATTGAAACTGGACGTGAAAGTGTGCATTACCGATCGGCCATTGCCGTGTGCAGAGGGTGCAAGGGTGATAGGAATAATCAGCCGACGGCGCGTCAGTTTTTATTACGTTAAAGGCAATAGTGGTGAGTGAGGGAAAACAGCGGTTAGATCTCGCGGTGTTGAGCATCGTCGGTCGCCTGTGCTTCAGCAAACCGCAAAAACTGACCTTTGGCCAGATCTACAGGGAGCTGGTGCGCGCTTATTCAAGCGCCCCGGCGATCCATGTCTGTGTGGCGACGGTCGACACGCTGGTCAGGGAAGGGCTGTTGATCTCGACAAGAGTTCTGGAGCCCGATCAGTCATTTCCCTACACCCAGCACATCATCAGCGGTCTGACCGAAATCGGCGCAGCCTCGCTGAGAGGCTGCGAAGATGTGTTGACCGAGCCGCGCGGGGTTACTCGCTGTGTGGCAGAGACAGGTAATACTGGCCCAGTTCGGTCAGCTTGCCTTCAGCGTCCAGCAAGCTTGAAAAGTGCGGGTCAGGGTTCATCCGGCCCGTGAACCAGGCGTATCTGAACACGTCCTGGCGCTGCTCGAGGGTGGCGACCATTTCCGCCATCTGCCGTTTCTGCTTGTCGACTGAATCAATCTGCGCTCCGTCATCCGGGGCGTGCCAATTGGCGAACTCGGTGACCCAGAAGGGTTTTCCGTACTTTGACAGACGGTCGAGCATCCCCGGCAAGCCATAGTCGTACCAGTGAAAAGCCAGGTAATCGATGCGCGGGTCCCGATTCTGATTCATCGACCGATAGGCCGTATAGAAGGCATCGAGCCACACAACCGGGTCGCCGTAGCCTGGCATGGTTCCCCAGTTCATGCCTGGCCCCACCAGCTTTACACCGGTCTGGGCGGCGATCTGTTCCAGTCTCGGCCAGAAGCTGGCCGCCGCTTCGGGTGTCATGTTGGCCTGATCGAGCAGATTCGGCTCATTGATCACCAGCAGATAGCGGATGGCTGAGTGAGCCAGCAGGTATTGCTTTAACTGCCCGTCGTCAACGTTGCCGTTCCACACCATCGGGATGAAATCCACGCCGTACATCGACGCATAATCGTACGACGCCAGACGGTCATGGGGTCTGGGGCTCCAGTTGTACCACCAGCTCACGCCAGCAGATAACGCACTCAGGTCGGCGGGCAGGGCGATGTCGTAGGCAATTCCACGCTTGGCGCTTTTTTCTGCAGCCCATGCCGGTGCCATGCACAGGCTGAGCATCAGCGTCACAAGGGCTAGAAAAGTCGGGAAAAAACGTGCTGACGGGTTCTGCGGGGTCATTGGCAAATCTTCCTTGAGGGTGGGGAGGTGCAGAGCATGCGCTGCAGTCAGGCAGCAGAAAGCATGCCACCTGTATCGTCCCGTTTACCCTGCCAAACCCCGAAAGGCATTACCACCCGTAATGACTTGTTACCAGGGATCTCCCTCTGCCTGGCGCAAATCCAGCGTGCCGCTGTCACTGAAGCGCATCGTGCCGAACAGGCCGCCAGCCAGCTTGCCGCGAAGCGTGTAGGGCAGATTGTCCAGACGCTGGCTTTGACTGAGCCCCAGTGCCTGGCGCAAGGCAGCGAATGCCGACACGCTGACCGGCACCACCAGCACCGCTTCGGAGAAGCGTCCTACAGTGCCTTTCTGGTTGCTGACCCCGGAGGCCAGCAGCCTGTCGTTCACGTCGAGGTCCAGCGCGACGCCGTTGTAGTTGATCTCGGTTTCGTTTGGATTCTGAACCCGCAACGTCACCGCCATGCGCAGTTCCAGACCTTGGCCGGGGATGGGTTCGATACCCACGACGCTGATCGTCAGCGGGTCTCGATGGGGAATCAGCGCACAGGCGCTCAAGCCGAGGATGAGCAGCCCGGAGAGCAGGGCGCGGATCAGGCGTAGCGACATTCGTGTGCTCCAGCGTCAGGTTCAGTGATCTTCAGACCTCGCCAGTGATGAGAGATTCGGCGCGCCGGGCACGATGCCGGGATAGCGGCTAATCTGCCTGCCTCAACCATTGCGTCTGCAATGCAGCAGGTTGATGATTCCCCCGTACCTATAGAAAACCGTATCTATAAAAACAAGACTGGAGATAGCCATGTCCATCGAAAGGACACCCCCTCATCAAGACCCCGTGGTCATTGTCAGTGCCGTGCGCACGCCCATGGGCGGTTTTCAGGGCGATCTGCAAAGCCGCAGTGCCACCCAGCTGGGATCGATCGCTATCCGTGCTGCTGTCGAGCGCGCAAGCATCGAGCCTGCAGACGTGGAGCACGTACTGTTTGGTTGTGTACTGCCGGCAGGTCTCGGTCAGGCACCCGCTCGACAGGCGGCGCTGGGTGCCGGGCTGAGCCATGCGACGCTGTGCAGCACGGTCAACAAGATGTGCGGTTCCGGCATGCAGACCGCAATCATGGCCCATGACCTGTTGCTGGCAGACAGTACTGCGGTGGTGGTGGCTGGCGGCATGGAGAGCATGTCCAATGCGCCCTACCTGCTGGACCGCGCGCGCAGCGGTTATCGCATGGGGCACGGCAAGGTGCTCGATCACATGTTTCTCGACGGCCTCGAGGATGCCTATGAGCCAGGCCGGTTGATGGGCACCTTCGCCGAGGACTGTGCCGGGCTCAACGGTTTCAGTCGCGAGGCGCAGGATGCGTTTGCCCTGGCCTCACTGGCTCGCGCGCAACAGGCTATTGCCGAAGGCCATTTCGACGCCGAGATCGTGCCAGTGCAAGCCACCGTGGGCAAAGAGTCGAGGCAAATCACTCACGATGAGCAGCCACCCAAGGCGCGTCCGGACAAGATACCCACGCTCAAACCCGCTTTTCGCGAGGGCGGCACGGTCACCGCGGCCAACTCCAGTTCTATCTCCGATGGCGCAGCAGCGCTGCTGTTGATGCGTCAGTCCGAGGCTCAGCGGCGTGGCCTGAAGCCTCTGGCGGTGTTACATGCGCATGCTGCGTTCGCCGATAAGCCGGGCCTTTTTCCAACGGCGCCGATAGGGGCCATTCAGCGCCTTTTGGGCAAGACAGGCTGGACTCTGGACGACGTTGATCTGTTCGAGATCAATGAGGCGTTTGCCGTGGTGCCACTGGTGGCAATGCGCGAGCTGGACATCCCGCACGATAAGGTCAATGTCAATGGCGGTGCCTGCGCGCTCGGCCATCCGATCGGTGCCTCGGGTGCGCGGATCATCGTGACGCTGCTGGCGGCCTTGCAGCACCGACAACTCAAGCGTGGTATTGCGGCAATCTGCATCGGCGGCGGTGAAGCTACCGCAATAGCTGTCGAAATTTTTGATTAAACGTTATTAATCAACGTCTTGATCTAATAATCGAATGTTGATTCTATAAAAGGCTGTTGATTTCATAATCAAATAAAAAAGGATATTTATCAATGCTTTACGAGACACTTCTCATAGAGGTTATAGATGGTGTAGGTCTGATCAGACTGAACCGGCCCAAGGCGTTGAACGCCTTGAATGCGCGCCTGATCAACGAATTGAACCATGCCCTCGACCAGTTCGAGGCGGACAGTGCGATCGGCTGCATCGTGCTGACCGGTTCGGAAAAAGCCTTTGCCGCCGGCGCGGACATCAAGGAAATGGTCGACCTGTCCTACCCGCAGATCTACCTCGATGACCTGTTTCGTGAAAGCGACCGGGTCGCCGCCCGACGCAAACCCCTGGTGGCTGCGGTAGCCGGTTTCGCCTTGGGTGGCGGCTGTGAACTGGCATTGATGTGCGATTTCATTCTGGCTGCCGAAAATGCCAGGTTTGGACAGCCCGAGATCAATCTCGGCGTGTTGCCGGGCATGGGCGGTACGCAGCGCCTGACCCGCGCGGTGGGCAAAGCCAAGGCCATGGAAATGTGCCTGACTGGCCGGTTGATCGATGCTCAAGAGGCCGAGAGTGCCGGTCTGGTGGCCCGCGTGCTGCCGCTCGAGCAGTTGCTGCCGGAAGCGCTGGCAGTGGCAGCGGTCATCGCGAGTAAATCCCTGCCAGTGGCGATGATGGTCAAGGAGAGCGTCAACCGCGCATTCGAGGTCAGCCTGGCCGAAGGCATCCGCTTCGAACGCCGGGTGTTTCACGCCGCCTTCGCCAGCCAGGATCAGAAGGAGGGCATGCGCGCTTTTATCGACAAGCGCCAGCCCGACTTCAAGGACTGCTGATCTTTATGACCCACGATCAGGATACGTTGCGCGTCAACGTGCAGCGCCGCGGCTTGCCCGCGTACCAGCAATCCGTCGTGGGCATTGACGTGCAAGTGCTCACCGCTCGCCACTCGAATATATCCAGCCGGTTGTGCAGTCATCTCGTCCAGCTCCTGACCCGGTGACAGTACTGCGCAAATCACGGGCCGTTCGGGATGGTCATCGAGAAAGCGGACCCGCACTCTTGCGCCCGGCGCTAGCCGATGAACCTCCGGGCAGGCGACCTCGGCCATCGGCCAGCGTTGTGCGGGTTGGTCTTCCAGGCTTTGCACATGCCAGTCGAAGCGGATTGAACGGTATCCGGGTGGGTCTGGCCGTATGTCGTTGCGCTGCAAGGTGGCGAAATGCTCACCAGCGACCGCGGGTCTCGGGTGGTTGTTCGACGGGCGATACGGCGTCGCCCACGGAATGACCCTGAAGCTGTTGCAGTAACCGTTGCCTTGCAACTGTTCAGCGTCGGGTGACGAACGCTTCGCTTCGACGAGGATACGCAGGATTGCCAGCGCATCATGGGCGGCGGCACCTTTCAGCACCTGTAACTGCCTGCCCGCGTGAACCACTTCGGCCACTAACCATTGGTCGTTGAGCAAGGGTTCCGGATGATCGAGCACCTGGATGACTTCACCACATTGCAAGGCGGTGTCGGTGCTTCGTCCTCTGACATCGCGCCGTTCGCAGCGCAGGCGCTCCAGCCTGCGACTGCCACGCTGCCGGCTCAGGGCCTCCTGGGGGCTGATTGCTCCACGAAAGCCTGGCGGTTGAAAGGCATGATTGGCCGCTATTGTCAGAGGGTGCTCGGGTGCGCGCGCAGGTTGCGGGTGGTCGGCGGGTTGTCTTGAAACGGGCGGAAAACCCAGTCGCTCGGCCAGGTGCTCCAGCGTCTCTCGCGGCGCGCCTGACGTTTGCGGGTGCTTGAAGCGCACCGGCAATGGCTGCGCCGGAAAGCTCGCAGGGTCGTCCGAGAACACCAGCCGATGGCCGCTCTGGCGATGCTCGAAACGGAAATGCATGCCTTCTTCCTCGCACAGGCGCTGCAACAGGTGCAGATCGCTTTCGTCGTACTGGATATGCAACGGCCTGGCAGGATAAAGACCATTCACGTGTTCGAATCGGTATGCGTTCGCGCCGATACTGTGCGCTTCAAGCAACTGCGCGATCAGTTGAGGAATCGCAAGGTCCTGATAGGTGCGGCGTTGTCGATGTTGCACCAGCCGGTGCAGATCAGGCACCAGAATCAGGTGGTAGAGACTCACGCGAGCCCCGCGGTGGAGCCGCGCCGCATGGTCTATACGGCCATGCCTGCCGCTGCCGGATTCGCCGAAGCTTAGAAACGCTTCGCGATGCAGCAGGCTGCGCACGTCCAGCTGCGGGTCGCTGCCGATCATCCAGATGTCGAAGCGATACGTTTCATTGAGGGCTTCATGGCCGGCGAAGCTGATGATATGCAGATCCGGCTGGCAGTCGGTGATCGCCAGCATGAAGGGCACTTGCAGGTCCTTGCGCATCCGCGGGGCTCTCTAGCTTCAAAAACGGGGCCGCGAAGGTTACGGAATACGGGGTTACAAAAGCATTGCTGCAAGGTTTTTCGGAAAGAACCTACAAGCGTTGATGGAAAGACGATGATTGCCGTTGGCCGGATTGGCAGCAATCCTGGCGAGTTCATGAGGGCAATCTGCCTGTCGGGGGTTCCATCTGCCGTGATCGCGTATAAAATGCGCCGCGCCGGACAGGGTATTTGCCGGTGACCCTTTTTCAGCGCCTTGCCAGCGTCGCGTTCTGTGAGTCATGCAGGCGCAGGCGGCGAGGTGCCTAGCGAATCAAGAGAGCAGACATGGGCGCACAGTGGAAGGTCAAGCATAAAGAAGCGGCAGCCAATGCCAAGGGACGTACGTTTGGCAAGCTGTCCAAGGAGATCATGATCGCGGCTCGTGCTGGCGCAGACCCGGACATGAACTCGCGTCTGCGGCTGGTGGTCGAGCAGGCCAAGAAGGCCTCGATGCCGCGTGAGACGCTGGAGCGTGCCATCAAGAAAGGCGCAGGCCTGCTGGGTGAGAGCGTCAACTTCGAGCGTCTGACCTACGAAGGTTTTGCGCCACACCGCGTGCCGGTGATCGTCGAGTGCCTGACCGACAACATCAATCGGACGGTCTCGGAAATTCGCGTGCTGTTCCGCAAGGGCCAGTTGGGCGCTGCGGGTTCGGTTTCGTGGGACTTTTTGTATCAGGGCATGATCGAGGCTGTTCCTGCAGCAGCAGATGCTGACCCGGAACTGGCGGCAATCGAGGCCGGCGCCCAGGATTTCGAGCCAGGTGAAGAGGGCGCGACGCTGTTCCTGACCGAATCCACTGACATGGACGCGGTCTGCAAGGCGCTTCCGGAATTCGGTTTCACCGTTCAGTCCGCGCAACTGGGCTATCGCCCGAAAAGCACCGTGGACGGCCTGACCGATGAGCAGATGGCCGAAGTCGAAGCGTTTCTCGAAGCCATCGACAACCATGATGACGTGCAGAATGTGTACGTGGGCCTGGCAGGCTGATCACTGCGCAATGGAGCGCTTTACGCGCTCCATGTTTTGATCTGTAGAAGAATCTCTGCCAGCGACGGTCGTTGCTGGCAATCGGGCTGCACGCAACTCGCCTGCAGCGCCTGTAGACCCGCCATGACGTTCTGATCCTGCGGATCTGCCTCGCAACGCTCCAGCAATTCCCCCAGCAAGATACCGAATGCCCGCGTTTCGATGCGCTCCAGCGCCTCACCCAGCCCGGCTGACGGGTGAAAGGACGCTGCGCCGAAGTCGCTCAGCAGGCAATTGCCATCCTTCTGCACAAGAATGTTGTGACCATAAAGGTCGCCATGCGTGATCCCGCGGGCGTGCAGGTGCGCGGTGACCGATGCGATGCCTTCAGCGAGGCGCAGCAGCACCGGCAGGGAAAAGCGCGTGTCGTTGGCGTAGACATCGCGGCTACAGGATTCCAGGCTCGGCGGACCGGCGAGATTGCCGAAATCGGGGGCTATCAGCGCCATGACCAGGCCGCGCTGCTGCTCGGGATGCCCGCTGATCTGTCCAAGCACCTCGATCAGCTGTGCGTGGCGGCCTGCGGCGATGCAGGCCGCCATTTCATTGAGCGGCGATCCATCGCTGGTGACCGCGCCCTTGTACAGCTTGACCGCTGCCATGCGCTCCTCGCCGGCGTCGTGCCAGACCGCCTGTTGAATGATCCCCGACGCACCTTCGCCCAGGCGTTGATGAAGGCTGAGATGTTGCCAGGGGATTTCCCGGATCGGCGCGGTGGGACGTTCGGCGCACAGCGGGTTGTCGGCGAAGGCGAGCCATGCCAGCGCAGGCAGGCTCAGCAGCCAGTCCGGCAACTCGGTCAGACGATTGGCCGCAATGCGGATCAGCTCCAGCTTGTGACACTGCGCGAGGGTCGCGGGCAGGGTGCGCAAGCGGTTGCCGGCGAGCATCAGCTTTTGCAGGTCCGGGCGGCAGCCCAGTTCGTCGGGCAGCGACTCGATGCGGTTGTCGGTGAGGATCAGCCAGCGCAGGCGCGGCGGCAGTGCAGCGGCGCTGACTTGCTCTATGCGATTGGCCTTGAGGCCGACAATCTGCAACTGCTGGCATCGGCCAATGCTTTCCGGCAGGTGCGTAAAGGCGTTGTCTGATACGAACAGGACGCGCAGGCGGGTCAGGCGACACAGGTCGTCGGGCAGCGAGGTCAGCTTGTTGCTGCTGAGATTCAAGACTTCCAGCGTGTCGGCCAGGTCGAAGATTTCGACCGGGAATTCGCTCAGGCCACAGGAGAGGTCAAGCCGTTTGATGCCTGCCAGCTTGCCGGCGCGTAGATCTGCGAGGGTGTGCATGAATAGGTTCGGTCATTGGTGTCGGACGAGGTGCGCATGATAACGGGAGTTGCCGCCGCTGACTCCCTGCAAAGCGGCTCAGCCCAGGCAGCGGTCGACCCATTGACGCACGCGTTCGGGCGTCGGCGCCGATTCGGCATACAGAATCCGGTAAATCATCGGCGCAATGACGGCATCGATCATGTCGTCGGCACTGGGGGAAACCTCCCCGCGAGCCATGGCGCGATCGATCATGACCTGCAGCTGCTCGCGAACCATCGCTGCACACTTGCCCACACAGCCGGAAGTGCTGGCGGCCACATCGCGCATCAATGCCCGGCCAGGTGCCGATGACATTTCGTCCAGATACATTTCACTCCAGGTCAGCAGGTCCTGATGCAGACTGCCCTGATCGATCGGCACGTCAGGGCGCAGACGCTCCAGCGCAGCGTCCGCCAGCAACGTGGTCAGATCACCCCAGCGGCGATAAATGGTCGACGGCGTAACGCCTGCGCGGGTCGCGATCATCGGCACGCTGAGTGCTGAGCGATCGTGCTCCTGCAGCAAGTCGCGGACCGCGCGATGGATGGATTCCTGCACCCGGGCACTGCGGCCCCCGGTGCGAATTGCTTCTTTAATAGCCATACGGCGGACCTTAACACAAAGTATTTGCTTTAAGCGCTATCACGTCGCACACTCCGCAAAAGCTAATTTATGGCTTTAACAGGTTGCATTGGCGGAGAGCGTATCCATGTCCCTTTCTTCAAACGATTCGACGTCGCCAGACGTGAAGTCTGACGGTCGGGCACCAAACCATCTCGGGTTTCTGGCGTTTACCACGTTATGCTTTTTTGCCGCGTCCAGCACGCCCACGCCGCTCTATCACCTGTACCAGGAGGCATGGGGATTCTCGGCGGGCGTGCTTACCCTGATTTTTGCAGTGTATGCATTCAGCCTGCTGGCTGCCTTGCTGATGGGCGGGTCGCTGTCTGACTATCTAGGGCGGCGCCCGGTGATTTTCGGCGCGTTGCTGCTGCAAAGCGTCTCGATGCTGCTGTTCATTCTGGCCAGTGATGTCAGCTGGCTGGTGGCCGCGCGCCTGCTGCAGGGTTTTGCGACAGGGCTGGCTGCCAGCGCACTGGGCGCGGCCTTGCTGGACAATGATTCGGTCAAAGGGTCGTTGATCAACAGTATTTCGCCTATGCTCGGCATGGCCGTTGGCGCTCTGGGTACGGCACTGCTGGCGCAGTTCGCGCCGATGCCGCTTATGCTGGGTTACTGCTTGTTGCTGGCCGCATTCCTGAGTCAGGCCCTGTACCTGGGACGCGTCGAGGAAACCGTCAGTCGCCAGCCCGGTGTCTGGCAATCCCTCAAGCCCTCGTTGCATGTACCGCAACAGGCACGGCGCATGCTGTGGCTGGTTCTGCCGGTGGACATCGCCGCGTGGGCACTGGGTGGCTTCTTTCTGTCGTTGAGCCCGTCCTTGCTGGTGGCGGCGACCGGTTCCACTTCACCGCTCAATGGCGGCCTGGCGGTTGCGGCGCTGACCCTCAGCGGCGCGGCGGCGATTCTGACGCTGCGTCAGCGCGAGCCGGTGCTCGGTTTGTGGGTAGGTGCGAGCTTTTTGCCGCTGGGTGTCGCGGTGATACTGCTTTCGATCAACCTCGGTTTGCTGTGGCTGTTTTTCGTCGGCGCAGTGGTCGCAGGTGTGGGGTTTGGATCGAGCTTTCTGGGCGCACTGCGCATGCTCATGCCCCTGGCGCATGCCCACGAGCGGGGCGGGCTGATGTCGGCTTTTCTGGTGCTCAGCTACCTGGCCTTCTGCATACCGGCACTGGTCGCCGGATACTTCGCCCACTCGGCGGGCCTGGTGATGACCAGCAATGTCTACGGGGCAGTGGTGATCACGCTGGCGCTGATCGCGCTGGCCAGTCTGATCGTGCGCCGTGCTGCCCGCGCGAATAAAAATGCCCACGCGTAGGTGGGCATCTTGGCTTGCCGACAGGCAGGAGCTCTTAGCGCAGCTCTTTTACCATCTCGGACAGCACGGTCAGTATTTCCCCGGCCAGTTGCGCAGAGCGCTTGCCTGACCAGCCGGTGACCGGGTCTGGCGCGTTGTCGTGATCCTTGAATGGCATTTCCAGGGTCAGTGACAGGCACTTGTAGCGTTCGCCCACGGCATTGGCGGCCAGGTTCATGTTGGCTTGACCCGGTGCGCCGCGCGGGTAGCCATGAACCGTCTGGAAGTTGTCGCTGACCTCGCACAGGCGGCTGCGAAAGCGCTCTTCAAGCTGGCGTTGCTGTGCGGTATACCCCGGATTGCCTTCGCAGGCGGCGGTGAATACGTAGGGGATTTCCTCGTCACCGTGCACGTCGAGGAACATGTCCACGCCGTATTTTTCCATCTGCTGCCTGATGAAGGACACTTCCGGGCTTAGCGCTTCGGTGCTGTCCTGCCAGGCACGATTGAGGTCCTTGCCGTTGGCGTTGGTGCGCAAGTGGCCATGGAAGGCCCCATCCGGGTTGACGTTGGGGACCAGATACACATCCGCTTCTGCCAGCAGTTGCTGCAGCACGGCGTCATCCTTTTGCTGGAAGCGTTCGATCACGCCTTCCATGAACCATTCGGCCATGTGTTCGCCAGGGTGCTGCTGGGCAATCATCCAGATCTTGCGTTTGCCCTCGGCACCGTCACCCTTGCGCAGCAGCTGAATATCCCGGCCCTCGACGCTTTTGCCGACCGCCAGCAACTGTGCACCGGCTTTTTTCTGCGCCTGTTCGATCAGCCATTCATGGCGTTCACGGCTGTAGGGTTCGAAGTACGCAAACCAGACCTGCGGCTGCTCTGCGGCCAGGCTGAAATTCAGCGCCTTGCCGTCGAAATCCGACGCTACCCGAAACCAGTTCTGATGGTCGTAAGACGCCACGGCGTTGTAGCCGGTCCAGGCACGGTTGAAGGTGGATTCGCTTGCATTGGTCAAGCTGAAGCCATAGGTCTGGCCAACGTTCAGGCCGTCTGCCTGGAAATGAAACCACTGGAAATGCGCGCTTTTCGTGTCGGGCCGAATCGCCAGCCGGATATGCGCCGGGTCACTTGCGTCGAGAACCTGAATGTTGCCGCTGTCGAAATCTGAACCGATGGTGAGAGTCAAGATAGGTGCCTGCTGCGTAGATGCCTTTTCAGGCCGCTACTGTACACCGATCGACATCGCGTCCTGCGACGTAAACTTCACTGCAACGGTCATCTGCGCGTCAGGACATGGCCTCGGCGGTGACCATCAGGCTGCAGATGAAGGCGGTCAGCAGGCACCAGACCAGATACACGCGGCGCTTGCGTCGATGCCAGCCGGATGCGCCGAGCAACGAGGCGGGTGCCTGCAACTGACGCCACAAGCGCTCGCTGTTCTGGAAGGCCGAAAGGTGCGCGGCATCGGCGTCCAGCCAGTGGCGAAATTCGATGCGTTCGCTGGCGGTTGCCGCAGGGCTCTGCAAGTGCACATACCAGCGGCTGGCCTGATCCTGAATGGCAGCCTGAATGGCAGCGCTTGGGGTGTTTGCCGCGCCAGGCACGTGGGCCTTGCCCAGCGCGCGAAGCATCGCACGCTCTACCCGCGCGATGTCGACGCTCATGAAGGCTGCAATGTCGGCATAGGCCAGGCCGTCGAGTCGGCTGAGCAGGAATATCTGCCGGGTCCGGCGCGAGAGCTTGCCCAGTCGGTGGCCGAGTTCGATGGCCTGCAGCGTGGGTTGCGGCTCGGGCAGGCGGGCGGGGAGGTGCAGTAGAGACGAGAGCTGATTACTCATGATGTATCGCTCGCTGGTCGTCCATGGGAATCTTCCTTGCGATGTCGGGTTGCGTCCGTGACAAGCGTAGACTAGTGAATACGAGAATCATTCTCAAGTGAAAAGTCCCAGCATTTACGTTTTATCTGCCGCATCCAGGCGTTTTTGCCCTAAAAGCATGGCCTTGATCGAGGCGCCTTTGCTATGATCCACGGCATTGCAACACACCGCGCAACACCCAGACTTCATTAGCCTGAAGCAGCGAAACCATAAAGAAAGAACCAAAAAAAGACCCGGCAAAAAGCCGGGTCAAAAACCGTGATTAGCCTGATGAGGAGATAATCAGGAAGCCGACCTAAGACTTCCGGGTTATCCAGCGAGTCTTGCGACCCGCTGATGCAATAATAATCATTATCATTTGCAAGTCAAATGTTTTTATTGCCCTCATTGATACCGATAATCCGCCAGCGCTCGCTCGGCGGATTTTCTTTTCTCGATTCTTCCCGATACCGTCTAGTCCAGCGGCAGCTCCGTGGTGCGCTTCACCGTGCTCATGGCGATGTTCGAATGGGCCTCGTGGACGTGGGGCAATTGCAGCAAATGATCGCGCAGAAAGCGTTCGTAGCTGGCGATGTCCTGAGCCACCACCTTGAGCATGAAGTCCATCCCCCCGGCCATCGTGTAGCACTCCAGCACCTCGGGGTGGCCGATGATTGCCTCCTCGAACTCGGCAAGATAGCGGCGGCCATGGCCTGACAGCTTGACCTCAACGAACACCGTCATGCTCAGCCCCAGCTTCTGGGTACTGAGCAGGGCGACCGTGCGCTCGATCACCCCGTCTTCCTGAAGCCGGTGAATGCGCCTCCAGCAGGGCGATTGCGACAGCTCGACCCGTTCGGCGATTTCCGCGGCCGACAGGCTGGCGTCATGTTGCAGCAGACGAAGAATCTTGCGATCGATGGGGCTCAAATTTGGCTGCATGAATTGACCTTGTTTTTTGTTCTGGCCGAAAAAAGCATGCTGAATATCAGCAGATTTGCGCGCATTTAGAAAGAAAAAGCCTCTTTGCTGCTGGCAGTCTAGTTGCAAGGCTGCCGGGCAGGACCGTCCCGGCGTACAAGACCTGACCTTATAAGAACAAGAGAGGTATTCGCATGTCCCTGGCTGATATTCGTCTGGATGATAAATACCGGCTTGCCACCGGCAATCTGTACCTGACCGGCACGCAGGCCCTGACCCGCCTGCCGATGCTGCAAAAGCAGCGCGATGAGGCGCAGGGCCTGAACACTGCCGGGTTTATCTCTGGCTACCGCGGTTCGCCGCTGGGCAATCTGGACAAGAGCCTTTGGGACGCCAAGGACTACCTGCAGCAAAACGCCATCCATTTTCAGCCGGGCATCAACGAAGAACTGGCCGCCACGGCGGTCTGGGGCAGTCAACAGGTCAACCTGTTCCCGCATGGAAAGTACGATGGGGTGTTCGCCCTCTGGTACGGCAAGGGGCCGGGTGTGGACCGCTGCGGTGATGTCTTCAAGCACGGCAACTCAGCCGGTGTTGCGGCCAATGGTGGTGTGCTGATCCTGGCGGGCGACGACCACGGCTGCAAATCATCGACCATCGCCCATCAAAGCGAGCATGCGTTCATCGCCTCGATGATCCCCGTGCTCAACCCCAGTAATGTTCAGGAGATTCTCGACTACGGCATCATTGGCTGGGAGCTGTCGCGCTACAGCGGTTGCTGGGTGGCGATGAAGACCATTGCCGAGAACGTCGACTCTTCTGCGGTGGTCGAGGTCGATCCATTGCGGATCAAAACCCGTATCCCTGACGACTTCGATATACCCGAAGGCGGTTTGCACATCCGCTGGCCGGACCCGCCGCTGGCTCAGGAGGCACGACTCAATACCTACAAGATCTACGCCGCCAGGGCCTTCGCCCGCGCCAACCAGTTGAACAAGGTAGTGATCGATTCTGCGCAACCCCGGCTGGGCATCATCACCACCGGCAAGTCCTATCTGGACGTGCGCCAGGCCCTCGAAGAGCTGGGTATTGATCAGGAGCTGTGCGAGAAGGTCGGGATTCGCGTGCTCAAGGTCGGCATGAGCTGGCCGCTGGAGCCGGTGTCGGTGCACGATTTTGCCGAAGGGCTGGACGAGATTCTGGTGGTCGAGGAAAAACGCAGTGTCATTGAAGACCAGTTGACCGGTCAGCTCTACAACTGGCCTGTGGAACGCCGGCCAGTGGTGGTCGGCGAGTTCGATGAGCAGGGCCGCTCACTGCTGCCGAACCTCAGCGAGCTGACCCCGGCGATGATTGCCAGGGTGATCGCCAAACGCCTCGCGCCTTTCTACAGCAGCCCGCAGATCGAAGCGCGTCTGCAGTTTCTCAGCGACAAGGAGCAAGCGCTGCAGGCGCCGCTGTTCACTACCCAGCGCACCCCGCATTTCTGCTCCGGCTGCCCGCATAACACTTCGACAAAGGTGCCGGAGGGCAGTCGCGCCCTGGCCGGGATCGGCTGCCATTACATGACCATCTGGATGGACCGCGAAACCGATACCTTCACCCAAATGGGCGGCGAGGGTGTGACCTGGATCGGTCAGGCGCCGTTCACCGAAACCCCGCACGTTTTCCAGAACCTGGGCGACGGCACCTATTTTCACTCGGGGCACCTGGCGCTGCGTGCAGCGGTGGCCTCCAAGGTCAACATTACTTACAAGATTCTCTACAACGATGCGGTGGCCATGACCGGTGGCCAGCCGATCGACGGCGTGCTGCGCGTCGATCAACTGAGCCGTCAGGTGTTCAACGAAGGCGTGCAGCGCATCGCGCTGATTTCCGACGAACCGGACAAATACCCGAGTCGTGAGGACTTCGCGCCGATTACCACCTTTCATCATCGGCGCGATCTGGACAGCGTGCAGCGCGAGTTACGCGAGTTCAAAGGCGTGTCGGTCATCATCTACGACCAGACCTGCGCCACTGAAAAGCGCCGCCGTCGCAAACGCGGCACCATGCCCGATCTGGAAAAGCGCGCGTTGATCAACCCGGCGGTGTGCGAGGGCTGCGGCGATTGCGGGGTCAAATCCGGGTGCCTGTCTGTGCTGCCCAAGGAAACGGCGCAGGGGCGCAAGCGCGAAATCGATCAGAGCGCGTGCAACAAGGATTTCAGTTGCGTCGAGGGTTTCTGCCCGAGCTTCGTCACCGTGCATGGCGGCAAACTGCGCAAGCCAGCGTTGCCCACGCAGGTCGAAGCATTCGCACGTCTGCCGGAGCCGGTACTGCCGTCGCTCGACAGGCCGTTCAATATTCTCTTGCCGGGTGTCGGCGGCACAGGGGTGACCACCGTCGGCGCGATGCTGGGCTATGCCGCGAATCTGGAAGGCAAGGGCTGCAGCGTGCTCGATCAGGCTGGTCTGGCACAGAAATTCGGTCCGGTGGTCAGCCATATCCGCATTGCCGCGCGCCAGGAGGATCTGTTCGCCGTGCGTATCGCCGCCGGTGAAGCGCACCTGCTGCTCGGCTGTGACTTGCTGGTGGCTGCCGGCCCGGACGCGATCGCCAAGCTCGATAGCAAGATTTCCCATGCGGTGGTCAACAGTCAGCAAACACCGACCGCCGAGTTCACGCGCAATACGGATGCCGTGTTTCCGGCCGAAGCCATGAAGCAGACCATCATCGAGGCGGTCGGCGCGGCGAAGACCCACTTTGTCGAAGCCACATCACTGGCTACTCGACTGATGGGCGACAGCATCGCCAGCAACCTGTTCATGCTCGGCTATGCGTTTCAGCTGGGCCTGATTCCATTGACCTCGGCGGCCATCGAGAAGGCCATCGAACTCAACGGCGTAGCGGTCAATCTGAATCAGCAGGCGTTTCTCTGGGGGCGTCGTACTGCGCATGATCCTGCCGCTGTGGAGGCCTTCGTCAACCCGCAAAACAAGGTCAGCGAGCCGCAACCGATGGACCTTGATCAGCGTATCCAGAGCAATGTCGATGCCTTGAAGCAGTATCAGAATGCTGCCTACGCCAAGCGCTATCTGGCGTTGGTACAGCGCGTACGCGAAAGCGAATCGCGGGCGTTTCCCGGTCAGCAGCCGACGCTGACCGAGGCTGTGGCGTTCAATTACTTCAAATTGCTGGCCTACAAGGACGAATACGAAGTGGCGCGGCTGTACAGCAACGGCGAATTCACCCGCCAGTTGCAAGCGCAGTTCGAAGGCGACTACCGGCTGGAGTTTCACCTGGCGCCGTCGTGGCTGGCCAAGCGCGATCCGCACACTGGCCTGCCGCGCAAACGCAGCTTTGGCCCGTGGATGCTGCGCGCGTTCGATGTGCTGGCGACGTTCAAATTCCTCCGTGGCACGGCGCTCGATCCGTTCGGGCGCAGCCTTGAGCGTCAGCAGGAGAGGGCGCTGATTGACCGCTATGTCAGCGATGTCGAACTGATCCTGCAGCACCTTCAGACGCAGAATCGCCATACCGCCTTGAGTCTGGCACGCCTGCCGGAACGCATTCGCGGCTATGGCTACATCAAGGACAGCGCCATGAAAGCGGCTGCCGTGCAGGCCGATATTCTGCGCAAGAGCCTGGAAAGCGGCGAAGTGGCCGCGCCGAAGCTGTATGAGGCGGCTGCCTGAGGAGGGCAATACCGATCAGCGTGCCAGCCCAGCGTCGGCACGCTGTTCATCACGCCATGCGTCGCCGCTCATTACTGCGATCATCATGGCGGTACTGACTACTTCGGCCTGAACAAGTGGGCATGCCCGGCGCGGTACAGCGAGGACTCGCTGAAGGTGTCATCGGCAAGCACACGTCCGACCAGAATCAGCGCCGTACGGCGAAAGCCCTTGGCTTGTACCTTTTCCTCAATATCCTCCAGCGTGCCAACGGCCCAGTCCTGATCCGGCCAGCTGGCGCGGTGCACCACGGCAATCGGGCAGTCGGCGCCGTAATGTGGCATGAGCTCCTCGACGATCCGTTGCAGGTTGTTCACCCCCAGATGAATCGCCATGGTTGCCCGATGGCTGGCCAGACTGGCCAGTTCCTCGCCGCTGGGCATTGAGGTCTTGTCGGCATAGCGGGTCAGAATCACGCTCTGCGAAACGTCCGGCAGGGTCAGCTCGACGCCCAGAAGCGCGGCGCAGGCAGCTGTCGCGGTCACCCCCGGAATGATTTCGAACGGAATGTCGAGTTCGCGCAGGTGGCGGATCTGCTCGCCGATAGCGCCATACAGGCTCGGGTCTCCGGAATGCACGCGCGCCACATCCTGGCCTTGTACGTGTGCATGCTTGATCAGCTCGATGATCTGCTCCAGGTGCAGCTCGGCGCTGTTGGTCACCTGCACGGCCTGATGACCTTCCAGCACGGCGAGGGGCACCAGCGAGCCTGCGTAGATAATGACCGGGCAGCTGCGAATCAGGCGTTGGCCCTTGACGGTGATCAGCTCCGGATCGCCAGGGCCTGCACCGATGAAATAGACAGTCACTGAATTCTCCGGGGTGAGTGAGCGCGGGGAGATTATCCGCTGTGCGCAGGGCTGATTGCCAAGGCAAATGTAGCCTGCGCGCTTTTCTGCCGTTCAATCAGCAGGGTGGCCGTACCGTCTCCCAGTTGTGCCGCCAGTGCCAGGGCCGAGCCCTCGGCGACGCCATGACAGCCCGTATTCTGGAACACCTGCGCAGAACGGTGCGTGAGGTGCAGTTCCCACGCCACCAGTTGCGCGGCATTGAAACACACAAGTGGCACTGCCAGTTGCCCAGCCAGCTCAAGCAGGCCGGGCTCGGTTTCTTTCAGGTCGATGGACGCCAGCGCGGTCACCCGACCAATGTCCAGCTCAAGTGCCTGCAGGCTCTGCTCGAGCAGATCGCGCAACAGCGCAGCCGAGCAGCCGCGCCGACAGCCCAGCCCGGCAACCAGAGGTGCGCCGGGTTGAAGGGTCGCTGGATCAGGCCTGATGCAGGTCGACATTGTCGGTGTGCACGTCGTTTCTGCGGAACAGCCAGGTACTGATCAACCCCAGCGCGACCCAGAACAGCGCGTTGGTCAGCAGCGAGGCAATCATGAACTGCGATTCCAGAGCCTCGGGAGCCAGGCTTTCATGGACCAGCGGCTGTGGCGCGCCAAGCACATGCGGGACCAGCAGAATCGCCACACCCAGTGCTTTGAGCAGCCAGTTCTGACCGAACACCAGCAAGGCCAGCCCGGCGGCAGTCGACGCGGCAGCGCCGAGCCACCACAGTTGCCGCTGACTCAGCTCGGCGGCGGCTGTGCCTGGCAGTTCGGGTGGCAGCCCAAGGGTCGGGGCCAGCACGAACACGGCAAAACCGGCCAGCCCCCACCATGCGCCTTGCACGGTGCGCCCCGGTGCCCGCAGGGTGTAAAGCCCGGCAAGCATCAAGGCGAAGCCCACCGCGACCACCAGGTTACCGCCGGTGGTGGACAGCACACGCTGCCAGCCGTTTTCGGGCTCCCAGGCCGCTTCTTCATGGGCATGGCTGTGTTCAGCCATCGCGCCGTCCGCGTGCTGATGGAGTTGCTCGGCAGGTGCGTTTTCGTAGGTCTCGGCCTGCTGGATCAGCGGCACCACCCACAGGCTTTGCAGCAGGGTCAGCAGCAGGGCGGCGAGCAAGCCGGTGAAACCTGCGGTGTAGGCGATTCGCTTGAACATTGTGTGGCCCTCAATGGCAAGGAAAGGCAGCGCTGTGACGGGTATCGTGTGCCGCGTTGTGCACGGCCGCGATGTGCGAGAAACCGGCGAGGTACACCAGGCAGGCGCCGAGAAGCGCAGCGCTGATGGCGGCTGTCAGGCGTTGAGTGCGTGTGGAGCTGGGCGCGGCGGCGTGGCTGCTGATGGTCGACATGGCGTTCCCTCTTGTTGGTAATCGGCAAGTGGGCCACGCGCAAAAGAACCTGCCGGCAGACGCCGGAGGTTTCAACTGCGCCCGCCCACCGCGGGTTTGTCATTGCAAGCATATCGGGCCGGTCTCCGGGCTGGCGAGGGGCCAGGACGTCAGTGCGTCAAAGCCTGCAAGGTCACCTTCCCATGCCAGCGGCACAGTGGATCAGACCTACTCTCGCTTACCGTTGCGGGGGCAGCACCGGACTTGCTCGACAACGCGAGCGCACCGGTTTCCCGTTTCACCCCGTGAGGGGCACCCGAAACAAGGCGCACAGGAGACCATGGGCGGCGGGGCAGCGTCAATCTGAACGATTGACCTCTCTGCAGTCACTGCGTAGCCTTGCTGATTCGAGGTTCTCCCTGGGTAAAACATCACCCAGTGGAGCTAAGACGGGAATGCGGTACATGCCGCAGCTGCCCCCGCAACTGTAAACGGTCATGTTCATTGCACAGCCACTGCTGCGGCGGGAAGGCGCGATGAATGCGTGTCGGCACATTATTCATTGTCTGCCGCACGCCGCCGTGAGCCAGGAGACCTGCCTCGAACGGGCCACACATGCTGCGGCTCTGGAGAATTCTCACTACAACCGGGCGGGGTGATCCGGTGGCGATCCGATCTGCGTGTCCTGCATGCGGTTCTCGTCCTGTTTGCCCGCCGCACTGCCAAAGGGCACCTGATGAAAACACTTGCCAAGCTTCCCGTCACCATCGTCACCGGCTTCCTCGGCTCGGGCAAGACCACCCTGTTGCGGCACATGCTCGACAACGCTGAAGGGCGGCGCATTGCGGTCATCGTCAATGAATTCGGCGAGCTGGGCATCGACGGAGAAATCCTCAAGCAGTGCACGATCGGCTGCACCGAAGAAGAAGCCAACGGCCGGGTGTACGAACTGGCCAACGGTTGCCTGTGCTGCACCGTGCAGGAAGAGTTCTTCCCGGTCATGCGCGAACTGGTCGCGCGCCGTGGTGATCTGGACCATATACTGATCGAAACCTCGGGCCTGGCGCTGCCCAAGCCGCTGGTCCAGGCTTTTCAGTGGCCGGAAATTCGCAACGCCTGCACGGTCGATGCGGTGATCACAGTGGTCGACAGCCCGGCGGTACTGGCCGGCACCTTTGCTGCCTTCCCTGATCAGGTCGATGCGCAGCGCAAACTCGATCCCAACCTGGACCACGAGTCGCCCCTGCACGAACTGTTTGCCGATCAACTGGCCAGCGCCGATCTGGTGATCCTCAACAAGGCCGACATGATCGACGCCGAAGGGCTGGCGACGGTGCGTGCCGAAGTTGCCGAGGAGCTGCCGCCTGCGGTCAAGGTGATCGAAGCCAGCAGTGGTCGCCTGCCGATCAGCGTGCTGCTGGGTGTCGGTGCCGAGTCCGAACTGCATATCGACGCTCGCAAGACCCACCATGATCACCACGACGATGACGATCATGATGACCACGATCACGACGCGTTCGATTCGATTTCCCTGACACTGCCGCAAGCCGATGAGAAAGTCCTGCTCGATGCACTGAATCAACTGGTGGTGCAGCACGGCATTCTGCGTGTGAAGGGCTTCGCGGCCATTCCCGGCAAGCCGATGCGCCTGCTGATTCAAGGTGTCGGCACGCGTTTCGACAAGCACTTCGACCGCGCCTGGCGTACCGATGAAGAGCGTGCCACGCACCTGGTGCTGATTGGTCAGGAGCTGGATGCCGCAGCCCTGCAAGCGCAACTCAATGCTGCGATTGTCGGCTGACCCATGCATTTACTGAGAACCCAGCCCGGCGGTTTCGTACCTGACGACAATATTGCCGATCTGGGCCAGACCCCGGCCGAGCTGGTGATTCTCTGCAGCGGCGACTCCAGCCTGGCGCTGCTGGCCGAAGCCGCCCGGCAGCTCCCCGACGACTACCCCAGCCTGCGTCTGGCCAATCCGATGCAGGTCCAGAATCACGCCTCTGTCGACCTGTACGTCGATGAAGTGCTGCGTCACGCAAAGGTCATTCTGATTTCTTTGCACGGCGGTATCGGCTACTGGCGCTACGGCGTCGAGCGGCTGATGGAGCTCGCGGCACGCGGCGTTCAGGTCATTCTGGTGCCCGGTGATGACCGTCCTGATCCGGAACTGAGTGATCTGAGCACCGTGCCTGCCGTAGAACGCGACCGACTCTGGCAGTTTCTGCGTCAGGGTGGCCTGCAGAACGCGCTGCAGTTGTACAACTGCATGGCCAGTCGCTGGTTGGACCGCGATTATTCCTGGGCCGAGCCCGCGCCGCTGCCGCGCACAGCCATCTACCATCCTCGCCTGGCAAGCGCGCAGCTTGCCGATTGGCAGGCAGACTGGCTTGCCGAGCAGCCAGTGGTGGCGCTGCTGTTCTATCGCTCGCACCTGCAGGCCGCCAATACCGGTTTCATCGACGAGTTCTGTGTGCGCTTGCAGGCGCAAGGCATCAACCCGCTGCCCATTGCCGTGGCCAGCCTCAAGGAACCCGGCTGTTTCACTCAGGTGGAGGACTGGCTGGATGAGGCTGAAACCGAGCTGCTTCTCAATACCACCGGTTTCGCTCAGTCGAGTCCGGAAGCGCCGCATCTGCGTCCGTTCCGGCGCAACGTACCGGTCATTCAGGCCATCTGTGCGCAGGACAACGAGCCTGCCTGGCAGGCCAGCGAACAGGGCCTTGGCGCTCGAGATCTGGCGATGCACATTGCCTTGCCGGAGCTGGACGGACGCATCATCAGTCGGCCGATCAGCTTCAAGGACCTGGCCTGGCGCAGTGAGCGCAGCCAGTCAGACGTGGTCTGCTACCGCGCCCAGCCGGACCGGATGGATTTCGTCGCGCAACTGGCGCGGCGCTGGATCGAGCTTGCGCGCCTGCCCAATGGCGAAAAGCGCGTGGCGCTGATCCTCGCCAACTACCCGACTCGCGACGGTAGGATCGGCAATGGTGTGGGGCTCGATACGCCTGCTGCGGCGCTGAATATCCTGCGCGCCATGCAGGCCGAGGGCTATCCGCTGGCGCCGTTGCCGGACACTGGCACCGAACTGATCCAGCAACTGCTGGGCGGCGTGACCAATGATCTGGACAGTATCGACCAACGCCCGTGTCAGCAGAGCATGGCGCTGGAGGAATACCTGGCAGCGTTCAACGAACTGCCGCAGGAAAATCGCGATGCGGTGAACGCCCGTTGGGGCACGCCGGACACCGATCCGATGTTTCGCAGTGGCCGGATGATGATCGCCGGACTGCGCTTTGGCCTCACGTTCATCGGCATTCAACCGGCGCGGGGTTATCAGGTTGACCCGAGCGCGGTGTATCACGACCCGGATCTGGTTCCACCCCATGGCTATCTGGCGTTCTACTTCTGGCTGCGCAAAGCCTACGGCGCGCATGCGGTGGTGCATGTCGGCAAGCACGGCAACCTCGAGTGGCTGCCCGGCAAGGGCGTGGGGCTGTCGCGAACCTGCTGGCCGGACGCGGTGCTGGGCGCCATGCCGAACATCTATCCGTTCATCGTCAACGATCCGGGCGAGGGCGCACAGGCCAAGCGGCGCACTCAGGCGGTCATCATCGATCACCTGATGCCGCCGCTGACCCGCGCGGAGACCTACGGCCCGTTGCGTAATCTGGAACTGCTCGCCGACGAATTCTACGAAGCGCAAATGCTCGATCCGCGCCGCGCGCGCGAGCTGCAGCGTGACATTCTCGAACTGGTCCGTGAAACCCATATCGACCGCGAACTGGCGCTGGGCGAGAACCTCGACAGCGATGCCGACGCGGCGCTCTGGCTGCCACGGCTGGACACTTACCTGTGTGACCTGAAGGAATCGCAGATTCGCGATGGCCTGCATATCTTCGGTCAATCGCCGCAAGGTCGCCTGCGCATCGACACCTTGCTGGCCCTGCTGCGTATTCCGCGCGGTGACGGGCGTGGCGCGCAGTCCAGTCTGTTGCGCGCGTTGAGCAAGGCTTTCGAGCTGGACTTCGATCCGCTTAACTGCGAGCTGGCCGAACCCTGGACCGGCCCGCGGCCCGCTGCATTGCAGGCCCTGAGCGGCGATCCCTGGCGCAGTGCCGGCGATGCGCGCGAGCGGCTGGAGCTTTACGCCGCCAGCCTTATCGAACGCGTCACGCAGGGCGAAGCGTTGACCGACTTGCCGGCGCACGATGATCTGGCCCAGATTCTCGACAGCCTGCGTGACGTCGTCGCGCCGCGTCTGGATGCCTGCGGCCCCGGCGAAATGCAGGGCATGCTTGACGCGCTGAGTGGTCGTTTCGTGCCGGCAGGCCCCAGCGGCGCGCCGAGCCGTGGGCGCCTGGATGTGCTGCCCACTGGCCGCAACTTTTTTACCGTGGACGTGCGCAACCTGCCGACCACCACGGCCTGGCGAATCGGCTTCCAGTCCGCCAATCTGCTGCTGGAACGACACCTGCAGGACCATGGCGATCACCTGCGCCAGCTGGGCCTGTCGGTATGGGGCACGGCGACCATGCGTACCGGCGGTGACGACATCGCCCAGGCCATGGCGCTGATGGGCGTGCGTCCGGTGTGGGCGACGGGCAGTCAGCGGGTCGATGACTTCGAGATTCTGCCGATCAGCCTGCTCGACCGCCCGCGAGTGGACGTGACACTACGGGTCTCCGGTTTCTTCCGCGATGCTTTCGCCAACCTCATCAAGCTGTTCGACGCTGCGGTGCAGGCCGTCGCGGCGCTTGACGAGCCCGACGACATGAACCCGCTGGCGGCCAGGGTCCGTGAAGAACGGCAAGGCTTCATAGCAGAAGGCCTGAATGAAGACGAGGCGGCGCGTCAGGCCGGCTGGCGGATATTCGGTGCCAAACCCGGTGCCTATGGCGCTGGCGTACAAGGCGCGATCGATGGCCGCCTGTGGCAGAGCCGCGACGACCTTGCCGAGGTTTACCTCAATTGGGGCGGTTACGCCTATGGCGCTGCCGATGAAGGTACGCCCGCGCGCCAGCGCTTTGCCCAACGGCTTTCTCAGGTGCAGGCGGTGCTACAGAATCAGGACAATCGCGAGCACGACCTGCTCGACTCAAATGACTACTACCAGTTTCAGGGCGGCATGCTCGCCGCTTCTGAAACCCTCAGCGGGCAGAAGACCGCCAGTTACCATGGCGATCATAGCCAGCCCGACCTGCCGAAAATCCGCACCCTCAAGGAAGAGCTGAACCGGGTGATACGCTCGCGCGCAGCGAATCCGAAATGGATCGAAGGGGCCAAGCGCCATGGTTACAAAGGTGCTTTCGAAATGGCCGCGACCGTGGATTTCCTGTTCGCGTTCGATGCAACCACCGAGCTGATCGATGATCACCAGTACGCGCTGCTCGCCGACGCCTATCTGCTGGACCCGGCGACTCGCGATTTCATCGCCCAGCACAATCCTGATGCGCTGCGCGACATGACCGAGCGCATGCTCGAAGCCCAGCAGCGCGGCCTCTGGCAGGAGCCTGGCGAGTATCAGCAGGCGCTGGAAGACCTGCTCCTGGACATAGAAGAGAATTGATGACCGTGTCTGATTCAACGATGAGCGAAACTCCGCATTTTCCACTGGCCGCTGTGGTGGGTGCCGATGACCTGAAACTGGCGTTATGCCTGACTGCCATTGATCCGCGCATCGGCGGCGTGTTGATCGAAGGGCCGAGAGGCATGGCTAAATCGACGCTGGCCCGAGGTTTGGCCGATGTGCTGGCCAGCGGTCAGTTCGTCACCTTGCCGCTGGGCGCTACCGAAGAGCGTCTGGTCGGCACGCTGGATCTCGACGCCGCGCTGAGCGAAGGCCGCGCGCGCTTCTCTCCAGGTGTGCTGGCCAAGGCCGACGGTGGCGTGCTGTATGTCGATGAGGTCAACCTGCTTGCCGACCATCTGGTCGACCTGCTGCTGGACGTCGCGGCCAGCGGCGTCAACCTGGTCGAGCGCGACGGTATCTCCCACCGTCATGCTGCGCGTTTCGTGCTGATCGGCACCATGAACCCCGAAGAGGGCGAATTGCGCCCGCAGTTGCTGGATCGCTTTGGCCTCAATGTGGCCCTGAGCGGCCATACGCTGCCTGCCGAGCGCAGTCAGATCATCCGTCGCCGTCTGGATTTCGACAGCGATCCTCAGGGCTTCTGCCAGCACTGGCAAACGCAGCAGGATGCTTTGAAGCGGCGTTGTGAGCAGGCACGTCAGTTGTTGGCGGGCATCGAACTGGATGACCAGTCCCTGGCAATGATCACCGAGCGCTGCTTTGCCGCAGGTGTCGACGGCATGCGCGCCGATCTGGTCTGGCTGCGGGCTGCGCGCGCGCATGCGGCGTGGCGCGGTGCCGGGCACATTGAAGAGCAGGACATCGAAGCGGTTGCCGAATTTGCCTTGCGTCACCGGCGCCGCGAGCCCTCTCCGCCGCCGCAGAATTCCGAGGCGCCGCCACCGCCACCAGGCTCGTCCAGCAAACAGGCCGAGCCTGAAACCGGGCAGGGCAGTTGGGGTGAGTTGCCCGCCCAGGCAGTTACGACCGGGTCACGCCGCGAAGTGCCGAGCTGGCCAAAAAAGCCCTAGGCATCCGTCCCCGCACTATACAGGGGGCGGATGCCATTCCCCGTCCCGGTCGACTGGCCAGCGGCAGGCAGGGCGCTGTACGTGTCGGAGCTGATGGCCCGGTGCAATGGTTGCCGACCTTTTTGCGCTGTCAGCCGAAGAGCCACAAGGACCTGGTCCGTCAACCGCGTAGCAGCCGGCCCAGCGAGTTATTGCTGGTGATTGTCGATGCTTCGGCGTCTACCCGCCGCCATCAGGCGTTGAGTCAGGCCAAGGGCCTGCTGTCGCAGATGTTCGACGATGCCTATCGACGCCGGGCTCGGCTGGCCTTGCTGACCGCCAGCGGCACTGCGCCACGCTGGCAACATCAGGGGCTGAAAGCCTCATCGGCGTTGACACCCTGGCTGGATGCATTGGGGGCTGGTGGTGGTACGCCGTTACCGGAAGCGCTGCAACAGGCGGCTGAATGGCTGGCGCAACGGCAAAAACGCTATCCGGCCGAACAGCAGCGGGTTTTGGTGCTGACCGATGGTCGGATCAAGTCGTTACCGGCACTGCCTGCGTTCGACTGCGCCAGTTTGCTGATCGATATCGAGAAAGGCCCGATCCGCCTGGGAAGGGCGCGGGAACTGGCATCGAGTCTGGGGGCTGAGTACCGGCACATCGATGAGTTGAAGCGGGTCTGAGGGTAGGGAATCCGTCAGGCCCTGCTCTCTTGCCGATGCTCTGCGGGATTGGCGCGCGCAGAGCATGGCGCTGAGAACACATTCCTGTGGGCGCGGCGAGTGCGGCGATCCCACAGGTTTTCCATTACGCAAAGCGGGGAGTCCGCTCAGTCAGCCATCAAGCCGGCATGGTCCACGGCTCAAGGTCGTAGCCTTCGTTGCTGATTTCTGCACGGGCCTGTTCCAGAGCGCTGGCCAGCTGGCGCTTGTCGGAATAGGTGCTGCTCGGGATCTGCTTGCGACCGATACGGTTGCTGGTGCGGTCGATCACCGTCAGGCTCAGTTCGCCGTTACCGTCCTGTGGTGCCCAGGCAACACACTGGAAGGGTTCAAAAGCGTGTCCAGCGATCAGAAGTGCATCGTTGAAGCGCAGTGGGGCGTTCATGGTCGTTTCCTCAAGTGCCCATATCAATTCAGTCACGGCGGCGGGCTAACCGTCCGGCTGGTTACTTGTGTTGATGAACGACAAGGGGTCATGAGTCACACTGTTCACTGAAATAGTTGCGAATTATTTTCGACGGGCGCGCGCATGGATGTCCCGGGCAACAAGGGTCGGGCAGGCGGCGCGTTAATGACTTCAGGTTATGAGCGTTAGACCCAAACGGTACAACGCTGCGTCAAATATTTGCTAGGGTGATGATTGGGCTCGCCAACAGACTGTTTATAAAAAGCTTTTAAAAATCCCTCCATACGCCGGGCGCCAAGGAATCTTCATGCATGGATCGGCCCCAACACGACGTCTGTTAATGCTCGACGGCGGTGACGACTGTCATCCATTGATCCCTGTTCTGATCGAAGCCGGCTGGACGGTGCAGGAAAGCCCATCGGGTTCGGCAATCATTTCTGATTGTGATGTAGGCCTGATTCACCTGACGTCCGATCATTTTGAACACTTGCCCAGGCTCCAGGCGCTGTTCGTTAACAGCCCGGTGCGCTGGATTGCGGTGCTGTCAGCCAGTGATTTGCGCCGCGAGAAAATCGGCGATTTTGTCTGCCGCTGGTTTTTCGACTTTCATACGCTGCCTTTCGATGCCGGTCGGCTGTATGCCTCGCTCGATAGAGCGTTTATTGCCGGACGCCCGCCAGTGCAGGGCTCGCCATCGCCGTTCAGCGCGGAACCCGAGTTGCTCGGCGACAGTCGGCCTGTCCGTGAATTGCGCAGGCTGCTGAGCAAACTGGCGCCCACCGATTCGCCGGTACTGATCAGGGGCGAGCGGGGCACGGGCAAGGAACTGATCGCCCGCAGCCTGCATGCTCAGTCCTTGCGACGCGACAAACCCTTTATCGTGGTTGATTGCGCAGCGCCTGACGGGCAGTCGATCCACACCGTCCTGTTCGGTCATGAGGACGGCGCGTTTGACGAGGCTCAGGAGCGTAGGGTCGGATTGCTTGAAGCCGCAGACGGCGGCACGCTGTTGCTCGACGAGGTCGGTGAGCTCCCGCTGGATACCCAGGCGAGCCTGCTGCGCTTTCTCGAAGACCGGCAGATCGAGCGCGCGGACGGCGGCGAACCGATTGCAGTGGATGTGCGGGTGCTGGCCGCCACTCGCGAGGATCTTGAAACGGCGGTACGCAAAAAGCGCTTTCGCGAGGATCTGTATTACCAGCTCAATGTGCTGCAGGTCGGCGTAGCGCCGCTGCGCGAGCGCCATGGCGATCTGGCCTTGCTGGCTAACCATTTCGCCCATGTGTACAGTCAGGAAACCGGTAGGCGGGCGCGCAGTTTCAGTCAGGATGCGCTGGTGGCGCTGGGCAAGCACGATTGGCCGGGCAATGTGCGCGAGCTGGCCGGTCGCGTTCGGCGCGGGCTGGTGCTGGCCGAAGGCAGGCAGATAGAAGCGGCAAATCTGGGACTGCTGGGCGAAGAGGACAGTATCGGCAACATGGGCACGCTGGAGGATTACAAGTCCCGGGCCGAGCGCCAGGCGTTGTGCGATGTGTTGACGCGCCACAGTGACAATCTGAGTGTGGCGGCCAGAGTGCTGGGTATTTCGCGACCGACGTTTTATCGGCTGTTACACAAGCACCAGATCCGCTGAGTCGCCCAGCAACTGCGAGACAGCGCTCAGCGCCTGTTCGCGGCGCTGCTCCCAGTTACCGCCCACTACCCGGTAAGCCTGCCGGTGGTGGTCCAGCCATTCCCGGCTGGCGTCGAAAAAGGCCTGGCGTTCACCCAGCTGCGGCTGGCAGCGCTGGCCGTCGCTGATCCAGTCAACGCCCTCGGGCGAAAGCAACAGGTGCAGGTCATAGGTGCGGCTCAGCAGTTGCTGTTCGATCCACGCAGGGCAGTCGCCGAACAGCGTGCGGCTCCAGAGCATGTTGCTCAACAGGTGCGTGTCGAGTATCAGCAGGTGCGGCTCGGCGGCGCGCGCGGCGTCCTCCCAGGCCAGTTGGCCCTGGGCGATGGCCGGAATATCGGCGTAATCGGTATCGCGGCCCTGCTGATCGATGAAATACCGCACATATTCGCCGACCAGCAGGCCGCCGAACCTGTGCTGTATCTCCGCCGACAGCCAGCTCTTGCCACTGGACTCGGGGCCGGTGAGGACCAGAACTTTCATCGCGCCAGCGCCAGATCATTGCGCCACTCACGCCAGCCCTGTACCGCCAGCAGGGTAAACAAGCCATACAGCGCAGCCGTCAGATACAACTCTTTGTAAATGAACAGGCCGACGAAAATCACATCGAGCAGGATCCACAGCGGCCAGCACTGAACGCGTTTTTGCGCCATCCAGACCTGCGCCACCAGACTGAACCCGGTCAGCGCGGCGTCCAGCCAGGGTTGTGCCGCATCGGTGAAATGCGCCATGCCGGCACCCAGTGCGACGCTGATGAGTGCGCCGACCGCCAGCCCCTTGAGCACCGAACCGTTCTGCAACGTAGTTACGGCTTTGACCGGCAGGCCGTCACCGTGCCGCGTCCATTGTAGCCAGCCATACACCTGCAGGCCGGCGTAGATGACTTGCAGGAGCATGTCCGAATACAGCTTTACGTCGAAGAATATCCAGATGTAGATCACCACCATGACCAGGCCAATTGGCCAGCACCAGGGATTCTGCTTCACTGTCAGCCAGACTGCGATAACACCGATGGCGGCAGCGAAGAGTTCAAGCCCGGACATGGCGGCTCCTTGGTGAGGGTAGTGAGGGGCGGGGCCGGCGATTGTATGCGCTTCTGCGCGCGGCGTGCAGCTTGTGTTGCGCCAGCGCTTACGTCAGCAGGCTTTGTGCCTGCAGGTCTGCTAGCATTCCGCGCCTTGCATTTGCGCGAGTTTCTTCAAGCTTCGTTCAGGCATGTGGCGGCATAGTGGCAAGCATTTTTTACACGACAACATTAAACAGCGAGCCTGCGGCATCGCTTCATGGGGGAATGATGGATCTTTGGACCGCTGCTCAGGCGTTGATATTGGGTGTTGTAGAAGGGCTGACGGAGTTCCTGCCGATCTCCAGTACCGGGCATCAGATCATCGTCGCCGACCTGATCGATTTTGGCGGCGAGCGTGCCATGGCCTTCAACATCATCATTCAGTTGGGGGCGATTCTGGCGGTGGTCTGGGAGTTTCGGCGCAAGATCCTCGACGTGGTCGTGGGTTTGCCCAAACAGCAACAAGCGCAACGTTTCACCCTCAACCTGCTGATCGCCTTCATGCCGGCCGTGGTGCTGGGCGTTATTTTCGCCGATACCATCCACCATTACCTGTTCAATGCCATTACCGTGGCCACGGCGCTGGTCATCGGTGGGGTGATCATGCTCTGGGCCGAGCGCCGCGAGCACACCGTGCGCACCGAAACCGTCGATGACATGAGCTGGAGCGATGCGCTCAAAGTAGGCTTGGTACAGTGCCTGGCGATGATCCCCGGCACCTCGCGTTCGGGTTCGACGATCATTGGCGGCCTGCTGTTCGGCCTGTCCCGCAAGGCGGCGACCGAATTCTCGTTCTTCCTGGCCATGCCGACCATGGTCGGTGCCGCGGTGTATTCGGGCTACAAGTACCGTGACATGTTTCGCCCGGACGACTTCGCGGTGTTTGCCATCGGCTTCATCACCTCGTTCATCTTCGCGATGATCGCAGTGCGCGGTTTGCTCAAGTTCATCGCCACTCACAGTTATGCGGTGTTCGCCTGGTATCGCATCGCCTTCGGCCTGCTGATTCTGGCGACCTGGCAGTTTGGCTGGATCGACTGGGCATCGGCCAAGGCATGACAGCGAACCGCGAGTCGTCACGGCCAGCCAGCCGTGGCAGGACGCCGGTCCGGCAACTACGCTTGAAGGTACTGGTACTGTTGCTGCTGTGTGCGTTACCGGTCTACGGCACGGCGTCGCTGTGGCTGAGGCAAGTCACGCCGATTCCGGCGCTGGTCCTGATCGTCATGAGTCTGCTGGCGTTCTTGCTTTACCGGCATGACAAGCGACAGGCCGGCAACGCGGGCCAGCGCACGCCGGAGAACGTCCTGCATGGCGTCGAGCTGCTCGGTGGCTGGCCCGGCGCGCTGCTGGCGCAGCAGGTGTTCCGGCACAAGACCCGCAAGGTGTCTTTTCAGGTCGTGTTCTGGCTGATCGTGCTGGTGCATCAGGCGCTGTGGATTGACTGGCTGTTTTTGGGCAAGCGGCTTGTGCAACTGTTGCCGTTATAGTTTCAGGCCGATCTGCTGCCGTTTCGGCAGCTTGCCGACCACCAACTGGTGCGAGCGGGTCAGCAAATCGCGCACCTCATCGGCGCTCAGCGTCTGCAGGTCGGCCACGCTGATCCAGTGCGCACGCGCAAGGTAGGGCGCAGGTCGTATGCCGGGTCGATCCACATAACCCAGAAACAATTCCGGGTGGACCTTGAACGCAAGGTCCTCGCCGACCAGATCCATGACCGCGAACATTTTCTTTTCGGCGACGGAAAAAACCCGTATGCCGCCCCACTTGTAGTCTTCACGCGCGCCCGGCAGGTCGAGACAGAATCTGGCGATGTCTTCCTTGTGCAGGGTCTTTTGCGGGCTCTTTGGCATGGATGCTCCCTGGGTTCTGACGGCGCACGGTAAGCTGTTCGATAGCCGCACGGATATTCGATCCGCCGATTGTATGCTGCTGCGACACTGATTAGTGTGCAGCTTTGCCTTTCTCCGGAGTCTCGAATGTCTGCCGTGCAACTCGCTGATGGTCAACTGAACTACCTGCTCGAAGGTCCGGCGGGCGCGCCGGTGCTGGTGTTGTCCAATTCCCTGGGCACGGATCTGCACATGTGGGACAACCAGGTACCTGCCTTCAGCCGTCACTTTCAGGTATTGCGTTACGACACGCGCGGTCATGGCAAATCGCTGGTCACTGAGGGCAGTTACAGCATCGAGCAAAACGCTCGCGATGTGTTGGCGCTGCTCGACGTGCTGGACATCGACAAGGCTTTTTTCTGCGGCCTGTCCATGGGCGGGCTGATCGGCCAATGGCTGGCAATCAATGCGCCGCAGCGCCTGCACAAGGTCGTGCTGTGCAATACGGCCGCCAAAATCGGCAACCCCGACGTCTGGAATCCTCGCATCGAAACCGTTCTGCGTGACGGTCAGTCGGCCATGGTCGCGTTGCGCGATGCCTCGATCGCACGCTGGTTCACGCCTTCCTTCGCGGACGCCGAGCCCGCTGCGGTCGACACGGTTGTCGGCATGCTGGCACACACCTCGCCACAGGGTTACGCGGCCAATTGCGCGGCTGTGCGCGATGCGGATTTCCGTGAGCAGATCGCGTCCATCGAGCTGCCGGTGCTGGTGGTCTGTGGCACGCAGGATGCTGTAACGACCCCGGCAGACGGGCGTTTCATGGTCGAGCGGATTCAGGGTTCGCAGATCATCGAGCTGCACGCGGCGCACCTGTCCAGCGTCGAGGCGGGTGCGGCATTTACCGGCCCGGTGCTGGCATTTCTGACTGCCGAATGACCCGACGCGATCCTCATTCGCGGCCTTGAGACACGGGGCACGGCGCTGCATACTCCCGGCTCTGAAAACGAGGTGGCCGGGTGTTTGATCTCAACGATCTGTTTTATTTCGTCCAGGTGGTCGAGTGCCTCGGCTTTGCGCCGGCAAGCCGCAAGCTGGGGATCCCCAAGTCCAAGCTCAGCCGGCGCATTGCCGGGCTCGAGGAGCGCCTGGGTGTGCGCCTGATTCACCGCTCGACCCGTACCTTCGCGGTGACCGAAAGCGGGCGTGACTATTACGCGCATTGCGTGGCGATGCTGGTCGAGGCCGAGGCTGCCGAAGAGGCCATCCTGCGTTCCAAATCCGAACCGCAGGGCAGGGTGGTGATCAGTTGTCCTCCTGCGTTGGCAGCGATGGGCTTCAACGAGACCATCGCCCGTTTCGCGGCCGAGCACCCCAAGGTTCAGATTCAGGTCGAAAGTACCAACCGACGCGTCGACCCGCTGACCGAGAACATCGACATTGCGCTGCGTGTGCGCTTTCCCCCGCTGGAGGACGACGGGCTGGTGGTCAAGAAGCTCGGGCACAGTGCCCAGCGTCTGGTGGCGCGCGCGGACCTGGCGGCCAGGCTGTCTGCGACGCCTTCTCTCGACGCGCTGTCAACACTGCCCAGCCTCGACATGCCGTCCTCGAATCACGAGCACCGCTGGTTGCTGGAGACGCAGCCCGGCCAGTATGCCGAAATACGCCACACGCCCCGGCTCATCAGTTCGGACCTGGACATGATGCTGCAGGCTGCCTTGCAGGGTGTAGGCGTAGCGCAGCTTCCCGAGCTGATTGTCAGGGAAGCCCTGCAGGACGGACGCCTGGTAGAGCTGTTCAGTGAGCACCGGCCCAAGTGCGGCATCGTGCACGCTGTGTTCGCCTCGCGCCGAGGGCTGCTTCCAGCGGTCAGGGGCCTGCTGGATGTGTTCGAAACCTCATTCAAGGAACTGAGCCTGAGTCCTGATTCGCTTTATTGTTCTCTTAATAGAACGAACAGTCGCATTCAAGACCACTAATCATCTATTGCGATCAAGGATAGGATGCTCGCCACTTCATCGCCCCGTGGCGATTTTCTTATGGGAGCTACGTTATGAATCTATTGCACCTCGACTCCAGCATCCTCGGCGATCACTCTGCTTCGCGTCAGCTGACCCATGAGGTTGTCCAGGCCTACCTGAATGCTCACGCCGACAGCCAGGTCACCTACCGCGATCTGGCCAGCGATGCGCTTGGGCATTTCTCTGCCGCCAGCCTCGCCGCAGCGGGCACGCCGGTAGACGTCCGTGATGCCGCCCAGCAGCAGGAAGTGGCAGGCAACGAAGCCACTTTGCAGCAGTTTCTCGATTCGGACGTGCTGGTCATCGGCGCACCCATGTACAACTTCACCATTCCGACCCAGCTGAAAGCCTGGTTTGACCGGATTCTGATCGCGGGTCGCACCTTCCGTTATTCCGAAGCAGGCCCTGAAGGCCTGTGTGGCGGCAAGAAAGTCATTATCGTCTCTACCTCGGGCGGCCTGCACGCCGGGCAACCTAGTGGCAGCGGTCACGAAGAGCTGCTCAAGACGCTGTTCGCCTTCATCGGTATCACCGACCTGCAATTCGTCCGTGCCCACGGCCTGGCGTATGGCGAAGAGCCGCGTGCCAGCGCCATGAGCGCTGCTCAGCAATACATCCAGAACGAGCTGTTCGCGGCCTGATCAAAAGCCGTCTTCACGAAACTCTACAACCTGCGCGGGGTTTTCCTGCCGGGTTGTGGAGTTTTTTTGTTTCTGATGCAGGGCGATGGGCTGCGCTGAACGGCGCGCTGACGGGAGACAACCTTGACAGCTTTCTTACAGGTAGCGGGGTTCTTACAGGACTAGACTAGCCTTTTCGAGCACTGCCTTGTCAGGCTGGCGGAAATATCTGCCCTCGCGAAAAAACAACGGGCAGTTTATGGCCCGGCTTGTGCACTATTTCTGTTTTCAACACTCATATCTGGGTGGGAACGGCGCGCTGGAGCATGAAGCTCGACACAAGCGCTTGATGGATTGTCCGGACGAGTTTCCGGATTTGCAAAGGTTGGGCCTTGCCATGGTACGTCTTTGTGCAGTGATGCTGGTTTTCCTGCTCGATAGCCTTGTTTCGGTGCACGCTCAGGCGGATGAGTCCTGGAGCGCGGGCTATCACCCGTTGAGTTTCCCTGATCCGCTGGATTCCCAGCCGGTCGAGGCCATCGCCTTTTACCCGTCGACCGGCGCCGAGCAAGTGAGCACTCTGCATGGCTATCGCGTCGAGGCTGGCGAAGAGGCGCCTATCGCAATGGGCCGTTTCCCCTTGCTGTTGCTGTCGCACGGCAATACCGGCACCCCGCTGGCGCTGCATGACCTGGCCACTTCGCTGGCGCGTCAGGGGTTTGTGGTAGTTGCCGTGGTCCATCCTGGCGACAATGATCGCGATCACAGCCGTCTCGGCAGCCTGAGCAACCTGTATGGCCGCCCGCTGCAGATTTCCGAAGCGATCAGCACGGCCTTGCTCGACCCCTTGCTGGCTCCCTATCTCAATGCCCGGCAAGTGGGCGTGATCGGCTATTCGGCCGGTGGCGAAACCGCGCTGATTCTCGCCGGCGCGCAACCTGATCTGCAGCGGTTGCGTCAGTACTGCGTCGAACGCCCGACAGACCGCGACGCCTGCAAGACGCAGGGCGAACTGGTCGCAGACCGTGATGACCTTCACGCTCAGGCTGATCCGAGGGTCGGCGCATTGATGTTGATGGCCCCGTTGAGCCTGATGTTCGGCCGTCACACACTGGGTGATGTGCACGTGCCGGTTTTGATGTACGCGGGTGATGACGATCAGTTGCTGGCGATCGACAGAAACGCAGAAGCACTGGCGCGCAAGCTGCCGCAGCCGCCCGACTACAAGTTACTGGCCGGGGCAGGGCATTTCGTGTTCATGGCACCGTGCAGTGATGAACAACGCGCGAGTGCGCCGTTGCTGTGTAACGACCCTGACGGAGTCGACCGCGAGGATATTCACCGTAACCTGAGTGCCGAAGCGGTGCGCTTCTTCAGTGCGGCGCTCAATTCCGCCGACGATGACCGTTCAGGCATGCAGACGGCACATCATCAGTAAGCTCGCCGTTCAGGCGTTCAGCGAACTCAGAAAATCACCAAACCCGCCCCTGGCTTTCGAGTCGAGGCGGGTACTGGTCGTGACCCTAGGGCGGCAGCTCCAGGCGATCCGCGCACCGATCAATTCCAGTTGTCGGACCAAGTGCACGTCCTCGTGACAGGTCAGGGCCGGAAATCCACCGGCGCTGATATACGCAATCGAGCTGACGCCCAGGTTGGCACCATGAATATGTCGGTGACCGTCACGGTGCTGGTAATGCTGCAGGTAAGCGGCCTGCGCGGCGGCCGAAATGTCCTTGCTCCAGTCGCCGGGCGTGACCGTGCCGCACACCGCGTCGGCATCCAGCGCCAGCTGTTCGGCGAGCCAGTCGTTGGCCACGGTACTGTCGCCATCGGTACACGCCAGCCAGCGTGCACCCCGGTCGAGAAGAAACTCCGCGCCCTGTGCTCGAGCCTGCCCCACGTTGCGCGCACACACTTCGAGAATCATCACGCCATGGGCACGCGCGATCTCCGCCGAGCGATCAGTGCAGCTGTCGAGAACCACCAGCACTTCCACGCATTCGCCCTTGAGGTCGGGGTGTGCAGCCGCCTGCTTTATCGTTTCGAGACACAAGTCGAGTAACTGCTCTTCATTGTGCACCGGGATCAGTATGCCGATCATCGGAGAATTCCTGTTCTGCTACGGAGGTTCCATCACGACTCCACAGGTCCAGCAGGAAATCCTGTTCGTGATGACTGAAAAGTCGGTGCATGGACAAGCGTGCAGCAAGTATGTCGTGAACCGCCTGGGCGTTCAGCGGGCAGCCTTCGATATCAGGCCGCCAGTGACAGGCGAGCAACTGGCCATCCGGTGCGAGGGCCGCCAGTGCGCGGTCGATCAGGCCGTGCAGGTCGTCGGCGTCCAGGTAATAACCCATCTCGCTGAAGACGATCAGGTCAAATTCGCCCTGCGGCCATTGCTGCGGCAAACGCGCCTGCAACACTTTGGCATGGGGCACGCTGGCCAGACGCTTGCGTGCCAGGTCCGCAGCCAGGTTCGAGGTGTCGCAGCACACCAGCGAATCGCAGCGCCCGGCAAGATCGGCACTGAGTTCACCGTTGGCACAGCCAGGCTCGAATATCGAGCGGTAGCGTTCGCGGGGCAGGACGGCCAAGGTCAGGGCGCGCTTGCGCCGTTCGTACCAGCGTTGCTTGAATGCCCACGGGTCATCGTTGTTGAGAAACAGCTCATTGAAATAACTGTCCTCGACGCTCATGTAAACACCACTTCAAAGGGCTGCAGCAGCCTTTCCAGCACTGCGTCCGGCAAAACCGGGGACAGACCGATTGCCGGATCACCCTGCAACTGGCTGGTGAACGCCTGAGCAGCGTTGCGTTTATGGGCCAGCGTGACCGGGTCGAGCAGCAGCTTGCGCGCTCTGTCCCACGGCAGACGTTGGTCTTCGGGATCAGCCCAGTGCCAGGCCCAGACCGGCACCTCGTGGAACTGTGCTCCGGTGGTCGTGCAGGCCTTGGCACTGGCTCTGCCGACCGCTTCATGGTCGCCGTGGCCATCTTCTGCCCAAGTGGCGAATACCACGTCGGCAGGCCCCAGATGCTGTTCAAGAAAGGCCACCAGTTGATCTTCCGCGTCGGCCACGGCGCCGTCCTGAAGGCCGCAACGCAACCACTCAAGGCGCTCTGCAGGTATACCGAGGCGATTCAGGGCTTCGGCACTTTCCTCAGGTCGGGCTTTGCACAGACGATCGACGGGCCAGAGCGTGGAGCCGGGATGGCTGGCTGTACCATCGGTGACCGAGATCAGTAACAGGCTGCGCTCCAGTTGCGCCAGTTGGCTCATCAGACCGCCACAGGCCAGTATTTCATCATCCGGGTGCGGGGCGATGATCACGGCTCGGCAATTGGTCGGCACCAGCAAGTCAGCGGTAATCACAGGCAGGCCGTGCAGCTTGGTCGAAGCGTTCCAGGCGGCGAGGGAAGTGCCCTGGCCGGACTCGTCATCACTCACTACGAACCCTTCACTCATGCTCTATACGCTCTCATAGTGACCACGTGCGTGCAGCGGGCAACGCCTTGCCGGACAACTGGCCCAATGCCGCAAGGTCCTGTTCGGCGTGGCTCTGACGCAGGAAAACCGGCAGGTCGGTGATCAGCCGGGCGAAGTGCGGGTCCTTGCAATAAGGGCCGGCCCCGACGGCACGGCCCACATGCTGAATCACCAGGTCGGCGGCTTGTTCGACATAAGCACGGCAACGTCTGGCAAGCATCTCGGCATTGTCGGCTGGCGCCTGATCGAGGTGCCCGGCAGCGGCGCGCAACACATCGATTGCGGCATGCAGTGCGACGTCCACAGCGCCAAGGTGCGCAAGGGCGTGCGGCTCTTCGCGCTTGCCGACATGGGCCAGCAGGCGCTGCGCGATGGCGCGTGATGCGCCGTACCAGCAGGCAGCAATGCCGATGCCGCCCTGCCAGAAGCCAGGCCTGTCGAGATAGCCACCCGGCGCTCCGATCGCTTGACCGATGGCGTTGTCGAACACCACGTCGATGCTGCCGGTCGCACCCATGCCCACTGCGCGCCAACCGTCGCCGGTCATGTGTACGCCGGGCTGGTCAAGGCGTACCGCGACCAGCTGCTGCCGATGTTCAGCGTCCCATGCCGTGATCAATGCATGGCTCAACGCCGAAGCGCCTGAGCACCATGCTTTGCGGCCGTGCAGGCGAACTGCATCGCCTGCGCCGCTGATATTCACCCGTGCCTGCGGCGGCTCTGCCGCCCACATGCCCCAGGTGCTGAATTGTTCGGGGGGCGGGGCACCCAGTTCCGCCATGATCGCCAAGGCGTCTGTGTGCCCCTCGTACAACTTGCACAACCCCAGGTCGTGGCCTGCAACGCAGGCCAGCGCCCGCCAGCGCTCAAGTGTCTGACCGCGGGCAGGCAGGGGAAGCTGATCCAGACCTTCGTTGACCAATGCCTGCAAGCACTCGCCCAGCGCACGCGTATCGGCATAACCGTGCTTGCGCCAGTCGAGAAACTCACTCAAGGCATCAATCATTGCTGGTCTTCACGCTTCAGTTCGAACAGCAGCAGCGAACGCGGCGTTACGGTGTATTGCGAACCGAACGCGAAGTGCTCCTTGCTGCGTGCATCATCCTGATTGGTGTCGATCAGGCACTCGTAATGGGTACCTTCAGGCACTTCCGGCAGGGTGAAGTTGACGCCGTCATGATGCGCGTTGACCACCAGCAGCAGCGTGGCGTCGGCACCCGCGCGGCGGATACCGGTTTCCTGTGCGCGACCGTCCATCAGCATGCCCAGGCAACGGCCATTGGCATCGTGCCACTGCTCGACGCTCATCTCGTTGCCATCCGGAGCAAGCCAGGTCACGTCCTTGACGCCGATCTCTTCGTTGTAATCGCCTACCAGGAAGCGGCTGCGACGCAGGATCGGGTAGGTCTGACGCAGCTTGATCACGCGGGTGACGAACTTGAGCAGCGCTTCGCCATCTTCGTCCAGATCCCAGTTGATCCAGCCAATCTCGCTGTCCTGGCAGTAGGCATTGTTGTTGCCGTGCTGAGTACGCGCGAACTCATCGCCCGCCACAATCATCGGCGTGCCTTGTGCCAGCAGCAGGGTGGCGAACAAGTTGCGCATCTGACGCAGACGCAGGCTGTTGATTTCCGGATCTTCGGTCGGACCTTCAACGCCGTGGTTCCAGGACAGGTTGTTGTTGCTGCCGTCCTGGTTGTTTTCGTCGTTGGCTTCGTTGTGCTTGTCGTTGTACGACACCAGGTCATGCAGCGTGAAACCATCGTGCGCGGTGATGAAGTTCACGGACGCCTGCGGACGACGGCCGCGCTGGTTGAACATGTTGCCGGACGCGGTCATGCGCGCAGCGAAGTCAGCCAGTTGAGCTTCGTCGCCTTTCCAGAAGGCACGAACCGTGTCGCGGAACTTGTCGTTCCATTCCATCCAGCCTGGTGGGAAACCGCCCACCTGGTAGCCGCCCGGACCGCAGTCCCATGGCTCGGCGACCAGTTTGACCTGACGCAGCACCGGGTCCTGACGGCAGGCGACCAGGAAGCTGTGGCGCTCGTCGAAACCGTCGTGGTAGCGGCCCAGAATGGTCGCCAGGTCGAAGCGGAAGCCGTCGACGTGCATTTCCGAAGCCCAGTAACGCAGGGAGTCGGTGACCATTTGCAATACGCAAGGGTGGCTCAAGTCGAGGGTGTTGCCAGTGCCCGAGTCGTTGATGTAGTAGCGCTTGTCGTCCGGCATCAGTCGGTAGTACGAAGCGTTGTCGATACCGCGCATCGACAGGGTAGGGCCCAGCTCGTTGCCTTCGGCGGTGTGGTTGTAGACCACATCGAGGATGACCTCGAGACCGGCGTGGTGCAGGTGCGCAACCATTTCCTTGAATTCGGCAATCTTGCCGCTCGCCAGGTAACGCGGGTCCGGGGCGAAGAACGCGATGCTGTTGTAGCCCCAATAGTTGGTCATGCCCTTTTGCAGCAAATGCTGGTCGTTGACGAAGGCATGAATCGGCAGCAGCTCGACGGAGGTCACACCCAGCTTGCGAATGTGCTCGACGACCGGCGCTAATCCGAGACCGGCGAACGTGCCGCGCAGCTCTTCGGCCACCTCAGGGTGACGCATGGTGATGCCGCGTACGTGGGTTTCGTAGAAAATCGTCTTGTCCCAAGGCGTACCGACGCGCTGATCACGACCCCAGGTATAGGCCTCGTCGATCACTTTGCTTTTCGGTACGAAAGGGGCGCTGTCGCGTTCGTCGAAGCTAAGGTCGCCATCAGGATGGCCGATGGTGTAACCGAACAGCGCTTCCGACCACTTCAGCTCGCCAACCAGTTGCTTGGCGTACGGGTCGATCAGCAGCTTGTTGTGGTTGAAGCGATGACCATTCTTCGGGTCGTAAGGACCGTACACACGATAGCCATAGATCTGGCCCGGGTGCGCGTCCGGCAGGTAGCCGTGGTAAATCTCGTCGGTGTATTCCGGAAGTTCGATGCGTTCCAGTTCGATTTCGCCAGTGGAGTCGAACAGGCACAGCTCTACCTTGGTGGCGTTGGCCGAGAACAGGGCGAAGTTGACGCCCAGGCCATCCCAGCTTGCACCGAGAGGAAAGGGAAGTCCTTCACGAATGCGAGACGGGGTACTGCCAGGGTTGTCTAGCGGGGCTGAATTATCTTCTGCCGGTGTAGTGGACTTCGTATTCATGATGACTTCCTGACGTCGAATGATTTTCTGAGCGGCCAAGGCCGCTATCGAAGCCGCAGGCTCCGATACTGACGATAATGTAAGGGGGTGTAGCAGGCCTCATCTCTGGTCAGAGCGAGACCTGCAATAACTGACCGGTGCGCGGCCAGAAGAGTTTCAAGAATTCGACGGCTTGCGTGGCTTCTTCGGAGCAGGTTTGGCAGGGGCAGCGGTTGCAGCGGCTGCAGCGGGCTTGGCCTTGGGTGCAGGTTTGGGAGCCGCCTTGGGAGCAGGCTTGGGCTTGGCTTCGCCAGCAGGCTTTGGCGCAGGCGCCGATTTTGCGGCCGGCTTGGCTGCGCCCTTGGCAGGCGCCTTGGCGCTGTCTACCTCAGGCAGCTTGGGCTTGGTTGATTTGCGCACACTGGACTTGTTCGGCGCCAGCGCTTCGGCCTCGGCCAGCTTGCGCGCCATTTCCCAGTGACGCTCGTCGTGACCGGAAGGTTTACCCTCCGATTCCCAGATTTGGTAAGCAAAGTCGCGAATTCTTTTTTCGTCGGCACTCATCTTGAGACTCCCAGCTATTACATAGTTTGAATAAGCAGATTGACGGAAAATCTTTCAAGCGCTGCACTGAGCGGTACTTCCCGATCACTCGTCACGACAACGTCAGAAAAGAGTCCCTTCCAGTCAGAACCGGAGTCGGCAAACGGCAACATGATCCGTGTGTCGCCCCAATTGGCAGCATTAATCAATGGAGTTTGCGCAGTACCCAATAGTTCACTGCATGTGCGTGGTACTACGATGATAGCGCGCACTCCTTGCGTCTCCCGGGCAAAGGCCATCACCTGCTCGGCGTGGCTGCCCTTTATGTCCAGAGGTTGATAACTGCCCTCGCTGAACAGTCCCGGATGTTCGGCCCGCAGGTTTAAGACCTTCGCGATCAGCGCCTGCTTGATGCGCCCGTCCTTCCAGTCAGTCAGCAGCTCGGTAACGCTTGCGTCTTCGGCCAGGGCCTGTTTCCGTGCAGCGTAGTCAACCGGGCGGCGGTTGTCCGGGTCCACCAGGCTGAAATCCCAGAACTCGGTGCCCTGATACAAATCGGGAACACCGGGTACGCTCAAGCGTAGCAAGGTTTGCGCCAGACTGTTGAGCGCGCCGGCGGTGGCAATACGGTTGGCTGTCGCACTGAGGGATTGACGCAGCGCCAGGGCTTCCGGTGCCAGCAGCAAACGCTCGAGAAATTCGCGGCAAGCGGTTTCGTAGGGCTGATTCGGTGCACTCCAGCTGCTTTGCAGCTTGGCTTCGCGCAGGGCTTTCTCCTGCCATTGGACCATGCGCTTCGCGTATTCCTGGTGAGCTTCTTCGCCCTCCAGGCTCAACGGCCAGCTGCCCAGCAAGGCCTGATAAAGCATCAGCTCGTCGCCGGCACTGATCGTCGGCTCGTCACCCTTGAGCGGCATTGCCAGCTGTCTCCAGCGCTCCACCTGTTCGGCGTACCACGGGGCGCATTCACTCAGCACTGCAAGACGTGTACGCGTATCTTCGCCACGCTTGTGATCGTGCGTTGCGGTGGTCAGCAAATTGTCTGGAAACTTCTCCAGACGCTGCAGGCAGACCTGATGGAAGTCTTCTACCGGCGCACTGAAGTGCTGCGGATGGAAACCCACATCGTTGCGCGAGAGCAGCACGGCAGAGCGGTAGAACGAAGTGTCTTCGACCGACTTGGCGGCAACCGGGGAGGTCAGTTGCTGGAAGCGTACGCAGGCATTCTTGTAGAGCTTGCGCAGCGGCCCGCGGGACAGTTTTCGCCACGGTTCGCCACCCAGCCAGCGTGCCAGGTAATCCAGCACCGGCCAGTCGCCTTCGTTAAGCGTCGCACGCGCGCCTTCCATGGCCTGCTGGAAATACCTGTCGTCTTGCGCCGAGCGGCCGCACACCGAGATATAGGTGCGATAGATCGGGAAGTTGACGATCAGCGCGAGCAGGGCACGGCGAATCGCACCCAAGGTCAGGTCGCGGCTCATCAGGTCGCTGCGTGCAACCTGCAGCAACGATTGAGCGACGTTCTCGAAATCGCCCGCCAGGGTGCCGTGCAGGACCAGATCCCGGGCCACCAGTACTTCCTGATCGAAGTCAGCGGTACGTTCTGTCAGGCGGCTCCACAGCTCACCCAGAGGCTCTTCGCCCTTGGGGTCGTGTTGCAGCAGTGACACCTGGTTCATGAACTCGTAACCGGTCGTGCCGTCAACGCTCCAGTCTTCACGCAGCGGCTCGTCGGGGCCGAGAATTTTCTCGACGAAGATCGGCAGATGATCGATCTGCGCGTGCTCGGGGCGCAGTTTGAGCAGACTTTTGACCCGACGATGCAGCTTGCGACCGTAGCCGCGCGGATCAGCCAGCCCATCGATGTGGTCGATACGCAGCCCGTCGACCAGACCATCGGCGATCAGCTGGAATATCTTGCCGTGGGTGGCTTCGAACACCTGTGGCCGCTCGACACGCAGGCCGCCCAGCTCGTTGATGTCGAAGAAACGCCGCCAGTTGATGTCATCGCCAGCGGTGCGCCAGCTGGCCAGACGATAGTGCTGGCGTTCCAGCAACAGGTGCAGGCGCTGGAAACCTTGCGGTTTGCTGGAATCGAAATGCGCGAGGATCTGCTCGATACCCTTGAGCACCTGCGGGTCCTTGGCCAGTTCGGCCAGCTCGGCCTTGGCCTGGCGTGCGCGCTCATAGGCCTGCGGGAACTGTGCCAGTGCGCTGAAACGCTGGGCCATGTCCTTCAGTTGCGGCTGATCCACGGCCGCCAACAGCGAGTCGTAAGTCAGTGGGCAGATCGGAAAGTGATGCTGATAGTGCTCGATGTAAAACGAGCCATGCTCGGCATCGAAGCGCAGCGGGATTTCGCCGGCTTGCAATACCGTGCCGTAATCGCTGCTCAGGAATGGCAGCAACAGCTGGCCTTCCAGCAGTGGGTCAGGCGAATTCCACTGAATGTCGAAGAACTCTGCATACGGGCTGCGACGGCCCCATTCCAGCAGGTCCAGCCACCACGGGTTGTCGGCACCGCCGACCGCCATGTGGTTGGACACGATATCGAGAATCAGGCCCATGCCGTGCTCGCGCAAGGTCTCGACCAGACGCAGCAGGGCAGGTTCGCCGCCCAGTTCCGGGTTGATGACCGTCGGGTCGACCACGTCATAGCCGTGCATCGAGCCGGCACGCGCCTTGAGCAGCGGTGACGCGTAGACGTGACTGATACCCAGGCTGGCGAAGTAGGGCACCAGTGGCACGGCGTCGTCGAGGGTGAAGTCCTTGTGGAATTGCAGGCGCTGGGTGGCGCGCAAAGGCTGTAATGGACGGGTCATTGATCACGCTCCGTAGCCTGCAGCCGGGATCGGGAAAGCAATTCCAGTCGTCGAGCAGCATTCGGGTTATCAAGCAGAGAGGCCGCATCGCCGGGAAGACGTCTGCGCCAGTTGGGGTGACTGTCAATGGTGCCGGGCAGGTTAGCCTGCTCCTCGACACCCAAGGCGTCTTCTATCGGCAGCAAGACCAGTGGCGCACGTGTATGGCCCAGGTAGCTGATACTCGCGTCGATGATCTGCGCCGGGTCTTCAGTACCGGAGGGCATACTGTCGATGTTCTGACTCAAGGCACGCCGCAGGCTTTCATATTCCCGCGTGCGCTCTTCGCGCCACTGCGATTCGTGCTGATCGTCAATGTGACCGAGGCGCGCGTTCCACTCGATATCCAGTTCGCTGAGCCAGCCTGCGAGGGTAGGCAGGTCGTGGGTACTGGTGGTCGCCAATGCTTGATCGGACCAGTCGAGAATCGGCTTGAACTGACCATTGTTCTGTTCGAACAGCAGTACGCGCATGCCAAGAATCGCCCTGGCACTGAGTTTTTCGCTCAGGCCTTCAGGCACCGTACCAAGGTCTTCACCCAGCACGATCGCCTTATGCCGCCAGGATTCCAGGCTCAGCAGGCGAAGCATGTCGTCCAGCGGGAAATTCAGATACGCGCCTTCGCTGGGAGGCGCCCCTTGCGGGATGACCCATAGGCGCTGCAAGCCCATGACATGGTCGATACGCAACCCGCCAGCATGGGCGAAGTTGGCCCGCAGCATCTCGATGAACGCGCGAAAGCCATTACGTTTGAGGCCGTCCGGTGAAAAGGCGGAAATCCCCCAGCTCTGGCCGGCACGATTGAGAATGTCCGGGGGCGCGCCGACGGTCAGGGCCGACAGCAACTCGTCCTGGCGACTCCAGGCCTGGCTTCCGGCGCCATCGGCACCCACTGCCAGGTCAGCGATCAGGCCGACGCGCATGCCGCTGCTGCGTGCTGCAACCTGTGCACGCTCCAGACCACGGGTTATCAACCATTGTGCGAATGCATGGAAGCTGATTTGCTCGCTATGGCTTTTGGCAAATTCTGCGACGGCGTCGCCGCGAGGGTCTTTGAACTGCTCAGGCCATTCATGCCAATTGCTGCCGATGTTCAGCGTTTCTGACTCGGCACACAGCGCTTCGAAGCGGCAGTGATTTTCCAGCGCTTCGCCACCGCTGTGGCGGAAGCTGTTGAAGTCTTCGTGCAGCGGGTGATCACCCGCACTGAAGCCTTCATAAAGCGCGTGCAGCGCTTTCCATTTGGCGTTGGCCGCGGCTGGCCAGTCGATCAGCGTCTGTGTTTCAAGGCGCTTCATCTCGTCGCCGACGCGCGCGTCTTCGATGGCCTGACGCCACGCACTTTCACCGAGAATCGCACCCGGCGACGCGTACAGGCTGTTGAGAAACAGCCTGCTGGACGGTGAATAAGGACTGTAACGGTGAGGGTCGTTGGCGAACATGGCGTGGATCGGGCTGATGCCCAACGCGTCGGCACCTCGCTCGCCAGCCGAGCGCAAGACCTTCTCCAGTGCCTCGGTGTCACCAAAACCGCCATCACCTTCGCGGCGCAAGCTGTACAGCTGAGCGGTCAGGCCCCAGCCGTGCGGCTTCGAGGTCTCGGTGGCCATTGCCATGCTGAAGCAGGTTTTCGGCGCGACCGCGATGGTCAGGTGCTGGCCGGCAATTTCCAGCTGCTGGTAGCCCGGCGGGGCCAGCGCCGGAAGCTCTGCGTTCGAGGTCAGCCTGGCATCCAGTGAAGAGCCGTCTTCGAGGTGTAGCGTGAACGGCGTTTGTGGCGCGAACCACTGCGACAGGTCCAGATTGCTTTCCACATCGACCGTCAGCAGTGGCGGGGCAGTGGCGCCGTGACTGGCCTTTTGCAGGCGCAGCAGGCTGGCATCGATAGCCTCGCCGTTTTCAGCCGGATAGCCCAGCGCCTCCAATACCTTGCGCAGCACATCAGGGCTGACGGTCTGTGGTCGAGCGTTGGCATCAACCCAGTGCACCGACAAGCCTGCCTCGGTCGCAAGCCTCTCCAATTGCTCATTGTTCATCCTGTTCCTCCAGAACATCACTTGCTGTCAGGCTGACAATGGCCGTGTAAGCATTGAGGATGCCGCGTGGGGAAAGTTCGGACGATTTCTCGGCGCTGGAGAATATCTCGCGGGCGCCCGTTTGTGGCGGTGCGTCAACCGCGTGCTCGCTGAGATTGAGATCAATACGCAGCTCGCTACCATCACCCAGTGTCCAGCGTGCACTGACCGCCTTGTCGCCGAGAATATCGGTCTTCAGGAAGCGTGCGCCTTGCAGGCGCGGCATGATTTCCTGGTGCCGCAAGGCCAGCAACTGCGTGTAGAACTCCAGCCAGCTGCGATGATCCAGGCCTATGTCGGTATCGAGATCGACCGCTGAAAACGCCGGGCGTGACGCTTCGAATGTCTTGATGTCGTTTGGATCAGGAATGTGCTCGCGCTTTTCCGGATCGGCGAATGCGGCGAAATCAGCAAACTCCTTGCGACGTCCTTCACGTACCGCATCGGCCAGCTCGCCGTGGTGGCTGGTGAAGAACAGAAACGGTTCGCTGGCCGCCCATTCATCGCCCATGAACATCAGCGGGATCATCGGTGAAAGCAGCAGCAGGGCAGTGGCGGCTTTCAATGCCGCAGGTGCGCAGAGTTGCGGCAGGCGTTCACCGAGGGCGCGGTTGCCGATCTGATCGTGGTTCTGCAGAAACAACACAAAAGCCGACGGCGACAGGTGCGCGCTGGGCTCGCCTCGCGTGTGCCCGTGACGCGTCGGTTCGCCTTGATAGACAAACCCTTCGCTGAGCAGGCGCGCAAGCTTTTGCGTGGGCTCTTTGGCGAAGTCGGAATAGTAGGCGTCGGTTTCACCGGTCAACAGCACGTGGAGGGTGTTGTGCCCGTCGTCGTCCCATTGAGCATCGAAGCCCTTTTCCAGAAGACCGGCCTGGTTGAACTCGTTCTCAAGGTTCAGCCACACGTGGCGGCCTGGTTCAATGCGGCCACGAACCCGCTCTGCGAACTCGGGCAGGAAGGTCTCGTCGCGAATGGCATGAACAGCGTCCATGCGCAGGCCGTCGAAGCGGTACTCGAGCAGCCACATCAGGGCATTATCGACAAAAAAGTCGCGCACCTGCGGGCGTCTGAAGTCGATCGCATCGCCCCATGGGGTGTGCAGGTCGCTGCGGAAAAACTCCTTGGCGTAACTGCCCAGGTAGTTGCCGTCCGGACCGAAGTGGTTGTACACCACGTCCAGAATCACCATCAGGCCAAGACCGTGGGCAGTGTCGATCAGGTGCTTGAGCTGTTCCGGCGTGCCGTAGGAGGATTGCGGAGCGTAATGCAGAACGCCATCGTAGCCCCAGTTGCGATCACCGGGGAACTGCGCGAGCGGCATCAGTTCGATTGCGGTAACGCCCAGTTTGGCGAGTCGCGGCAGGTGCTTTTCCACGCCAGCGTAGCCACCCATGGCGCCCACGTGCAGTTCGTAGATAACCGCTTCATGCCAGGGACGCCCGTTCCATGCAGTGTTTTGCCATGAATAGGCGTCAGGGTCGACGACGAGGCTTTCAGAATGAACGTCATCGACTTGCGCGCGGGAAGCGGGGTCAGGAACGTCCAGCTCGTGGTCGATCCTGAAGCGGTAGCGAGTACCCGCCTTGCAGCGGGCCTCGAGGACGAACCAGCCGTCGGACTGAGGCAGCATGGCCAGTGACTGGCCATCCTGCAGTTCGACATTTACGAAGGAGGCATCCGGTGCCCAGAGGGCAAACCGGGTGTGTTCAGGGTCCAACAAAACGGCGCCGTGGCGCCAGTTATCGTCTGTACGCAGGGGCATCCATTAAATCCTTAACCTAGTAGTTGCTGGAAATACTCACGTTTTTCTTCAACAGATCGCGATAGAGATCTGCGTAGGGCTCTACCGCCTGATGCCAGTTGAAGGGAGCCGCCATTGCGCGGCAGCGCATGGCGTTGAGCAGCTCCGGATGGGCGAAGACCTGGAAGGTGCGATTCAGGGCCTCGGTGTAGCTTTCGACTGTCGACTCGTTGAACAGGAAGCCGGTAACGCCGTCTTCGATCGTATCTGCCAGGCCACCGGTATTGCGGGCGACAGGCAGCGAGCCGAAGCGTTGCGCGTACATCTGGCTCAGCCCGCAAGGTTCATAGCGGGACGGCATCAACAGAAAATCGCTGCCGGCGAACATGCGTCGTGCATCTGTTTCGTTGAAGCCGATGCGCACGCCGATGCGGCCTGGGAAACGTTCCGCCAACTCGCGCATGGCCTGTTCTTCCTCGGGCTCGCCGCGGCCGATGATTGCGATCTGTCCGCCATTGTTGACGATGTGTTCGGCAACGCCGATCGTCAGGTCCAGGCCTTTCTGATACACAAGGCGCGACACCACCGCGAACAGCGGCCCGGTGGAAGCATCCAGCTCGAACAGTTCACGCACGTAGTCAGCGTTGATTTCCTTGCGCGTCCACTCGTTGGGCGCAAAGTGGCAAATCAAGTGTTCGTCAGTGGCCGCATCCCAGCTTTCGTCAATGCCGTTGGGGATGCCGCTGAGCTGGCCCTTGTTGGCCTTGCTTTGCAGAAAGCCCTCAAGGCCGCAGCCGAACTCCGGCGTGGTGATTTCCCGAGCGTAGGTGGCGCTGACGGTGGTGATGTGGCTGGCGAAGGCCATGCCTGCCTTGATGAACGACAGCTGACCGTAGAACTCCATGCCTTCAGGGGTAATGGCGGAGTCCGGGATGCCCAGCTCACGGCTTGAGGCAGTGCTGACCGTGCCCTGATAGGCGAGGTTGTGAACAGTGAAGATGCTTGGCGTGGACTGCCCGCGCCAGCGCATGTATGCAGGCGCCAGCCCGGCTGGCCAGTCATGGGCATGAACCAGCTCGGGGCACCACTGGCTCTTGACTTCGCCAGCGGCGAACTCGGCGGCTGCCAGGCCCAGACGGGCGAAGCGAATATGGTTATCGGACCAGTCGCGGCCATTACTGTCGGCGTAAGGGGTGCCTTCGCGCTCGTAAAGTTCCGGGCAGATCAGTACGTAGATCACCAGACCGTCTTTCATGTCCATGCGACCCACCTTGCAAGGCGGCAGCGCTGCATGCCCGCCCAGCTGGCTGATGATATGGATCGGATTACCGCTGTTGATGACCTGCGGATAACCTGGAATCAGTACGCGAACGTCGTGCAGGTGGCGCATGGCTCGCGGCAGTGCGGCAGACACATCGCCCAGCCCGCCGGTTTTCACCAGATCGGCCAGTTCGGAGGTCACGAACAACACTTTGCGTCTATTGACCTGAGACATGGTCGGCTGAGGCTGAACAGTCGACGTTGGCATTTGCAGCACAGGAACGCTCTTGTTAGAGAACATCGGCAGATGAGTCAGCTCGCCGACAGGCTGGTTAAAACTCTCTCCCTTCTGGGTTTTCACAGCGGCGCTAATCATCAATTTTTCCCCTTAAAACAGTCTTGGTGCATCACTTGATTTTTATTGGCCATTTCCTATGGCCGGGTACACATACGTGCACTACGCAAGATCGATACCCGTTTGGACCATGCATAGTGACAAAGCGGTGTGATGTCGCCATTACCGGATGTCAGCCAATAGCATAGATGCTCTAATCAGCTGACCCGGCGGTTTTGGAGAAGTTTCGACTTTTTTATTTGCGGATGTCTGGCATGGGCTTCGACGCGCCACATGATGACAGGCTGCAGGTGGCAGCCCGGTTGTCGCTGCGCTTTTTCAAGGCTTTTTTCTGCGTCCGCAGGGAGCATTACCGGCCGTCGGATCGTTGGACAATCCAGTCCAGGCGCTTGGTTTTCATCACTAAATCCCGTTGGTACCAGATCGTGACGAGCCGTAACGGTGCATAACGCCTTTTCCGGAGGCGTGCAGCGGTCAATCTGCGGGCGCTACGAGAAAATCCTTACATCTGCGTTGGAACATTTTGGCGCAGGGCAGGATAGAATCGGGCCACAAGCCCCGGCCTTGATACTGGCCTGAGGCATTACCCTTTGACTGATTTCACTGAATCACTCTGATTGAATTGACGAGGATGGAAATGGAAGCCCCCGAGGTACTGGTACTGCAAGCGAGTTACACCAATCCTGTGCATGCAGACGCGATAGGGTTTGTTTTGAATGAGTATTCGATGGATGCCATGGGGACAGGGCGGCCTCTGTCGAGCGATACCCGTCAGCAGTTGGCAATCGAACTCGCAAAGCGTCCGTATGCGTTCAGCGTGCTGGCATTCATCTCGGGAGAGCCGGTAGGACTGGTCAATTGCTTCGAGGGGTTTTCAACCTTTGCCTGTCGTCCGTTGGTCAATATTCATGACGTCGCAGTGCTCTCGCAACACCGTGGCCTCGGTATCAGCCAGAAAATGCTGCTCAAGGTCGAAGAGATTGCGCGCCAGCGTGGCTGCTGCAAGCTGACGCTTGAGGTTCTGGAGGGCAACGAGGTTGCACAAGGGGCCTACAGAAAGCTCGGTTTTGACAATTATCAGTTGAGCCCTGAAATGGGGCGTGCCATGTTCTGGCAGAAGCCGCTGTAGAGGACCTGTTCGCCAAACGTCTTTTTTGATCGTTCAGGTGCAAGCCGGGCTGAGCGGACGACGGAACAGATGGCGGGATCAGCAGAGGGGGGGCAGGTCAGGTGGGCAAGCCGGATTATCGGTCTTGCCCTGAGGCGTTTTGAAGAATGATACAGTTGCGGTCAGGCCTGAAGCATCTTACCGGGGGCGGATAACTGCGATTGCTGCAGTATCGAGCTCAAATGAGCCACTTTTTTCTGCAACTGCTCGCGCTCTTCTTTTAATGTGCGCAGTTCGTCACGACGGATAGTGACATACAGGGTTTGTGGTGCAAGTGCTGGTAGTACAGTGCCCATTGCTCACCTCGCAAATGGCGGATTCAACCTCAGAGAGGTCCGTGGCAATGACTTTCAATCCCTGACCGCCGCTGCTTACCCTCTCTATCGGCACCGATTCTGATTTCTTTTGCATGATTTTGGAACTTTTTTATTTTTAATTGTCGCGAATGTCTCTTAATCGCGACAAAATGCACCACAGGAGGGCGCTCGCGTCTTCATCTTCTCGCAAGGGAACCGACGTTCCGCCTCGCTTGACTAAACAGCATGCTCGCAAACCGTCGATGCGCTGGACGGCAATCGAGGCACCTTTTTACGATTTAAGGAGCACCTTCATGCAACTTGGGATTATTGGACTGGGCCGCATGGGCGGCAACATCGCACGCCGTCTGATGCTGAATGGTCATACGACTGTGGTGTACGACCGTGATGAAGCATCGCGCAACGCCCTGGCCAATGACGGTTCGACTGCGGTCGCAGATCTGAAGGAACTGGTCAGCACGCTCGCCAAGCCCCGTGCTGTCTGGGTAATGCTCCCGGCCGGTGCGCCGACCGAAGACACCATCCAGACCCTCAGTGAGTTGCTTGACGCCGATGACGTGATCATCGACGGCGGTAATACGTTCTACAAGGACGATATCCGTCGCGCCCAGGAACTGACCGCGAAGGGCCTGCATTATGTCGATGTCGGCACGTCAGGCGGCGTCTGGGGCCTCGAGCGCGGCTACTGCATGATGATCGGAGGCGAGGCCGCCGTTGTCGAGCGCCTCGATCCGCTGTTCGCGACACTGGCTCCGGGTCTTGGCTCGATCGAGCGCACCCGTGACCGCACCTCGACCGACGATCGCGCCGAACGTGGCTATATCCACTCCGGCCCTGCGGGCTCCGGGCATTTCGTGAAGATGATCCATAACGGCATCGAATACGGAATGATGCAGGCCTTCGCCGAGGGCTTCGATCTTCTCAAGCAGAAAAACTCCGAACTCCTGCCGCCTGAACAGCGTTTCGACCTGAACACGGCGGATATTGCCGAAGTCTGGCGTCGTGGCAGTGTGGTGTCGTCCTGGCTGCTGGACCTGACCGCCGACGCCCTGGCCACCGACCCGCACCTGGATGCGTTCTCCGGTTCGGTTGCCGACAGCGGCGAAGGTCGCTGGACCATCGAAGCGGCCATCGAGCAGGCGGTACCGGTTCCTGTGCTGTCCAGCGCCCTCTTTGCGCGTTTCCGTTCCCGCCAGACAAGCTCGTATGCAGACAAGATGCTGTCCGCCATGCGCTTTGGATTTGGTGGCCACAAGGAACCCAAGTAATGGGCCTGTCGCGTGGCAGTGCCGAGCAAAAAACCGAGGTAGCCCCATCCACGACCCTGTTTCTGTTCGGTGCCCATGGAGACCTGGTCAAGCGCCTGTTGATGCCGGCGCTTTACAACCTGTCACGCGACGGTCTGGTGGATGAAGGGCTGCATATCGTCGGCGTCGATCACAATGCGATCAGCGATGCCGACTTTGCGAAAAAGCTCGAGAACTTCATTCGTGATGAAGCCGCCGGCAAGGTTGCCGGCGGCGGCAAGGATCCGCTCGATCCTGCGCTGTGGAGCAAGCTGGCCGAGCGCATCAGTTATGTGCAGGGCGACTTCCTCGACGATTCCACCTATCAGGACATCGCCAGCAAGATCGAGAGCACCGGTACCGCAAACGCGGTGTTCTATCTGGCCACCGCGCCGCGATTTTTCAGTGAGGTCGCCCAGCGGCTGGGCTCGTCAGGTTTGTTGCAGGAAACCGAAGACGGCTTCCGTCGTGTCGTGATCGAGAAGCCGTTCGGCTCCGATCTGGCCAGTGCGGTGGAGCTCAATGGCTGTCTGCTGAAAGTCATGAGCGAGAAGCAGATTTACCGGATCGACCATTACCTGGGCAAGGAGACGGTGCAGAACATCCTGGTCAGCCGTTTCTCCAATGGCCTGTTCGAGTCGTTCTGGAACAATCACTACATCGATCACGTACAGATCACGGCGGCGGAAACCGTAGGCGTGGAAACCCGTGGCAGCTTTTACGAGCATACCGGTGCCTTGCGCGACATGGTCCCCAACCACCTGTTCCAGCTGCTGGCGATGGTGGCGATGGAGCCGCCTGCCGCTTTCGGTGCTGATGCCGTTCGCGGTGAGAAAGCCAAGGTGGTCGGCGCGATCCGGCCCTGGAGCCAGGAGGAAGCCCTGGCCAATTCGGTGCGTGGCCAGTATGCGAAGGGCGTGATGGGCGACAAGGAGGTCGTCGGTTATCGCCAGGAAGATCGCGTGGAGCCGGACAGCAGCACCGAGACCTACGTTGCGCTGAAGGTCATGGTCGACAACTGGCGCTGGGTGGGGGTGCCTTTCTACTTGCGCACCGGTAAGCGCATGAGCGCTCGCAGCACAGAAATCGCCATCTGCTTCAAGCCTGCTCCTTACGCACAGTTTCGCGATACCGAAGTCGACCGGCTCAAGCCCAACTACCTGCGGATCCAGATCCAGCCCAACGAAGGCATGTGGTTCGACCTGTTTGCCAAGCGTCCGGGCCCGAAACTGGAAATGGAAGATATCGCGTTGGGCTTCGCCTACAAGGACTTCTTCGAGATGCAGCCCTCCACCGGGTACGAAACCCTCATTTATGACTGCCTGACCGGTGATCAGACGCTCTTCCAGCGGGCCGACAACATCGAGAACGGCTGGCGTGCCGTGCAGCCGTTCCTCGACGCCTGGGCCGCACAGCCGGAAGTTCAGCTTTACGAGGCTGGCAAGGATGGCCCGCAAGCGGGTGAAGAGCTGCTGAGTCGTGACGGTCGGGAATGGAGAGAATTGAATGTCTGAACTGCCTGTACAGTTCCTGTTGTCCGACATCGACGGCACGTTACTGCGCCGTGATCACAGCCTTAGCCAAGCCAATATCGACGCCATCAAGCGCCTGCGTACTGCCGGCGTCCACTTCACGCTGGCCAGCAGTCGCCCGCCCAGGGCCATGCGCCAGGTGATCGAGGCGCTGGATGTCGACCTGCCCACCGTGGCATTCAATGGCGGCACCATCACTCATCCCGATGGCAGCCTGCTGGTGGCTCATCGCATTGACCCGCGCGCCGTTCGTATCTGTCTGGAGCTGTTTGCCGGGCAGAACGTTGCCATCTGGGTGTTTGCCGATGATCAGTGGTTGCTGATCGATCCCGACGCCGATTACGTCGATCATGAGCTCGATGCACTGGGCTATGACTATGTTCAGGTCGAGAGTTTCGAGCCGTATCTGGATCGCGTCGACAAGATCGTCGCGGCCAGCGGTGATTTCGAGTTGCTCAAGACCCTTGAGGCGCAGCTCAATCCGCAGATCGAAGGGCTCGCGCTGGCGGCCCGTTCGCAAAAGTACTATCTGGATGTGACTGCGCTGGAGGCCAACAAGGGTTCCGCTCTGGTCGCGCTGGCGGACTATCTGGGCGTCGACCTGTCGCGTACGGCGGCCATAGGCGACGGCGGTAACGACGTGGCAATGTTCCACAAGGCCGGCTTGTCCATCGCCATGGGGCAGGGCGAGCAGACAGTCAAGGGACAGGCTGACCATGTTACTGATAGCAATGAGCAGGACGGAGTGGCCAACGCCATCGAGCGTTACATCCTGAATGCCTGATCGAGCTGCATACCCACGTTAACGAATCATCATCACGACGGGCATTTCTGAATGGCTGCACTGATCGAAGACTACGCATTGCTGGGCAACTGCGAGACGGCGGCGCTGGTCGCCCGTGATGGTTCGCTGGACTGGCTGTGTTTCCCTCGCTTCGACTCGACGGCCTGTTTCGCCGCGCTGCTGGGCGGTGATGAGCACGGCCGCTGGAAGATCGCGCCAACTGCCGAGGTTATCGCGGTCGAGCGCCGCTATCGCGACGGCACCCTGATTCTCGAAACGGTTTTCGAAACCCGTGACGGTCGCGCCATGCTGGTCGATTTCATGCCCATGAAGACCTCCGGCCACGTGGTGCGCATGGTGGTCGGGCTGTCCGGTCAGGTCGAATTCGCTGTGGACCTCGCCATCCGTTTCGATTACGGCAGCAGTGTGCCTTGGGTCGAGCGAAAGGATGCTCATACGCTGACGGCAGTGGCCGGGCCGGAAATGCTGGTTTTGCGCAGCCCTGTGGCGCTGCACCCACAGGATCATCACACCGCCAGCCGTTTTCACGTCGATGAAGGCGAGCGCAAGGTCTTCACGCTGGCCTATCAGGCATCCTTTGCACCCTTGCTCGACCAGATCGATGCCGATCGGGCCTTGGAGACCACCGCAGCCTATTGGCGCGAATTTTCTGATCGCTGCCCTGACGTCGGGCCGTGGACGGCGCAGGTAAAGCGCTCGCTGATTACGCTCAAAGCCATGACCTACGCGCCCACCGGCGGCATCGTCGCCGCCGTGACCACCTCATTGCCCGAGCAGTTGGGCGGCGAGCGCAATTGGGATTACCGCTATTGCTGGCTGCGCGACGCCACCATGACCCTTCTGGCATTCATGAATCTGGGCTATTTCGAGGAAGCCCAGGCCTGGCGGGACTGGCTGTTGCGCTCGGTTGCCGGTAACCCGGAACAGATCCAGATCATGTACGGCGTTGGCGGCGAGCGGCGTTTGCAGGAGTACGAGCTGCCCTGGCTGAGTGGCTACGAGAACTCGCTTCCGGTGCGTGTCGGCAATGGTGCGGCGACGCAGGTTCAGCTGGACGTCTACGGCGAAGTGGCCGATGCGCTGATCCAGGCGCTGCGCGGCGGTATGGCTCAGCATCCGCGCAGCGTGGCGATTTCCAAGGTGGTCATGCCTTATCTGGAGAGGATCTGGCACCTGCCGGATGCGGGCATCTGGGAGATACGCTCCGAGCCGCGCCACTTTACGCATTCGAAAGTCATGGCCTGGGTGGCCTTTGACCGTAACGCCACGCAGATTGCCCAGGCTGCCGAGAGCGATGAGGATCGTGCGCTGGCAGTGCACTATCGGAAAGTGGCGGACGAAATCCATGCCGATGTCTGTCGCCACGGTTTTGATGCCGAGCTTGGCAGCTTCGTGCAGACTTATGGCTCGACAGAGGTGGACGCCAGCCTGCTGCAGATTGTGCTGACCGGTTTTCTTGCGCCGGAAGACCCGCGAGTTATCGGTACCGTAGCGCAGATCGAGCGCACGCTGATGCAGGATGGTCTGCTGCTGCGCTACGACAACGAGCGCAGTGTTGATGGCGTTGCCGGTCGTGAAGGGACGTTTCTGGTCTGTTCGTTCTGGCTGGCCGATGCCTATGTCTTGCTGGGCCGGGCCGATGATGCCGCGCGGCTGTTCGAACGGTTGGTGGGGCTGTGCAATGACGTTGGCCTGCTGGCCGAGCAGTACGATCCGAAGGGCGGGCGCATGCTGGGCAATTTCCCGCAGGCATTCAGCCACATCGGCATCATCAATACGGCGCTCAACCTGCACCGGGCGGTATGTCCGGCGCTGGCCAGGACTTCCGGCGCGCTTGAAGAGGCCTGATCAGCTGTCGCGGCCAGCCTTGCGAAAGGTCAGGTTGATCCGTTGCTCACCCAGTTTCGGATGCTCGGCTTGCTTGATGGGCAAAATGCCGTGGAAGCGCAACCTGTCCTCGCCACCCCAGACCACCACGTCGCCATGAAACAGGGAGATGCGCTGGGTCTTGTCGCTGCGTAGCAGGCCGCCGAACTGAAAGATCGCCGGTATGCCCAGTGATACCGACACCACTGGCCAGCGATGGTCGTGTTCGTTTCGGTCCTGATGCAGGGACATCTTGGCGCCCGGGATATAGCGGTTGATCAGACAGGCGTCAGGCACGAACCCGACATAGCCGGCTGCGAGTGCGGCGTCCTGCGCCAGTTGCATGAAGGCATCCGGCATCGCCGGCCAGGCCTGTCCTGTTTGTGGGTCGGTTGCGCTGTACCGGTAACCGTGACGATCGGTTATCCAGCCCAGTTGTCCGCAACTGCTCAGCGCTGCAGACATGCTCAGCCCGCTGGGCGTCTGCATGTGCCGGAACGGGGAAAGGCCCAGTGTTTGTTCAAGGGCGGACAGCAGCTGCGCCATGGTGCTCAGCGCAAAGCCTCTGAACAGCCATGACCCAGGCCCGATCCGCTCATCGCTTCGAGGCTGGGCCGTCTGGTCTGCGAACAGGTCCAGCGTGGCGGGAGTGTCACCTTTGCGTTGCATGATCGGATCGAGCTCCGGTGAGTATCAGAGAGCCTTGCTGACCTTGACGTCGGTGATAAGGTCGTCGCTCTCGCCGTGCATTTTCTTCAAGGCGGCCTCGGCTTCCTCGGTGGATGCCGATTGCAATTGGGCGAATTCGAAGCGGCGTTCGCCATTGAGCTTGTAGCTGACAGCAAATTTGGTCGTGCGCGGGGCTGGATTGTTCACGGTGACTCCTTGCATCATCCCAGGCGAGTGGTCGAGCGCCGGACGATCTTGATCTTGTGAGTGAAAGGCAGTTTGCGTCCGGCGTTGGTATCTGCCTTGCGGCCTGCGGTATCGATGGTGATGTTCCAGAAACCGGTGCTTGGTGCGGCGATCTTGGCCGGAAATCTGTCAAACGCGCCGCCATGATAGGTGTGCCGACCACCATTTTTGAAGCTGCGAAAATTCGCATCGTTCATCAGGCGAATATTGCAGGTCTGAGAGCACTCGATGACGACAAGGTCGTCCTCGTTGAGATGCTCACGCTGGTGTACGAATTTCATGACGGGCTCCGAAATGGGGGTTTTTCTGAAAAATCAAAACGATAGCATGCGACGCCCGCAATTTGACGTCGGTGAACATTAATTTGCCGTGTTTCCGGGAAAAAATGCCTCAGTCGGGATTTAATTGCGCTGGGGCTTGTCGTAGGACCTTTATTTGGAGGCTTTGTATGAAACTGGCTGCTGTAGTAGTCCTGGCTCTGGCAATGACTGGCTGTGCCACAGTGAACGACATTGAGCATACACCCCCCACCATGAACGTGATGTCGGGCAAGAATCCTCAGGAATACGCCGATTGCTTCGCTGGCAAGATCAGCAGCAGTCGCAAGCCGCCTCTGATCGAGCCTCGCCATGACGGCCTGCGGGTCATCGTCGCGCAGAAACTCAGCAAGTCACCTGCGGCAGTGGTCGATATCGAGAGCCGTTCGGGCGGTAGTACGATCAAGGTCTACGAACGACTTTCCAATGTGCCTATTCGTTTCAGGGATGTGCAGAACGCTGCCGAAGCGTGCATTTCAGGCTGATAGGTCAGGCTCGGTCAGCTGGCCCTGCCCGTGGCGGGCAGGGCGGCAGGCCTGATTATTTGCAGACCACCAGCACGCTGCGACTTTTGTAGTTGCCAACGTCCACGCCCAGCGTCTTGTCGCTTTCGGCAGGCTGTGGGGTGCCATCTGTACCGACAATTTCATAGCCTGTGCCTGCACAGGACGCATCCGCTTTTTCGTAGCAGCTTGCCCAGGACATCGCCTCGCCGGAGCAGTCGATGCTCAAGCCCTGTTTGCCGTTTTTCAGGTAGGTATTGGAGGCGGTTGCGCAGCCGGTAAGGCCCAGCACAGCAATAATGGACAAAATTCTGATCATGTTTTTCGCTTCGAGATAAGGCCAGGGAATTAACAAATGCGAGCGTTGGACTGATAACGGGTGCCATCGTTCCGCCATGTTTTGCATCATAAACTGCCTGCCTCCCGCTTGTCGCTGCCTGCCATTGGCGAAGCGTGGTGTAACTGCCGCCGCCGTCGAGAAACGGCATTGAGGTCCGGCTGCGCTGGTCGTGAGGGTGTTTTGACGGTGTCCTGCGCTGCATTTATATACAGGCAATATCCAGAAAGTGCGGAACTATCTGTACGAGTATTCCTCTATGATGGCATCGGACGGCCAAAGGCAGCATTGTAAGGTGCCTGCCTCATCATTAGACTGCGCCGTTAACACCAACAGCCCTTACCAAGGACTTTTATGATCAAGAAATGCTTGTTCCCAGCAGCCGGTTACGGCACTCGCTTCCTGCCAGCGACCAAGGCCATGCCCAAGGAAATGCTGCCGGTGGTCAACAAGCCACTGATCCAATACGGTGTTGAGGAAGCCCTCGCTGCAGGCCTGACCGAAATTTCCATCGTGACCGGTCGTGGCAAGCGCGCTCTTGAAGACCACTTTGACATCAGCTACGAACTCGAGCACCAGATCAAGGGTACTGACAAGGAAAAGTACCTGGTCGGTATTCGCAAGCTGATCGACGAATGCAGCTTCTCGTACACTCGTCAGACCGAAATGAAGGGTCTGGGCCACGCCATCCTCAGCGGTCGCCCGCTGATCGGCAACGAAGCGTTCGCCGTGGTTCTGGCCGATGACCTGTGCGTCAATCCTGATGGTGATGGCGTGCTGGCGCAGATGGTCAAGCTGCACAAGCATTATGGCTGCTCGATCATCGCCATCCAGGAAGTCGATCCGCAGGAAACCAACAAGTACGGCGTGATCGCTGGCGAAGAGATCAAGCCGGGCCTGTTCCGCGTGACCAACATGGTTGAAAAGCCGAAGCCTGAAGATGCGCCGTCGAACCTGGCGATCATCGGCCGCTACATCCTGACCCCGGACATTTTCGAGAAAATCGAACAGACCGAGCCGGGCAAGGGTGGTGAGATTCAGATCACCGACGCCTTGATGAAGCAGGCTGCAGAAGGCAACGTGCTTGCCTATAAATTCAAGGGCACGCGTTTCGACTGCGGTGGCGCTGAAGGCTATATCGAGGCGACAAACTTCTGCTTCGAGCATTTCTACAAAACCGGCAAAGCGCATTGATCTCTGATTGATGACGTCCGGGACAAAGCCACCTTCGGGTGGCTTTGTCATTTCTGACTGGCCGCCAAGCGGCTATGCTGTGCCTCTGCCAAGGAGATATCGATGGTCTTTGATTTTGATCTGTTTGTAATTGGCGCCGGCTCGGGCGGCGTCAGGGCGGCGCGTTTTGCTGCCGGTTTCGGCGCGAAGGTCGCTGTGGCCGAGAGCCGCTATCTGGGTGGAACCTGCGTCAACGTCGGGTGCGTGCCCAAGAAGCTGTTGGTGTACGGAGCGCATTTTTCCGAGGATTTCGATCACGCCAAAGGATTTGGCTGGTCATTGGGCGAGGCCAGTTTTGACTGGTCCACGCTGATTGCCAACAAGGACAGTGAGATCAGCCGCCTCAACGGCATCTATCGTAAATTGCTGGTCGACAGCGGCGTTACCCTGCTCGAAGGCCACGCAAAGATCGTCGGGCCGCAGCAGGTCGAAATCAACGGCCAGACCTACAGCGTTGAGCGCATTCTGATCGCCACCGGTGGCTGGCCGCAGGTGCCTGATGTGCCAGGACGCGAGCATGCCATTACGTCCAACGAGGCGTTTCATCTCAAGACGCTGCCAAAGCGCGTAGTGGTCGTGGGCGGTGGCTATATTGCCGTGGAGTTCGCTTCGATCTTCAACGGCCTGGGCGCCGACACCACGCTGGTCTACCGCCGCGAACTGTTTCTGCGTGGGTTTGATGGCGGTGTTCGTACCCATCTTCACGAAGAGCTGCTCAAGCGCGACATGACGATTCGCTTCAACAGCGATATCGAGCGCATCGACAAGCAGGCCGATGGCAGTCTGCTGTTGTCCATGAAGGGCGGCGGCACGCTCGAGACCGATTGCGTGTTCTATGCAACAGGGCGTCGGCCGATGCTCGACAACCTCGGTCTGGACAGTGTCGACGTCAAGCTGGACGAGCACGGTTACATCAAGGTCGATGAGCATTACCAGAGCAGCGAGCCTTCCATCCTGGCCATCGGCGACGTCATCGGAGGTGTGCAACTGACCCCGGTCGCGCTGGCTGAAGGCATGGCGGTCGCGCGCCGACTGTTCAAACCCGAGCAGTATCGCCCGGTAGACTACAATCACATCCCGACGGCGGTATTCAGTCTGCCGAACATTGGTACGGTCGGTCTGACCGAAGAAGATGCAATCAAGGCCGGTCACGATGTGCAGATTTTCGAGAGTCGTTTCAGGCCGATGAAGCTGACCCTGACCGATGATCAGGAGCGCACATTGATGAAGTTGGTCGTCGATGTGAAAACTGACCGCGTGCTGGGCTGCCATATGGTCGGGCCGGATGCTGGCGAAATCGTCCAGAGCCTGGCCATTGCCATCAAGGCTGGCGCGACCAAGCAGGTATTTGACGATACTATTGGGGTACACCCGACCGCGGCAGAAGAGTTCGTCACCATGCGTACGCCTGTCAAACGTTAAGTCACGCAGCACCCGGAGTTCAGGAAGAGCTCCGGGGTAAAGGCTTGAAGAGGATGGATCCCGACGTGAATAGAGAACAACCACCGGCCAGAATGCCATTGCATTCGGCTGAGCAGGACCGCGAAGTCGCGCAGTACATTGATGCCTTGCGTGAAAGCGAGCGTCAGTTCAGAACACTGGCTGACAACATGAGCCAATTGGCCTGGACTGCCAGCCCCCGAGGGCAGGTCCACTGGTACAACGAGCGTTGGCATGCGTATACCGGCGCCTCGCTTGAGGCCATGACGGCCTTGGGTTGGCGCTCGGTTCTGCATCCCGAACATCGCGAGCGCGTGATGGCGCGTTTGCAATACTGCTTTTCCACCGGCTCGATCTGGGAAGATACCTTCCCGATACGTGGCAAGGACGGCGCGTTCAACTGGTTCCTGTCGCGCGCGCTACCCCTGCGCGATGCACGGGGCCACATCACCCACTGGCTGGGTACTCACACCGATATCACCGCCCAGGTCAATGCAGAAGAAGCGTTACGCGAACTCAACGAGAGTCTTGAGTTGCGCGTCGTCGAGCGCACGCGCGAGCTGAAAACCACCAATGAGTTGTTGCAGGCCGAAATTGCCGAGCGGGCGATGGCTGAAGAGGTCTTGCGTCACGCGCAAAAAATGGATGCGATCGGTCAGTTGACCGGGGGCATCGCCCATGACTTCAACAATGTACTTTCCGGCGTGATTGGCGCACTGGACATGATCAGGCTGCGTGTGGAAGCCGGGCGGATCGGTGAGGTCGAGCGCTACCTGGATGCCGCAGCAAGCTCGGCAAATCGGGCTGCTGCACTGACCCGCAGGCTGCTGACATTTGCCCGCCGGCAGTCGCTCAACGTCACCGTGGTGGATGTCAATTGCATGGTCCGCTCGATGGAAGAGTTGTTGCGAGGTACGGTCGGCGCCCATGCGCATCTGCACATCGAACTGGAGGAGGGGTTGAGTGCGGTACGCACTGATGAGCATCAGCTGGAAAATGCCTTGTTGAATCTGGTCATCAACGCTCGCGACGCTGTACCTGTCGGAGGGAGGCTGTGCGTGCGCAGCCGCTCGCTAACGCTGGCGACGCAGAAAGACGGTCTGCTGCCTGGCGACTATGTACTGCTGAGTGTCGAAGATAATGGCTGCGGCATTGCTCAGGACGTTATCGATCAGGTATTCGATCCGTTTTTCACCACCAAACCGGTAGGTCAGGGAACAGGGTTGGGTTTGTCGATGGTCTATGGCTTTACCCGGCAGACTGGTGGGCACGTGCGTATAGACAGCACTGAAGGTCAGGGGACGCGGGTTGATCTGCATCTGCCGTGCGGCGAGGCCGCGCTTGCCTGAGGCTTCTGGTCATGGCTTGTCTGATGGCTTCTTCTTGGCGGTTTTGGGTTTGTCCGGCTGATCGAGTCTGATCTGCAGGTTTTCCAGTGCTGCTTCCTTCTTGGTCAGCAACAGTTCCAGCATGCGGCTCTGTTGCTGCGCATTGATCATGCCTTGTTTGAGCGCGGCGTTTTCGTCCTGCGCGCTGCGTAACCTTTCTTCCAGCAGTGCGCATTGGGTGTGGGTCTGCTGCTGTTGGTCTGCGAAGGCGACATTCTGTGTATTGGCTTGCTTCAGCTGGTCGGTCTGGCTATGCAGTTCGCGCAGGGTGGTGCGATTTTCAGCCAGCAGTCTTTCGTTGTCTCGATTGAGCTGTGTGATATTTTCCTGGTGGATGGCCAGGCCTTGCTGTGCCTGTCGCAGTTCCATTTGCAACTGCTGAACCTGGCTTTCGTGGCGTCGTTGCTCCTGCTCGCGTTGTTCTCTGATCGAGTTGCGATAGTGCTCCAGCGCTTCGCGGGCATGCTGATGCTTTTCTTCCAGGGAGTGGATCTGCCCGTCCTTGTCGTGCAGACGAGCCTCCAGGTCCTGATGGGCCTGAAGCAATCGGGCGCGTTCTGTCTGCACATCCTGCAGTGTGCCTTGCGTATGGAGCAGGGCGGCAGCCTGCTTTTCCAGCGCCTCTTCACGCTGCCGTGCGTGTTTTTCCAGTTGGCCGATCTGCTCCTGAGTCGCCGCAAGTTGCCGCTGAAGAATGTCGCGCTCGGCCTGATGCTGATCGTGCGCCTGATCAATACGTTCCTGTGCCTGCTCCTGAAGCCTCTGGGCCAGATGAGCCACCAGATCGCTCAACTCCTCGTTGATATCCGGCGCCGGGGCTTGCGTGGATTCGAGCTCCTTCAGATAGCGGTGAATGGTGGTTTTCGACCCCGTATTACCCATTTCGATACGTACCGCATCGATGCTCGGGTTTTCGCCTCGGGACAGCAGGGACGCCCTTGCTTTCTGCACTAATGCCTTGTTTACACCGCCGCGGGCCATGCTGTCTCCTACGATTTCGTACTGTGGTATGTACTCTGTAATTACATACTATATGTTTTGAAATAATTAGCTATTTTTTGAATTAATTAACACGGGATATTGGCGTATTATCCCGTGTCAGGCGCTGTCAGGTCCCTATGCAGCGCCTTTACCGGTACACCCCGAGCAGGTTTGAGCCATGAACGACGACGTTGATCGCTATATTGAGGCGGCGACCCGCGACAACACGCGCCGCAGCTATCGGGCCGCCATCGAGCATTTCGAGGTGACCTGGGGCGGGTTTCTGCCGGCGACCAGCGAAAGCGTGGCGCGTTATCTGGCCAGCCATGCCGGGACGCTGTCGGTGAATACCTTGAAGCTGCGTTTGTCAGCGCTGGCCCAGTGGCATGTCAGCCAGGGTTTTGTCGATCCCACCAAGGCACCGATGGTGCGCAAGGTCATCAAGGGCATTCGCGCGCTGCACCCGGCGCAGGAAAAGCAGGCCGAGCCTTTGCAGCTGCAGGATCTGGAAAAAGTCATCGCCTGGCTGGAGATCGAAATACGCGAAGCGAGTGCACAACACGATCAGCCGCGTCTGTTGCGCGGCCGACGTGATTCGGCGCTGATCCTGCTGGGGTTCTGGCGCGGGTTTCGCAGCGACGAGCTTTGCCGCCTGCAGGTACAGGACGTCAAGGCCATCGCCAACTCGGGAATCAGCCTTTATCTGCCACGCAGCAAAGGCGATCGCGACAACCTGGGCCGCACCTACCAGACACCGGCCTTGCAGCGGCTGTGCCCGGTGCAGGCCTATATAGAGTGGATCAACTGTGCTGCGCTGATACGCGGTCCGGTCTTTCGGGCAGTGGACCGCTGGGGTAACCTTAAAGAGGAGGGGCTGCACGCCAACAGCGTCATCCCGTTGCTGCGTCAGGCGCTCCAGCGTGCAGGCATCGCCGCCGAGCGCTACACCAGCCACTCGCTGCGTCGCGGTTTTGCAAGCTGGGCGCACAGCAACGGCTGGGACCTCAAGTCACTGATGTCTTATGTAGGCTGGAGGGACATCAAGTCGGCGATGCGCTACATTGATGCCGCTCCGTTCCTGAGCCCATCGGAGGCTGGGAGCGATCCGAAGGTTTCTTCTATCGATAAGCTGCCTTCATAGTGAAAAGCAATCAGTGACATCAGGTTTGCCAATGAGCGATTGTCATCGATCATGCGTAAGCTTCACTTCATCGAATTCACAACCCATCCAACCCATCAGGAGATATACCGATGCCTATCATCAACAGCCAGGTAAAACCGTTCAAGGCTACCGCATTCAAGAACGGCGCTTTCGTTGACGTCTCGGACGCTGACTTCAAAGGCAAGTGGTCTGTCGTATTCTTCTACCCGGCCGACTTCACCTTCGTATGCCCGACCGAGCTGGAAGACCTGGCTGACAACTACGAAGAGTTCAAGAAGCTGGGCGTTGAAATCTACAGCGTTTCTACTGACACCCACTTCGCCCACGCTGCATGGCACAACACCTCGCCAGCGATCGGCAAGATCCAGTACACCATGATCGGTGACCCGACCCTGACCATCTCCCGCAACTTCGACGTGCTGATCGAAGAAGCCGGTCTGGCGGATCGCGGTACTTTCGTGATCAATCCTGAAGGTCAGATCAAAATCGTCGAGCTGAACGACGGCGGTGTTGGCCGTGACGCTTCCGAGCTGCTGCGCAAGATCAAGGCTGCTCAGTACGTTGCCGCTCACCCGGGCGAAGTCTGCCCAGCCAAGTGGAAAGAAGGCGAAGCTACTCTGGCTCCGTCCCTGGACCTGGTTGGCAAGATCTGAGTCGCATGAATCGGCTGGGGGCGTTGAGCTCTTGAGCAAGTAAACCGCATCGCCCCAAAAAACGCCCGGGCGGTAATCGCCTGGGCGTTGTTATTTCTACCCTTTGTAAACAGGAAGCCGCCACATGTTGGACGCCAATCTTAAAGCCCAGTTGAAATCCTATCTGGAGCGGGTTACTCGCCCCATCGAGATCGTCGCGTCCCTTGATGACGGCGCGAAGTCTCAGGAAATGCTCGCACTGCTCAATGATGTGATCAGCGTTTCCAAGGACGTCACCCTGAATGACAGCGGCACCGACGCACGTACTCCGTCGTTCTCGCTGAGCAGCCCTGGCCACGATATCAGCCTGCGTTTTGCCGGTATCCCCATGGGTCACGAATTCACCTCGCTGGTCCTGGCGCTGCTGCAAGTCGGCGGCTACCCACCCAAGGTCAGTGCAGAAACCATCGAACAGGTTCGCGCGCTTGAAGGCGAATTCCATTTCGAAACCTATTTCTCGCAGTCCTGCCAGAACTGCCCGGACGTCGTCCAGGCACTGAACCTGATGGCAGTGCTGAACCCTGGTATCAAGCACGTCGCTATCGACGGTGCGCTGTTCCAGGACGAAGTGACCGATCGCAAGATCATGTCGGTGCCCAGCATCTATCTGAACGGTGAGTTGTTCGGTCAGGGCCGCATGGGGCTGGAAGAGATTCTGGCCAAAATCGACACCGGTGCTGGTGCGCGTCAGGCGGAAAAACTCAACGCCAAGCAGGCTTTCGATGTGCTGGTCGTGGGCGGTGGTCCGGCTGGCTCTGCGGCGGCCGTCTACGCTGCCCGCAAAGGCATCCGCACCGGTGTTGCCGCCGAGCGTTTCGGCGGTCAGGTGCTGGACACCATGGCCATCGAGAACTTCATCTCGGTACAGCATACCGAGGGGCCGAAGCTGGCCGTGGCGCTTGAAGAGCACGTCAAGCAGTACGAAGTCGACATCATGAACCTGCAGCGTGCCGACAAGCTGATCCCTGGCGCAGCCGGCGAGTTGCACGAAGTGAAGTTTGCCAGCGGTGCCAGCCTCAAGGCCAAGACGCTGATCCTTGCCACCGGCGCACGCTGGAGGGAGATGAACGTGCCGGGTGAGCAGCAGTACCGTAACAAAGGTGTGGCTTATTGCCCGCACTGCGACGGTCCGCTGTTCAAAGGCAAGCGCGTCGCTGTCATCGGTGGCGGTAACTCGGGTGTCGAGGCGGCAATCGACCTGGCGGGTATCGTGTCTCACGTGACACTGCTGGAGTTCGACGTGCAATTGCGTGCCGACGCAGTGCTGCAGCGCAAGTTGCACAGTCTGCCGAACGTGACTGTGATCACCAGTGCACAAACCACTGAAGTGACCGGTGATGAGCAGAAGGTCAACGGCCTGCGCTACAAGAACCGCACCACAGGCGAAGAGATCACCGTGCCGCTCGAAGGTATCTTCGTACAGATCGGCCTGCTGCCTAACAGTGAATGGCTCAAAGGCGCCATCGAGCTTTCGCCGCGTGGCGAGATCGTGGTCGATTCCCGTGGTGAAACCTCGGTGCCGGGTATCTTCGCTGCCGGTGACGTAACGGTTGCCCCGTACAAGCAGATCATCATCGCCCTGGGCGAAGGTGCCAAGGCCTCCCTGAGCGCCTTTGACCACCTGATCCGTACCTCCGCACCGGCCTGATCGGACAGCGGTAAACAAAAAGCCCCGTGAGCGATCACGGGGCTTTTTGCTTTCTACGTTGATCGTTCCTTGCCGGAGCGATCAGCGCAGGCTCAGAGCGGCGTTGGCTGGATGATCTCTACCCAGTAGCCGTCCGGGTCCTTGATAAAGGCCAGGCTGTTCATGCGGCCATCGGACAGGCGCTTCTGAAAGTCGACGCCCAGGCTTTCGAATCGCTCGCAGGCGACTTTCACATCCGGTACCGACACGCAGATATGGCCAAAGCCGCGCGGGTCGCTGTTACCGTTGTGGTACGAGGCTGTGGCATCGCTTTCGGTACCGTGGTTATGCGTCAGCTCCAGAATGCCGGGGATCGACTTCATCCATTCGTTGCGGGCAGCGTCGCCTTCCGGGATCTGTGCCTTGTCGACCAGCGCCAGGAAGTACAGGCTGAATTCGGCTTCCGGGAAATCACGCTTCTCGACCAGGCTGAAGCCCAGTACGCGGGTATAGAAATCCAGCGATTTGGTGATGTCCTTGACGCGCAGCATGGTGTGGTTGAACACAAACTGCCGGGTGGCCGCTTCAGGATTGGCTGTGACGCCCGGTAGTGTGTTGAGTTCGTGCAAGCTCATCGATGTGTCTCCAACAGAATGTACAAATAATGCCAAATGATACGGGGCAGGGCGCGCAGTGCCAAACCCGGCGCGGATAACGTCGCGTCGGCCTTGCTCGATGCCGACAACAGGCTCAGAATTTCCGGTCAACCGTTTTGGCGACCCGATCATGATCCTTTCGCACCACCGACGTTCCGTGCCAGGCCTGTGCCTGTTCCTGCTGCTGGGCACTGCACAGGTCCATGCCGCCGATGCAATGATCGTCTGGCCCGCAGGCTGGGAGGTCGAGTCGATACCGACCGAGTCGGGCGAGCCCGTTCAACCGTCCGTGCAGGTCAGACAGCGCGCGGTGAAAAACGATCAAAGTGGAAATCCGCTGATGGTCATGGAGCTCACCCAGACACGTCTTACGCCAGGGCATGAAGTCAATGTCCAGGGCGTTCTGCTGGAAATGCGCAAGTCGGTTCAGGTTAATTTTGCGCGCAGCGGATTGCAGAGCGCCTGCACGCATGTCCGTGAAAGTCGGCTTAGCGTGGTGCCCGCACTCGAAACCACCTGCACCATTACCCAGAATGGCGTGCACGTGCTGACCCAGACGCTGGTCGCGGCCGCCAGCAAGGAGCTGGCCTGGTCGTTGTCCTACGCGGGATCGGCAGACGGCTATGCGAGCAACAAGGATGAGGCACTGCGTATTCGCGAGAGTCTGCGCCTGGACGTTACGCAGTGACATCTGCCTTTTCGCAGACAAAAAGAAGCCCGCCGAGGCGGGCATGGGGCGCTATTCCTTTAGCGGTCTTCATCATCCGAGAGTTCATGTGAAAAAAGTGTGAAGCTCCGCTGTGCTGCGCTGTCGATGCTTTTCAGCGCGCCGACTCATTGAGAAACAAATAATGGTGTATCTCATCACGCAGTGAAACTGAATAATTACTCTACACACTTCAGGAACTGTTCAGGTTTGTAACTGTGTGCTGAATCGCATAATCCGGATTTATTGGCGTCATTATTCTCGCGGCATTTACCCGGTGCATTGAAGTATACGAACCGGTCAGTTCACCTAATCATGTATATGAATTCCCGTTGCGGATCGACAGGCACTGTGTGATGACGCCTGAGCACAGCGCTGCAGTGCGCAGGTGAAGGCCTGCAGCGCCGGAGATAAAAAAGCCCTGCAAGTGCAGGGCTTCAAGTGACAACTTGCAATCAGGCACGCAGCCATGAATCAACAGTGTCTACACCGTATTGCTCTTTCCACGCCTTGAGGCCGCGATGGTTGCCGCCCTTGGTTTCAATCAGCTCGCCTGTGTGCGGGTTCTGGTAAACCTTGACCACGCGTGCACGGCGACGCTTTGGCCCTGCGGGTGCGACCAGCGAGGTAGCACTCGAAGGATCAAGGATTGCGATGATGTCACGCAGGCTTTTGCCGTAGGTGCCCATCAGGTCCTGGAGCTTTTGCTCGAATTCGATCTCCTTCTTCAATCCCGCGTCATTCTTCAACGATTCCAGCTGTGCAAGCTGTTCCTGAAGGGCTTTCTCTGCTGCTCGAAACTCGGCAAGTCTGGACAATTAATATACTCCAACAATGTAATGGCTGTTGTCAGCCCTATAAAGCGATGAGACAAAACTGATAGGTCGATTCGCTCACTCGAGGGTGCCCGATACTGCGGTTTCTATGCTGAAACTTGGCCTTTGCGGCTTGTCGTTGCGCAGATAGAGCGTATTTATAACTCAGTCGCCCGCAAATGATGCACTTTTTTTTCCAGTTAGAAAATAGCCTTTCTCAAATTCGTTAAATGGCGCAGGGAGACGATGTTGGATATAGGGGATGATGTCCGTGTTGTAGGCAGAGGGGCGTTGTAAGTTATTTCCGATATTAGCCACGGATGGAAAACGTGCCATGAGAGAGTGAATGGCTTAGAAAAAGAAATATCCGACAGGCAAAAGGAGTGTCGGGTGAGGAAATGGCGGAAATGTCTGAAGGCCACGTGCTGAAAGGCGCGTAGACCACGCAAAGATGGCCTTTCGCCCGTTTCAGCGTTGCGTTTGTGACCCTACAGTCCCTGTTGCAGCACCGGGTCATCCGGGTTCTGCTGCTCGAGCTCGGCCAGCAGAATCTGCACGTTCTGCAACTGACCGGTCTCTTTCCAGTACTGGATCAGCAGCACCCTGGCCTTGCGATTGGCGGGCTGGTTCTGAACGATCTGGGTCAACTGGCGCTGTGCCGCTTCGAGCTCGCTCAACGAGTGCAGGGTAACCGCCAGGTCATAGCGATAGTCGTTGTTATCGGGTGCCAGTTCCGTGGCCTTGGCCAGGCTGAGCACGGCGAACTCCGCCTGGCCATGGTTCAGCAGCCACATGCCCAGCGCGTGCTGGAGCAGGGACGAGCCCGGGTTGTGTTCCAGCAACTGTGCGAAAAGGCCGCGCGCCTGCTCGGCCTGGCCCTTGCGGTCCAGCAATTCAATGTGCGCCAGCGCTGCTTCGATATTGCCCGGGTCCAGCGCGGTGGCCCGCTGTAGCGCCGCGAGCGCGGGTTCCAGATCGCCGGTCTGCAGATACAGCCTGGCCAATTGCAGCTGGTTTTGTGCGCTTTGCGGCTGGCTCTTGAGTGACTCCTGAAACGCCTCGGCACTTTGCTGCAGAACGGCAAAGTACAGGCCCAGCTCATCGGGTGAGAGACCGAGCAGGGCGCTGGTGGCGCGAAACCTGACGGATTGTTCGGCGTCATCCAGCAACGGGCCGAGCAACAGACTGCGCTGGCTGTTGGAGACCAGCCTGACGCTGACATCGATGGCCGCTTCGCGCACTTGAGCGGACGGGTTACTCAGCGCAGCGTCGAGCAACTTGAGGGCCTGGGGGCTGGGATAGTCGCTCAGTTCGGCGAGCAGGCTGATGCGTTGCGTGTCAGACAGGTCAGTGCGTGCCAGCTGTTGATACAGCACGCGCGCGGCACCCGGTTTGCCGTCTTGTGCCTGCTCCAGCGCCTGGGCATAGGTATGACTCAGCTTGGCCGGAGCGGTCTGGACGGGCATGCGCCACCACCAGAAAACCAGCGAAAGCACCAGCAGCGCTGCAGCCGCTGCGCCGATCAGCCAGCGACGTCGAGAAGTGGGTTGAGGCGATAACCCCGTGGTAGAAAGTCTGGGCATATCGATTTCCAATGCTTGACGGGTTGCAGCTTCGGGGAGTGGCTGGCAGCTGTCAAACGGCAATCATGATGCAGCCGGATTTCAGGCAAAAAAAGCCCCGCGGCCTGATCGGGCGCGGGGCGGATTTACCGGTTTTTCAGGTTCAGGCCTGAGGCTGCCAGCCACCACCCAGTGCCTTGTAGATAGCCACAATGCCATGGTACAGCTCGATTTCTGCCTGCGCCTGAGCGTCCTCGGCCGCCAGACGCTCGCGCTCGGCATCCAGCAGGACCAGGAAGTCCGCCGTGCCTTCGCGATACTGCACCGAGGCCAGTCTGGCCGCCGAGCGACTCGCATCGCTTTGGCGCATCAGCGAGACCAGCCGCTGCTGGCGTTTGTCGTAATCGCTGAACGCGTTCTCCGACTCTTCCAGCGCGAGCAGCACTTGCTGCTCATAGTTGGCCAGTGCGCCCTCGGCATCGGCGTCGGCACTGCGAATCTGCGCCCGGACACTGCCCAGATCGAAGGCCGCCCAGGTGATGCTGGGGCCCAGCGACCAGGCTTTGGCCGCTGACGAACCGATCTGCGATCCGCGTCCGGCGGTAAAGCCCAGAAAACCGCTCAGGCTGACCCTTGGGAACAGATCGGCAGTCGCGACCCCGATACGTGCGGTTGATGCAGCGAGTTGTCGCTCGGCTGCGCGGATGTCGGGACGATTGCGCAACACTTGCGTAGGGTCGCCAATCGGCAAGGCCTTGGCGATGGCCGGCAGTTTGCTAGGGCTCAAGTCGACGCTGAGGTTTTCCGGACGCTCACCCAATAACGTGGCGATACGGTTGCGTTGGCGAGCCTGCTCGGCCTGCAACTGCGGAACGGTCGCTTCGACAGCGGCCAGTCGTGCCTCTGCACGCACCACATCCAGCTCATTGCCCACACCCGCATCGCGCAGTTGCGTGGTCACGTCCTGAGAACTCTGCTGATTTTTCAGGTTGTCGCGGGCAATGGCTTCTCGTAGCTGTGCGCCGCGCAGTTGGCCGTAGGCGTCGACCACCTCGGCAATCAGGGTGACCTGCAGCTGATAGAGGTTGGCCTCTGCAGCTTCCTGATCGGCGTCGCTGGCTTCCAGCTGGCGCTGGATGCGCCCGAACAAGTCCACTTCCCAGGCCATGTCCAGGCCCAGGTCGTAGCGCTCGCTGTTGACTCGGCGCTCGGTGATGCCGGGTTGCTGACCCTTGCCGATGTCACTGCTGGCGCGGCTGGTCACCACTGGCATCACATCGTTGGCGACGTCATCGCGAATGGCTCGCGCCGACTTGAGCCGGGCGAAGGCGACGCGCAGATCGCGGTTGCCGTCCAGTGACCTGGCTACCAGTTTATTGAGGGTCGGGTCCTCGAACTGCTGCCACCAGGCTCTGTCCACTTTGCTGCGGTCATAGCTGCCCTGGGCGGCGGACGCCAGTTTCGCTGGCGCCGTAACCGGTGCCCGGTAGTCGGGGCCCACGGCGCAGGCCGCCAGTGCCATGACCAGCAGGCTCGGGATGAAGACTTTGTACGCGCTCATCAATGCATCTCCGCAGGCAGGTTTTGCTGGCTGTTTACCCTGGCGGCCTTGCGGGCCTCCTGGCGTTCGACGTAATTACGGATAAGCACGTAGAACACCGGCGTCAGCAGCAGGCCGAAGAACGTGACACCCAGCATCCCGGAGAACACTGCGACACCCATCGCATGGCGCATCTCGGCACCCGCACCGCTGGACAGCACCAGAGGCACGACCCCCATGATGAAGGCGAACGAGGTCATCAGGATCGGCCGCAGACGCAGGCGGCATGCCTCCAGTACCGCATCCAGCGGGCTCATCCCTTCAGCCTGTTTGTCCTTGGCGAACTCGACGATCAGAATCGCGTTCTTGCACGCCAGGCCTACCAGTACGATCAGGCCGATCTGAGTGAAGATGTTGTTGTCGCTGCCGGCGATCATCACCCCGGCAATCGCCGAGAGCAGGGTCATCGGTACGATCAGGATCACTGCCAGCGGCAGGCTCCAGCTTTCGTATTGGGCTGCCAGTACCAGAAACGCCAGCAGCACACAGAGCGGGAACACGAACAGCGCGGTATTGCCCGAAAGGATCTGCTGATAGGTCAGGTCGGTCCATTCGTAGATCATGCCGGTCGGCAGTTCCTCGCGAAGCAGTTTCTCGACCGCTGCCTGAGCCTGGCCAGAGCTGTAACCCGGTGCCGCTGCACCGTTGATTTCAGCAGTGATGAAGCCGTTGTAGTGCATGACGCGGTCAGGGCCGGCGGTGTCGCTGACCTTGACGAAGGTTGCCAGCGGGATCATCTCGCCCAGGTTATTGCGTACCTTGAGCTGACCGATCTGGTCGGCATCCTGACGGAACTGCTGCTCAGCCTGGACATTGACTTGATAGGTGCGGCCAAACCGGTTGAAGTCGTTGGCATACAGCGAACCCAGATACACCTGCAGCGTGTCGAAAATATCACTGACTGCAACGCCGTGGGTCTTGGCTTTCTCGCGGTCAATCGCAGCATCGACTTGCGGCACGTTCACCGTGTAGCTGGTAAACAGCCCGGCCAGTTCCGGCACGCTGCGGCTTTTGGCGATGATGTTCTGGGTTTCCTTGTACAGTTCGTCATAGCCGAGGTTGCCACGGTCCTCGATTTGCAGGCGGAAGCCGCCGATGGTGCCCAGGCCTTGTACCGGTGGTGGCGGGAAGATCGCCATGTAGGCTTCCTGAATCGAGGCGAACTGGCCGTTCAGCGCGCCGGCAATCGCGTTGGCCGAGAGGCTCGGGTCCTTGCGCTCGTCGAACGGCTTGAGGGTCACGAACACCACGCCGTTATTCGGGCTGTTGGTGAAGCCGTTGATCGACAGGCCCGGGAAGGCAATGGCGTCTTGTACGCCAGGCTGCTTGAGGGCCAGCTCCGACATGCGTTTGATGACATCTTCGGTACGGTCCAGGCTCGCGGCGTCCGGCAGTTGGGCAAATGCAACCAGGTATTGTTTGTCCTGGCTCGGGACGAAACCGGTCGGCGTGCTGGCGAAACCCATCCAGGTCAAAACCATCAGGCCCGCATAGACCAGCAAGGCAATGCCGCTGCTGCGAATGACCCTGGCGACCGTGCCGACATAGCCGTGGCTGGCTTTCTCGAAGAAGCGGTTGAACGGGCGGAACAGCCAGCTGCCGAGCATTCTGTCGAGGAAGCGCGAGAAGCGATCCTTGGGCGCGTCGTGACCTTTGAGCAACACCGCCGCCAGTGCAGGCGACAGGGTCAGCGAGTTGAAGGCGGAAATGACCGTCGAGATGGCGATGGTCAGCGCGAACTGCTTATAGAACTGCCCGCTAAGCCCGGAAATGAATGCCGCTGGCACGAACACGGCGCACAGCACCAGCGCCGTCGCGATGATCGGCCCCGTCACTTCGGCCATGGCCTTGTGCGTGGCGGCGACCGGTTCCAGGCCCAGTTCGATGTTCCGTTCGACGTTCTCCACCACCACGATGGCGTCGTCGACCACGATACCGATCGCCAGCACCAGGCCGAACAAGGACAGCGCGTTCAGCGAGAAACCGAACATGTGCATGACCGCAAAGGTGCCGATCAGCGAGACCGGTACGGCCACCAACGGGATGATCGATGCGCGCCATGTCTGCAGGAACAGGATCACCACCAGCACCACCAGGATCAGTGCTTCGAACAGCGTGTGAATCACTGCCTCGATGGAGCCGCGGACGAAGATCGTCGGGTCATAGACGATGCTGTAGTCCATGCCTTCCGGGAAGCTTTTCTTGAGCTCGGCCATCCGTGCGCGTACATCGTTGGAGATGTCGATGGCGTTGGAGCCGGGACGCTGGAAGATCGGGATGGCTACCGCAGGCTGATTATTGAGCAACGAGCGCAACGCGTACTGGCTGGAGCCCAGTTCGATGCGGGCAATGTCCTTGAGGCGAGTGATTTCGCCATCGGCACCGGCGCGCACGACCACGTTTTCGAACTCTTCCTCACTGACCAGGCGGCCCTGAGTGTTGATCGACATCTGAAAGCTGGTGGCATTCGGGGAGGGCGGTGAACCCAGCTGGCCAGCGGCTACCTGACGGTTCTGCTCGCGAATCGCATTGACCACATCAGTGGCGGTCAGGTTGCGTGAGGCGGTCTTGTTCGGATCGAGCCAGACCCGCAGCGAATAATCGCCCATGCCGAACAGCTGCACATCACCGACGCCGCCCAGTCGCGCCAGCTCATCCTTGATGTTGAGCACGGCGTAGTTGGACAGGTACAGCATGTCGTAGCGTTTGTCCGGTGAGGTCAAGTGCACGACCATGGTCAGGTCGGGGGAGGCCTTGTCCACGGTGATGCCGATGCGTGTCACTTCTTCAGGCAGCTTCGGCTCGCTGCGGGTCACGCGGTTCTGCACCTGCACCTGCGCGTTGTCCAGGTCGGTCCCCAGTGCGAAGGTGATGGTGAGGGTCAGCTTGCCATCGGCGGTAGCCTGCGAGGACATGTAGAGCATGCCTTCGACACCGGTAATCGCCTGTTCCAGTGGCGAGGCCACGGTTTCGCCGATCACCTTGGGGTTGGCGCCGGGGAAGTTGGCGCGTACCACCACGGTTGGCGGCACGACTTCCGGGTATTCACTGATCGGCAGCTGGAACAGCGAGATGGCACCGGCGATCAGGATCAGCAGCGACAGCACTGCGGCGAAGATCGGCCGTGAAATAAAGAATTTGGAGAAGTTCATCGGACGAGTCCCTTAGCCGCGCGGCGCGGCAGCGCTGGCGATTTTGACGGCCGCTTTGGGCGCCACTTGTGGCAGGTTGCTGGCTTCGAGGGCCTGGCGTTGTTTGAGCAGTGCGGCGAGGGTGTCGGCGCTGGCCATCGGAGTGACTTCAGGGTCCACAGGCTGGCCGGGACGTACGCGCTGCAAGCCTTTGACGACGATGGTGTCATCCTTGGCCAGACCATTGCGCACAATGCGCAGTCCTTCGATTTTCGGCCCCAGCTCGACAGCCCGGTAGGCGGGCTTGTTGTCCTTGTCCATGACCAGCACAAACTTCTTGCCCAAGTCGGTGCCCACTGCTTCGTCATTGATCAGCACGGCCGAGTAAGTGCCGCTGCCCACCAGTTTCAGGCGCGCATACAGGCCGGGGGTAAACGCACCGTCGGCGTTATCGAACACGGCGCGGCCACGAATGGTGCCGGTCCTCGGGTTGACCTGGTTGTCGACAAAGTTCATCTGGCCCAGGTGCGGGTTGCCAGGTTCGTTGGACAGCCCCAGGTACACCGGCGTGGTCTGCCCGCGCTGACCTTTGCGGGCCAGCTCGGTGTACTTGAGGAACACGCGTTCGTCTGCGTCGAAGTAGGCGTAGACCTTGTCGGTGGAGACCACGCTGGTCAGGGCGGTGACATCGGCGGTAACAATGTTGCCGGCGGTGATTTCGGCACGGCTCACGCGGCCTGAAATCGGCGCGGTAACACGGGTGAAACTGAGGTTCAGTCGAGCCAGGTCCAGTTGCGCCTGAATGGCCGCGACACCGGCCTTGGCTTCCTGCGCCGAGGTGGTCCGCGATTCGGCCAGCTCGGCGGAAATCGCATTGTTGCTGCGCAGACGCTCACCACGCTGGGCTTCGCTGTCACTGCGCGAAGCGACTGCGCGGGCTTGTTGCAACTGGGCTTCGAGACGGCGGACTTCCGACTGGAAAGGGCGCGGATCGATCTGGAACAGCAGGTCGCCTTTCTTGACCAGCGCGCCGTCGGTGAAGGCTACCTGATCGATCTGACCGGAGACCCTCGGGCGCACCTCGACGGTTTCAGGTGCTTCGAGACGACCGGTGAATTCATCCCACTCGTTGACTGGCTGCTCCAGTACTTTGGCCACACTGACCTTGGCTGCGCCAGGCGCACTGGTGGCTTCCGGCGCACGGCCGCAGGCACTGATGACGATCAAGGCGAGGGCGGTGAGAGGGTAGCGCAGATGGCTGATTGTCTGGTGCATGGGAAGTTCCGCCAATAGTGAAGAATGGGGCGGATTCTGTTGCGCACGGGGTGTTATTAACGAATCGAATAAACCGAAGGTTACTATCACCGACAATGATGAGTAGCTATAGGTCTGTGAAACTCCCTGACCGAGTGACCCTGAAGGCGGACTTTGGCCAGGTATTCGGGGCTGCAAGTGCTGCCCTGACGGTGTGCCAAAAAAGCTCATGTCATATTGCTATCTCTTCGATCAATCTTTGCAATCGCCGCGACTATTAAGTTGTTCCGCGAACAGTCGATCCTTGGGTATCACGATAAATCCCCAGGAAAAATTTATGAAGTCGACATGGCTGGACAATTTGAAGGTCAGCAAAAAGCTGAGTGTAGGCTTCGGTCTGATACTGCTGGGCGTGCTGACGGTCACCGCAATCGGTTACCTCAGCACCAACCTGCTGATCGAACGGCTGGGTAAGGCAGCCAGGGTTTCTGAGGTGAAGGCCGATGCGCTGAGCCTCAGAATTGCTGCGCAGACCTACACCGCCAAGCCTGACGCGAGCAATTCGCAGGGCTACACGGCCGCCCTCGACAACCTGGGCAAGACCATCGAGGAAGGCCTGAAGATTCTGACCGTTCCGGCCAACGCCGATATCCTCAGAGGTATTCGCGATCAGGCGGGAGTATTGAGACAAACGTTCAGCCAATTGGTCGATAACAATCGGCAAATTGATCAGGCCATGCAGCCGCTGATTACCATTTCCGAGCAGGTCAGCGGAAGTTTCGAGACGCTGCTGCAAAAGACTTTTGACGACGTTTCCCGTTCGCTGGATCAGAGCGGTATCGATCAAGTGAAGATTGCCGGCGACCTGCGCAATGGCATGACCAACTTTCGCCTGGTGTTTCGCCGTTATATCAGTATCCCGACCGCTGAAAACAGGCAGATTACCTTCGACGCTGCCGACTCGCTGATCGCTCAGGTAAGCAGCGCGCGCAATCAATTGCCGAACAAGGCAGCCCCGGCAGTAGATGAGGCGCTTGCGGCGCTGCAACAGTACAAGTCGTTGATGGTCTCCATCTCGCAACTGATGCAACAGAGTGATCAGATTCGTGACAGCCTTCGCCAGCAGTCAGTGGACATTGTCACCAGTACCGAAAAGCTGATGGCGGGTCAGGTGGTCAGTGCCAATAAAGAAAAAGACAGTGCAGTAACCCAGTTGCTCACGGTGGCGGTGATCGTATTGCTGCTGGGCATCTTCGCGGCGATCCTGATTACCCGTCAGATCACCCGTCCGCTCGATTCGACTGTGATCGCGGCGCGTAGGATTGCCGACGGCGATCTGACCAACGACCTCAGCACCACTCGCCAGGATGAACTGGGCCTGCTGCAAAACACCATGCAACACATGACCGTATCGCTGCGGAACCTGATTGGCGGTATCAGCAATGGCGTGACACAAATTGCCACGGCGGCCGAGGAGCTTTCAGCGGTCAGCGAGCAGACCAGCGCGGGTGTCACTCAGCAGAAACTGGAAGTCGACCAAGTGGCGACCGCCATGAACCAGATGGCGTCCACTGTCCAGGAAGTAGCGCAGAACACTGAAGATGCATCGCAGGCCGCCAGACAGGCCAGTGATCGTGCAGCCCACGGCAGCAGCGTGGTGCAACACGCCACGCGTGAAATCAGCCAGCTTGCCGGTGAAGTGGGGCAACTGGGCGAGGCCATGCAGCGCCTGATTCAGGACAGTGACAAGATTGGCGGCGTCATCGATGTGATCAAGGCGGTGGCAGAACAAACCAACCTGCTGGCCCTCAATGCCGCGATCGAAGCTGCACGTGCCGGTGAGCAGGGCCGTGGCTTTGCCGTGGTGGCCGATGAGGTGCGCTCGCTGGCTCAGCGTACACAGTCATCCACGACTGAAATCGAGGCGCTGATAAAGTCCTTGCAGGATGGCACTGGCGCGGCATCGGAGCTGATGAATGCCAGCCGTCAACGTACTGAAGGCACCGTGGCGCTGGCGCGCCAGGCCGAAGAATCGCTTCTTGAAATCACTCATTCGATCGTGACCATCGAGCAGATGAGTCAACAGATCTCTGCTGCCGCTGAAGAGCAGAGCGCCGTGACCGACGAAATCAATCGCAGTGTCATCAGCGTACGCGATATTGCCGATCAGTCGGCCACGGCCACTGAGCAGAGCGCGGCGTCTACCGTGGAACTGGCGCGCCTGGGCAGCAACCTGCAGGACATGGTTGCGCGCTTCCGGATCTGATGGTCGCCACTTTCAAATCGTTGCGAAGTTCAAACGTCTCACCCTGCAAAAAGAGCGGCGCTGGCAATCAGCGCTGCTCCACCCGCTGCAGAAACCTTCGGGTCCGCTCGTTTTGCGGATTCAGCAGAATTTCGCTCGGGGTGCCGTCCGCCACGATGCGGCCTCCCTCCATGAACAGCACCCGGTCAGCGATGTCCTGAGCGAATTTCATCTCGTGGGTCACCAGTAGCATGGTCATCTGAAATTCGTGGGCAATCGAGCGAATCACCGCCAGTACCTCGCCGACCAGCTCGGGGTCGAGCGCCGACGTGACTTCATCGAACAACATGACCTGCGGACGCATGGCCAGCGCTCTGGCAATCGCTACGCGTTGTTGCTGACCACCGGAAAGCTGGCTCGGATAGGCATCGGCCTTGTGAGCAAGCCCGACCAGCCCGAGGTATTGATGCGCGCGCTCAAGGGCCTCTTCGCGAGTCAGTCTGAGTACCCGTAACGGCGCTTCGGTGACATTTTCCTGCACGGTGAGGTGCGGGAACAGGTTGAACTGCTGGAACACCATGCCTACCCGATGCTCCACCGGAGCCTTGCGTGCGCCAGGCCAGCGCCATCCGGATGTGCGCGCGGGCACTGCTTCGCCTGCGACTTCTATGCTGCCTTGCTGGTAGTTTTCCAGGCCCTTGATAAGGCGCAATACCGTTGATTTGCCCGAGCCACTTGGGCCGATCAAGGCGACTTTCTGACCTTGAGGAATGCTCAGGTCCAGATGGTCGATGATCCGGTTGCGGCCGAAGTCCTTGACCACGTGTTTCAGCTGTATCTGCGCAGTGGTGACGGACGGGATTGCGGTGTGTGCGAGATCAGACATGGCTGCGCCTTTCCAGGTATTTGAACAGCAACGAGGTCGGCACACTGATCGCCAGAAACATCAGCGCCATCACTGTGTACGGTTCGTTGTAACGATAGGTCATGCCGGCGATCTGTTTGGCCGCCTGAAACAGTTCAGGGATGGTAATCACCGCCAGAAGCGGCGTTTCCTTGAACATGCCGATCAGGTAATTGCCGAGCACCGGCAGCATGGGTTTCAACGCCTGCGGCAGGATGATGCGCCGCCAGGTGTCGCCACGAGTGAAATCCAGGGCGCGTGCGGCTTCCCACTGTCCGGACGGGATGTCGTCAATGGCACCGCGATACGCTTCGGCAATATAGGCCGCGTAATAGCAGCCAAGGCCGATCACACCGGTGGTGATCGCCGGAAAGGTGATGCCCGCCAGCGGCAGCGCGAAGAACAGTACATACAACTGGACCATCAGCGGCGTATTGCGGAAAAAGCTCAGGTAGCCTTTGCTCAGGCGATGCACGACGGTTATCTGCGAGCGCAGTGTCAGGGCCAGGATCAGACCGAGCAACACCGCGAGCAGGAAGCCAAGCACCACGACCTGCACGGTCACTAGCAAGCCTTGAAACAGCTCCGGCAGAATCGACCAGGCGAATGCGGTATCAAACTCCATCGTTCATCCCCTGGCCGTGCGCCACGCGGTGGCGTGCTGCTCATAACGCTTGACCAGCCAGCTCAGTGGCCAGGCCATCGCGAAATAGCACACCAGCACGATGCTCCAGATCAGCGTTTGCTGGCCCAGCGTGGTGATCAATTGACTGCCGGTAAAGGTCAGGTCGGTGAGGGTGATGAGCGAGACCAGTGACGTGGTTTTCAGCAGCTCGACCAATTGATTACCCATCGGCGGGATCATGAACGGCAGGGCCTGCGGCAGAATGATTCGCCGAAATGCGCTTATCGGCCCGAAGTCCAGCGCACGCACAGCGTCACGTTGACCCTGGCTGACGTTGATCAGTGCCGAGCGAATGATTTCCGCGCCATACGCCGAAAACGTCAGGCCCAGCCCCAGCACGCCCGTAGTCATGGGTGACAGACGAATGCCGAACAGCGGCAGAATGAAGAACAGATAAAACAGCAGCACCAATGCCGAGATGCCACGCAGCACCTCTACATACACAGTGGCGAACCAGCGTAACGCCCGGAACGGCGACAGGCGCATCAGGGCGATTACAAACGAGAGCACCAGCACCAACAGTTCGGCAAGCACAGTGATCTGCAGGGTGATCCAGGCGCCGTGGGCCAGTTGTCTGGCAATGAAACCTGCGGTTTCCAGTGTTGCAGCATCAACAGGCATGGCCGTACTCGTGTGGGTCAGGGCCGTTTACTGCGCGCCCTTGCGGGGCGGGGCAGGTCATGGGTTGCAGCGTTGGGCGGCGGTGATAGCCGGGTCAGCCAGTTCGTTTTCGGTGTAGCCGTACTTCTGCAGAATTTTCAGCAGATCGCCCGACGCCCGGAGTTTGGCCAGTTGTTCGTTGAAAGCCTGTTCAAAAGCCGGATCGTTTTTTGGCAGGCCGTAGGCGTGGTAATTCCAGCCCGGTTTGCCACTGGCGTCCGGAATCTGCTCGAAAGGCAAGGCGCGCTCGATGTCCGGACTGTTGGCTTTTTTGACCAGACTGATGACTTCGGCGTCCGGAAAGTACACCACGTCCACGCGCCCCGCCTGCAAGGCGGCCAATGCCTCGGTGTCCTTGTCGAACAACACCACGTTGCTGTTGGCGATACCGCTGTCTTTGGCTTCCTGAACCTGATTGCTGCCAGGTTGCGTGGCCAGGCGCACCTTGGCGTTGCTGGCGACGTCCTTGAGGCTGTGCAGGTTCAACGGGTTGCCGGTTTTGACAATGAACGCACCGCCGGAGCGTGTCACCGGGTTGGAGAACGCGATGACTTTGCAGCGATTAGGGTTGATGAACAGGCCTGCACCGATCAAGTCGAAACGACCGGCTGCAAGGCCGGGCACCAGCGAACCGAAGTCAGTGATAGGCGTCTCGATCTGCTTGATGCCCAGCGGTTCGAGAATCGCCCGCAGTATCTCGACGTTGGCCCCGGTGGCTTTGCCATCGGGGCCGATGTAGGCATAGGGCTGTTCATTGGCGATGCCAGCGGTCAGGCCGTCAGCGCGACCTTTTTCCAGCAGTCCGGCCAGGGCAGGGAATGAAATGACGGCATTCAGCAGCAGCGCTGAACCCATCAGGGCTGGGAACGACAGGGGGTTGATGCCTTTCATTGCGGGTGCTCGAAGTGGGGGAATAGGGCTTCTTGCTGATGCGGCCTGAACATGCGGGTCAGGTGCGCAAGTTAGCTGGGTCTTGCCTGCGTCCTGCTTCGGCAACATTTGCTGCATAAGATGCAACTCTATAGCTATTAAAAAAATAATTTAAATATCGATAAGGAATATGCATATACGCAGTCGCCGCCGTTATGGATGCCAAGCGTCGTGCGACCTATTGATGCAAGACCAGGTATTTGTCAGTGCGTCCCTGTTCGCAACTCCAGACGCCGGCCAGGTATCGCGGCAATCAACTCCTGGGTGTAGGCCGCTTCAGGTCTGGCAAAAACATCCTCGGCCAGCCCGTACTCGACGGTCTTGCCATGCTTGAGCACCAGCACCTGATGAGCAACGCTGGCGACCACTGCAAGGTCGTGAGAGACCAGCACGTAGGCGATGCCCGATTCAGCCTGCAGCTCGACCAGCAGGTCGAGAATCTGTGCCTGCACTGACACGTCCAGTGCCGAGACCGGCTCATCGAGCAGTAGCAGATCGGGCTGCAGAGCCAGCGCTCTGGCAATGGCAACCCGCTGACGCTGTCCACCGGAAAGCTCGCGCGGCAGGCGGTCCAGATAGGCCACGGGCAACTGCACTCGCTCTATCAACCGGCGTGCGATCTGTTCCAGTTCGCGGCCTTTGAACAGGCCGAACGAGACCAGGGGTTCGACGATGCTTTCAAATAACGTGAAGCGTGGGTCAAGGGCCGCGAACGGGTTTTGCTGCACTAACTGGATACGCCGTCGCAGCGGTCTGAATTCGCGCCAGCCCAGGTCGGTGACATCCTGGTCGTCCAGTAAAACTCGTCCGTGGGTGGGCTTCTCCAGACCCAACGCAATGCGCAGTGCGGTGCTTTTACCCGAGCCGGACTCGCCGACGATGGCCAGTGTCTGACCGGGATACACCTTGAAATTGACGTCCTGCAGCGCCTGGAAGTCTGTGTCTTCGCCTTTTACGTAGGGCAGGCGATAGGTCTTGCCGATGTTGTTCAAGGTCAGCAGTGGCCTGGCGCTGCTCGCTACCGGGCGCGGTGTTGCCGGGCTCTTGCGTTGCCCGAACGCCGGTGCTGCTGCGATCAGCGCACGTGTGTAGGCATGGCGAGGCGCGATGAGTATCTGTTGCGGGGGGCCTTGTTCGACCAGCTCGCCCTTGTTCATCACCAGCACTCGATCGGCCCGGTCGGCCGCCACGCCCAGATCATGCGTGATGATCAGCAGGGAAATACCACGCTCGGCCACCAAACGTTGCAGATGATCGAGGATCTTGCGTTGTACCGTCACGTCCAGAGCGCTGGTGGGCTCGTCGGCGATGATCAGGCGTGGATTGCCTGCCAGGGCGATGGCAATCAACACGCGCTGGCGCATGCCGCCGGACAGTTCGTGCGGGTACTGACGAGCACGCAATACCGGCTTGTCCAGACCGACCTGCTGCAGCAATTCCAGCACATCGGCATCCACTGCCGGATAACGTCGGCCGTGGGCCAGAATCAGTGCTTCGGCGATTTGCCGGCCAATGCGCAGGGTAGGGTTGAGGCTGACCATCGGGTCCTGCGGTACAAGGCCAATGGTGCCGCCGCGAATTCGCCGCTTCTCGCGTTCGCCGGCATGGCCAAGATCATGGCCATCGACGTGCAGCTCGCCGCTGGTTATGGACGCGTTGTCCGGCAGCAGGCCGAGTATGGCGTTGGCCATCGTCGACTTGCCGGACCCGGATTCGCCGACAATCGCCACGGTTTCACCTCGGGCGACCTGGAAGGATACGTTGCGCACGGCCTGATTGATCTGGCCATCGAAGCGGTAGGCGACACTCAGATGACGAATGTCGATCAGTTGAGCAGTGTCGGTCATCGTTGAGTCTCCTCCAGCGTGCGAGCAATGTGGTTGAAGCTGAACACCACGCCGACCACGAACAGCCCCGGCAACAGCGACACCCAGGGTGCAGTCATCAGAAAATGACGACCGTTGGCAATCAGCGTGCCCCATTCGGCGGCCGGTGGTTCGGCGCCGAAACCCAGAAAACTCAGCCCGGCAGTGGCCAGAATCGCCGCGCCGAAGTCCAGCGTGGCAAGCACCGCCACTGGCCCCCAGGCGTTCGGCAGGATGTGGCGCAGCAGGGTTCGCGTCCAGCTTGCACCGCCCAGACGCGCGGCTTCGACGTAAGGCAGGGTCTTGACGCGCAATACTTCGGCGCGGGTGGTGCGTGCGAAGCCGGGGATGATTCCCACACCGACCGCAATGGCCACCGGAAGGGTGCCGAACCCGATGGCTGTGACAATCGCCAGCGCCAGTAACAGACCGGGCAGGGCCAGCAATACATCGATCAGGCGCATGATCACCGCATCGATGCGCCCGCCTGCGAAACCGGAAATCACCCCCAGACTCAGGCCGCCGGCCATGGCGATGCCAACCGCCAGCAATGCCGCCTGTACCGAGAGGCTGGAGCCATGCACCACGCGGGTATAAAGATCACGGCCCAGCTCGTCGGTGCCGAACCAGTGCGCGGCATTGGGCGCGGTGAGCTTGTCGGCAGGCGAGGTGGCATAAGGTGCGTAGCTGCTCAGCAGGTTGGGTGCCAGCGCGGCCAGCAGCGCAAAGGCGACGATTGCCACGGCCAGCAGAAAACCCGGGCGCCGCAACAACGGCCTGGCTGCTTGCATGGTCCGACTCAGTCTGCTGCGCCGCCGCCACTGCACGGCAGGTGCGGTTTTACCCGCAATGGTTTCACTGGAAGCGACCAGGCGAGCCAGGCGCGCAAGGCGGTTGTCGAAAATAGTCATGGCTTCAGGAGACCTTTGGCGTATGGGCGATGCGCGGATCCAGCGCGGGATACAGCAGGTCAACGATCAGATTGACCACGACGAACGCAGCTGCGGAGACCGCAACGATGGCCAGTACCACCGGGATGTCCTGGCGCAGCACGGCTTCCTGGGCAAGTCGACCGACCCCGGCGCGCGCGAAAATGGTCTCCACCAGCACCGCGCCGGACACTGTGTTGCCGACCTGCAGGCCGATCAGTGTCAGCAGCGGCAGGGCAGCATTCTTGAACGCATGGCGGGCCTGAACCTGCCCGCGGGTCAGGCCCTTGGCGTAAGCGGTGATGATGTAGGGCTCTTTCCAGACGCCCTGAAAGCCGCGTTGCAGGACCTGGGCATACACCGCAGCGCTGGGGATCGCCAGCGTGACGGCGGGCAGTATCAGGCTTGAGAAACCCTGATTGCCGGTCGCCGGGAACCAGCCAAGTGTGAACGCGAACAGTTGAATGAACAGCAGGCCCATCCAGAAGACCGGCACCGAGAAGCCCAGCGACGGCAGGCGTGACAAGGCGACTTTCAAGGGCTGCCAGCGTACGTAGGCAGTGAGATACGCCAGACCGATCCCGCCGATCAGTGACAGAACAATGGCCAGCCCCGCGAGGCTCAGGGTTTGAGGCAGGCGTTCGATCAGCAATTCCGACACCGGGCGATTGAGCGTCAGCGAGTTGCCGAAGTCGCCATGTATCGCTCCCCACAGCAAATCGACGTATTGCTCGAAGATGCCCCGGTCCAGTCCGTAATAGAGCTTGGCCTTGGCGAGGTCCTGCGCGGACAGGGAGTCGATTTCGACACCCGAGGCGCTGAGCATGATCGACAGGGTGTCGCCGGGCAGCAGGTACAGAATGAAATAGGTGACGCTGTAGGCACCCCAAAGTACCAGCAGCGCTTGCGCGATGCGACTGAGGACATAGCGGCTCATGGCGTTGCCAACTCGATGTCGTTGAACAGCGCAAAGCCTTCCGCCGTCCAGTGGAAATTGCGTACGTTTTTCGCTGTGGCGGCTTGCCAGACCCGCTCGTAGACCGGGAACGCAGAGCCTTCGTCGATCAGCAGGTCCTGCAACTCGCCATAGGCCCGGGCGCGCTGTTCGCTTTGCGTCGCGGTCAGCCCGGCGTCGAACAACGCGAGGGCTTTGGGCAGTGTTTCCGGCGCGTAAAGGTTGGTCGCCAGTGTCGAGCTATTGGCGCTGCGCGGGTCGATGATGGTCTGCAGGATGATCGGGTCGGCACGGGTCATGTAGGTGGACGTCAGGTCATAATTGCCTGCCGCATTGGCCGCAGCCCATTCGGCGGTGGTCACTACGTTGAGCTTGAGCTCGATACCCACCTTGCGCAGCTGATCCTGAATCAGCACATCGCCAGCGGTTTCGGTGGGTGACAGGTTGTAGGCCAGCTTCAGTCGCTTGCCTTCTTTATAACGATAGCCGTCGGCGTTTTTCTGCCAGCCCGCAGCGTCGAGCAGGCGCTCTGCACCTTGAGGGTCGTAGGCCAGTTTGTCGGCCTGGCTTTTATAAAACGGCGTGGTGACGTCGTAGATGCCGGAGACCACCGGGAATTGCGGGTTGTAAACGGTGGCTGCGTAGGTCTTGCGATCGATTGCCTTCTGCAGGGCCAGGCGTACGTTGCGTTCGGCAAGAATGCGATTGCCACGCGTGTTGGGGTACAGGTTCAGCGCAGGCCCTGGCAGCGAACGGCTCTGAATGGTCGCGCCCCTGGACTTGAACAGGTTGAGGTCCACCTCGGAGAACGGATTGCGCGGCCAGAGGATATCGACCTGCCCCTGAACGAATTGGCCGTTACGTACGCTTTCTTCCGGCACGTAGCTGACCTCAACCGCGTCCAGATGCGCCTCGCCCTTGTTCTGCGCATTGGCCGACGCCCAGGCATAGCCCTTGCGCTTGATCAGGCGCAAACCGCTTTCCGGCGTGTAGCGCTCCAGCACGAATGGCCCGGTGCCAATGATCGCGCCCAACGAACGCTCCTTGACGCTGAGCGCGTAGGACTCTGGAGCCAGGATGGCGAGATTGGTGGTGGAGGTGGCTTGCAGAAAGCCCGCATTGGGTTGGGCCAGCACCAGTTTGATGGTGAAGTCGTCCAGCACCTCGGCATGGTCGTAACCTTTGAGGTAAGTGGCGCCGAAGGTGGCTGGCAATTGTGCGGCGAACGACTTGTCCGCGTCGTAGGCCGTCTTCACCGCTTGAGCGTCGAAACGTGTGCCGTTGCTGAAGGTCACGTCCTTGCGCAAGTGAAAGGTGTACTCCAGCGCGTTGTCACTGATTTCCCAGCGCTCCGCCAGCCAGGGAATGATCTTGCCGGTCTGCGGGTCCTGATCGGTCAGGGACTCGGCAATATTGCGCAGCACCACCCGATGCTCCAGCCAGTAAACCTGAAAGGGATCAAGGCTGACCAGCGTGGTGTTGTCTCTGAAGAACGCCACTTTGAGGGTTTTGGCTGCCTGGCCGTCCTGGCCGGAAGGTGAGCAGCCGAGCAGGGTAATGGCTGTGACGGCGGTAAACAGCAGGCGCGAGAGGAGCGGGCGCCGGGTCATCGCATTGTGCTCCGAGTCACGAATCCATCTGAGAAAGTCGAAGGTGGTGTACGGCGCATGGAAGGTCCTCTTCAAGTCGAGCACAGTGCTTCAGCACTGATTTCTTAAGACCGTATTCTTATGGTTATGCGCTGTAAAATTCTTTTTTGTTCTAAGCTAATATAGGTTTTTATGATTTATAAAGTTATTAATTATGCTCTATTGGTATTTTATGGTGCATGGCCAATTTCTGTAACGGGTCTGCAGCGCGCCCCGGAAACGACAAAGCCCTCGAGTCAGGAGGGCTTTGTGAGTGCTGTATGGTTCAGTGCATGCGTTCCGGATAAGCCATCACCACGCTTGGTAAGGTGGGTGATGCCCGCCAGGGATTATCTCAGCTCGCCTGAAGAACGCCATTTTGCTTCGCTACGTGTGCTGCCAAGGCATCCATCAGTGCCGGGGAAAGACAGTCGTAGGTTGGCAAACCCATCGTGTTGAAACGTTCGCGAATGCCGTCCATTTCAGCTGGCGGCGTACCCGTTTCAATGACCGACGAGACGAACGCGGCAAAGCCGGGCGCAGCCCAGCCTGTCTGAGGAGACAGTTCGGTGTGCACGAAATCCAGACCGTGGAACGCGTGGTTCTGGTTTTCGATGCGACCATACATGTGGGCACCACATTCTTTGCAGGCGTGACGCTGGATGGTAGCGCTTGCATCAATGATGGTCAGTTTGGCTGCGTTGACGGTAACGCTGACTTTGTCGCGATTGACTACCGCGATGACGGCAAACCTGGCGCCCGCTGGTTTCCAGCATTTACTGCAACCGCAGGCGTGGTTATGCAGTGTTTGAGCATCGACTTTGACCTCAACCTTGTCGGTCGGGCAAAGGCACTGCAGAGTGCCGCCTGCAAAGTCGGTAGCAGCGGATTTGATGCCGTTATCCAGCGCAGGGTGAAGTTTTACATCGCTCACAGTGTACCTCCAGCTATAGGGGTGACTTGGAACAGGTTCTATGGCAACTGCCCCGGAACAGTGGACGACATCAGTATTTGATGACGGTGCGGATCGACTTGCCTTCGTGCATCAAGTCAAACGCTTCATTGATGCGCTCCAGGCCCATGGTGTGAGTGACAAAAGGTGCCAGCTCGATCTCGCCTTTCATCGCGTCTTCAACCATCTTCGGCAGTTGGCTGCGGCCTTTTACGCCGCCAAACGCTGAGCCTTTCCAGGTACGGCCGGTGACCAGCTGGAAGGGACGTGTCGAGATTTCCTGACCGGCACCGGCGACACCAATGACGATCGATTGGCCCCAGCCGCGGTGGGCACATTCGAGCGCAGCGCGCATCACATGCACGTTACCGATACATTCGAAGGAGTGGTCGACACCCCAGCCAGTCATCTCAATGATCACCTGCTGGATCGGCTGTTCGTGATCTTTTGGATTCACACAGTCGGTAGCGCCAAACGAACGGGCCAGTTCGAACTTGGCAGGGTTGGTGTCGATAGCGATGATGCGTCCTGCCTTGGCCTGACGCGCACCCTGAATCGCCGCCAGACCGATGCCGCCCAGGCCAAATACCGCGACTGTGTCGCCAGGCTGGACTTTGGCCGTGTTGTGCACCGCGCCAATGCCGGTAGTCACGCCGCAGCCGAGCAGGCAGACGTGCTCGGGGTTGGCGTCTGGATTGATCTTCGCGACAGAAACTTCAGCGACAACAGTGTACTCGCTGAAGGTCGAGCAACCCATGTAGTGGTACAGGGTTTGGCCGTTGTAGGAGAAGCGTGAAGTGCCGTCCGGCATCACGCCTTTGCCCTGAGTGGCGCGCACAGCGGTGCACAGGTTGGTTTTGCCCGATTTACAGAACAGGCACTCGCCGCATTCGGCGGTGTACAGCGGAATGACGTGGTCACCGACTTTCACGCTGGTCACGCCTTCGCCTACTTCGATGACGATGCCGGCGCCTTCATGGCCCAGTACTACCGGGAACAGGCCTTCCGGATCATCGCCCGAAAGTGTGAAAGCCTCCGTATGGCATACACCGGTATCAGTGATCTTGATCAGCACTTCGCCCTTGCGTGGCGGCTCGACGTCGATCTCGACGATCTGGAGCGGCTTGCCAGGTTCAAATGCAACTGCAGCACGAGACTTCATGTGATTTTCTCCAATTGATGATGCTCGACCCTTGGATCGTTGTCTTTGGGCCGAGCATCGAGAGGTGCCTGTCACTGCGTTCTGGAAGATTTCACAGCAAAAGCACCATCACCCAGCAGAGCGAGGACCAGCGCTGTGACGGACAGATAGATCGGATATTCCCAGCCACCGTTAGCATTGGTGAAGCTCCAGCCGTTGCCGAAATGCACGGTGGCGGCGGCAAACAGTTGAACAACAGCGATTGCAGCAACCCAGCGGGCGTAGACCCCCAGTACCAGCATCAAACCGCCGATCACTTCGAAGGCCATAACCGGATAGGCAAGGAAGCCTGGAAAGCCAATGGATTCGAAAAAGCCAGCAGTACCTGCCGGAGTAAAGACCAATACTTTGGTCAGGCCGTGGGCGATGAACATGAGGCCCAGTGCCAGACGCAATACAAAAGCGGCGTAAGGTGCGGTGCGTGAATCGATCATGGAAAATTCCTTGTGTTAAATAAGCAGTGGGGTTCAGTTGGAAAGCAAAAGTGTCCGATCCAGCCATTGCGAGAAGTCAGCCAGTTCATGCGGAATGATCTCGTGGGCCATGTCGTAAAAATGAGTCTGGTGCTGCACACCGATCCGGCTGAGCCAGGCGTCAGCTTCATGTGCCCAGTCAATCGGCAGTACGTTGTCCTGCTGGCCGTGAGCAATGAAGGCTGAGACGCCTTGCAACTGATCACGTGGCGCAATCTTTGGCTCGATTTCTCGCAGCATCCGCCCGCTCAGCAGCGCAAAACCTGCCACTAGCTCAGGTCTTGTGACGCCGACGCTTGAGCTCATGATGCCGCCCTGGCTGAACCCGGCGATCACAGTGGGCAGCGGGGGAAGCGCCTGAATAAACCGGATCAATAACTGGCGGCTGGACTCAGCCTGCTCCTGGTTGAAAGAAGGTCCATCGCTGGTGAAGTTGACCTGGTACCAGGCGAAGCCTTGAGGACCCAATTGCTGCGGGCCGCGGAGCAACAGAATTTCGATCTCTTCGGGCAGCGACGCGGCCAGACTGGCGAGATTGGCTTCGTTCGATCCTACTCCGTGAAGCAGTAGCAACCGTGCCTTTGGGTTGACAGTGCTACATGCCTTACGGAAGAAAATACCCGACTCGGACTCGCGTGCGGGTTCAGAGAAGTTGATGTTTTGCATGAGGTTATTTCACACCTTGAACGGTTTGAGCTGACTCGAATCGTTCGCTATCAATTGAGATAAACAGGTAGCTGTCCATCGCCAGAACGCCGTGGGTAATACCGCCGTCCATTACCTGTGTCTGATAACCGTGACCAGCTGCCCCGAGCGCAATAAACAGCGGCAGGAAATGCTCATCGGTCGGATGTGCACGTTCGGCTGAAGGTGCGTACTGCTTGTAGTCGAGCAACTGATCAATGTTTCCTGCCTGCAGGGTCAGGGCGGTCCATGCTGCGAACTGTTTGACGTAGTCGGCGCCGTGGCTTGTTGCGCCGCGGAACTCGTACAGGTTGTGGGTGAGGCTGCCTGACGCCACGATCAATACGTTCATCTCACGCAGTGGCTTGAGTGCTGCGCCGAGCTGCCAGGCGCTGCGTGTATCAAGCGTGGCGGGCATGGACACCTGAACGACCGGTATGTCTGCGTCGGGTGCCAGATACATAAGTGGTATCCAGGCACCGTGATCCAGGCCGCGGGCGGAATCGAGCCGCGATTGCCAGCCCGCCGTCTGCAGCAGATCAACAATATGACTCGCTAACGCTGGTGCGCCCGGAGCCGGGTAGGACAACGTATACAAAGCGCCCGGAAAACCACCAAAGTCATGAATGGTTTCAGGTGCTGTGCTTGACGTAACCCTGACTTCGCCACGGGTCATCCAGTGCGGCGAGACAACCACGATGGCATCAGGTTTTGGCAGCTCACGACCGAGCCTGGCCAGTCTCGGGCCTGCCAGGCCGGGCTCGATGGCGAACGTGGGAGCACCATGAGACACAAACAGCAGGGGGAATGAAGTGTTCATGGTGACTGCTCCTGATTGATGATGTATTGCTTACTTGCTCAGCCAGACCGGAGCGACCGAAGTGCCCAGACCCGCGCCGTAACCGAGGTAGATGTTGAAACCCGCCAGTGGCTCCAGATAGCGAGCGTTAACCAGGCCGCCAGCGTCCACGGTGTTCCAGCCCAGGCTGCGAGCCAGCGCGATAGCGGTTTGCTTGGCGCGCTCACTGTCGCTGGCGACAAATACGCTGCCGGTCTGGTCGTTGGCGAACTTCGGACCATCGGCGAGCACTTGAGCGAACAGGGTGTTGAACGCTTTCACAACGTTGGCTTGCGGCACAGCCCTGGCGATTTCTTCCGAGGCGCTGGTGACGTGGCCGACGGTCAATGACATGTAGTCGGCGCTCAGCGGGTTGGTGATATCGATCACCACTTTACCGGTCAGGTCACCCAGGCTTTGCAGTGCAGCGGTCGCATCGGCATAGGCGGTGGCCACCACGATCACTTCGCTGTCACCCAACGCGTCGGACGCTACATAAGCGCTGACATTCGCGTGCTGGTCGGCCAGGGCCTGCGCATTGCTGATGTCACGGCCAGTGATGCGGACGCTGTGCCCTGCGGCAGAAAGCTGTTTCGCAAAGGCTGAGCCCATGTTGCCGGTACCGATTACTGTGATTTTCATGACTGCCTCTCTCTGAGTTGAGTTGCGTTTCGATGGGCCCAGTTTATAGATTGCCAGGCAGGGATAAATCGGGCTGAATGTGATGAATAGTTCCACTAAGTGAGCCAATCATGGATCGTGCACTGGAAATGCAGGTCTTCTGCACCGTTGTTGATAAGGGCAGTTTTGTCGGGGCAGCCGAGCCACTCGGCATGTCCAAGGCAGCCATCTCGCGTTACGTGAGCACGCTGGAGGAGCGTCTCGGCGCGCGGTTGTTGCACCGCACGACTCGGCGGCTTTCCTTGACGGATGAGGGGCGTCAGTTCTATCACCAGGCCCGTGAGGTGCTGGCCATGATGGATGAGGCAGAGAAGGCTGTATCGTCTGCTTCGCCGGAGGCCAGCGGAGTGCTTCGAGTCAACGCCCCGGTCAGTTTTGGCGTGCTGCACCTGGCTCCGATCTGGGCCGATTTCATGAGCGCCTACCCCAAGGTCGAGCTGGAAATCAGCTTGAGCGATCGTCTGGTGGATCTGGTTGACGAAGGTATTGATGCAGCGGTGCGTATCGCACGCATGGATAATTCGTCGTTGGTGGGCAGACGCCTGGCCAGTACCCGGATGTGCCTGTGTGCGTCGCCTGCGTATCTGGCCAGCCACGCACCCATTGAAAAACTATCGGATGTGGCAGAGCACGGGGTAGTGGCCTACAGCAACTTTGCCAGCGGTACTGAATGGCAATTCGAGGGGCCCGAAGGCAGTGAAAGCGTGCACACGCGCTCGGTGGTTCGATGTAATAACGGGGATACCTGCCGCGCCATCACATTGGCCGGTGGTGGCATTTCGTTGCAGCCGAGTTTTATGGTGGCGCAGGATCTACGCCGAGGCGATCTGGTCGAAATACTTCCCGAGTATCAATCGGTCGAGTTGGGGATCTACGTGGTGTATCCAACCCGTAAACATTTACCCGCGAAGGTAAGATCGCTGATCAACTTTCTGGTTGAGCGATTCGCCCATCCAGTATGGGAGCGGTGACAGACCTTTGGAAAAACCGGCTGATATAAGGGGCAGTGAAGGTATCAGCCGGATAAAAGGAGCGCTGTATCAGGAGCGTCCGTATACGCAGAAACCCGGAAGTACGGCCAACCATCGAATCGCCGTTACTGCAAAAAGCTGCGCAGGTCTGCCGCAAATTTCACTGGATTCTTGAACGCCAGGAAGTGATCGCCTTGCTCGGCTTTGGTGTACACATGAAGCACCGAGTCCCGGATAACCGAGCTCATCCAGTGCTGACTCTCCAGCCAGTCGCTGTACTCACCGGTGAAGATTGCGGTCGGCACATTGATCTTTGACCGAATGACGTCTCGCCAGTCGTTGGTTGTGTGATCGAAAAGCACCTGCCTGGTAAATGCCATGTCATCTTTAATCACCTCTTGCACGAGGCTGATGACGTTATGGAAGTAGGGCGAGTCCATCGCCATCGCTCGCTCGACAACCCGGCTTGCGGAAACCAGCCTGTTGGTGGCGATGCCTTGCGCATAGGATGCAATCATTCGCTCGGGCGACGTGGTGAACGCCCCGGCCTCGAGCCGTTCTTGCTCCGTCCAGTCGGCGTGGCAATAAATCGAGGGTGCCTGGTCAATGATGCTCAGGGTGCGAATGCCTTGCGTGCCAAACAGATCGATGTAGGCCCACATCACCGATGCGCCCATGGACCAGCCGCAGTAGTCGGCCTGCGAAACGCCCAAATGGCCGGCGAACTCCTTCACGTCCATAGCGTACCGTGAAATGCGATTACCGAAGTCGACGCGCTCGGAAAGGCCCTGATTTCTCACGTCCAGCACATACACATGGTAGTGCTCGCTCAGGATGTGCATCAGGTGAAAGTACATTGCGCCGTTGGCCGACCAGCCGGGGATGAAGATCAACGGTTGCCCGGCGCCGGCTTCCCAATAGCCGAGATTAACGCCGTCGCTGGTGGTGAAGCTGCTTATCTTCAGATCAGTAAAGTCTGAGGTACGAAAGGGCTGACCAATGATCTCATGGGGAAAGTAGAAATCTTCATCAAGCAATGCGTTGAGCGCTATGGCTTTTAATGGGTATTTCAAGAAGGAACACCTGCAATTAAAAAGGGTGATGGACAGGTCCTGGCATCGCCCCAGGCCTTTGGCAGGCCGTACGGGTTGATCGTTGCCCACGCAGACCAGGCTCGATCATTCAGCGTGCCGCGACCGTTGAAAGGAGGAGGTGAGTCGATGGCGGTACAGCCATCGATCCATGCTTCAGGAAGCAGGCATGCGTCGGTATCAGCCTTTGATCCAGTTGCCATTCGACTGGGCATCAACGGCGATATCGAAGGTCTGAATGTAGCCTGACAACATCCGATAAAAACCAATGACGAGAATGGCATCGCTCAGCTCCTGGAGCGAGAAGTGCTGCAAGGTATGCTTGAACAGCACACCCGGGGCCTTGCCTTTGTCGATAATGGCCTGGCCAAACCGAAGCAGGACGCGCTCGTCCTCTTTGAACGCTGTGGCATCCTCCAGGCAGCCTTCTGCGATGGCGACGAACTGATCAGGACGAACCCCCGCAACTTGAGCGATGGAAACATGCTGCTCCCACTCATAGGCGACGTTCTCATGCGCAGCCAGCAGCAATACCATCATCTCCTTATGATAGTCGGAGAGGGTGAGGTCCCTGAATATTGCGTTGGTCAGGTCGATGACAGGAATAAATGCTCCGGGGCTGTAACCCAGCATTCGAAAGAAGTTGACCTTCGTTGGAAGCTTCTCGAATTTTTCCCGTACCTGATCAGGCAGTTTTGTAAAATCGGGATACTCGATTTCAACTTTGGAACTGATGTTGTCATGCGGGCCGGTCGGGTTGGCCATGGGACGCTCCTTCAGAGTGATCTGGTCGTCGTGATGTCGGGTTTGACAGGGTTGCTTAAGCGATGCGTCGTCCGCACTTTGTGTGCTAAATAAACTCAAGCACTTCGCGAACGGCTTTACGCGGCTTTTGCGGCCAGTTGCTCTCGCCTGGATAACCGACGGTCACCAGCATCACGGGGATTTCAGTAGCTGAAAGATTGAATGCTTCTGCAACCGCCGCTGGGTCGAAGCCGATCATGGGGGTTGAATCAAGGCCTTGGCCTTTAGCTGCAAGCATCAGCGTCATGGCGGCCAGCGAGCCTGAACGGATGGCTTCATCGCGCTGCAGTTGTGGATTTTCAGCGTACATACCCTGAACGGCGCCCACCCACATGTCATAAATGGCCTTGTCGATGACCCCGGCATCCATCGAAGGCTTCAGCGATGCTGCAATCGTTTGATGCGGATTCAGGGTGCCACACACAATAAATGTCACGGCTGAATCCACCACCTTCTTTTGTCCATAGGCCAACGGCAGCAAACGTGCTTTTGCTTCTTCACTGCGTATGGCTACGAAACGCCAGTTTTGAAGGTTGAAGGCGGACGGCGCATGGGTGGCCAGATCAATCAGATCAGTGATCGCTTGATCTGAGAGTTTGCGCTCAGTGTCGTAGTTGTTGGCGGAAATTCGGGACTTGATGAGGTCAGCGATAATAGACATGGTGCTCTCTATGCCGTAAGGGGGAAACAAGTGCAGCCCCGGTTTTTTGCAGTCGAGTCTGCGCAGATCAAATCGGTTAGCGGCTGAAGCCGTCGAACGGCGTCATGTACACAGCACCGAACGGATCCAAGCGTTTACGGATCTCGGCATCTGGTGTGCCGTACACAACCAGACTGGTGATGGTGCACAGTTCGAGGAAGCGCTTGCCGAATGGGGCGAAGGTGATGTCTACGTGGCTGACAACGGATTCGACGTTATAGCGCTCAAGGATATGCGCAACGCTTTGATCTTCATTCACGCTGTACTCGTAAACCAGGGTGCCGGGCTCTTTCCGGGTGGCGGCAACGACCTGGGCGATCAGCGCTTTGAACTCGGCAAAGTCGCCGGGTTTGATTGCAAGCGAGAATAAGCAGGAAATATGTGGATGCATGGTGATCTCTTCCACGGTCGGCCCCCAAGGGGGGCAGGTGAGGATGCAACGCTGATCCAGTCGTTGCATCTATGCAGTGTGCAGGTTCAGGGCGTGGCGGGAGTTTCACCGAACAATTTGCCCGCACCTGCCCAATCCGACGGTGCTACGTCTTCGAAAATGACGTAGATGTATTCGGCGGGAGTCCCCGTGTTTTTGACGATGCTTTCGGTGATTTCAGCAGCTACGGCGGCTTTCTGAGCATGCTCTTTACCTTCGAACCAGCTGACGCGTACGACGGGCATGATGTATTCCTGTTTGGGATTGAAAACTCGGTCTGATGTGATCAGCCAGAGACATACCGCCATGCTAGGGTAGAAGTGTCTGGCGATAAACTGCCTGAAACTCTAAAGTGGGTAGAGTTATTGTCTACTTTTCAGGGCGGTTATGATTCCCATAGACTCGTTCCAAGGCGTCATCACCTTTGTGGTGGCAGCGCGTTCGAATAGCTTTACCGAGGCAGCCGGGCGACTGGGTATTTCGAAATCGGCCGTCGGCAAATCCATAGCCCGCCTGGAAGGGCGACTGGGCGTCCAGCTGTTTCATCGCTCTACCCGTCGAATATCTCTGACTGCTGATGGCGATGCCTATTTCATCGCCTGCTCGAACGCGCTCGAAGAAATCGGTGCGGCTGAAAGCGGATTGGCTCCGGGAACCCGCGAACCGTCCGGACGATTGCGCATCGATATACCCGTGGCATTCGGGCGCCGGGTTGTCGCCCCGTTGTTATTTGAGATCGCTAACAAGTATCCCGCGCTGCAGTTGAATATGACTTTTTCTGACCACTTGGTCGATCCGATTGAAGAGGGGATCGACCTGCTGGTTCGTTTTGGAAAACTCAAGGATACCAGCGGCCTTGTTGCTCGCCGGCTTGCGCGACAACGCTGGGCTATTTGCGCCGCGCCGAGTTATCTGGCCCGTTTTGGCGTACCTGACACCCTGGAAGATATGAATCGTCACCATTGCATCGTCGGCCATCGACGGGGCCAACCACTCTCCTGGCGAGTCAATGAAGGTCAGGAAACCGTTCGCTACGCGCCACCTTCCGCACATCAGATCGGCGATGGCGAGGCCATGATCCTGGCAGCCGTCGCCGGCGCCGGCCTGTGCCAGATGCCGCGCTGCCTGTTCAAGGACGACATTGACGCGGGCCGACTGGTTGAGGTGCTTGCAGGCTATGAACCAGAGCCCGTTGAAGTACATGCCGTATGGCCCAGGGTTTCTCACTTGCGGCCCAAGGTGAGGTATGTGGTTGATGAGCTGGTGCGGTTGTGTGAGCACTGGCAGTAGCGTCATCGCGAAGACATTCCAGCCAGGCAGACGCCCTGCATCACCTCAGACCAATCCGGTTTTGCAGAACCCGCTACCGCCAATTCATGGAGCCCCACACATACTGATTGGGCAAGTGTTCATTCCACTTGATACTGGCACGTGACGCGTATGGGGCGCCCAGGCAGGCACCTTTTTCGCGCTATGCTTATGCTAAAAAGGTATTAATTTTATGTAAAACAGAAGGTTAAGCTATATATCAATACGTAAGTTCAAGGCCCCGCCTGATGTGTTTTCTGTCCGTTTATCCCGATGTGGAAGGCCAGCAATGACCTTCGATTACGCATTTGCCATTTCCACGCTGCCTGCTTTCCTCAAAGCCATTGGTGTCACCCTCCAGGTGGGGCTGATTGCAATTCTGACCTCACTGATGGTGGCGGTTGTCAACGCGGCGATTGCTACATTCAAGGTGCCGGTCCTGCACCGTCTGGTGCCGGTTTATGTTGAGTTGGCACGCAACACGCCGTTGCTTATTCAACTGTTCTTCATCTATTTCGCCTTGCCGACGCTGGGGATTCGCGTGTCGGGTTTCGCGTCGGCAGTGATTGCCATGACCTTTCTCGGCGGTGCTTACCTGACCGAGATTCTGCGCGCCGGCATAGAGGCCGTGCCCAAGACACAGATCGAGTCGGGGTTGTCCATCGGCCTGTCCCGCTGGCAGTTACTGCGCCACGTGATTCTGCCGCAGGCGGGCATCCTCAGCCTGCCGGCACTGTTCGCCAATTTCGTCTTTCTGCTCAAGGAAACCACCGTGGTCTCGGCTGTCGCGGTGCCGGAAATTCTCTACACCACCAAGAGCTACATTGCCCTGTATTACAAAACCTACGAGATGCTCGCGGTGATGACCGGTCTGTGTGTGTTGCTGTTCCTGCCGTTGTCTTTGTTGCTCGGTCTTCTGGAAAGGAGGCTCCAGCATGGCCAGTTCGGGTCTTGAGTTGTTGTGGGTGTCTGCGCCGCAGTTGATCACGGGGGCAGGGCGCACATTAGGGATTTCACTGTTGGCAATTGTCTTCAGCAGTATTGGCGGCGTGGGTTACGGCGTGCTGCGCAGCCTTGGCAAACGCTGGCTGGAGGTGCCGTTGCGGATCTATCTGGAGCTGTTCCGGGCGATTCCGGTACTGGTCTGGCTGTACTTGTTCTTCTTCGGGTTGCCGATTTTCCTTGGCGTGAGTATTCCAGCGTTCTGGTGCGCAGTGCTGGTGCTTTCTTTGTGGGGGGCCAGCGAGGTCGGTGAGGTGGTGCGCGGCGGGTTGCGTTCGATTCCTCGCGGGCAACGCGAAGCAGGCCTGGCAATCGGCCTTGGTCTCGGCCAGTTGTATGGTCGCGTGCTGCTGCCACAGGCACTCAAGCGACTGACGCCGCCGGTGATCAATGTCTATACGCGGCTGATCAAGACCAGCTCGCTCGCCGTCCTGATCGGAGTCGTGGACGTGACCAAGGTCGGCCAGCAGATCATCGAGCGCACGTACGAGTCGGTGCTGATCTACGGCTTTCTGTTTCTATTCTTTTTTATCGTCTGTTATCCGCTGTCGGCCGCCTCGCGTGTGCTTGAACGGCGCTGGAATCACGCATGAGCACATTGATCGAACTGTCCGGCTTCAGCAAAAACTTTGGTGACACCGCGGTGCTCCGAGACATCGACCTGAGCGTGAAAGAGGGCGAAGTCGTGGTGATTCTCGGCCCCAGCGGGTGTGGCAAGAGCACCTTGCTGCGCTGCCTCAACGGCCTCGAGCTCGGTCATGCCGGCAGCCTGCACTTTGCCGGCAAGGCGCTGCCCGCCAACGCCGACTGGCGGCTGGTCAGGCAACAAATCGGCATGGTTTTTCAGAGCTATCACCTGTTTCCGCACATGACCGTACTCGACAACATTCTGCTCGGCCCGTTGCGCGTGCAAAAACGAAGTGCAGCCGGGGCTCGTCAGCAGGCCGAGGCGTTACTGCAGCGGGTGGGCCTGACGGACAAGCGTGACGCCTATCCGCGCGAGCTGTCCGGTGGCCAGCAGCAGCGTATCGCTATCGTGCGCGCGCTGTGCATGAACCCAAAAGTCATGCTGTTCGATGAAGTGACCGCAGCCCTCGATCCGGAGATGGTCAAGGAAGTGCTGGAAGTGATCCTCGACCTCGCCCAAGGCGGCATGACCATGCTCATCGTCACTCATGAAATGGCCTTCGCCCGAGCGGTGGCCGACCGAATCCTGTTCATGGACCGCGGCCGGATCGCGGAACAGAACGACCCCGAAACTTTCTTCAGCGCCCCGCAGACCGCACGCGCGCAGCAGTTCCTGGAGAGGTTCTCCTACGTGGAAAACATGCCAAAAAGGAAAGCATCGTGAGCTTCAAGACTGCCCTCGTATTACCGTTGATTGCCTTCACCCTGCTGGCCGGTTGCGACAAGCCTGCCGAACAGAAGCCCGTGGCCAAGGCTGCCCCTTCACCGTCCAGCAGCTACCTGGAAACCATCAAGGCCCGTGACAAGCTGATTGTCGGCGTGTTCAGCGATAAACCGCCTTTTGGCTTCGTCAACGAGCAGGGCCAGTACGTCGGTTTCGACACTGACCTGGGCAAGCGTTTCGCCAAGGACCTGCTGGGCGACGAGAAGAAGGTCGAGTTCGTGGTGGTCGAACCCGCCAGCCGCATACCGTTTCTGCAGAGCGACAAGGTAGATTTGATTCTGGCCAACATGACCGTCACGCCGGAACGTCGGGAGGCGGTGGATTTCACCCATCCGAATCTGCGTGTTGCAGTCCAGGCGTTGGTGCCGCAAGCCAGCCCGGTCAAGACCCTGGACGATCTGGCGAGCAAGACCACCATCGTCACCACCGGCACCACCGCTGATATCTGGCTGACGAAAAATCACCCTGACTGGAAAGTGCTGAAGTTCGAGAAAAACTCCGAGTCGCTGCAGGCGCTGGCCAATGGTCGTGGCGATGCCTATGCGCAGGACAATCTGGTGCTGTTCAGCTGGGCGAAGAAAAACCCCGGCTACCGCGTGCTGGAGCAGAAACTCGGTGACGAAGCGCCAATCGCCCCTGCAGTCAAAAAAGGCAATATCGAGCTGCGCGACTGGGTCAATACCGAACTGGCCAGACTGGGCGAAGAGAAATACCTGCTCAAGCTCTACGACCAGTATGTACGCCCGGAACTGGCCGAGGGCACAGACCCCAACGCGGTCATCGTCGAAGGCGGAAGCTGGAAGCCTTGATGGCAGAGGCCTGACGGTATTGACCGAATGGCGAACCGGCTCAATGCCGGTTCGTTTTACTGCATGAGCGGCAATCGCACTGGCTACGCTGAACAAGCTTACGATTCAAGCTGAAACCGCAGGGCTGGCCAGCATGACCGGGCCCGATCAACTTCCTTCCTTCGTCGTACACCGCAACCTGTCGAACACACCCGCATAAATAAGGCACTGATGGCTTGTCAAGTCGTGCCTGTGCTCAGTCGATAAAGGCGCTAAGGTTTCCTTAAGAAAAGGATAACTATCATTTAGCCATCTGCTGGGTCGATTCCATGAGTTGCAGGTGGCTGCTGACAGATGCCGTGCGGCCGCGCGCGCGATAAACCGGCAGCCATGGCGACGTCACTGGCGCTTGGTCGAAGACAATCTACGCTTGAGGTCGCAGAGACGCGCCAGGGCAGGCGGATGGTGTCCTCTGGTCACCTCACAGTATTCAGGATTGAAAACGAGTGTCTGATCGATGAAGAAAAGCTCTCTCACGTGGCTCGTTGGTTGGATGGCTGTGGTGCTGTTGGCCGGGCTTAGCGTCAGCTTTATCGCCAGCCATGAACAGCGCAGGTCGATTGATGCACGCATAGGCCAGGCTCTCAAAGAGGCCGGTGAGGGGATCGGCGATAACTTGCAGGCACGGCTCAGGGTCTATGAGTACCGCCTTCGAGGTCTGCGCGGTGCGGTTCACATGCTGGACCTCGAGCATGTCAATAGCAGCCAGATGAGTCGTTACAGCAAAGGGCGCGATATCGAGAAGGAGTACCCGGGCGCGCGCGGATTCGGTTTTATCCGCCGCGTTGCGGCCAGCGATGAGGCCGAGTTCGTAAGGCGTGTCAGGGCGGATGGCAGGCCGGACTTCAGTCTCAGTCGATTGAGTGGGCCGGGCACCCGGCAGGGAGACCGTTTCATCATTCAATTCATCGACCCGCTGGACCGCAATGTCCAGGCACTGGGGCTGGACATCGCCTCTGAGGAGCATCGTCGTGATGCAGCCCTTCAGGCCATGCGCAGCGGCGCTGCAACCTTGTCGGCGCCTATTACCCTGCTGCAGGACAACGATGATCACATGCGCGCGTTTCTGTTCCTGTTACCGGTTTACAGCACCCCTGAAACCCCCAACGATATCGCCCAGCGAGAAACATCCCTGGTCGGCTGGACCTATGCGCCGTTGGCCATGCGTGAGGTGATGAGCAATCTGGACCCTCTGAACCACAGGCTGCACTTGAAGCTTTATGACGTCAGTGAAGGCAGGCAACTGATCTACCAGACTCCGGAAAACGATCATGAGCAGGAGGTCTTGCAGACTTACGCCTTCGAGCGAGAAATCTACGGGCGTGTATGGCGCATGGAGGTAGGTGCTCACCCGGCATTTATCGCGGCTCTCGATCCGGTTCCGGCGGGCAGGGTGTTCATCATCGGCACGCTGGTCAGCCTGATGTTGACGGTGCTGGTCGGCACGCTGCTACTGTCCCGTCAGCGCAAACAGCAGGTGGTTGCCGGTCAGGCCAGGCTGGCAACCATCGTCGAAAACTCCAGCGACGCGATCATCGGTGAAGCCCTGGACGGTCGAATCATCACCTGGAACCGGGCTGCCGAGCAGATGTTCGGCTATGACGAGCACGAAGTGCTGGGCTGCCCGTTGGCGCCACTGCTGGTTCCGCCAGAGCTGGTTCATGAAGACGAACAGCTGTTGGAAAGGGTGGCCCGCGGTGAGCGCGGCCCGACGCTGGAAACCCGGCGGCTGCACAAGAACGGCCAGTTGATCGATGTGACCATTACCTGCAGTTTCATCCGCGAGACTGACGGCACCATACTCGGCGCGGCGAAAATGATGCACGACATCACCGATCGCAAACGCGTCGAACGCTATCTCATGGAGTTCAACGCACAGCTTGAACAGCAGGTCAGCGAGCGCACTGCAGAGCTGTCCAGAGTGGCGGGTTTGCTGCAGGGGGTACTGGACGCCTCTTCGGAAGTTTCGATCATCGCTACCGATACGCAGGGGCAGATCTTTGTGTTCAATCGGGGCGCCGAATTGCTGCTGGGCTATAGCAATGCGGAAATGCTCAGTGGCAACGGTCCAGGCGTGTTTCATCTTCCTGAAGAAGTGGCCGCACGCTCCGCTGAGCTGAGTCGTGAATACGGCACCCTGATCGAAGGCATTGACGTCTTTTGCTACAAGGCGTCCCGCGAAGGTTCGGAAACCCGGCAATGGACCTACGTGCGCAAGGACGGCTCGACGGTGCCTGTGCTGATGATCATCACCCCGATCCGCACCGCCGATGGAGAACTCATCGGTCATCTGGGTATTGCTCAGGACATCACCGAACGGCTGCACCACAGCGCCGAGTTGCACGCGGCCAAGTCCAGCGCCGAGGCTGCCAATGCGGCCAAGAGTCTGTTTCTGGCCAACATGAGCCATGAAATCCGTACGCCCATGAATGCCGTGATCGGCATCTCCCATCTGCTGCACAACACCGCTTTGAACGACCAGCAGCGTCAGTTGCTGACCAAGCTGCAGATTGCGGGCCGGACCTTGTTGGGCATCATCAACGATATCCTCGACATCGCCAAGATCGAGGCGGGAGAGATGCGCCTGGAACATAACCCCTTCAGCCCGCGGCAACTGCTCGACGAACTGGGCGAGTTGTTCACGCCCCAGGCTCAGGAAAAAGGCCTGCGCTTTTCTATCAACGTTGTAACGCCGCTGTCTGGCCAGTTGATAGGTGACGCTTTGCGGGTCAACCAGATCCTCATGAATCTGGTCGGCAATGCGCTCAAGTTCACCACCGTGGGTGGTGTCGATGTGACGGTGAGTCGTAAAGACGATCACGCCGATACCTGCTGGTTGCGCTTCGCTGTGCAGGACACTGGCTGCGGCATACCGGGCGATGTGCTCGGCCAGTTGTTTTCGCCGTTCACGCAGGCGGATGCCTCTACCACGCGGCGGTTTGGCGGCACCGGACTGGGTTTGTCGGTCGTGCGCGGGCTGGCCGAGCAGATGGGCGGCCGGATAGGGGTGGAGAGCGAACTCGGCACAGGCAGCGAGTTCTGGGTGGAGTTGCCGTTTCAGATCAGCCATAGCGACCTTGAGCCGTCCGGCACTGGAAGCAGTCTGGAGGTCATGCTGCTCAGCGACGACGCACAATCGTCCATGGCCCTGCAGCGGCTGTGTCGCGGCCTGGGATGGCGAGTGGCAAGTCTGATCGGCGAACATACCCTGCACGCAGCCTTGCGCGAGCGCAATCACGTCAACGCGGCATTGCCGGACGTACTGTTGGTGGACTGGCAGCAGCCGCAGGTTGATGAGCTGCAGCAACTGATCGAGGCGACGCCGCTGCCGATCATTCTGGTGACACCGACCGAGGTCCAGGCAGAACTGTACCCTCTGGTCGACAAGGTATTGCTCAAGCCGCTGGATAGCTCGTCCTTGTTCAACGCGGTCAACGCTTGCATCGCCAGGTATCAGGGCAGTACCGAAAGGGTCATTCAGGCCACGCGGATGGATACCTCCATGACGCTCTGGCTGAGTGGATTGCACCTGCTGCTGGTGGACGACAGCGAGATCAACCTTGAGGTCGCCAGCCTGTTGTTGCAGCAACAGGGCGCAGTGGTCCAGACCTGCAGCAATGGTCTGCTGGCCCTTGAACGACTGCGTCAGACGCCGGATTTCTTCGACGCGGTGCTGATGGATGTGCAGATGCCGGAAATGGATGGCTATGAGGCCACGCGGCGCTTGCGCAACGAACTGGGCCTGACACGCCTCCCCGTGCTGGCGCTGACTGCAGGCGCTCTGGCAGAAGAGCGGCGGCAGGCCGAACTCGCGGGTATGGATGATTTCCTCACCAAGCCTCTGGACCCCGCGGCCCTGATCCGGGCGGTACGGCGTGCCGTCGAGCGTGTTCGAGGCGCTCCGCTGGCGGTCGGCACCTTGCTGCAGGAAGCATCGACAGGCTCTGCATGGCCGGTGATCGAAGGTATCGATACCCAGGAGGTCGCCGCTCGGCTAGGCAATGATGTGCCTTTGTTTCTCTCTTCGCTGCGGCGCTTCTTCAGTGAATTTGTCGCGTTTGGCGAGAGCGAAAACGTTCTGATGCGGGCGCGACAGAACCGCGATCAAACAATGGCTGACCTGCACAAGTTGCGCGGCTCTGCACTGCTGTTTGGCGCCACGCAAGTGGGCCTGCATGCCGGGCAGGCGGAAACCCTGCTGCGCGACGGTGCGGACCCGGAGCAGGCGTTACGAGCCCTGAGTGCCGCTTTCCGGGCATTGCAGGAGCGCACGCCGGTACTTGAGGAAAGGCCGCTGGCCCCGCGTATCGATGCGGACCTCGATGCGTCCCGGCAGGGGTTGTCGACCTTGCGTGAATTGCTTGAAAACCGTGATATCGCCGCGCTGGATCAGTTTCCGCTGGCTGCTGTGGCTCTTCAGGCGCTGGCCGGACAGGCACTGGTCGAACAGCTCTGGCAGACCATTGAAGGGCTCGAGTTCGAGCAGGCACTGCACCTGCTCGAACGTGCGGAATTATAAAAAGGAGCGTCACCCACCATGCAACCTGTACCTAGCCTGCTGATTGTCGATGATGATATTTCCGCCATTCGCGTGTTGAGCAAAATTCTGAACGGCCTGGGGCAGATTCGTTTCGCCACGGGTGGCGCCCAGGCTTTGAAGATGGTCCGGGAAATGCGTCCTGACCTTATCCTTCTCGACGCCGAGATGCCCGGAATGAGCGGGTTTGAAGTCTGCGAGACGCTAAAGGCCGATCAATTGCTGGAAGACGTCCCCGTCATCTTCATCACCAGCCATACCGAAACCCGTATCGAGGAAGCCGGACTGGCGCTGGGGGCCGTGGATTTCATCGGCAAGCCTATTCAGCCTTTGATCGTCACGGCGCGAGTAAAGACCCACCTGCGCCTGAAAATGGCGATGGACCAGCTCAACCTGCTGGCCCAGACCGATGGGCTGACGGGGCTGGCCAACCGGCGTTTTCTCGACGAGAGTATCGCGCGCGAATGGCTGCGCGTGCGGCGCAACCAAGGGGCGTTTTCGCTGCTGTTGCTCGATATCGATTTCTTCAAGCGTTACAACGATCACTATGGCCATTTGCAAGGCGATGAGTGCCTGATTGCCATTGCCCATGCCTTGAAAAAGTCCGTGCACAGGTCTACCGATCTGGTGGCCCGTTATGGTGGCGAAGAGTTTGCCGTGCTGTTGCCAGATACAGGGGCAGAGGGGGCCTGTCGGCTGGCGGACGAAATCGTGCAGCACATTCAAGGCCTCAACAAGCGCCATGAAACCAGTGACTTCGGCCTGGTGACCGTGTCAGTGGGGGTAGCAAGTCTGGAGGTTGGTGCGCTACCCATTCCGCGCTCGGACTTTGCGCCCGGCACTGCGCCGGACTCGATTGCAATAGCATTGCTGGCGGAAGCCGACCGGGCCTTGTACCGGGCCAAGCATGAAGGACGAAACTGCAGCCGGTTTGAGCCGATACAGATTGCTCCTTGAGTCTGCCATACCGATGGCATCTTGCTTCAAACCGCATTCTTCTTGAGCTCTGCCTCAAGACGGTCAACGAACAGGCGTACCCGGTGAGGGACGCGCTGGCGGGTCGGTAATACGGCCGTGACAGACAACTGCTCGGGGATGACGTCTTCGAACTGTATCTGTTGCAGGCTGCCTTCACGGATTTCCTGCTGAACGTCCCAATAGGTCAGCATGGCCAGCCCCAGGCCCTGTTTGCATGCCGTGCGCACCGCTTCGACGCTATTGGCCGAGAACGCCCCCTGCGCGCGAATGGCCACCGGTTCGCCCTCTCTGATGAATGGCCAGTAAGGCATCGCATGCAAGGTGATGCACGGGTGTTGACGGAGTTCGTCCAGTAACGATGGCTGGCCGCGCCGCGCCAGGTAGTCGGGGCTTGCACACACGACCCGGGGGTTGGGCGCCAGCGATCTGGCCACCAGCGCGGAGTCACGTATCGTGGCGATCCGAATGGCGACATCGATGCCCAGCCCGGCGATGTCCACGATGCTGTCCGACAGCGTCAGGTCGATACTCAGTGCCGGATTCTCCTGCATCAACGCAGGCAGCAGCGGCATGATGACGGTCTGACCAAACACGCTGGGCGCTGTGACCCGCAATACGCCACTGGCCGTGCCGGCATCGGCTTTCAGCGTTGCACGGGCGGTTTCGCTGGCGTGCAGCATGGTTTTGGCGTGCGGCAGAAACACTTCGCCCTCAGGCGTCAGTGATACCGAGCGGGTGGTGCGGTGCACCAGCCTGACGCCCAGGTCGTTTTCCAGCGCAGCCAGACGTCTGGAGATTGCCATTGGCGACAAGCCGAGTCGACGCGCCGCTTCCGACAGGCTCCTGCTGGAGGCAATGGCGGCGAACACCTCTATGTCAGATATTTGCACGGATTCTATCCATTTTCGTTAAAGCGCCTTATCTGCACGGCCGGGTTCCAATGGGCTGCGCCAGCCCTTACCGTTGCTGCAGGTTCTGTCAATGACTGCGGGCAATTCGCAGCCGGTCTGCACAGTGAGGATTTGCAGTATGAGCGAGACAAACAAACACGTTACAGCGCCGTTCGATAGAGGTCATCTGAAACTGAAGAACAGGTTTGCGGTAGCGCCCATGACACGCGTGAGCGCGGACGAGCAGGGCAGTGCAACGCAGACCATGGCGCGCTACTACGAGCGGTTCGCCAAGGGCGGTTTTGGCCTGATCATCACCGAGGGCAACTACACCGATCGCAGTTCTTCCCAAGGCTACCGCTTCCAGCCCGGGCTCACTGATGACGAGCAAGCTCAGGCCTGGCGTGCCACGACCGATGCTGTGCACCGGCATGGCAGTGTCATGATTGCGCAGCTCATGCACGCCGGTGCGCTCAGTCAGGCCAATCGCTTCGTCAGCGAGTCGGCGGGTCCTTCGGCCATTCGTCCCAAGGGCGAACAGATGGCGTTCTATTACGGCGCGGGCAGCTACCGGATTCCGCGGGCGATGAGTGACAAGGATATTGCCGAGGCCATTGACGGGTTCGCTCGCGCTGCGCAACTGGCTATCGGCACTGCAGGCTTTGACGGTGTCGAGATACATGGTGCGAACGGCTACCTGCTGGATCAGTTTCTGACCGACTACAGCAATCAGCGCACCGATCAATGGGGCGGTGAGGTCGGACAGCGCCTGCGACTGATGCTCGAGGTCATCGCCGCAGTGAAAAAAGTCGCCGGGCAGGCACCGGTGGGCGTGCGTCTCTCACAAGGCAAGGTCAACGACTTTCAGCACAAATGGGCAGGGGGCGAACGCGATGCCGAAGTCATTTTCGCTGCGCTGGCCGATGCCGGCGTCGATTACATCCATGTGACCGAACACGAAGCATGGCAGCCGGCATTTGCTCAGGGTGAAGCCAGCCTGGTCGAACTGGCCCGTCGTTGCGCGCCGGATGTTGCGCTGATCGCCAATGGCGGCCTGCATGATCCACAAAAAGCCGAACAGGTGCTTCGCGACGGTGCCGACATCATCGCGGTGGGCAAGGGCGCGCTGGCCAATCCGGACCTGCCAGAGTTGTTGCGTCAGGGCGCGCCACTCCGCGACTTCGATCCAGCCATTCTCGGGCCGATTGCCAACATCAAGGACAGCGAGCTGGCAGTCAACGGGATGAGTTGAACAGGTTTTCACCGGTGGGCTCGCTTCCGGTTCCAATCCTGCATTACCTTTGACTCTATCCCCCCTGGGGGGATAGAGTGCCGGTCTGAATCACCCAGACTGGAGCTCGATCCATGAGTGAACACGACCATCCCCACGGCCATACGCACCAGTCCCACGAAGCTGTCATCAAGCGCCTGAAACGGGCTGACGGTCATTTGCGCGGCATCATCACCATGATCGAAGAAGGGCGCGAGTGCGTGGACATCGCCCAGCAACTGCACGCGGTCGAGAAAGCGGTGTGCCAGGCCAAGCGCACGTTGATTCAGGATCATATCGATCACTGCCTCGAAGACACGCTCGGTTCACTCGCCAGGGGCGAGCGGGCACCGCTGGAAGCCTTCAAGCAAATCACCAAATACCTTTAGGTCTCGCATGCCCAACTTCGTTGAGTTGTTGCAGCAAGGTGGTTCGCATGCCTGGCTGTATTTCCCCAGTGCCATTTTGCTGGGCGCGTTGCACGGGCTGGAACCCGGGCATTCGAAAACCATGATGGCGGCGTTCATTGTGGCCATTCGTGGCTCTGTTAAAGAGGCCGTGATGCTCGGTGTCGCCGCCACCGTTTCGCACACCGCCGTTGTCTGGCTGGTGGCCATCGGCGGCATGTATCTGGGCCAGGGGCTGGATGCTGAAACCACGGAGCCTCACTTTCAGCTCGCGTCATCTGCCGTGATCATCGCCATTGCCTTGTGGATGCTATGGCGCACCTGGCGTGGCGAGCAGCTGTATCAGTTCGAAAGTGCCCGGCTGAGTCACGGGCATGCAGGCCATGGCCATGAGCACGACGTGGACTCCCATGAGCACGGTCACAGCCATAGCCATGACCACAGCGATCTGGACGGCTTGAACCTGAGCGCCGAAGGCTATCAGGACGCCCATGAAAAGGCCCATGTCGAGGACATCCGCAAGCGCTTCACCCATCGAGAGGTCAGCAATGGCCAGATCCTGATGTTCGGCTTGACCGGGGGCCTTATCCCTTGCCCGGCGGCCATCACCGTGCTGCTGCTGTGTCTGCAGGTGCAGCAGGTCACCCTGGGCGCGATGATGGTGATCTGTTTCAGCGTGGGGCTCGCCATTACGCTGGTCACTGTTGGCGCTGCCGCCGCCATCGGTGCGCGAAAAGCCTCGAATCGTTTCCCCTGGCTCAGTGCAGCCGCTCGACGCGCACCTTACCTGTCCAGCGTCCTGATTATCTGTGTCGGGATGTATGTAGGGATCAACGGCTGGATAAGCCTGCATTCGTGAGCTGGACTGGTGCTTGAGCGAAGCAGCTATCACAAAAATAATTTGTGCATCTTAAAAATATATATTGATTTTTATTGGTGTCGTCCGGCCTTAGCATGAGTGGAACTCGAAGAAGTCGCCGGACAGCGAGCGCGTCGTCCGACTTCACCCGCCACCAAGAGCTGCAATCGGAGTCCTGATGAGTCTTTCTCCTTTCCACCTTGCAATCCCGGTTTATGACCTGGCCGCGACACGTGCCTTCTACGGTGAAGTGTTCGATCTTTCCGAAGGGCGCTCCAGCGACCAGTGGGTCGACTTCGATTTCTACGGGCACCAGTTGGTGATTCATGAACACCCGAAAACCGCCTCTCAAGAGAGCGTGCACAGCAACCCGGTAGACGGCCACGACGTGCCGGTTCCGCATTTCGGCATCATTCTGGAATGGGCCCAGTGGGAAGCTCTGGCCGAGCGCTTGAAATCCTTCGGCACCGAGTTCGTCATCGAACCCTACATTCGCTTCAAAGGGCAGGTGGGTGAACAGGCCACCATGTTTCTTTTCGATCCCTGCGGTAATGCGCTTGAGTTCAAGGCGTTCAAGGACATGAGTCAGCTGTTCGCAAAATAGTAAAAAGCCTGGCGCACATCATGTTGCGCCAGGCCTGCTTGAGCGGGCGCAGCGCTAACGAGTCAGAGCGTGGTCGTTAATCAGTTGCACCAGCGCGCTCACCGGCTCGGTCAGGCTGCGGCGAGCGCGATGTACCAGCCCGATGTCGCGATGGAACGTATGCGCTTTCAAGTCGATAGAGCGCACGCCGGCGTGCCATGTCTGCAGGGTTGCCGTTTCCGGAACCAATGCGACGCCGACGCCATTGGCGACCAGTTTGATGATCGCATCCAGTTCATCGAGCTCGCAGACTTCGCGCAGCGAGACATGGGTCTGGCGCAGGAACCGGTCGACCTGTCGACCACCAAACGACGATCGATCGTAACGAATGAAGGGATGAGCCGAAACCAGCTCGGCCCAGTCATCCCCCGGTATGTCGGCAGGCACGATAAGGCGGTAGGGCTCACGGACCAGCGTCGTCCAGCGCAGGTCGCTTTGCAGTGAGAAGGGCGGGCGGATGATCGCTGCCATGTCGATCTCGCCAGCGTCCACCTGATTGACAAGATCCATGGACAGGCCGGGAATGACGCGCGTCCTGCACGCTGGGAATTGCTGATGAAACCGAGCGAGCGCTTCCGGCAGAAAGGAGCGTTGCACAGAGGCAATTGCGCCGATGGTCACCAGCACGCTGGCGGGCAATCCGACCGTAGTAGTGCCCAGGCTGCTGAACTGGCGCACCAGATCCTGACCTTGTAGCAACACTTGCTGCCCCATGCGGTTGAGCTGGGCTGAACGTCCTTTTCGGTCGAACAGCTCGACGCCCAGTTCAGCTTCAAGGCGCTGCATCTGCGCACTGACAGCGGCCTGGGTGAGCCCGATCTTGCTGCCCGCCGCAGCGAACGTGCCTTCTCTCGCCACGGCAATAAACGTTTTCAGTTCTTTGATCATGGGCAAAGAATAATTGTATTTTTACTGAAAGCACATTTGTTTATTTTGTTGTTGCTGCCTATCCCATGTCCTCGGCCACACCCTGATCCTCACCGAGAAACCCGCCGCTCTGGTGCTGCCACAGCCGCGCATAGGTTCCGTTTTTGCCCAGCAGTTCGGCGTGGGTGCCTTGTTCGATGATGCGCCCGTCATCCATGACAATCAGCCGGTCCATGGCGGCAATCGTGGACAGACGGTGGGCGATGGCGATCACCGTCTTGCCCTGCATCATTTCATCGAGGCTTTCCTGGATTGCCACTTCGACTTCCGAGTCCAGCGCACTGGTGGCTTCGTCGAGCAGCAGGATCGGGGCGTTCTTGAGCATCACCCGGGCGATGGCGACGCGTTGGCGCTGGCCGCCCGACAGCTTGATACCGCGCTCACCCACCAGCGTGTCGTAGCCACTGTGGCCTTGCTTGTCGCTCAGCTGGCTGATGAACCCGTCGGCTTGCGCACTCGCCGCAGCGCTACGGATTTGCTCATCGGTCGCATCGGGACGTCCGTAGGCGATATTGTCGCGAATGGAGCGGTGCAGCAGCGAGGTATCCTGCGTGACCATGCCGATGGCGCTACGCAAGCTGTCCTGAGTAACGTGCGCAATGTCTTGCCCATCAATACTGATCGAGCCCTTGTCCACGTCATAAAAGCGCAGCAGCAGGTTGATGAGCGTGGACTTCCCGGCGCCGGAGCGACCCACCAGGCCGATTTTTTCACCTGGACGAATGCTCAGGCTCAGGGCATCCAGTACCTGGCGTTCGCCGTTGTAATTGAAGCTCACGTTATCGAAGGTGACCGCGCCGCCTCGGGTGACCAAAGCCTTCGCGTCCGGCGCATCCTGAACCTTGGGACCGCGAGTCAAGGTTTGCATGCCGTCCTGGACGGTGCCGATGTTCTCGAATAACGAGGTCATCTGCCACATGATCCAGTGCGACATACCGTTGATGCGCAACGCCATGGCGGTGATCGCCGCAACCGCACCGGTGCCGACCTGGCCCTGGTGCCACAGCCACAGGGCGTAACCGCCAGCACCCATGATCAGCGCGACCACCAGTGCCTGATTGACGATCTCGAACTGGCTGACCAGACGCATCTGGGCAAGGCCGGTGAGCTTGAAGTCCTCCATCGCTGCGCGCGCGAAATGCGCTTCACGCTTGGAGTGGGAGAACAGCTTTACCGTGGTGATGTTGGTGTACGCGTCCGAGACACGTCCGGTCATCGATGAGCGTGCGTTGGCCTGCTCCTGGCCGACTTTGCCCAGGCGCGGCACGAAGTACAGCATGGCCAGGCCGAACAGCATCAGCCAGCCAAGGAAAGGCAGCATCAGTTTCAGGTCGAAGCCGCCGGCCAGGGCGATGATCGCGATGAAATAGACGCCGATACCGAGGACGATTTCGACGATGGTGAACAGCACCTCGCGCACTGACAGCGCTGTCTGCATCACCTTGGTGGTGACGCGGCCGGAGAACTCATCGGAGAAGAAAGACAGGCTTTGCCGCAACATCAATCGATGGAAGTCCCAACGCAGCCGCAGGGGCAGGTTGATCGCCAATACCTGGTGCTGCACCATTGTGCGCAACGCCACCAGCACGATGCTGCTCAGCAATACCAGGCCAATGCCCCAAAGCACGTTACTTTCCTGCGCGGCCGTATCGCCGCCAGCCTTCCACGTGGACAGCAGGTCCACGACCTGCCCGAGGAAGGAAAACAGCCAGGCTTCGTAAATCGACACACCGGCACACAGCAGCGCAAACGCAAGGATGTAACCGCGTGCCCCTCGCGTGCAGGCCCAGAGAAACCGTGCCAGGCCGTCAGGTGGCGGCGGCACTTCGTCAGGCGGGAAGGGGTCAAGCCATTTTTCAAACGCGCGAAGCATGGTGTTCTCCAAAAAAATCGGTGCAAAGAGTCTGGCGTCCTCGACGCCTCCCGAACCTCATCCAGATTGAGTTTCAGGGTCAACGATTGTCGGCAACACTGCCCAGGCTGTCCCACAGCCTCATCACCTGGGTCACTGCAGCGTCCAGTGTGGCATGTGGGACACCGTCGCGCGCCAGTGTAGACAAGCCCAGAAGAAAACTGTCAAACACGGCCGCGAGCGTTTCCGGTATTACCGTTGCGGGCAACTCGCCTGCCGCAACAGCGCGCTGAATACAGGCCACGATACCTGTACGGTTCAGATTCCTGGCCCGCGCAAGAGGTTCGGAAATGGCCTTGCTCTCGTCCGAGCAGGCGCTCATCAGCCCTAACGCCACCAGGCACCCCGTGGGATGCCCTGGCTCGCACTGCATTTTCGCAGAGCGGCGAAGGGTGAGTTCAATTGCGTCTTTGGGCCGCAGGGTCGTATCGAACAGGCTGTCGGTGACCCGGCCGTAGGTGTCGAGGTAACGCTCCATCACTTCATTGAACAGGGCCTGTTTAGAGCCAAACGCTGCGTAGAAGCTCGGTGCCGTGATGCCGCCACCGATGGTTGCCTTGAGCTGGCTGAGGGAGGTTGCATCGTAGCCGTGCTCCCAAAACAGATGCAGCGCCTGAGTGATCGCTACATCACGGTCAAATGTACGCGGACGCCCCAGCTGTGCCATATCGAGTCTCCTTCGGAATTAATTAAATACTAATCGATACATAAGTCGTTGACCACCCGACTCCATCTGCCTATATTTGTACCGATCAGTATGTTAGTGAGGTTTTTTAAATGACTACAGATGAAAAGCAGGGCGAAACACTACCGCTGGGGGCGTTGCTGGCGCTGGCAATGACGGGTTTCATCTGCATTGTCACCGAGACTTTGCCGGCAGGTTTGTTGCCGCAGATCGCCGACGGGCTGGAAGTGTCCGCATCGTTTGCCGGGCAGATGGTGACTGTTTATGCGTTGGGTTCATTGCTGGCCGCCATTCCACTGACGATCGCCACGCAAAGCTGGCGGCGCAGAACGGTATTGCTGGTGACGATTATCGGCTTTCTGGTGTTCAACAGCGTCACTGCGCTGTCTTCCAGTTACGGACTGACCCTGATCGCAAGGTTTTTCGCAGGCGTCTCGGCGGGCCTGGCGTGGAGCCTCATCGCCGGTTACGCACGGCGCATGGTGGTCCCGCAACTGCAAGGGCGCGCATTGGCCGTGGCGATGGTCGGCACGCCTATCGCCTTGTCGCTGGGCGTGCCTCTGGGCACCTGGCTTGGCGGGTTCATGGGCTGGCGCATGGCGTTTGGCCTGATGTCCGGGATGACCGTGCTGTTGATCATCTGGGTGCTGGTCAAAGTGCCGGACTATCCCGGCAAGTCCTCCTCACAGCGCATGGCGTTACGTCAGGTCTTTTTCACGCCCGGCGTACGCTCGGTGCTGGGCGTGGTTTTCACCTGGATGCTGGCTCATAACCTGCTTTACACCTACGTCGCTCCCTTCGTTTCCGCGGCGGGGCTGGCGAATGATGTGGACCTGGTATTGCTGGCATTCGGGGTCGCCGCACTGGCTGGCATCTGGGTTACGGGACGGTTGGTTGATCGCCATCTGCGCAAGACAGTGCTTGCCAGCCTGGCAACCTTCGCAGCGGTGTCAGTGTTCTTCGGCGTGTTTTCTGGCTCTGCAACGGCCATTTACATCGGCGCTTTCATCTGGGGGCTGACCTTCGGCGGTGCCGCCACACTGCTGCAAACCGCGCTCGCCGATTCGGCAGGTGAGGGCGCAGATGTCGCGCTTTCGATGAACGTCGTGGTCTGGAACAGCGCCATCGCAGGTGGTGGGTTACTGGGCGGTGTGTTGCTTGGCCACTGGGGAGCAGGTTCCTTTCCCTGGGTCTTGTTGATGCTTTTGCTGCTGAGCCTGTTGATCGCACTGCGCGCAGGTGCTCATGGATTTGCACGGGGCAGCCGGCTGGACCGGGAATGTGGTCTGGCAGGGTGATCCGATCAAGAACCGGAATATGGACATTAAGCTGCTTGCTGATACAGGAGGTTAATTCTATAATTTTGTGAATTAAATGGCTGAATCGGGCTTTATACACATTATGTTGGATTTAAGCTTCAGCAAGCCCGGTGAGATCGTTAAGCGCCTTTGTGACCGCCTGCGCACAGAGCGTCTGGCGCTGAATATGACACAAGCCGACCTCGCCGGGCGTGCCGGCATCGGCACAAATACGGTCTCCAACCTCGAAGCCGGACGCAATGTCGGATTCGAGAACGTCGTTCGGGTGGCTATGGCTCTTGGCCGAACCAAGGAACTCGAAGGCCTGTTTCTGCCAAAGCTGGACAGCATCGAAGACATTCGACGCTACGAATACAGCGCCAATCGTCTCCGTACAAAGAGGAAGCCCGGCGATGCTTGAGCAGGTTAACGTCTTCTACGAGGGCTGGGGTGAGCGATGGCAGTGGGGCACGCTGGTCTCGACGACCGCTTTGACCGGTCGCCCGCTGATCGTGTTCGAATACAGCAATGAAGCCAGGCAAAGAGGCCTGGAACTGTCCTCCTATACGCTGCCCCTGGAGGGGGGCAGGTTGCGCCGAGACTTCCCGGACCATCAGCTGTACTTGCCAGGGCCTGTTTACGACTCGTTGCCGGATGGATGGGGCATGTTGTTGATGGACCGTCTTTTCAGGCGCCGCGGGCTCACCACCGCGCGCATCGGCCCTCTGGAACGGCTGGCCTACATCGGTAGCAGCGCAATGGGCGCCATGACGTTTGAGCCCGTGGCCCCCGAAGGGCAGGAATCTGACGTCCACATCCCGCTGGAACAGCTCGCCGCCGATGTGAAGCAAGTACTGCGTGGAAACGGTGGCGAGTTCCTGCAGGCATTGCTGCTGGTGGGTGGCTCGCCTCAAGGTGCAAGGCCCAAGGCTCTCGTCTATCGCGATCCTGAAACTGGCGGGTTTACCACTGCGGCTACGCCGGGCTTTGAAGCATGGTTGATCAAGTTTCCGGCCAAAGAAGAACACGCAGAAGTGTGCGCCATCGAAATGGTCTACGCCGAGTGCCTGCGCATGTGCGGTATCGAGACCCCTGACACCCAGTACTTCAATCTGCCTAATGGCCTGGCAGCGTTTGCCAGTAAGCGATTTGACCGTCGCGATGGTCTACGGATACCCATGCAAAGCCTGGCCGCCTTTACGGGGGCAAATTACCAGTCTCCGGGTGTGTTGGACTACGTCAACTTTTTGCGGGCAACACAAATGTGTACCAACGATGTGCGAGAGATGGCACGCGCGTTCGAACGTGCCGTTTTCAACGTTGCGTTCAACAACCGAGACGATCATCCCAAGAACTTCGCCTACATCATGGCGCAGGACGGTCAGTGGAAACTGTCGCCGGCTTACGACGTAACCTTCTGCGAGGGGCCAAGCGGATACCATCAGATGGACGTGATGGGAGAGGCGCTGGAGATTTCCCGTGCGCAAATGCTTCGGCTTGCCGAGGAAGCCGAGATGTCCCCGGACGCTGCAACTGGAGTGATTGACGGCATGTGTGATGTAGCGAGCCGGTTTACAGCCATCGCCGAGAACCTGTGCCCGCAGGTTATTACTCGAGACACCCTGCGCATGATCCAAAGCCGCATTGATCAGAACGTAGCCCGGTTACACCACAGTCAGGCCGACGGCGGTCGGCACGGGTGACTCTAATAAACGATGCTGCCGTATGCTTCGAGCGCTCAGGGCCGTGTGGAAGACTTTGAGCATCCGCAAACTTGCCTGTCATTGTCTCCATCACGGTGCAGCGCGGCTCAAGCCAGCCTAGTAATCGGCCCCCACCAGCGCATCTACCTCCTCACGGCCAGGCGCCGTCGCGGGCCCCCGGCGTGTGACCGCAATCGCTGCTGCCGCATTGGCGCGCCGCGCCGCGCGGTCGACACTGCTGCCTCTGGCCAACTCGGCCAGCAGCACACCCGCGTGGGCGTCGCCGGCTCCATTGGTGTCGATTGCCGTGACGGCAAAGCCGGGTATGAGCCGCGTCTGTCCAGCATGGTGGATCCAGCAGCCTGCGGGGCCATCACGAATCACTATGAGCGCATCTTCGCGCAGAATGGATGCCAGCCTGTGGAGCGCGTCGGCGGGCGTCCGGGTTTGCGTGAAGTGCAGGGCTTCTTCGCAGTTGCTGGACCATAAGCTGATCAGCGGAAGTACGGCGCGCATCTCGACGCCATGAAGCGCATCAACCAATGGGCCTGGGTCGAATACCACGGCAGTGCCGCCGGGCAATCCGTCCAGCCAGGTGAGCAGGGCCGTGACCTTGTTTTTGTGTGCCAGGCTGTAGCCGCTGACAAATACGTAGTCTTCGGCGCTGACTTGAACGCCATGCAGGTCATCGGCAGACAAACCACCTTCAGCGCCCACATAGGAGATGAACGAGCGCTCGGCCGAGGCTTCCACCAGGGCAACAGCCAGGCCGGTGTCCTCACCGGGAACAGGCATCGTAGCAATCTCCACACCTTCGTCGCGCATGGCCTGACGAGCAATATCGCCGAAGCGGCCCTGGCCATGGCGACCCAGGTAAACGGTGCGCAACCCATTGCGGCAGGCAGCGGCCATGACATTGAAGCCGCCTCCGGCCTCGAACGTAGCGCTGGTAGCCAACACGTCTCCGCCCGACGGCGGCAGGCGGTCGATGGCCATGACCAGGTCAACCACGACCTGGCCGGTGTAGAGCAATTTAGCGGGCATGGGCAGCCTCTTCGGTAACGACACGGCGATCACGCGCCCCGCCGAGCAGCGCATACAGGCCACCGGCGACAATGAAGGTCACGATCCAGCCCAGGCCGTTATGGCCCAGCCAGGAATCGGCAAGGAAGCCCTTGAACAGCACATGCTCCGGGGTGGTGGCCACGGTGGTGAAGCTGAAGCCAAGCACGATAGCCAATGCCCACGAGCCCAACGCGCGCCATTCGATGCCGCCGCAATACCAGTAGGCGCTGCGTGGGGTCTGGTCCAGCAGGTCTTTTGGGGAGTAGATGTGGCGGTGCAGCAGGTCGACGACAAAGATGCCGACCCACGCGGTAATGGGCACCGCCAACATCGAGATGAACGTAATGAAGGGGCCGTAGAAGCTGTCGGCGATCAGCATGAAATAGATCGAGCCGGCAAAGATCGCGATGATATCGACGATGACTGCGTGTACTCGCTTGACCTTCAGGCCGAGGGTCAAGGTGGTCAGGCCAGCCGAGTAGACCGACAGGTTATTGGACAACAGCAGGCCGCCGAACGCAGTGATCAGATAGGGCACGGCCATCCAGGTGGGCAACATTTCGCGAATGGCGATGATCGGGTCGGTGGCTGACGCCAGATGATCGTTGCCCACCGACAGCAAGCCGCCGAGGGTGATCAGCAAAACCAGAGGGATCCCTGCGCCAAATGCCGCCGAGGCCACCAGTCGAGTGGCCTTCACGCTGGCGTGCTGATAGCGCGACATGTCGGCGCCCGCGTTGGCCCAGCCGATACCCGTGCCGGCGGCCATGGTGCCGACGCCAATGATCATGGCACTCAGTGGCGCTGCCGGCGCGTCGAAGACCAGGCTCCAGTCGATGTGGGTGAGCAGAAAGCCACCGACCACCAGGTTCAGCGCGCCGAACAGGTAAGTCGCCCATTTCTGGATGACCAGCAGAGTGGCATGGCCCAGGCCCGAGACGGTCAGCGTCAGCAGCACGAACAAGGCGATGAACAGCAGGGTCAGGCCAGGCGAGTTTTTCGCCTCCACGGGGGTGCCGAAAAGGATCGCGAACAGTGACAGCAGGACAAACGCGGCGGTGGTGGTGTTGACCGTTTCCCAGCCCAGGCGCGACATCAGTGAAACCAGCGTGGGCCCGATATTGCCTCGCACCCCGAAGATGGCCCGGGACAGCGTCAGGCTCGGTGCCCGCCCGCGGCGCCCGGCAATGGAGATAACGCCCACCACGGCGAACGAGCCGGCGGCACCGAGGATGGCGACGATGATTGCCTGCCAGATGGCCAGCCCCTGAAACGCTACCAGGGTGGCACCCAGCGGCAAGCCCAGGATGCTGATGTTGGCGGCGAACCAGACCCAGAACAGTTGCAGCGGGTGGCCGTTGCACTCGTTTTCAGGAACCGGCTCGATACCGCGGGTTTCCAGCTGACCCGCACCTTGAGAGGCGGACGATGTCGTCATTTGCGTTGCTCCTATTGCCTTTATTGTGGTTGTGGCAGTACGTCAGCAGGTGCAATCCAGTGCAAATTGGCTATTCCGAAATCGGGTCAGCCAGATCGCCGCTCGGAAGGCTGAGGGCGAGGGTGATCTCGTTCACAGTGAGCGAGCACAACCCGGTCTATCAACCGGTGCGCAGGACCAGCAGTTGTTCGACCAAGGGCGCGAGATCGAGCGCGTTGACCGCATCAATTTGCTCGATCAACGCCGCCGGCCAGGCTTGCATGCCATTGCAGGCACCCAGCATGGCGCCGAGAATGGCGGCAATCGTGTCGGTGTCACCGCCCAGGCTGGCCGCCATGCACACTGCATCGAACGGACTGAGCTGGCTGCTCGCCACGCGGTGGGCGAGGGTGAAGGCAGCGACCACTGATTCCTGTGAGGCGACCGAGGTACCAATCACATCGTGCACCCGGTCGGCCAGTTGTTCGTCTGTGCAGTCAGCGCACAGTGCCTTGGCCCATTGAATGCGCGCGGCGATACGCCCACCCGCAACCCAATGACCATGGCGTTCGGCACTCAGGGCTACCTCAGTACCTATCTCCAGAGCTTCGGCCAGGGGCGTGCCATTGATCCCGGCGGACACCACGGCCGCGACGGCTGCCGCGCTGGAGATGCCCAGCGTGGTGTTATGGGTCACCTGACAGGCTTGCACCACCAGCGCCATGAAGGCCTCGCGGTTGCTCACGTCGGCTGCGATGCCCACCGGGGTAATACGCATTGCCGCGCCATTGGTGGTGCCGAAGCGGCCGGCCTCTTCAGGGCTGTGGCCGTCAAGGATCATTTCAATCGCGCGCTTGGTCGATGGCCCCAGCAGGTCGTAGGAGCCTTTGGCTTTCATCGCGGCTTCCCACTCGATCAGGCTGTGGGCCAGGGCTGTCGGGTCGATACTGCCGCCGCCGGTCACCAGCAACTGTGCCACCAGGATGGCCTGCTCGGTGTCATCGGTGATAGCGCCGGCCGGCATGTTCGGTGCGATCGGCTGGTCGGCATCGGCGCCAATCAGCGTACTGATACGGCCATAGCGTTGCAGGATCAACGCGCGCGGCAGCGACTGCGTCGGCATGCCCAAGGCGTCGCCCAAGGCCAGGCCATAAAAGGCGCCAAGGCCTCGGTCTTGCAGAAAGGTTGCGCTCATGTGGACGATCCGAAGGCGAGATGAAGGCGAAAATGCACGGGGTCCAACAGGCTCTCCACGTGCTCCATAAAACGTTCACGGCGGTCAAAGGTCGTGCGCACGGCCTTGAGAAACACCGTGCCGGGCTCGCGTGCCAGCAGCACGGCGTCATCACGGTTCAAAGGCCCTGCGCCGATCCACTGATCGCCCTTGTCGCCAATGAAGCCGTGTGCGGCCATGGTTACCGTCAGTGACTGCTCCAACAGGCCGTTTTGCGGCAGGTTTTCCAGGCCATCGACCGCCGGGATCAATGCACGCTCGAGGGAAACGATACTGCCATCGGCGGCGATACGTCGGCGGTCCAAGGCCACCAGGCTGGAAGTGCCCAGGCGCACTTCCAGGTCGGGCCGTTGCACCGCTACCAGGCGCAGGATTTCGGTGCGCACGCCAGCACCCGTGTCGGCCAGGGCTTGGGCCCAGCCGGCACGTTGGTCCAGGCTGAAGCCGTCGTAGGTGACGATCGAACCCACACCGGTCTGGGTGGCAATGAAGTTACGCCGCTTGAGCTCGGACAACGCTTCGCGCAGCGTGCCGCGGCTGACGCTGAATTCCTGGGCCAGGAGATTTTCCCCGGGGAGCAGGGCGCCGGAGCTCATCTGGCCGCTTTCGATGCGGCGGATCAGCTCATTGATCACCTGGGTTTTTTTGTCGAATCGAACCTGTCTAGTCATGTACATTTTATAGTTGCATGTTGGGTTGGAGTGCAAGCTGTTTTTGTGCGTAAATTGAAATGCGAAGCACCAATGTTCAACGGGTTACGCGAATGATGCTCGCAGTTCGACAAGTCACCTAGCGGTCACACGCTCTCCAGTACCATTCAAGGCAGTCCGATGCCGGCCAAAACCTTGGCAGTAGGGCTTTTCGATTATTTTCCTGTGTGCAACCCGATCACTCGGCCGAGGAGTTTGGGCCTCGGCAGATCGGACTGCCCGGCGCTTATAGCGTCAAGTCTTTCCTTTGTTGCCTCGGTAAACATCGTTGCATGCGGGCCGCTCAGGTCGACGTGCAACAGCATTTGCTCATTGCCGGCCAGTTCCATGTCATCACCTGCCAAATGCAGGCTGTGATAGAGATGCACGCGCTTGGCGTCATGGGCGATCAGTTGGGTATGCACCTCGACCTGGGCGCCGAGTTTCACTTCGTGCAGGTAGTTGAGGTGCAGTTCCAGGGTGAACAGCGAGTGGCCGCTGGCTTCGCGGTTATCGCTATCCAGTCCCAGGGCGTCCATCAGCCCGTCAGTGGCGTAGCTGAAGATCAGCAGGTAGAACGCGTCACGAAGGTGGCCGTTGTAGTCGACCCAGTCGGGTTGGACTCGGGTGGTATAGGTGGTCAGTGCAGGCATGTCGGAGGATTCCGGGTCAGTTCTGATCAAATGAGGTAACTGGCGTGCTTTGCAGGGTGATGGAAGACTCACAGCCACCCACCGGAGGCAAGCCAGCTACCGTAGGTTCATTCCGCGAAGCTCATGCCATGCCTGGCCTTGGTAGTCTTTACCGCCTCCAGCACGGCGAGCAAGCAATCGTCACGGTAGCGCTCCAATGCCGAAATACTGTGTTTACCCAACTGGTCAGTGGTGCCGTCGACCACATCGTCGATCAGTTTTTCGGTCAGTTCCGGGGCCGGCAGGTAGGTCCACGGCAACTGCAACGCCGGGCCGAACTGAGTCATGAAGTGGCGCATGCCTGCATCGCCACCCGCCAATGTGTAGGTGAGAAAGGTGCCCATGAACGACCAGCGCAGTCCGGCGCCGAAGCGAACCGCATCATCGATTTCACCGGTGGTCGCCACGCCGTCATTGACCAGGTGCAGCGCCTCGCGCCATAGCGCTTCGAGCAAGCGGTCAGCGATAAAGCCGGGGACTTCCTTGCGCACATGCAGCGGGCGCATACCGAGTGATTCATAGACCTTGATTGCCGCCTGTATGGCCGCCGGAGCGGTATTTTTGCCGCCCACCACTTCGACCAACGGCAGCAGGTACACCGGATTGAACGGGTGACCGACCACGCAGCGTTCCGGGTGCGCGGAGCTTTCGTAGAAGGCACTTGGCAACAGGCCGGACGTACTTGAACCAATTAACACATTCGGCCTGGCCGCCGCGCTGATTCTGCTGTGCAGATCCAGTTTCAGTTCCAGGCGTTCCGGGGCGCTTTCCTGAATGAAGTCGGCGTCTCTCACACATTCTTCGACAGTGGCCACAAAGCGCAGGCGGTTCTGGGATGCACCGGGTACCAGACCCTGTTGTTCCTGCGCACCCCAGCAATTGGCGACACGGTTACGCAACGCTGCTTCGGCGCCGGGCGCGGGGTCCCAGGCGACCACATCCAGTCCATGGGCGAGGGCGCGGGATACCCATCCACTGCCGATGACGCCGCTGCCAAGAGCGGCGAAGGTTTTGATTTCAGTGATAAAGCTCATGGCGACGCTCCTGAAGAGTGCGGTGATTCAATCACAGGGTTTTATGTCCTGAAGGCATTAGCCGCGCTTGGCAAGGCCCATCTTGATGCGGCCTTCTGCCGGGGTCATGACTCGTGCGCCCAGGCGGCTGAGAATTTCACTGGCGCGTTCCACCAATTGACCGTTGGTGGCGAGCACGCCCTTGTCCAGCCACAGGTTGTCCTCCAGACCGACACGGACGTTGCCGCCCAGCAACACCGCTTGCGCGGCCATCGGCATCTGCATGCGGCCAATACCAAAGCCCGCCCACACCGCATCGGCGGGCAGGTTATCGACCATGGCTTTCATGGTGGTGGTGTCGGCTGGTGCGCCCCATGGAATACCCAGGCACAGCTGGAACAGCGGGTTGTCGAGCAGACCTTCCTTGATCATCTGTTTGGCGAACCACAGGTGGCCGGTGTCGAAGATTTCCAGCTCGGCCTTTACGCCCAGCGCCTGGATACGTCTGGCGCCGGCGCGCAGTTGCGACGGGGTGGACACGTAAATAGTGTCACCGTCGCCAAAGTTCAGGGTGCCGCAGTCGAGGGTGCAGATTTCCGGCAGCAGTTCCTCGACATGGGCCAGACGTGTCATTGGGCCGACCAGGTCGGTATTGGCACCAAACTCCATCGGGTGCTCACCGTCGCCAATCTCCAGATCGCCACCCATGCCAGCAGTGAGGTTGACGATGATGTCGATGTCGGCCTCCCGAATGCGCTCCATCACTTCGCGGTACAGCGCCACGTCGCGGCTGAACTTACCGGTGTGTGGGTCGCGCACATGACAGTGCACCACGGTGGCACCGGCTTTGGCCGCCTCAACCGCGGCGGCCGCGATTTGCTTGGGCGTGACCGGTACGTGAGGGCTTCGGGCGGTCGTGTCGCCAGCACCGGTGAGTGCGCAGGTGATGATGACGTCGTGGTTCATGGGTGGCTCCTTACAGGCGTGAGGACGCCGTTCGCGACCCTGGAGGATCGCGAAACGGCCGTTCAAAATCAGGTTATTGGCTGCTCAATTGAAGGTTTGCCGCAGCCGGTTTGCCGTCGAAGGTGGTGACGCCTTCAAGCCAGCGCGCCTGGTCTTGCGGATGGTCTTTGAGCCATTGTCTGGCGGACTCGAGAGCATCCTTGTGATCCAGTAACGGCTGCATCATCCGGCTCTCGTCGGCGGCGGTGAATGTCAGGTTAGTCAGCAATTTGTGCACGTTGGGGCACTGTTCGGCATAAGTCGGCGAAGTGACCGTCCACACCGTAGCCATGCCCTCGTTCGGGCCCAGGGCGTCGTCGCTGCCGTTGAGGTAAGTCATCGCCACGTTGACGTTCATCGGGTGCGGCGTCCAGCCGAAAAACACCACGGCTTCCTTGCGGCGTACGGCACGGTCCACGGCGGCGAGCATGCCGGCTTCGCTGGACTCCACCAGCTGGAACCTGCCCAGGCCGAACTGGTTTTTGGCGATCATTGCCTTGATCTGGGTATTGGCGCCTGAACCAGGCTCGATGCCGTAGATTTTGCCGCCCAGTTCCTTCTCGAACCTGGCGATATCGGCAAAGGACTTCAGGCCCTTGTCCGCCAGGTAAGTCGGCACGGCGAGGGTGGCGCGAGCGTCTTCCAGGCTAGGTTTGTCGAGCACTTTGACCTTCCGGGCTTCGACAAACGGCGTGATGGTCTGGGTCATCAGCGGGTTCCAGTAGCCCAGAAAGAGATCCAGGCGCTGGTCGCGGATGCCGGCGAAAATGATCTGCTGGGAAGCGCTGGTCTGTTTGGTCTTGTAACCCAGGCCGTCGAGCAACACTTGGGTCATGGCGCTGGTTGCGATCACGTCGGTCCAGTTCACCACACCCATGCGCACGTTCTGGCATGAAGCGGCATCAGCCGCCATTACATTGCTGCTCAAGAGAGCGCTGGCGCTGAGTACAAGCACGCTGCAACTAATCAGTCGGTTCATGGTGTGGCCCTCGGCAGATCGTTATTGTGGGGTGTCGGCGTCTTTGTGCACCGTGGAAACAAATTACCCTGCCTGGAGGGCGGCCAAGCGCACTGCAGCGACCCGCTTTTGCACTGCGGCGACCTGCCCCTTGAATGCGCCCATGAACGGGAGTATCAACGTGCCACGCTGCAGGTCCGAGGAGAGCGTTACCATGGCCCAGGATTTCTATTTTTTGCTGATGCCGGGGTTCTCGGCCATCGGCTTTATCTCCGCGCTAGAGCCCTTGCGGGTTGCCAACCGCTTTGGTGGCGAGCTGTACCGCTGGCACGTCCTGAGCGCCGACGGCGGCGCGGTACAGGCGAGCAACGGCATGTCGGTCAACGCCGACGCGGCGCTTGAGTCTCTGAAAAAAGGCGCGACCCTGCTGGTAGTGGCCGGCTTTGAACCGCTGCAGTTCGCCACGCCGTCCCTGCAGCAATGGCTGCGTCGCCTTGATCATGAAGGCGTGACCCTGGGCGCCATCGACACTGGCGCCTGCGTGCTCGCTGAAACCGGCTTGCTCGATGGCCATCGCCTGACCCTGCATTGGGAAGCCATCGAAGCGTTCAAGGAGTCCTACCCACAGCTCACCGTGACCCAGGAACTGTTCGAGATCGACCGCCGCCGCATCACCTGCGCAGGGGGCACAGCGTCCATCGAGCTGATGCTCGACCTGATCGCCCAGGCGCACGGCCCCGAGTTGGCGATTCAAGTGTCCGAACAATTCGTACTGGGCCGCATCCGCACGCGCAAGGACCACCAACGCATGCAGATCGCTACGCGCTATGGCATCGCCAACAAGAAGTTGGTGCACGTGATCGGAGAGATGGAACAGCAAACCGAACGCCCCCTCAGCACGCTGGCCCTTGCCGAAGCGATCAACGTCACCCGGCGCCAGTTGGAACGCTTGTTTCGCCTGCACCTGAACGACACGCCGAGCAACTTCTATCTGGGCCTGCGTCTGGAAAAAGCCCGGCAACTGCTGCGGCAAAGCGGTCTGAGTGTGCTGGAAGTGAGCATCGCCTGCGGGTTCGAATCGCCGTCGTATTTCACCCGCAGCTATCGAGCGCGGTTTGCGAAATGCCCGAGGGAGGATCGGCGGCGGGAGGGGGGTTGAGCTTTACTTTCAGGGGGCGAGATTGGGCTTTGCGTAGGCAGGTTTTGGTGTTGGTTATAGCTGTACTCTTCGACTAGTGTTGGTAGCAATAGAAGCAGGAGCGCCGATTTGAGTGATTATGTTTGCGCGTTTAGCGGGCGGCCTGTAGAGGTGTAGGCGATGGGGAGATAATTCGTTTAGAGGCTATCCGGATTTCCCCAAAAACATTTTTACTGGGCTCTGGGCCGGTAGTTTCAGTTTGAAAAAATCTTCATATGCCCTCAATTTTTCCCCCAGTCAGACGGCATACATGAACGATCATGAATGGCGATTCAAGATACGGTCTGAGATCTTCCAGGTTGTGTGGGAGCTTCTGATGAAAGACAATGCCGAAATAAGTCGTCACACGGGTGAAGCACATATGTAGGAACCGCTCGAACAGCGTCTGCTTTGCTTCGACGAGCTCGTCCAGCCCGATGAGGAACACCGCATCGAACTAGAGCACTTTGATATGTTGAACATCGAACACCCGGATATCGTAATGATTACCCAATGACTGGCCATCGACACAGGGGACTGGGAGAAAATTTCTGCTCTCTAGCTTCTCGGTAAACGCTTCTGAGACGGGTTCGCTTGCTTCATAAAACCCAATCCTCGACACCACCTGCCCATGTTGGAACTTCACCGCAATCTCGCGTACCTATCCGCACTGTGCCAGTTGAAGTTAAAATGCCAGTATGCGAGAGGTTTATTACAAGGATGCTGTTCAAATGGTTTTACCGGATCAACCTAAAAGCCTGATTTTTGACCTGGAAGTCGTCCCCGGCAAACCCAATCAAACTGACCGCATATTTATGGTTGGTGCGATGCGTCCTGATAAGGACGAGGAGCTTGAGCATAAGGTCAACAAGGACTTGCCTGCAGTGCTTGAGGCCCTTGATCGCTTAGGGCAGGGCGCTAGCTTTGTACTTGGCCATAACGTTATCGACCATGATTTACCCATACTTCTAGAGCAAGCTGCGCATCTGGCATTACACCAGCTGCCGGTGATAGACACCCTACGCCTATCGCCTTTAGCCTTTCCACAAAACCCGTATCACCGGCTGGTCAAAGATTATAAACTCGTTCGTGACAGCCTCAACTCACCACTGTCCGATTGCCGCTCAACCTTGACACTGTTCAATGATCAGCGGCGAGCATTCAAAGATCTGAGTATTAATCTGCAATCAGAACTGCTCTGCTACCAAGCGCTGCTCGCTCCAATGCCAGATAGCGACCTGGGGGCGTTCTTTACCTCGATAACTGGTCAGGCGCCTAGATCCCTCAAAGAAATTCGTCACCTGATCCCAGAGCTACTTAGGGAAACTGACCCAACGTTGACGCGCACTTCCAAGGTTTGCAGTAAACGACTGAACCAGTTGTTGCAAAGCGACCTCATGGACGACAGCCAGCGTTGGCCACTTGCTTATGCGCTGGCCTGGCTGCGCGTGTCAGGCGGCAACTCGGTTCTGGCACCTTGGGTACGCCATCAATTTCCTGCAACAGGTAAATTGATTGCTGAACTGCGTGATATTCCCTGCGGGGAGAGCCACTGCGACTATTGCACCACCACTCATGATCCTCGCCACGAGCTCAGGCGCTACTTCGCTCCTATTCAGGACTTTCGGACCGAACCAGACGGACGCTCCTTACAGCATGACGTGGTGCTGGCAGGCATGCAGGGCAAGCACGTGCTCGCGATTCTTGCGACAGGGGGCGGAAAATCCTTGTGCTACCAGTTACCGGCGCTGAACCGCTTTCACCGCAACGGCAGCTTGACGATCATCATCTCGCCGCTGCAGTCGCTGATGAAAGATCAGGTCGACGGCCTACTGGCTCGTAACGTCCAATGCGCTGCAACTTTGAATGGTCTGTTGACCATGCCCGAGCGGGCCGAGGTGCTGGAGAAGATCCAATTAGGCGATGTGGGCATTTTGCTGGTATCCCCCGAGCAGTTTCGCAATATGGCTTTTCGCCGCGCGATCTCCCAGCGTCAGGTCGGCGCCTGGATCTTCGATGAGGCGCATTGTTTGTCCAAATGGGGCGCAGATTTTCGCCCGGATTACCTCTATGTATCGCGCTTCATCAAGCAGTTCTCTGGGGACGGTCCGCTCGCGGCGATTGGCTGCTTTACGGCTACGGCCAAACCTGATGTGCTTGAGGACATCGAACAGCATTTCAAAGAGCAGTTGGGCATAACCTTCAAGCACTTTATCGGTACCCACGAGCGTACCAATCTGCACTTCGAGGTCCTGCCGTGTTCTCGCTCAGAAAAGCGCCACCATGCTCAGACGTTAATTGAGGAAGAGCTAGGCACCAGCGAGGGTGGCGCGGTGATATTCGTTTCAAGCCGAAAAGGCGCTGAAGAGCTTGCAGACTTTTTGATCGGCCACGGATGGGCTTGCAAGTACTTCCACGCTGGGCTGGAGCCACATGAAAAAAAAGATATTCAGGACGCCTTCAAGGGCGGTGAACTGAAGATTATCGTGGCCACCAACGCTTTTGGCATGGGCGTCGACAAACCCGATATTCGCTTGGTGATACATGCTGATATTCCGGGGTCGCTGGAGAACTACTTACAAGAGGCCGGTCGCGCCGGTCGCGATCAAGGGCAGGCTCGGTGCGTACTTCTGTATGACGCTCAGGACATCGAAAACCAGTTCGGGATGTGCGAAGGTTCGAAACTGACCCTGCGTGATATCCAGCAAATCCTGCGCAAGTTGCGCAAGGAGAGCGACCGACGCAAGGGCAGCAGGCTCGTCATCACTGCCGGTGAGGTGCTGATGGATGAGCATGTTGATACTAGTTTTGAAGCCGGAGAACGTGATGCTGAAACCAAGGTAGCCACGGCAGTGTCCTGGCTTGAGCGAGGGCAGTTTTTAAAACGGGAGGAGAACCAGACCCAAATCTTTCCGGCAAGCCTGAAGCTGACTAAGGAGGAGGCCGATAAGCGTCTGGCCACCGTTAATTTATCGGCCAGGCGACTCGAAGAATTCAGGGCTATCTTGAGTTATCTGTACGAGGCTAATGTCGACGAGCGAATCAACACCGACGCCTTGATGGCTCTGACTAGCCTCACGTCCGAAGAAGTCACTGCGACACTGCGTCAGATGGAGGACTTGGGGCTTTTGGTTAACGACTCTAAGCTGACCTTATACGTCCGACATGGTGTCGTGTTCCCTTCCACTCAACGTCTGCAAGCCACCTTACAGCTCGAGTCTGCCTTGTTCGACCTGCTGCAGGAACTGGCGCCTGAGGCCGAGAGTGGGGAATGGCAGGACCTGAACGTGCCACTGTTGACCTCTACGCTCAAAACAGCTTCTGGTAACAAGGACCTGATACCGCTTCACGTGTTGCGACTGCTGCGCAGCCTGGCCCAAGATCACGACAGCAATAGCCAGCAGCGCAGCAGTTTCGAACTGCGCCAGATCACTCAGGATTTCCTCAAGTTGCGCATCCGCGGCGGACACAACTGGAGAGCTATTCAAGGGCTGGGAGAGCGTCGACGTGCTTTGGCCGCTGTCGTCCTCACGTTTTTGATTGGCAAATTACCGCCGGGTTCACGCAACAAAGACCTGTTGGTGGATACTACGTTCGGCGAACTTATGGGCCTGATTGATCTGGATCTTGAGCTGCGCACTAGAATCCCAGAGTCGCAGCGCCGCAAGGCCGTTGAGCACGTACTGCTGTACCTGCATAAGCAAGAAGTGATTACGCTGAACCACGGCATGACAGTCATGCGTCGGGCTATGACGATTGAAGTCGAGGGGGGAAAGCGCACCGGATTCCTGAAAGATGATTATCAGCGTCTTGATGAGCACTACCGAGAAAAACGTATTCAGGTTCACGTCATGCGCGAGTATGCCGAGGTTGGGCTTGGCTCGATGGGCTATGCCCTGGATCTCGTTCAGCACTATTTCACACTAGCCAAACAGGAGTTCATTCGCCGCTACTTCGTAGATCGCGAGGAGGTACTTAAGCTAGCCACGAGTGAGGAATCTTGGCGTAGCATTGTCGAGAAGCTTAGTGCTGCCCAGCGGATTATCGTGTCCGATGATGATGATGTGAATCGCCTGATTCTGGCTGGGCCCGGCTCCGGCAAAACGCGTGTGATCGTGCATCGAATCGCTTACCTGTTGCGAGTTCGTCGCGTTCCGGCGCGCTGTATCGTGGCTTTGACGTTCAACCGGCACGCAGCAAATGAGATCAAGCAGCGCCTGATCAAGTTGGTTGGCGCTGATGCCTTTGGGGTCAACGTGATGACGTATCATCGCATGGCCATGCGCCTGACGGGCACTCGCTTCGAGCGAGGTGAAACGCTTGAAGAAGGGCGATTAGCCCAGGTGATGGGAGAGGCTGTTGAGTTGCTTGAAGGCAAGCGTCAGGTAGAAGGGGAGGACGATCTGCGCGAGCAATTGATGCGAGGCTACCGCTACATCCTCGTTGATGAGTACCAGGACATTGATGACCTGCAGTATCGGCTCGTAAGTGCGCTGGCCGGGCGTAAGTCTGAAGAAGAAGGGCGCTTGTGCATTTTGGCAGTCGGTGACGATGATCAGAACATCTACGCCTGGCGGGATACGAATAACCGCTATATAGAGCGCTTTCGCGAAGAGTATTCGGCTACAAAGAACTATCTGGTCGACAACTACCGTTCCAGCGGTCGCATCATTGATGCGGCTAACCGGGTTATTGGTCGTAACCCAGATCGCCTGAAAAAGGACCATCCGATTCAGATTGATACTGTTCGTCGCGCAATGCCGAAAGGCGGTGACTGGGAAACCCTCGACATTGAGCGGGAGGGGCGCGTGCTTCGCCTCAAAATAGACGCTCAGGGCCACGCACGGGCTAATCTGCAAGCCCAGGCAGCGATGACAGAGTTGCAGCGCCTGCTCAGTTTGGACAGCGAGGATTGGCATGGGTGTGCCGTGCTAGCCCGCACCCATCAAAACCTGCTGCCCCTTCAGGCGTGGTGTGAAGCTCACGGCGTTCCATATTGTTTGGCAGCCGACAAGGAAGGTGTCTTACCTCTCACCGCTCAACGTGGCTTCGTGCAGGCTGTTGAAATACTAAGAGAGATTACCGAACCGCTGAGTGCCTCCGAGACATGGACATATCTAGGTAAGAGGCAGCTCGGGCCAGAATGGTACGACATGTTACTCGTCGCCTTTGATCAGCTAACAGCCGAGTTCGGACAATGTCCGCTAAGTGCTGAGATCCTGCTCGATTGGCTCTATGACTATTTCCGGGAGCTGCGTCAGCAACCTAGAAAGGGTCTCTATCTGGGCACTGTCCACTCCGCCAAAGGCCTGGAGTTCCGCCACGTAGTCGTGCTTGACGGCGGCTGGTCCACGCAGCCTGAAACGCTTAGCGATGAGCGTCGACTCTACTACGTGGGCATGACTCGCGCCGAGCAGACTTTAACCTTGTGTGAATACCCAGAAGGCAATCCTTTCTGCAGCCAACTTACGGAAGAGGTCATGGCGCGAACCTTCCAAGGAGAATACCTTGCGGAGCTGGAGAAGCGTTACCTACAACTCTCTTTGAAGGACATTGATCTTGATTATGCTGGGCGTCAGAACCCTACGGCATCAATACACAAGGTATTGGCAGCGCTTGAACCTGGCGACATACTTTCGTTTAAAGCTCATGAAGATAGATATCTGATTCAGGACGCCAACGGTTATGTTATTGGCCGTACAGCAAAATCATTCAGCCTGGATCTTGATATTGAGGAGTGTGAAGTGGCGGCTGTTTTGGTTCGGCGTTCTGACAGGTGTGAAGAGTCGTTTCGAGCTTATCATCGTTCGCAAGAGTGGGAGCTAGTCGTGCCGAGAATCGCTGGCCGGGTCGTAATGAGCGATACATAACTTTGACGCTAATCTACCTCGAGCAGTAGTTTAGCTAATAGCGCTACTGTCGATGCTATTTGAGTTGATCTGTGGTTGGAGCCAGGACACCAAAATCGCATACCGTATTTACAACGCCCGCCCGGAAATAGCTGTCGTGCAGCTGTCGTATTTTTGATACCAGGTGTCGTGCGCAGCGCTGCATCTCCATGACCTATGAAAAGCCAAAAATAACCAGCTAAACAGCCCGCCCACCTAACCTAAAGACTATCCGGATCCCCAAAAAACATCTGAATCCGCGACCTCAACCAACGCTCCCCCGGATCATTATCCTGCGCGCCGCGCCAGGCCATGTGCAGTTCGAACGTTCGGGTTTCAATCGGCAGGTCTTCAGAGCGCACGCCTCCTGCGGCGGTCAGGACCTGCGCCGCATAATCAGGCACGGTGGCGATGATGTCGGTGCCGGTGAGCAGTGTGGCCAGGCCGTTGAACTGGGGCACGGCGAGGACGACGTGGCGTTTGCGGTCGAGTTTCTCGAGGTGTTCGTCGATGAAGCCGCTCAGGTCGCCGGCGAAGGAGACCAGTGCGTGGGGGCGGGCGCAGAAGTCGTCGAGGCTCAACGGGCCGGGTATCGAGTCGGCGCGCAGCAGTTGCGGCTTGCTCCTGCGCAAGACTTTGCGCTTGGCGTTGGCGGGCAGGTCTTGTGTGTAGCTGACGCCGACCGAAATCTCCCCGGAGGCGAGCAGGGGCGGCATGAGGATGTAATTGACTCGCCTGACCACCAGCACAATGCCCGGCGCTTCGGAGCGTAGACGCTTGAGCAGGGTAGGCAACAGTGCGAACTCGACGTCATCGGACAGGCCGATGCGGAAGACCGAGGTGCTGGTCGCCGGGTCGAACTCCGAGGCGCGGCTGACCGCTGTCGAGATGGAGTCGAGTGCCGGGGAGAGCAGAGCGAAGATTTCCGTCGCTCGGGCGGTGGGCTCCATGCTGCGCCCGGTGCGCACGAACAGTGGATCATCGAACAGGCCGCGTAGCCGCGACAGCGCAGCGCTGATTGCCGGCTGACCGAGAAACAGCTTTTCCGCCGCACGCGTGACGCTGCGCTCATGCATCAGGGTCTCGAAAACGATGAGCAAATTGAGGTCGACGCGACGCAGGTCGTTGCGGTTCATGCGGAATATCTCGGGCCATTTGTCGGTTGAGGACGTGAGCAGGGTGCGATAGTACGAGCAAATGCGGGTCGGGCGCAGCGAAAATTACTGTGGGGGTTACTGAATGTCCACACGGCTTGCAATGTTTCGTCGACATGCGAACAATGGCGGCCATTACGCGCATCGACGCCCAGACGCTGTCTGGCTGCGCCGTGTAGCGCACAGGACACAATCGATGACAGGCATGTCGACTATTAATAGCCACCGATGGTGTTGCCGGCAATGCCCGGATAAAGTTTGTGGCATCAAGGTTCACCAGGCGAGGTTCTAAATGTCCCGCACGATCCGTTTTCACCAGTTTGGCCCGGCCGAGGTGCTCAAAGTCGAAGAGCATCCTGTCGCGTCGCCTGTCACCGGCGAGGTACAGGTGCGTGTTCAGGCCATCGGTGTCAGCTGGTACGACGTTCTTTGGCGGCAAAATCTCGCGTCTACCCAAGCCCGGCTGCCTGCCGGTCTGGGTTACGAGATGGCTGGCGTGGTTACCGCGCTGGGCGACGGTGTGGATGATCTGCAAGTGGGCGACAAGGTCGCCAGTTTTCCTGCGGCCGATGCCAACCAGCACCCGGTCTATGGTGAATCCATCGTCATGCCGCGCCGGGCATTGACCCGCTATCCGGATGTACTGACGCCGGTCCAGGCCAGCGTGCATTACACGCCGTATCTGGTGGCGTACTTTGCTTATGTCGATCTGGCGCGTATCAAGTCCGGTCAAACCGTACTGGTCACCGACGCCAGCCACTGCTCCGGCCCTGCATTCGTGCAGTTGGGCAAGGCGCTGGGGGCTCGGGTTATCGCCGCGACCAAGACCGAGGATGCTCGTGAGTATCTGCTGTCACTGGGCGCTGAAAAAGTGGTAGTCACCGAAGAACAGGACTTGTTGATGGCGATCAACAAGTACACCGACAACCGTGGTGTCGATGCCGTCTTCGATGGCCTTGGTGGTCCGCAGATGTCGATCATGGGCGATGTGCTTGCGCCGCGTGGCAGTCTGGTGCTGTATGGCCTGCAGGGCGGTAATCAGACGCCGTTTCCGGCCTGTGCCGCGTTCCAGAAGAACATCCAGTTCTACGTGCATTGCCTGGGCAATTTCACCGGCAAGCCCGAGCTGGGCATTACCCAGGATCAAGAAGCGCTGCAGCGTGCCTTGCAGGACATCAATCAGATGACTCGCGACAAGGTACTGGCGCCGTTGCAGACGCGCAGCTTTCCGTTCGAGCAAGTGGTGCAGGCGCACCGTTACATGGATGTCTGCCCGATTGGCGGGCGTGCGGTGCTGGAAGTCGAGGCGGTCTGATTCATCACCTCCTGGTCAGCGCTCGTTATTGAAAAGCCTTCCGATCGGAAGGCTTTTTGCATTCCATATTGCAAAAGAGACGCCAGGCATTAAACGACGTCGAATGACGCACCTGTCAGTTTGCCGAGAAGTGCATAACCTTGAATGAAGGGTAAAAATAAAATCGACAACAGGGCCGGCAGGATTGTTTATTTGAGTGTATGAGTTCTGTCAGTGAAGGCGGCATTATAAATATCATTTCCTACGAGGCAGAATGAAATATTAACAGCGACGGGTGCTCGGCCGCTTGTGGTAAAGCCTGAGCGGCCTGGCTGTTGGGGTTGCAGGCTGTTAAGTTGAAAAAAATCGTTTGTCGCCTGCGTTCAATGATACACATTAAACAGTGTGTTTAATCAGTTGAAAGTGTGCCCGGGGCTGCACTGTTTTTCAACGCAAACTGTCTATTGTAATTGTTTCAAAGATGCTGATAATGCGTCGGTAATTACCACTCAGGGAATGAGTCATGCGCGACTATAAGTTTGGTTGTCAGCTTGATGTTCAATGTTCTGTCTGCACCGTGTCATGTCTTGAGCGACAGGCAGGTGGCACACAATGAGTTCTATTCACGAGCAGGCAATGAATTATGTCTACCAGCAAGTGCTGCAACGCTTGTTGGGGTACTTCTCGCGTGCAGAGCGCACCGCGCTGCAGTTGTTGATCCAGCGCCTGATTGTTGCGGCCGGCGGCATCGAGCGGATTGCCGGCTTCAAGGTGCTGGTGGCGTTCGGTGGTGGCAAGGACAGTGCCTACACGCTGGCCTTTCTGCGCGCTGCCCAGTTGAGTATTGCCTGCCGCTCGCCCGGTACGTTCAACCTGCGCGTTGCCAATCGACGTCACGCGGGCATGACCCCTGCGGTGATGGATAACATCAACCGCACCTATTCAGCGTTGTTTCTCTACGACGACCCACGTGTCGAGATGCTGGTGATCGACAATCAGTACACCCAGGCCTTCGAGCCGGACCTGCCTTTTTCCAGCGCGGGGCGTGAGCAGAATCGTCTGGACATGCTGCTGGGTGGCCACCTGTCCGCAGGCGACGCCCGCACCACGTTTTGCAATACCTGTTACCTCGGGCTGGCGGAGTTTCTGGGGCGCGCCCTGAGCTGGGGCAGTGGGGTTGATGCGGTGGTCAGTGGCGACTCGCGCAGAGAGCAGCGTCAGTACGCGACCTGGATCATGCGTCTGGCCCAGCGTACCGGGCAATACTCGGGCAGTTGGGGCAAGCAGACGCTGGCCAGCGTGCTCAAGGTCATCGATACGATTGGCCAGGCTTACTATCACGAGCTGTACGGCGAGGGCGATGACAGCCCGCCGGCAAGCCGAGCCATGGTGCTGCCTGAAAAAAGCAGTTCGCCGGCGTTCATCACCATTGCCGATCTGGTCAGTTGCAAGGCGGACGAGCACTGGAACCTGCTGACCGAATTCCTCGATTTCCGCTTTGATGATCTGTCGTTCAGCTTCAGTGAATCGGATTGCGCCAACCCTTTGTTGATGGCCCACATGCGCGGCCTGACGGCGCAGTACCTGCAAGCGCGTACTTATGCCGACGGGATCGCCGAATACCTTGAGCTGGCGACGTCACTGATGCGCAGAAAGCAGATGCCGCCACGATTGATCGACCAGACACTCAGCGCTTATGCCGGTCGGGCACGCATCGAGGCGCGCCGCGAGCTGGCGTCGAGCTTCGCTCAGGAGGGCTTCGGCCTGAACGAGACTCAGCTGGTGTGCATGCTGTTTTCGCCGTTCGTGGATCATGGCCATGGCCTGGAGTCGTTTCTGCGCAGTTGCCACCCCGGGATGCTGGTGGCGCTGCCGGATCTGCACAAGGCGCTGTCGGGTTCGACGGCGCCGGACCAAGTCATGCAGTGGCTGGTGGATATCAGCGGTTTGAGCCTCAAGTCATTGCAAAGTCTCTATGGCAAGCAGCGGGTGAACTTCGACGACCCGCAGTCAATCATCGCCCGAATCCGCGCTGCCGACCCCGACAAGCGCCGGATCATGACCGTCGACCCTGCGACGGGGCAGGCAGTGGCCGAGATGCTCTCGGGACGCTGATCCGGTCGCCAGGCATGGCTGCTGCCTGCAAACGGCGTCGGTCATGCAGCGATGTTCTGAAGCCTGTTCTGGTTGAGCGGCGGGTACCTGCATGAAAAACAACACGGATTTCGCCTATCAGGCGGTCTACCGCTACCTGGTGCGTCTGGTTGACCAGCAGCAGGGCGAGCCGGCGCTGAAAATGCCGTCATTGCGACAGCTGGCCCAGCGACTGAACGTATCGATATCGACGGTGCAAAGCGCCTACTCGCTGCTGGAAAAGGAAGGGCGCGTCTATTCGCTGCCCAAATCGGGTTATTACTCGGTAGCGCGCAGCTTGAGTGCGCAGGGTCACGTAGTGCCGGACGCAGACGGCGATCTTTTGCAGGCCCTGTACGACAACGCCCGGCGCCCCGGCATGGCGTTGCTGGGCTGCGATGAGCCGGCGCTTTTGCACGTCCAGGACAGTCCGCTGCCAGCAATGGAACGCGAGCTGAGCAGGCATTACCCGCGTCAGCGGGACCCGGTTTTTCAGCCATTCGGTGAGCCGGAACTTCGCACGGCAATTGCCGCCCGTTACACCCGCGATGCAGCGCATTGCTGGCACGCTGACAATGTCTATGTCGCCGCTGACTTTCATGGCGCATTCAAGGCGGTGCTCGGCACGCTGGGCCTGCGCGGCGGCACGGTACTGGTGGAATCGCCCTGTGCCTGGGGGTTGCTGCGCCTGCTGCAATCATTCGATATCCGGATTATCGAACTGCCGCTGGACGAGACCGGCTGCCTTGATGCGGCCCGGATCGACGGCCTGCTGCGCGGCTATGACATCGGGCTCGCCGTGTTGCCCTCGTTGCTGAACCCGGTGCGAGGCAGCGTGCGTGCGCAGGGCAACAGCCAGGCAGTCGCCGAAGTGCTCAATCGTCATCAGGTCTGGGTGCTGGAAAACGACAGTCACGCCGAGCTGCAATTTGCTGCCGGGCAAGTTCCGCTGCGCCACTGGATCGACCCGCAGCGGCTGGTGATCATCGGCGGATTCGAGAAGAGCCTCGGGCCTGAAGCGCCCTATGCTTACCTGCTGTGCAAGAGCCTGGATGCGCGTTGGCAGCAGTATTTCTGCCTGCGAGCATTCGAACTGCCGCCGCTTCGGCAAAGGGCCATCGCCAGGTTGTGCAGCAGCGGGCGTCTGGACAGGCAGTTGCTGGCGTTGCGAGAGACGCTGGGCAGACGCATGCAGGCGATGATCCGGCAATTGGATGAACACACCGGCGGGGCGCTGCGTTATCAATTGCCCGAGGGCGGCTGCGGCATGTGGGCCGAGAGTGCATACCCCGTGGACATGCGCCAGGTCTTCATCGCGTTGCTGGCCGAATCGATCGTCGTCAGCCCCGGCGAGCTGTTCACTGTGCAGAACCGCTACGCGCAACATCTGTGGGTCAGCTATGCCAGTGACTGGACCCGTGAACCCGCTAGGCTGCTGGGTGCGCTGGGAGAGGCATTGAGCCAGGCTCGTCTGCCATAGACCTCGACATGGCAGGCCGTCGATCCATTTGTGTTTGCCAGACGTGGTTCAAGGTTGTTAACTGGACGCCTGTCCAGTATTCACAACCAACGGCTCCCCAGCGCAGTGACCCCGAACGCCCCCGTAAACCCTGATCCCGAGCCTGTCCTCGCCAGCGAGCTGCCTGCGCGTTATGTCGTGGCCGTGCGCGCGTTGTGTGAGTTTACTGCCAAGGTCGGCGACCTCGACCTGCGCTTTACGCCGTCACCCACGGCTCAGGAAGGCATTGCCGGGCATCGCACGGTCGCCACGCGGCGCGGCGCCGATTACCAGGCCGAGTTGTCGTTGAGTGGCGATTATCGCGAGCTGACGGTAAGGGGCAGGGCGGACGGCTACGACGCCAGTCGCAATCAGCTGGAAGAGGTGAAGACCTATCGCGGTGAACTCGACGCGATGCCGGCCAACCACCGTCAGTTGCACTGGGCGCAGGTGAAGGTCTACGGCTGGCTGCTTTGCCAGCGCCTGCAGCTTGAGAGTGTGACGCTGGCGCTGGTGTATTTCAACATTGTCAGCGAGCAGGAAACCCTGATTCGTGAGCCGTTCAGCGCGGCTAAGCTGCAAGCGTTCTTCGAACGACAGTGCACGATATTCCTCGGCTGGGCACAGCAGGAACTTGCGCATACGCAGGCGCTGCACACGACACTGGGCAGCCTGAAATTCCCCCACGCGTCTTTCCGCGCCGGGCAGCGGGTGCTGGCCGAGTCGGTGTACAAGGCCGTCAGTACCGGCTGTTGCCTGATGGCTCAGGCGCCGACCGGTATCGGCAAAACGGTGGGCACCCTGTTTCCCTTGCTCAAGGCTGCGCCCGGCCAGAAGCTCGACAAGATTTTCTTTCTCACCGCCAAGACGCCGGGGCGTCGACTGGCACTGGATGCGCTGGAAGTCATCAATCACAGCGCGCCGGAGCTGAAGCTGCGGGTCCTCGAGCTGGTGGCGCGCGACAAGGCCTGCGAGCATCCGGACAAGGCCTGTAACGGTGATTCCTGTCCGCTGGCCAGCGGCTTTTATGATCGTCTGCCAGCCGCTCGCTCGGCGGCGCTGACCTCGCCGTGGCTGAATCAGGCGGGCGTACGCGATGTCGCCTTGCAGCATCAGGTCTGCCCGTATTACTTGAGCCAGGAGCTGGCGCGCTGGGCTGACGTGGTCATCGCGGACTACAACTATTACTTCGACCTGAGCGCGCTGCTGTTCGGCCTCGGTCAGCTCAATCAGTGGCGCGTTGCGGTGCTGGTCGATGAAGCCCACAACATGGTCGAGCGAGCGCGCCAGATGTACAGCGCCAGTCTTGATCAGAGCCAGATGAAAGCCTTGATTCAGACAGCGCCGGAACCTGTGAAAAAAGCCTTGCAGCGTCTGGATCGCCAATGGAATGCGCTGCACAAGGTACAGCCCGGCGCCTATCAGGCTTATTCGGCAGCACCGGAAAAATTCATCGGCAGCCTCAACCAGTGCATTTCGACCATCGGTGATCATTTCAACGAGCACCCGCAGGCCGTGGATGGCACGTTGCAGGGGTTCTACCTGGAAGCCATCGGTTTTGCGCGCATCGCCGAGCTGTTCGATGAGCATTTCATTTTCGACATCACCCGGCGCGAGGCGGGCGGCAAGCGCATTCTGTCGCGCCTCAGCCTGCGCAACGTCGTTCCCGCGCGTTTCATCCGCCCGCGCCTGACCGCTGCGCGCAGCACGGTACTGTTTTCCGCAACGCTCAACCCCCGCCACTATTACGCGGACCTGCTGGGATTGCCTGCCAACACGGCATGGATCGACGTGGAATCGCCGTTTCATCACGATCAGCTCGACGTGCGCATCGTCAGTCGCATTTCCACGCGCTTTACCCATCGTCAGGCTTCGCTGGCGCCGATTGTCGAACTGATGGCCGAGCAGTTCGACACGCGGCCGGGCAATTACCTGGCGTTCTTCAGCAGTTTCGATTACCTGCAGCAGGTCGCCGAGCTGATGGCGCGCACTCACCCGCACATCAGCCTTTGGCAGCAGGCGCGGGGGATGGGCGAGCGTGAGCGCCACGCCTTTCTCGACCGGTTCACCCTGAGCAGTCAGGGCATCGGTTTTGCCGTGCTGGGCGGCGCGTTCGGTGAAGGCATCGACTTGCCGGGCGCACGCCTGATCGGCGCATTCATCGCTACCCTGGGCCTGCCTCAGCTCAATCCGGTCAACGAACAGTTCAAGCAGCGCATGGCCGCGCTGTTCGGTGCCGGTTACGACTACACCTACCTTTACCCTGGCGTGCAGAAGGTGATACAGGCAGCCGGACGGGTTATCCGCAGCCAGAGTGACAGCGGTGTGGTCATGCTCATCGATGACCGTTTTGCCGAGCATAAGGTGAAGCAGTTGTTTCCAGCGTGGTGGCGGCCCGAAACGTCAATGGCCTGAGCTCGGTTGTCGTTTTGCCGATTGAGCTGAAACAGACGCAGATGCCGGGGATCAATACTCAAGCAGCGCTGTCGAACTGCCAGTAAACTGCGGCATCGATCACCTTGTCAGCTGCAGCAAGTCTTTATTTTTTCTCCGTATTTCATTTCTTCGTGGAGGTTGTATGAGTCTCAGTCCTTTCGCCGGCAAGCTGGCACCTGCGCAGTTACTGGTCGATATTCCGAGACTGGTCACGGCTTACTACACCGGCCAGCCCGATGCATCGGTGCCCACTCAACGTGTTGCGTTCGGCACTTCCGGGCACCGTGGCACATCGTTTGACCTGGGTTTCAACGAATGGCACGTGCTGGCTATCAGTCAGGCGATCTGCCTGTACCGCAAGGCCAACGGTATCGACGGCCCCTTGTTTCTGGGGGCCGATACCCACGCGCTGTCGACCCCGGCCGCGGCCACTGCGCTTGAAGTGCTGGCCGCCAATGGCGTGCAGGTGATGATTTCGCAAGGTGACGAATACACCCCGACGCCTGCGGTTTCCCACGCGATCATCTGCTACAACCGCGGTCGTACTTCCGGGCTGGCGGACGGCATCGTCATTACGCCGTCGCACAACCCGCCGCAAAGCGGTGGCTTCAAGTACAACCCGCCCAATGGCGGCCCGGCCGACAGTGATGTCACCAAGTGGATCGAGAACAAGGCCAACGAACTGCTGGCCGAGAAAGTCACTGGCGTTTTACGCATCAGCCATGAAAAAGCGCTGCGTGCCGATACCACGCACCGCCATGATTACCTCAACACCTACGTGGCCGACCTGAAAAACGTGATCGACATGGACGCCATCCGCAACTCGGGCCTGCGTCTTGGTGTCGACCCGCTGGGCGGCGCCGGAGTGAATTACTGGTCGGCGATTGGCGAGCATTACGGCCTGAATCTGGATGTGGTCAATAAATTTGTCGACCCTACGTTCCGCTTCATGACCGTCGACTGGGATGGCCAGATTCGCATGGACCCGTCCTCCAGCCACGCCATGCAAAGCCTGATCGGTCTTAAGGACCGCTATCAGGTTGCATTTGCCTGCGATCCGGATCACGACCGTCATGGCATTGTGACCCCGACTGGCGGACTGATGACGCCCAACAGCTACCTCGCCGTGTCCATCGACTACCTGTTTCAGAACCGTCCTGAGTGGCGTGCCGATGCGGCGGTCGGCAAGACCGTGGTCAGCAGCGGCATGATTGATCGGGTGGCCAAGCGCCTGGGTCGTCGCCTGTACGAAGTGCCGGTCGGCTTCAAGTATTTCGCACAAGGCCTGTTTGAAGGCTCGCTGGGTTTTGGCGGTGAAGAAAGTGCCGGCGCCTCGTTCCTGCGCCGCGACGGTACGGTCTGGACCACCGACAAGGATGGTCTGATTCCGGCCTTGCTGGCTGCGGAAATGACCGCGCGTACCGGTCGCGATCCGAGCGAAATCTACAAGACCATGACTGAAGAACTGGGCGAGCCGTTCTCGACCCGCGTCGATGCCAAGGCCAACCCGCAACAGAAGGCACTGCTGAGCAAGCTGTCGCCGGATCAGGTGACTTCCACTGAGCTGGCGGGCGAGCCTATTCAGCAAGTGCTGAGCAACGCGCCGGGCAACGATCAGGCGTTCGGTGGTGTGAAGGTCATGACCGAAAATGGCTGGTTTGCCGCGCGCCCTTCAGGCACTGAGGACATCTACAAGATCTACGCCGAGAGTTTTGTCAGCGAAGATCACCTCAAGCGGCTGGTGGCAGAAGCTCAAGTGCTGGTAGACGGCGCCATTTCGCCGAACTGATTGCCACGCTGGCCAATGCCCGAAAAACCTCGAACCTCACTCGGTTCGGGGTTTTTCAGCTTTTGGCGTGTGCTTCAGTCGCGATAGAACACCTGCACCAGGTGATAGCCGAATTTGCTCTTGATCGGCCCATGCACGACGCGTAGCGGCTTTTTGAAGATCACCTGATCGATGGCGCCGACCATTTGCCCAGGCCTGACTTCGCCCAGATCGCCGCCACGTTTGCCGGACGGGCAGCTAGAATGCTTTTTAGCCAGCACGTCAAACGCCTCACCCTTGGCAATGCGCAGCTTGAGCTGTTCGGCCTCTTCGGCGGTCTTCACCAGAATATGGCGGGCTTGGGCTTTCATGTCGCAATATCACCTGCTGCAAAAGGCTGCCATTATGCCTGCTCTTGCTGAGCGACGCCCGCGCGTCACGCGTGCCGTCCTGACGGCCGTGGTCTTTTTACTTCATTTTGTACGGTATTGATTATGGATTTCCCGGCGCTGTTGAAGATTCTGGCCAGTCAGGACGGATCGGACCTGTACCTCTCCACCGGAGCGCCACCGTGCGCCAAGTTCAACGGTGTGCTCAAGCCATTGGGCAGCGAAACCTTCAAGCCGGGGGAGGTCGCAGTCATTGCTCAGGGGCTGATGGACGAGGAGCAGAAGCTCGAGTTTCAGCGCGAACTGGAGATGAACCTCGCCGTTTCGATGGCGGGTATCGGCCGGTTCCGGATCAATATCTTCATGCAGCGTAACGAGGTGTCCATCGTCGCGCGGAATATCAAGCTGGACATCCCGCGTTTCGAAGACCTGTTCCTGCCGCCCGTGCTGCTCGACGTGATCATGGAAAAGCGCGGTCTGGTGCTGTTTGTCGGGGCCACCGGTTCGGGCAAGTCGACCTCCCTGGCGGCGCTGATCGACTACCGTAACCGCAACGCCAGTGGCCATATCATCACCATTGAAGACCCGGTCGAGTTCATCCATCGCCACAAGAAATCGATCGTCAACCAGCGCGAAGTCGGGGTCGATACCCGCAGCTTCCATGCGGCACTGAAGAACACCCTGCGCCAGGCGCCGGATGTGATTCTGATCGGCGAGATTCGCGATCGCGAGACCATGGAGCACGCGCTGGCGTTTGCCGACACCGGCCACCTGGCGATCTCGACACTGCATGCCAACAACGCCAACCAGGCGCTGGACCGAATCATCAATTTCTTCCCGGAAGAGCGTCGCGCGCAGTTGCTGCATGACCTGGGCAACAACCTCAAGGCATTCGTCTCCCAGCGACTGGTCAGAACCCCGGATGGCAAGCGTCGTGCTGCAGTGGAAGTGATGATGGGCACGCCGACCATTCGCGACCTGATTCAGCGCAATGAACTGACCGAACTCAAGGGCATCATGGAGAAGTCCGGCAGCCTCGGTATGCAGACGTTCGACACGGCGCTATTCAATCTGGCCGTCGAAGGTGCGATCAGCGAAGAAGAGGCCCTCAAGAACGCCGACTCGCAAAACAACGTGCGCCTGCGCCTCAAACTGCACAGTGAAGGCGGCGCCGGGACCCTGACCACACCGCCGCCGGCCCCGACCGGCAGCAGCACGGCAAGCACCGCCGAGTGGGGGCTGGTCGATGATGACGAGCCGGGGCCGCAGGCGTAAATCGGAGACGCGCCTACGCCCTCCGGGCAGAAGCTTCGTTGCGAGGCAGATCATTCAGGATGCGCGGCCGCCAGCAATTCCTGCGTGTAGGGATGTTGCGGCGCCTCGAAGACATCATGACTGGCGCCACGCTCGACGACTTTGCCATCCTTGACCACGATCACGTCGTGGGCGAGGGCTTTGACCACTGCCAGGTCATGGCTGATGAACAGGTACGTCAGGCCATGCTTTTCCTGAAGTTCGCGCAACAGTGCCACGACCTGTTTCTGCACGGTGCGGTCCAGCGCCGATGTCGGCTCATCGAGCAGAATCAATGCGGGTTTCAGCACCAGCGCCCGGGCAATGGCGATGCGCTGACGCTGGCCACCGGAAAACTCATGGGGGTAGCGATGCCGACTCTGCGGGTCGATACCGACTTCTTCCAGGGCCCGAATGACCTCTGCATCGCATTTCGCCGGGTTGTACTGGCTGTGCACCTCCAGTCCTTCACTGATGATCTGCGCCACTGACATGCGCGGGCTGAGGCTGCCGTAAGGGTCCTGAAAGACCACTTGCATCTCTTTACGCCACGGGCGCATCTGTTTCTGACTCAGGCCGTCCAGCGCCTGCCCGCGAAAGCGGATGCTGCCGCGCGACTCCAGCAGACGCAGGATCGCCTGGCCCAGTGTCGACTTGCCGGAACCCGACTCACCGACGATGCCGAGGGTCTTGCCGCGCTCGATGCTCAGGCTGATGTCATCCACCGCCTTGAGGTATTCCTTGTGCCGCCGCAGGATGCCGCCGGTCAGGGAAAACCAGACCTTCAGGTTGTCGACCTGCAGCACCGTTTCCCGGGTGTCGCGTGGCAGCGGTTCGCCGGCAGGTTCGGCGTCCAGCAGGAGGCGGCTGTAGGGATGCTGAGGTGATTTGAACAGCGACTTGCAATCGGACTGCTCGACGATTTCGCCGGCGCGCATCACGCAGACGCGCTGCGCGACGCTGTGCACCAGATTCAGATCATGGCTGATCAACAACAGCGACATGTTCAGGCGCTGCTGCAGCTCCTTGAGCAGCAGAAGGATCTTGCGTTGCACCGTGACGTCCAGCGCAGTGGTCGGCTCGTCGGCAATCAGCAGCTCCGGTTCGCAGGCCAGTGCCATGGCAATCATCACCCGCTGGCGCTGGCCCCCGGACAGCTCGTGCGGATAGGCTTTCAGGCGTTTCTCCGGCTGTTGAATGCCTACCAGCTCCAGCAGCTCGACAATGCGTTTTTGCGCTTCACGACCACTGATGCCGCGATGCAGCAACAATGTCTCGCCGATTTGCCTGGCTACGCTGTGCAGCGGGTTCAGCGAGGTCATCGGTTCCTGGAAAATCATGGCAATCCGGTTGCCGCGCAGCTCGCGAAGGGTGCGGTCGTCGGCACCCACCAGTTGTTGACCCCGGTAGGTGATGCTGCCTGTGGTCAGGGTGCCGCTGCGGGGCAGCAATTGCAGGATCGAATGGGCGGTGACGGACTTGCCGGAACCGGATTCGCCAACCAGTGCCAGACACTCGCCACGGTGCACATCCAGGCTCAGGTTGCTGACCACTTTCTGCCCGTTGAAGGCGACGCTCAGGTCGCAGATTTCGATCAGGTTTTCCGACATGTCAGGACCTCGGGTCGAAGGCATCACGCAGCGCCTCGCCTATGAACACCAGCAGCGTCAGGATCAACGCGAGGGCAAAGAACGCCGTCAGCCCCAGCCAGGGCGCCTGCAGGTTCTGCTTGCCCTGGGCGATCAGTTCGCCCAGCGACGCGCTGCCGGCAGGCATGCCGAAGCCCAGAAAATCCAGTGCAGTGAGGGTCGAGATGGCGCCGGTAAGAATGAACGGCAGATAGCTCAATGTCGCATTCATCGCGTTGGGCAGGATGTGGCGCATGATCACCTTGCGATCCCCCAGACCGAGCGCGCGAGCGGCCTTGACGTACTCGAGGTTGCGGCCGCGCAGAAACTCGGCGCGCACCACATCGACCAGGGTCAGCCAGGAGAACAGCGCCATAATGCCCAGCAGCCACCAGAAATCGGGTTCGACGAAGCCTGACAGGATGATCAGCAGGTACAGCACTGGCAGGCCCGACCAGACCTCCAGCAGACGCTGGCCGAACAGGTCGACCCAGCCGCCGTAATAGCCCTGCAACGCCCCGGCGCTGATGCCGATCAACGCGCTGATAAAGGTCAGTGCCAGCGCAAACAGGATCGACACCCGGGCGCCGAAGATGACCCGCGCCATGACGTCGCGCGCCTGGTCGTCGGTGCCGAGCCAGTTTTCTGCAGAGGGCGGGCTGGGGGCCGGGGTGGTCAGATCATAGTTGGGCGTGTCGTCACTGAACGGGATGGGCGGGAACAGCATCCAGCCGTCCCCTTTGCTGATCAGCGTGCGCACGTAGTCGCTGCGGTAATCGGGCTGGAAGGGCAGCTCGCCGCCGAATTGCTGCTCGGTGTAACGCTTGAACACCGGGAAATAGAGTGAGTGCTGATAGCTGACCAACAGTGGTTTGTCATTGGCGATCAGTTCGCCACCCAGGGTCAGGGCAAACAGTCCGCAGAATAGCCACAGCGACCACCAGCCGCGGCGATTGCTGCGAAAGCGCTCCAGGCGACGACGGGCCAGCGGCGAAAGGCTGCGCATCATGCATTCCTCGCGCTGAAGTCTATTCTGGGGTCGACCAGTGTGTAGCAGATATCGCCGATCAGTTTTATCAGCAGACCGAACACGGTGAAGATGAACAGCGAGCCGAACACCACCGGATAGTCCCGCGACACAGCGGCTTCATAGCTCATGCGGCCCAGGCCATCCAGCGAGAAGATCACCTCGATCAGCAGCGAACCGGCAAAGAACACGCTGATGAACGCCTGCGGAATGCCCGACACCACCAACAGCATCGCATTGCGGAACACATGGCCATACAGCACACGCTGTTCGCTCATGCCCTTGGCGCGGGCCGTGGTCACGTACTGGCGGGTGATTTCGTTGAGAAAGGAATGCTTGGTCAGCAGGGTCAATGTGGCAAAACCCCCAATGACCAGCGCCGAGACCGGCAGCGCCAGGTGCCAGAAATAGTCAGCGATCTTGCCGATCGTGGTCAGTTGCTCGAAATTGTCCGAAACAAGTCCGCGCACCGGAAACCAGTTCAGCGACGTGCCGCCACAGAACACCACTACCAGCAGCATGGCGAACAGAAAGGCTGGCATGGCGTAACCGATGATGATGGCGGTGCTGCTCCAGATATCGAACTGGCTGCCGTGTTTGACCGCTTTGCGAATCCCCAGCGGGATCGACACCAGGTACGTCAGCAATGTCGCCCAAAGCCCCAGCGATATCGACACCGGCATTTTCTGCAGAATGAGGTCGGTCACCGTTGCGCCGCGAAAGAAGCTGCTGCCGAAATCCAGTCGTGCGTAATTTTTCAGCATCAGCCAGAGACGTTCGTGCATTGGTTTGTCGAAACCGTATTGGCGTTCGATCTGCTTGATCAGCGCCGGGTCCAGCCCGCGGGACGCTTTGGAATGGCCGGTCCCGACGGACTCGCTGGCACCCGCGCCCACGGTGGCACCGCCGATCCCTTGCAGGCGTGCAATGGCCTGTTCGACAGGCCCGCCCGGTGCGGCCTGCACGATGAAAAAGTTGACCAGCAGAATGCACAGCAGGGTAGGGATGATCAGCAGCAGGCGACGCAGAATATAACCGAGCATTCACTGCATCTCCGAAACGATGGCTGACGCGCCGCGTTTTTCAGCGAATTGCTCATTGGTCAGCGGTGTCGGGCTGATTTCCCACCATGTTTCGATGGCCTCATTGTTGCTGGCCTGAATTTTCGGGATGCCGAAACGATTCCACCAGACGGTTGAAGAGCCTGGCGGATAATAGTTGGGAATCCAGTAGTAGTTCCACTGCAGTACCCGGTCCAGGCAATGGGCGTAGTCGGTCATGGTCTGCTTGTTGTCGGCCTTGAGCAGGCCGGCAATCAGCGCATCGACGGCGGGATCTTGCAGCGCCATGTAATTGCTCGAGCCAGGGTCCATAGCCACCTTGGAGCCGAAACTGCTGTACAGCTCGGCACCGGGCGATGTCGAGACCGGGTAGCCGGTGACAATCATGTCGTAATCGCGCGCCATGACGCGGTTAAGGTATTGCGCGGCATCGATGCGGCGAATGTCGAAGTGGATACCGATCTGCGCCAGGGTGCGTTTGTAGGGCAGCAGCATTCGCTCGAAACCTGTTTGTGCATTGAGAAAGGTGAAGCTGAACGGTTCGCCCTGGGCATTCACCAATTCATCGCCCTTTGGCGTCCAGCCAGCTTCCTTCATGAGGGCCAGCGCTTGCAGCTGCTTGTCGCGAATGAAGCCTGTGCCATCGGTTTTGGGCGTCTCGAACACGCTGTCGAACACCTGATCGGGGACTTTGCCGCGCAGTGGCTCGAGGATTTTCAGTTCGGCAGGCGTGGGCAGTTCGCTGGCGGCCAGCTCCGAGTTGGAGAAGAAGCTGTTCTGGCGGATGTACATGTTGCGCATCATCTGCCGGTTGGTCCATTCAAAGTCCCAGAGCAGCGACAGCGCCTGGCGCACGCGGCGGTCCTGAAACATGGGGCGGCTCAGGTTGAAGACGAAACCCTGCGAGCTTTGCACCGCGCCTCTGGCCAACTGGGCTTTCTGCAGGCGTCCGTCGCTGAGCGCCGGGCCGTCATAGCGAATTGAATAGCCGGTGGCCGAAAACTCGCGGTTGTAATCGTAGGCGCCGCCTTTGAGTACCGTACGTGCAACATCGGTGTCGCCGAAGTATTCGATGCTGAACCTGTCGAAGTTATACAGGCCTTTGCTGACCGGCAGGTCCTTGCCCCACCAGTGCGGATCGCGCTCGAAGGTGACGGTGCGGCCTGGGTCCACATGGCTGATCCGATAGGGCCCGCTGCCCGGCGGAATCTCAAAGCCGGCACCGCTGGCAAAGTCACGGGTTTTCCACCAGTGCTCGGGGAATACCGGCAACGAAGCCAGGTCGAGGGGCAGGGTGCGGTTATCGCTCTGCTTGAAGTCGAAGCGGACCTGCAAAGGCGATTCGACCTCCACGCCCTTGACCGCTTCAAACTGGGTCCGGTATTGCAGGTTGCCCTGCGTCATCAGCAGCTCGTAGGTGTACTTCACATCACTGGCGGTAATCGGCGTACCGTCCGAGAAACGTGCCTTCGGGTTCAGGTAAAAGCGCAGGGAGAGGCCATCCGCGCCACGCTCCATTTTCTCGGCGACAAGCCCGTAGACGGTGTAGGGCTCATCCATCGAGCGCGTGGCCAGTGGGGAGTAGAGCATGCCATTGATCTGCGAAACGCCCATGCCCTTGTCGGTGAACGGCATCAGGTGATCGAACTGGCCGATTTCGATGGCCGAGCGCCGCATGCTGCCGCCTTTGGGCGCGTCCGGGTTCACGTAATCGAAGTGCTTGAAGTCGGCGGGATAGCGTGGCGCTTCGCCGTAAACGGTCAGAGCGTGTTGCGGGGCTGCGGACAGCGATTGGGCAGCGCCAACGAAGGTCAGCGTCAAGGCGAGCAACGATGAAAAAACAAAACGCATGACTCGAATCCTGACTGACGTTCGCAAGCGAATGTCAGGGTTAAAGGCGACTGGCTGTACAGCGGTGACAACAATCATGACAGAGCTCATGCCTCTGCATCGCGCTATCTTCTACAGACAAATGAGCGCTTCGCCAAGCCACTGCGCGCAGGCTGGGCGACTGTGTCGTTGAAACGGCCACATACAAAAACGGCCCATCCGAAGATGAGCCGTCTGGCATGCGGCGCGGCAGGATCAGTCCTGGCGGCTGGTCACTTCCAGCAGGTGATAGCCGAACTGAGTCTTTACCGGACCCTGAACGGTGTTCACCGGAGCACTGAACACGACGGTGTCGAATTCCTTGACCATCTGGCCTGGACCGAACGAACCCAGGTCACCGCCTTGACGGCTCGATGGGCAGCTGGAATTGGCCTTGGCGATTTCAGCGAAATCAGCGCCGCCTTCGATCTGCGTCTTGAGTTCGTTGCATTTGTCTTCGCTCGAAACAAGGATGTGACGGGCAGTGGCTTTAGCCATGGGGAATAATCTCCTGTGAAAAAAAAGAAACAGCCTACCGGATTCAGTGCGGTATTTCCCGACAAAGTTCCTTCGCTCTGTTTATCTGTAACGCAGACGGTCAACCGCACGACGCAGCAGGCGTTCGGTGCCTTCCCAGCCAAGGCAGCCATCGGTGACCGAAACGCCGTACTGCAGCGTTCCGCCCACTGCCTGGCAGCCGTCGAACAGGTGGCTCTCGATCATCATGCCGATCAGCGAGGTGTTGCCTGACAAGCGCTGTTCCAGCACGTCCTCAAACACACCTGGCTGACGCAGCGGGTCCTTGCCACTGTTGGCGTGGCTGCAATCGACCATGATTCGCGACGCGACATTATTCTTGCTCAGGCTCGCCTGTACCTTGGCCACACTCTGGTGATCGTAATTGGGGCCGCCGTGACCGCCGCGCAGCACGATGTGCGTATCCGGATTGCCTTGTGTCTCGATAATCGCCGGGTGGCCATGACGGTCCATGCCAAAGTGGCGATGTGGATGCGCAGCCGAACGCATCGCGTCGCTGGCCACCGTCACGCCGCCATCAGTACCGTTCTTGAACCCGACAGCCATGGGCAGGCCGCTGGCCATTTCCCTATGGATCTGCGATTCGGTGGTGCGAGCGCCAATCGCGACCCAACTGAGCAGATCGTCGAAGTAGCCCGCCGCCATGGGTTGCAGTATCTCGGTGGCGATCGGCAGGCCCAGGCCCAGCATCTCCAGCATCAATTGCCGCGACAGCGTCAGGCCCTCGGCCATGTCGTCACTGCCATCAAGGCGCGGATCGTAAGCCAGGCCTTTCCAGCCCACCGTCGTGCGCGGTTTTTCGACGTAGGCGCGCATTACCAGCAGCATCTGATCACTGACTTGCGCAGCAAGACCGGCCAGTCGCTCAGCGTATTCAAGGGCGGATCGAGGGTCATGGATCGAGCAGGGGCCGACGATGACTAGCAGTCTCGAGTCTTGACCTTCAAGGATGGCGCGTACGGCGCGGCGATGGGCGGCAACCTGTTCGGTGAGCGCTGCGTCGAGGGGCAGACGCATCTTCAATTCCAGAGTACCTGGCAGGCGTTTCGAGGCGGGGCTGTTGTCTGCCAGCTTGACGGCGTGGCTGGACAGGTCGGACGGGGTTACGGCAACGGACGAATTCATGTTCTGGCTTCCTGGGCTGGCGGGACGCTCCCGCGCAGACCCTACTGGGGTGTTCGACAAAGGCTTTCTAGAACCGGAGGTATGTGCTTGCCACCTGGCATTGACCGAACGGAGGCGGCAGGCTGTCCCGAACGGAGGTGGCTAAATCGCCAGGCAAAATCGATGTCGTTGCGGTAATAAGTGGCGTAGTTCATGTCGTGATCCTCGATGCAATGCAGATTGATTGTTTACGGCTGTTCTGGAACAGACCGTTGAAATACGTGGCCCTGAAAAAACAAAACCCCCGGTCGGGAAGCCGACCGGGGGTTAGAGAATTCTCTGGTTGGCGTCCCCTTAACATGGGCGCCGGATGGGTATCAGGCGCGCCAGTGGCTAAACCAATACCCATAATAAGAATCAACGGATGCGTTCACCGAGGCCGCTTGCACAGCCACGGCGCGCGCACGGCAAGCAATGCCGGTAGCAACGTCGAGTAGCGGTGAAGTGGATTGCAGCATGGTGGGTCTCCGTAGATTGAGGGCAAGCTTACTTCAGGAAAGCAGGCGCCTACAATTGGAAAATTCAATCAGCGGGATTATCGATTTCTGCCAAGGCAGGCAGGTGGATTCTCTGTAGCGACAGCGAACCGCTCAACGGTTGATGGCATGTGGCATCCGGGCGGGCTATTTTACTCGCAACCCTGTATACCTTAATCATCAGGCAACGGCTTTGGCGTTTTTGTCCGGGATGCGTTGTCGCCAGCCAATAACGGCTATTCTTCACGTGCTTGTTCATGCAGGGCTTCCGTGTCGGGGATCGTCCCGATCTTCATGCCCAGCAGTACAGCTACCTTATGCGCTTCACCGCGCCTTCCTTTCTTGCGTCCTGCCAGTACCTGGTAAGTGGTCGCCGGATCAATACTGTTTTCACGAGCGAACTCCTGAACAGATTTGCCCTGTTGATCCAGCCAGGCCCTGGCTTGTGCGGCGGTGCGTATTCCGGGCATAGTTCAAAACCGTTCAAATCTATTCAATTCCGCGGGATTCTAACATTCGTTAGGATGGCTACAACAGGATCATAGGTTCAAATGAGTGGAATCGGTTGCCGGTTGAGAAAGGAAAGAGAGCGCCTGAGGATGTCTCAGCGTACATTTGGTGAGATAGGAGGGGTCGAGGCCAACGCCCAAGGGAAGTACGAAAATGGTGATCGCGCGCCGAAGGCCGATTATCTGGCTGCGGTTGCGGCCAAAGGTGTTGACGTACTCTATGTGTTAACGGGGACGCGAACGCCAGTGCCGATCGACAACCTCAGTCTCATCGAAGAAAAGATCCTCGGCAATTACCGGGTGCTGGGCAAGGAAGATCAGGACGCTATCAGGCGCCTGACAACCACTATTGCCGAGCTTTCGGCGCCATCATCGGGCACTGCAAAGCTTCCATCGGGCAACTGATACAAGACCGGGATGCGCACAGCTCTGCCGTCCTGCCAAGACTTTTGCAGCCCTCCCGCATGCGCTTGCCATCATATTGATGTGAGACGGTGTTCGCAGTGCTAGGTCTGACTCGTTGTTTTTGTTATGGTGATTGGCATTCGTTATGACCGTTGCGCGAGGTGTCTGCTTGATTAAGGTGCTAGTTGTCGATGACCATGATCTTGTCCGGACAGGCATCACACGCATGCTGGCCGACATTGATGGTCTGCAGGTTGTCGGGCAGGCCGATTCCGGCGAGGAATCCCTGAAGAAAGCGCGCGAGCTCAAGCCTGACGTCGTATTGATGGACGTCAAGATGCCGGGCATCGGTGGGCTGGAGGCGACGCGCAAGATGCTGCGCAGCCACCCTGATATCAAGGTCGTCGCTGTTACCGTCTGTGAAGAAGATCCTTTCCCGACCCGTTTGCTGCAGGCTGGCGCTGCCGGTTACATGACCAAGGGTGCCGGGCTTGCCGAAATGGTCCAGGCCATTCGCCTGGTGTTTGCCGGTCAGCGTTACATCAGCCCGCAGATTGCCCAGCAGCTGGCGTTGAAGTCGTTCCAGCCGCAAGTCAATAATTCGCCGTTCGATCTGCTGTCCGAGCGCGAGATCCAGATTGCCCTGATGATTGTCGGCTGCCAGAAGGTCCAGACCATCTCGGACAAGCTGTGCCTTTCACCGAAAACCGTTAATACCTACCGATACCGTATCTTTGAAAAGCTATCGATCAGCAGTGATGTTGAACTGGCTTTGCTCGCTGTACGTCACGGCATGGTTGATGCCAGCGCCTGAACATGACCCAGACATTTGATCCAAGTGCATTTCTCGCGACCTGTAGCGGTCGCCCCGGCGTCTACCGTATGTTCGACGCCGAAGCCACACTGCTTTACGTCGGCAAGGCCAAGAACCTCAAGAAGCGTCTTGCCAGCTACTTCCGCAAGACCGGACACGCGCCCAAGACCGGAGCGCTGGTGTCGCGCATCGCCCAGATCGAAACCACCATCACGGGCAACGAAACCGAAGCGCTGTTGCTGGAGCAGACCCTCATCAAGGAGTGGCGGCCCCCGTACAACATTCTCCTGCGTGACGACAAGTCCTATCCCTATGTGTTTCTGTCCGATAACGCCTTTCCGCGGCTGAGCATTCATCGTGGCACCAAGAAGGCCAAGGGTCGATATTTCGGGCCTTACCCTAGTGCCGGCGCGATTCGCGAGAGCCTCAGCCTGCTGCAGAAGACTTTCCAGGTGCGGCAATGCGAGGACAGCTACTTCAAGAACCGCACACGTCCTTGCCTGCAATATCAGATCAAACGCTGCAAAGGGCCATGTGTCGGGCTGGTCGAGCCTGAGGTGTATGCCGAGGACGTACGTCACTCGGTGATGTTTCTCGAAGGGCGCAGCAATGCCCTGAGCGACGAGCTGAACGCCTCCATGGAAAAAGCCGCGATGGCGCTCGATTTCGAACGTGCAGCCGAGTTGCGCGATCAGGTGGCCTTGTTGCGCCGCGTCCAGGATCAGCAAAGCATGGACGGCGGTACCGGCGATGTCGATGTGGTCGCCGCATTCGTCAACCCTGGCGGTGCCTGCGTGCACCTGATCAGCGTGCGGGGCGGGCGGGTGTTGGGCAGCAAGAACTTCTTTCCGCAGGTGGGCATAGAAGAGGAGGTCGGCGAAGTGATGTCGGCATTCCTGGCTCAGTATTTCCTCGGCGGCATCGACCGTGAGCTGCCCGGCGAAGTTATCGTCAATGTCATCAACGACGATTTCCCCGCGTTCGTCGACGCCGTCGAAGAGCTGCGCGGCGTCGAGATGGTCATCAGTCATCGCGTGCGCGGCACCCGGGCGCGCTGGCAGCAAATGGCGGTCACCAATGCCGAGCAGGCACTGACCGCGCGGCTGGCCAACCGTCAGCACGTTGCGTCGCGGTTCGAAGCGCTGGCCAAGGTGCTGGGTCTCGAAGACCCACCGATGCGTCTGGAATGCTACGACATCAGCCACTCCAGTGGTGAGGCGACCGTAGCGTCGTGCGTGGTGTTCGGCCCCGAAGGCCCGATCAAGTCCGATTACCGGCGTTTCAATATCGAAGGCGTGACGGCGGGCGACGACTATGCCGCCATGCACCAGGCGTTGACCCGACGTTACAGCCGCATCAAGGCCGGGGAGGGCAAGTTGCCTGACGTGCTGCTGGTGGATGGCGGTAAGGGGCAGATGTCCATGGCGCGCGACGTGCTCAATGAATTACAGGTTCCTGAACTCATCCTGCTCGGTGTTGCCAAGGGCACTACGCGCAAGGCAGGTTTCGAGACGTTGTACCTGAACGACTCGGCGCATGAATTCACGCTGCCCGGCGACTCTCCGGCCCTACACCTTATTCAGCAGATTCGCGACGAGGCACACCGTTTCGCAATCACCGGCCACCGTGCCCGCCGCGGCAAGACCCGGCGTACATCAACCCTTGAGGGCGTGGCGGGTGTCGGGCCGACCCGGCGTCGTGACCTGCTCAAACATTTCGGCGGATTGCAGGAATTGTCCCGTGCCAGCATCGATGAAATAGCAAAAGCACCCGGAATCAGCAAAAAGCTGGCAGAGTCGATTTATGCAAACCTGCACAGCGAGTAGAATGCTCGTTCACCTCGTAGCCAGTTGTGCCGATGAATATCCCTAATCTGATCACCGTACTACGCGTTTTACTGATTCCGATCTTCATTTTGTTGTTCTACATGCCTTATCACTGGAGCTACATGGCGGCCAGTGCAGTCTTTGCGTTCGCTGCGGCGACCGACTGGCTCGACGGGTATCTGGCCCGCCGTCTTGAACAAAGCACGCCCTTTGGCGCCTTTCTCGATCCGGTAGCCGACAAACTGATGGTGGCCGTGGCATTGGTGCTGCTGGTTCAGGCACATGCCAATCTGTGGCTGACGCTGCCCGCAGCGGTGATCATCGGCCGTGAAATCGTAATCTCTGCACTCCGCGAATGGATGGCGGAAATCGGCGCGCGTGCGCAGGTTGCCGTTTCCAACATGGGCAAGTGGAAGACAGCGGCGCAGATGCTCGCGCTGGTCATTCTGCTCGGCAACCCGCCGGCCATCACCGTTTGGGTCATTCTTGGCTATGCGTTGCTGCTTATCGCTGCGGGGCTGACACTCTGGTCCATGGTGCAATACCTGAGAGCCGCATGGCCGCACCTCAGGACGACTGCAGAAAAAAAATAAGTTTTTGAATCAAAGGCTTGACGCCGCTATCTGAATCGCTAAAATAGCGCCCGTCATCAAGACAATGCGGGAATAGCTCAGTTGGTAGAGCACGACCTTGCCAAGGTCGGGGTCGCGAGTTCGAGTCTCGTTTCCCGCTCCAAACATTGATTCACCGAACCCTCCGGGCTTAGTGAATCAGCAAAAAAAGACGCCTAGGCGTCTTTTTTCGTTTCTGCGGTAAGCAGTCCTTGTTTACCTTTCCGTACTGGAATTCCGCTTGGCCGAAGCAGGTTTTGCGTCCGGGACCGCACAGCTGTTGCTACTGCAACGGCGGCTGCCGTCAGGGTGGGGCAGCCAGGCAAGGTAAGGGCGCGAGCGGCAAAAAAGCCGGTAGCCCAGGTTGAACACGGGCCTCATGAATTGCCACGACAGCGGCGCGACCCACGCACCCAGGCCGGCCGCTCGCCAACTCCAGAGTGTCGCGTCCAGACCCTTGACCCACGTGCCATCGTTGAATCTGGCGTGCAGTAACGACTCCATATCCTCAAGTGTGAATCCCAGAGAAGTGGCGTCAAAGGCGTCATCACGGATATCCACGAACAAAAGCCGCTCAGGCTTTGCATGGGCGCGCAGGGTTCTGACCTCTCGGGCGCAGAGCGGGCAGTCACCATCAAAGTAAAGTGTCAGCGGCCATTCAAATTTCTTGTACATCACTAATCGTCTTGTATAGGTTTTTTACACCTTATGCTCAAAAGGCCGTGCTGACAATGGGCGGTGGCGTTCATCCGGGCCTTGGGTTTCGAGTACTGCCGATCCAAGGGGTGTTTAGCCCCCACTTACCTGACACGCTGCCTGTCTTTCCAGGTCAATAATCTCGAAGCCATCAAAAGTATACCGATGTGTACATTTTAGATTGACGAGCGCTCTGCAAATGTCTAAAAGTATACACCTTGGTACAGTTTTGGCGTTGCCGATTTAGCTACGCCACGGCAAATCCGAAAAGATTTGCAGTGCCAACAGATAGCTAACGATTGAAAGCCGTGCAATGCGGTATCGCCGTTCGTGGATAGCCCGCAACAGGTAACAGAGAGCTTTTCACTACAAACAATGCTGTTCAAGCGCGTTGCCTGCAGGCGTGCCTGATGGACGGTGAGCGTTTGAATATCAATAACCTGATCACGCTGGAGAATTGCCCATGCACTACGTTAAACAGATGAAGGTGTCCGTGCTTCTGTTGGTGGGATTTCTGGTCGCGGGGTGTGCCAGCCACGAGCCGTCCCCTTACTCGGGCATAGAGTCCTCGCTCGAAATGCGGCCTAACGAGCAGGACAGTACCGGGCGTATACCGTTTAAATACACCACCGCAGTCAACTGGAATAAATACGATCAAATCATGCTTGAGCCCGTGGTGATTTACACGGGCGTGGATGCCCAGTTTTCCGGGCTGGAGCGCAAGGACCGCATAACCCTGGCCAACGACATGACGGTCAAGTTCTCCGAGGCCTTGGGGCGACACTTTCGATTCACCGCCACGCCGGGGCGCGGTACGTTGAGGATTCGTCTGACACTCACCGGGGCCGAGACCACTGTCGCCGGGCTGTCGACGTTCTCCAGATTCGATATCGGCATGGGCTCTTATAACCTGGTTCAGGCGGCCCGAGATCGTAAGGGGACTTTTACCGGCTCCGTCAGTTATGCCGTCGAGATCTACGACGCGTCCACCTCGCAACTGCTGGCGTCCTATATCACCCGGCAGTATCCGAAGGTCTATGACATCGGCTCAACCTTCGGAAGTCTGTCGGCGGCGCAGGCCGGCATTTCGAGAGGGGCGGACGAGCTGGTCGAGCTTCTGCTCTCGAAGTAGGCAACGTGACGTGAAGCCCGGCTTGATAACCGGGCTTTTCGATCTGGAAAATTTCTCATGCAGAAAATGTTATTTTTAAATAATTAGGTTTAATTTAGATCAGAAATAATAATATTAGCTTATGACCAAATAGAATTATATTTTCAAAATTGATTCCGTTATGTTTGGTTTCAACAGCCTACCCCTTACCTCGGATGGTACCAATCGTGATCAAGATTCTGTGTGTCATGCCGCCAGCCTGCGCAGTGTGACAGGGGCGCTGAAACGCTGACCCCGGTGCAGAATCGTTGGAAGGGAGTTCAACGTATGTTGCCTGTTCAATCCTGCCGTTGCCTTTACTTCTCTCGCCCTGTCATTGACAGGCGCGTCGCCTTGCCACTGCTCCGCACCGACTACTCGCCTCATAGCTAGTTCGTTCAGACCGCTAAGTGCCAAACCCGGCCGCAGGTTTTCCTGCATGTCGTTGATCACTTTTAAAACCGTGCATGCCGCGCCGTCTTCAGGACAGCGGGAGTGTCCGATTTCGCGATTTGGATGTGTGGCTGCTATGACAGCCATGTCTGGAGTGGGTATGAAACAAGCCTTACAACGTGCCCGGGTATCGACTGCTGCAATGGGCTACTGCCCATTGGCCTTGGCGATAGGGGGCATGTTGCTGTCAGGGACCATAAGAGCCCAGGAAAACAACACCGACGACCCGCGGACCTTGTCCACTGTGGTGGTCACCGGTAATCGCGGTGCCGAGCAACGTACGGTGACCAGCAGCCCGGTGCCGATCGATGTGGTCAGCGCCAGACAATTACAGAGCACCGGCAAGCCCGGACTGATGGAAGCCCTGAGCGCTGTGATTCCATCGCTGACCCTGCCGGAAAAAACCGGCTGGGACGCCAGCGGCATTGCCCGTGCGCCCAACTTGCGGGGTCTGAGCGCCGCCGAAGTGCTGGTGCTGGTCAATGGCAAACGCCGTCACACCAGCGCCACCCTGAACATCAACGGCATCAATACCGGGGCTGCCCCTGCGGACCTGGACCTGATCCCTATCAGCGCCATCGACCATGTTGAAGTCCTGCGCGATGGCGCAGCGGCCCAATACGGTTCCGATGCGATTGCAGGGGTCATCAACGTCATCCTCAAGGCTGACACCAGTGGTACCTCGGTGACCAATGCCGGGCTCGGCTATGACGGCAAGAAGCAGACTGTGCAGCAAAGCCTCAACAAGGGGTTCGAGATCGGCGACGGGGGCATTGTGCAAATGGCGCTGGACGCCCGCAGCCAGAATGATGACAACAAGGCCAGCGCCAATGGTTACAGTTACGAGCAGGCCTATGACCTGGCGGGCAAGTCCACGTATGGCGGCTACGGCACGCCAAAGACCAACCTGCTGACCCTGGGGTACAACGCCGAACTGCCCATCGATGACAGTCTGAGCCTGTATTCCTTCACCACTTATTCACGTCGTAAGGCCGAGCAGGGGCAGAATTTTCGTCTGCCGACCATTACCAATACCATTACCACCGGGCCTAACGGATACCCGGCGGGATACACGCCGACCTGGTACATCGATGAAGACGATTTCCAGGCAGCATTTGGCGGCAAGGGCACCGTTGGCGAATGGGATTGGGACCTGTCCAGCACTTATGGGCGCAACGCAGCCGAGCAGGGCAGTACGCACAATCAGAACCCGTCCCTGGGTGAAGCCACGCCCAATCGCTTTACTTCCGGTACGTGGGTCTCCACCGAACTGACCACCAATCTGGACTTCAAGCGCGGCTTCGACATCGGTCTGCAAAAGCCTCTGGATGTGTCCTATGGCCTCGAGCATCGGCGTGAGACGTACGAGGTGCAGGCCGGTGACTATGAATCCTATGCCAATGGCGGCTACTGCATTGCGCCGGGCAACTGCGCGTCTTCCGGAGCGCAAGTCACCAACGGTATTTCCCCTGACGAAGAAAGCAGCGCCTCGCGCAACAGTGTCGCCAGTTATGTCGACGTGGGCTTCAACCCTGTACCGGACTGGTACGTTGGCAGCGCATTTCGCTACGAGCATTACAATCAGGGCGTGGGCGCGACCCGCAGCGGCAAGCTGACCACACGTTACGATTTCACTCCCCAATTCGCTGTACGTGCCACTGTCAGCAATGGCTTCCGTGCACCGTCTCTGGCCAACAGCCTGTTCAGTGCGCGCTCGACCACGTATGGCGTGGTGGACGGGGTCTATCAGTCCATCAACTACGGCGTGTTGCCGACGGGGTCCGGGGCTGCGAAAGCGCTGGGTGCCGAGGACCTCAAACCGGAGCGCTCGACCAACTTCAGCCTCGGCTTCACGCTCACACCGACCGAGCGCCTCACGCTGAGCGCCGACGCCTACGTGATCAATCTGCGTGACCGCATCACGCTGACCGGCACCTTGCTGGGCGATGAGGTCACGCAGGTGCTGCTCAACAATGGCATCGACTCGACGTCGGGTGGCCAGTACTTCATCAACGGTGCCGACACCCGTACCAAGGGGCTGGACCTGGTCAGCAATTACAGTCAGGACCTGGGGCCGTACGGGTCATTGAAGTGGACGGCGGCGTTCAACTGGAACCAGACGAAGGTCCTCAGCTACAAGGAATCCACCTCGATTCTCGGTACGTCCTATGAACTGATGGACCGCGAAGCGCGCAATCTGATCACCGGTGTGCAGCCGCGCACCAAGCTGATTCTGGGCGGTGACTGGAGTATCGAGCGCTTCAACCTGAAGCTGGCGCTGACCCGCTACGGCGCTTACAAGGAGGTCAATTCCTCAGCCAATCGTGATCTGGACCGCGTTTACGGCGCCAAGTGGATCACCGATCTGGACCTTGGCTACAACCTCAGCAAAAACCTCAACGTCGCCGTCGGGGCCAAGAACCTGTTCGACGTCTATCCCAAAAAGCAGGGGATTCCCAGCAGCACCATGGTCAGCAGCTACGGCACCTATTCGCCCTACGGTTTTACTGGCGGCTACTACTACACCCGGCTGACTTACGCCTTTTAAGGCCAGCACCTGACAACTCAATATTGCGTGCGAGGAAGCACTATGCCCATTGTCGCCAAACCCTATGACTTCATTGATGAGGCCCGTCATTATCCGCTTGCTCAGGGCCGCGTAGCACCGCCGCCGATAAAGGCATTGCAGATTGTCCCCGCCCGGCATCCCGGTCGCTGGATCGGGTCGATATTCGCGGCGCTGGTGCTGCTGGTCATTGTGCACTCGCTGGCGACCAACCCGCGTTGGGAGTGGGGCGTCTTCGGCCAGTGGTTCTTCTCGCCATCGGTGCTGCGCGGCCTTGCGCAGACGCTTCTGTTGACGCTGCTCAGCACGCTGTTCAGCATCATTCTCGGCACGGCGCTGGCGTTGGCGCGCCTGTCGGGTTCGCCGCTGCTGGCGGCACTGGCCTGGGGCTACATCTGGTTTTTCCGCTCGATGCCTGCGCTATTGGTGTTGATCATCCTCTACAACTTCGCCTACCTGTACGACCACATCGTACTCGGGGTGCCGTTCACCCAGCTGGTCTTCGCCGAGTGGTCGACGGTGGACGTGCTCAGTCAGTTCACCGTTGCGGTACTGGGCTTGAGCCTGATGCAGTCGGCCTATACCGCAGAAATCATTCGTGGCGGGCTGATCGGTGTCGATGCCGGTCAGCATGAAGCTGCTGCGGCACTTGGCCTGCCTGCGTCGCGGCGGATTTTCCGGATCATTCTGCCCCAGGCGTTGCGCTCGATTCTGCCTTCGGGTTTTAACGAGATCATCGGTCTGGTCAAGGGAACATCCATTGTTTACGTGCTGGCCTTGCCGGAGCTGTTCTACACCGTGCAGGTCATCTACAACCGCACCCAGGCAGTGATTCCGTTGCTGATCGTGGCCACCGTCTGGTACCTGATCATCACTACGGTGCTGACCAGTGCCCAGTATTACGTCGAACGCCACTTTGCCCGTGGCTCGGCACGTGTACTGCCGCCGACACCCTTGCAGCGCCTGCGCGGCTGGCTCAAGGGCAGCGCGTCCGGGGAGAAGCACCATGGGTGAGGCCTCCACGCCAGTGCGCGCAGGGCGCATTCAGATTCAGGGCGTGGGCAAGCGCTTTGGCAGCCAGCAGGTGCTCAAGGACATCGACCTGAGCATCGAGCCGGGCAAGGTCACGGTGATACTCGGTCCTTCCGGTTCCGGCAAGTCCACGCTGCTGCGCACCATCAACCACTTGGAAAAGATCGACAGCGGGTACATCACCATCGACGGTGATTACGTTGGCTATCGTCGCAAGGGCGACCTGCTCTATGAACTCAAGGAGCGCGAGATCCTCAAGCGGCGGATCGAGGTCGGCTTCGTGTTCCAGAATTTCAACCTGTTCGCGCACCTCACTGCCTGGGAAAACATCGCCGAAGCGCCTTTGGCCCACAAACGCTGGAGCAAGTCCGAGGCCCGGGCCAGGGCAAGTGAGCTGCTGGCCAGGGTTGGTCTGGCAGACAAGACAGATGCGTACCCGCGCCAGCTTTCCGGGGGGCAGCAACAGCGTGTCGCAATCGCCCGCGCGCTTGCGCTGGACCCCAAGGTCCTGCTGTTCGATGAGCCCACCTCAGCCCTTGACCCCGAGCTGGTCGGCGAGGTGCTGGACGTCATCAAGGGCCTGACGCAACTGGGTGTCACGCTGGTGGTGGTCACTCATGAAATCGGCTTCGCCCGTGAGGTGGCAGACCATGTCGTGTTTCTCTGCGAGGGCCGACTGATCGAGCAAGGGCCGCCGGAGCAGGTGTTCCATCAACCTCGACATCCTCGCACGGCTGCCTTTCTCGGCAAGGTGCTATGACTTTCCCGCTATCAAGGAGTGACTGCTGATGTTCATCAATATCGCCCGTGTGGCCTTGCTGACGCTAGCCGTCAGCGTCGCCCACAATACTTTGGCCTCGACCGCGCAACCGGTCGATCTGAGTCCCGACCGGCCACGCATTCATGTGCCGCGTAACGAGGCGGCCATCGCACAGATCCCGGCGGGCTTCAAGTTCGCCCAGCCTGGCAAGTTCACCGTGGCCGTCTCCGGTGTTGCGGGGCCGCCGTTGGCGCTGCTGGCCAATGATGACAAGACCACTATTGGCAGCGAGGCCGATACCGCGCAACTGGTAGCGGATAGCCTGGGCTTGCAATTGAACGTGGTGCAGACCAGTTGGGAGGACTGGCCGCTGGGCGTCAGTTCGGGAAAATACGACGCGGTGATCAGCAATGTCACCGTCACTGAAGCGCGCAAGAAACGCTTCGATTTCGCCACTTACCGTCAGGACGTCCTGGGCTTCTACGTGAAAGCCAACAGCAAAATAAGCGAGATAAAACAGGCGTCGGACATTGCCGGGCTGAAAATTATCGTCGGCTCCGGCACCAATCAGGAAAAGGTTCTGCTGGCGTGGAACGAAGCGAATGAAAAGGCCGGTATCAAGCCTGCGCTGTTGCAGTACTTCGATGATCAGGCGGCCGCACAACTTGCCATTCAGTCGGGTCGCAGTGATGCGCTGTTCGGGCCCAATTCGATATATGCCTATTCGGCCGCGATTACCGGCGGCATCAAGCGGGTAGGCACGGTCAATGGCGGCTGGCCGCTGCAGGCGGATATCGCCGTGACCACGCGCAAGGACAACGGCCTGGTCAGGCCGATTCACACCGCCCTGGAAGGAGCGATTGCCGGCGGCCAGTACGAGCAGGTGCTCAAACGCTGGGGGCTGGATGTGGAGCGCGTCGACAGGTCGTTGATCAACCCGCCCGGCTTGCCGGACTGAAGCGTTGAAGGGAGCAAACGATATGGGACTGACACGACGTGAAGCGCTTTCCAGTATCGCTGCGGTGGGCGGCGAGACCGCCGTCAAGGATGCGCTTGCGGTACTGGGGCTGGGGCCTTCATCACATCGACGGCCACAGCCTCTGAAACTCGGCGACGGTCTGGGGCAGGGCACTCGCGTGCTGGTGCTGGGGGCAGGCATTGCCGGGCTGGTCACGGCACTGGAACTGAAGCGCGCAGGTTTTGCCGTGCAAGTGCTGGAAGCCCGTGAGCGAGTGGGTGGCCGTAACTGGACGCTGCGCAACGGCGATCGGGTGGAGTACAAGGACGGCCGCTCACAGACCGCAAGCTTCGATTCAGGGGTGTATTTCAATGCCGGTCCGGCGCGCATTCCCAGCCAGCATCGGACGTTGCTCGACTACTGCAGTGAACTGGGTGTGCCGCTTGAAGTACTGGTCAACAGCAGCCATGGAGCACAGGTACGCCCGGACCTGCAACGCCCCGCGTTCACTGTCGGCCAGGCGATCAATGACGCTCGCGGCCATCTTTCCGGTTTGCTGGCCAGGGCGGTGCAGCGCGACGCGCTGGACGATGTGTTGAGTGGCGAGGAGCGTCAGCGGCTGTTGGCGTTCTTGCAGGTGTATGGCGACCTTTCGCAGGAACTGGCTTACGAGGGCAGCCTGCGCTCCGGGCATCAAACGTCGCTTTCTGATCCAGGAGCCTTGCCGAGCAGTGCGCAACCGGTGGCGCTGGATCGCTTGCTGCACCCCGAATTATGGGGCGCACTGCTGCACACCGAGTTTCCCGAGTTTTCCGCGACCATGTTTCAACCGGTCGGTGGCATGGACCGGATCACCGACGCCTTTTACCAGCGCCTCACCGACCAGGTGCAACTGGGCGCGCAGGTACGGCAGATTCGTCAACTGGAAGACGGCGTGGCAGTTACCTATCACGACAGATACAGCGGTCGCGAGCATGTGGTGCGCGCCGACTATCTGGTGTCAACCCTGCCACTGCCTTTGCTGGCCAGACTGGACACCGATTTCAGTGATCCGGTCAAGGCGGCCTTGCTCAGCACCCGCAACGATCAGGCGACCAAGGTGGCCTGGCAATCTCCGCGTTTTTGGGAAACCGACTACCGCATCTACGGCGGGTTGTCCTGGATCGACCATCCGGCGCGGCTGTTGTGGTATCCCAGTAACGATTTGAACACCCGTGAAGGTCTGCTGGTGGCGGGTTATGTCACCGGGGAGGGGGCCGCTGCGTTCGGTGCGCGACCGTTCGACACACAATACGCTGCTTCCAGAGAAGCGGTAGAGCTGCTGCATCCGGGGTATTCGCGGCAGTTGCGCAACCCGCTGGCCGTGTCCTGGGAGCAGATCCCTTACAGCGAAGGCCCTTGGTTGCAACGCGAACATTTTCCGGCCGCTGCCAGTGCGTTGCTGGACGAGCCCCATGGTCGTGTGTACTTCGCCGGTGACGGACTGGTGCAAAGCGGAGTCGGCATCTGGCAGGAGTCGGCGGCCAACTCGGCGCGACATGTGGTGGCGCAACTGGCCGAGCGAGTGACGCAAGCGCGGCAGATTTCGACCCTTGCCGCGTCATGACGTGCAACTGCACGACCCCGTCGTTTTACGTAACCCTTATTCCTGAATATCCATTGAAGGAGAGACACCATGAGCGACAGCATTCAACGCACCAGCGTCGGCGATTTTCCGATCTCGCAAACCGTGACAGTGCCAGCCTCGACCAGCCTGGTATTTGTCAGCGGCACCTTGCCTGACCTCGCCGACCCGCAGGCTCCGTCGGGTACGCCGGCAGCCTATGGCAACACCGAAGTACAGACCGTTTCGGTATTCAACAAACTGCGCAGAATCCTTCAGCAACAGGACCTCGATCTGGGCGATATCGTACAGTTGCGGGTATTTCTGGTCGGTGCCGAGGAAACCGCCGGCAAGCTGGATTTTGCCGGGTTGCAGGCCGGTTACACGCAATTTTTCGGCACGCCGGAACAACCTCTCAAACCCGCGCGCACGGCGTTGCAGGTGGTAGCGCTGCCATTGCCCGGCGCGTTGATCGAGGTCGAAGCGATAGCGGCCAGACCGGCTTGATTGCGCGCTGTCAGCTTGCGTGTCGGGCAGCGATCAGCGCCGCCCGGCGCGGGTACTCACGTCCACCCACACCGCCAATACCAGAATGCCGCCCTTGACGATCATCTGCCAGTAACTGTCGACGTCGAGCATCGACATGCCGTTGTCGAGACTGGTGATGACCAGTGCGCCGAGCAGGGCTCCGTAGACAGTGCCTGAACCGCCACGCATGGACGTGCCGCCGATGAAGCATGCGGCGATGGCGTCGAGTTCGCCCATGTTGCCGGCCGAGGGTGAGCCGGCGGCCAGGCGTGCGGTGTTGACCAGCCCGGCAAACGCGCACATCACGCCCATGATGCCGAAGATCCACAGCTTCACGGCCTGTACGTTGATGCCGGACAGGCGCGTGGCTTCCATGTTGCTGCCGACGGCGTAGACGCGGCGCCCGAATACCGTCTGGCTGGTGACATAACTGAACACGCCGAGCAGGACCAGCAACAGCAACACCGGAACGGGTATTCCGTCGTAGCTGTTGAGCACATAGACAAAGCCGCCCAGCACAGCGCCGATCAACAACACACGCAACACATCACGAATCAGCGAATGTGCCGCCAGCCCGTGCAGCGCTCTGTTGCGCCGTTGTTTCCAGGTCAGGAACAGCGTCAGCGCCAGCAGCAGGATGCCGAGCCCGGTGCCTACCGCATGTGGCAGATAGCCCTGACCGATATAGACCAGCGACGGCGACACCGGAGCGATGGTCGTGCCGCCGGTGATCCCCAGCAGAACGCCGCGAAACGCCAGCATGCCACCCAGCCCGACGATGAACGAGGGGATCCGCAGGTAGGCAGTCATGTAGCCATTGGCGAGGCCGATCATCAGGCCGCAAAAGGCCACCACACTCAGGTTCGCCAGCAGCGGAACGTGGTAAACCACATCCAGAATCGCCGCCAGGCCACCGAGCAGGCCAAGCAATGAGCCCACCGACAGGTCAATCTCGCCGCTGATGATCACCAGCACCATGCCGCAGGCCAGAATCCCGGTAATGGACATCTGTCGCAGCAGGTTGGACAAGTTGCGCGGGGTGAGGAAGCCGCCTTCGGTCTGCCAACTGAAGAACAGCCAGATAACGGCGATGGCAATCACCAGTGCGAGCATTTTGTAGCGGGTGAAGAACTGTTTGACCTGGTTCATCTACGCGGTCTTCCGGGCATTATTGTGAGGGGCATCGGAGTGGCTGAGTGCAGCGGCGAGCACCTGCTCCTGAGTCAGTTCATGGTTGATGAAGTCGCCGCGCAACCGGCCGTCGCCAATCACCAGTACGCGGTCGGACACGCCCAGCACTTCGGCCAGTTCCGAAGACACCATGATGATCGACACGCCCTCGGCTGCCAGCGCACCCATCAGCTTGTAAATCTCGTACTTGGCGCCGACATCGACGCCGCGAGTGGGCTCGTCGAGTATCAGAACGCGCGGGCGGGTGAGCAGCATCTTCGCCAGCACGGCTTTCTGCTGATTGCCGCCGGACAGGCTGGTAATCGGCAAAAACGGGCTGGCGGTCTTGAGGTGCATGCGCGAGATTTCTCGGTCGATACTGCCCAGCTCTGCCTCGGCGTCGATACGGGTCATGTTCGAGTAGCTGTCGAGGACCGCGAGGGTGATGTTCTGGCCGACACCCAGGTCCGGAATGATGCCCTGGCGCTTGCGGTCTTCGGGGACCATGCACAGACCGGCGCGGATTGATTTGAGCGGCGTGCGCGTGTCGATCATCTGGCCATCGAGCCACACTTCACCGCTGTATCGACCCGGATAGGCGCCAAACAGGGCGGATACCAGTTCGGTGCGGCCCGCGCCCACCAGCCCGGCGATGCCGAGGATTTCCCCGCGCCTGAGGACGAACGATACGTCGTCGACCCGCTTGCGCTTGGGGTTATCGACGTCATGGCAGGTGATATGCCGCGCTTCGAAAATCACCTCGCCGACATCATGCGGCTCGGTGGGATAGAGGTTGCTCATTTCGCGTCCGACCATCTGGGTGATGATCTTTGGAATGTCCATGTCCGCCATTGCAGTGGTTGCGATATGTTTGCCGTCGCGGATGACTGAAATGGTGTCGCACACGGCGGCCACTTCATCGAGCTTGTGGGAGATGTACACGCACGCGACCCCTTTAGCCTTCAGGTCGCGAATGATGTTCAGCAGCACCTCGATTTCGGAACGGGTCAGGGCCGAGGAGGGCTCATCGAGAATCAACAGACGCGCCTTCTTGTTCAGCGCCTTGGCGATTTCCACCAGTTGCTGGTAGCCGCCGCCATACTGGGAAACCGGCAGTGCCACGTTCATGTCAGGCACTTTGAGTTCCCGCATCAGCGACTCGGCGCGGTGGATCATGGCCGGATAATTCATGCGCCCGCCGGGGAGCGTCAGCTCGTGACCCATGAAGATGTTTTCGGCCACTGACAGGTCCGGGACCAGCGTCAGCTCCTGATGGATGATGACGATCCCGGCCGCTTCCGTTTCGCTGATCGATTGTGCCTTGAGCGGTTGGCCATCCCACAGGATCTCGCCCTCCCAGGTGCCGTAGGGATAGACCGCCGAAAGGACTTTCATCAACGTGGACTTGCCCGCGCCGTTCTCGCCGCACAGGCCGACGCATTCGCCGGGCTTCACTGTGATATCGATGCCGTTGAGCGCTTTTACACCGCCAAAGGATTTGACGATGCCATTCATTTGCAACAAGTAGTCAGACATGGCGCAGGGCTCTACGAAGGTGTAATGGCTTGGCCTGAGCGACGGCCCTACCTAACCGCAGGGTCGTGCTCTGGCTTTCAGCGACGTATCAACGATCGACGCTCATTGCCCGGCAATCTGCGCCTTGGTGTAGAACCCGTCTTTCTCCAGCAGGTCGATGTTGTCCTTGGTCAACGCTGTAGGCGTCAGCAGGATGGTGTCGACTTTCTTGCTGCCATTGTCGTATTGCGAGGTGAACTCGGGTTTCTCTTTGCGTGCCAATTGCACTGAGAGCTTGGCGGCTTCCGTGGCAATCAGTTTCAGCGGCTTGTAGACGGTCATGGTCTGGGTGCCATCGATGACCCGCTTGACCGCCGCGAGGTCCGCATCCTGGCCCGAGATAGGGACTTTGCCGGCCAGTTGCTGTGCGGCGAGGGCCTGGATCGCGCCGCCGGCAGTGGCGTCGTTGGAGGCGACGATGCCATCGATCTTGTTGTTATTACGCGTCAGGGCGTTTTCGACAATGCTCAGGGCTTCGGTAGGGTTCCACTCCTTTACCCACTGCTGGCCGACGATCTTGATATCACCTCTGTCGATGGCCGGTTGCAGCGCTTTCATCTGGCCTTCACGCAGAATCTTGGCGTTGTTGTCGGTGGGCGCGCCGCCCAGCAGGAAGTAATTGCCCTTGGGCGCTGCTTTCAGCACGCCGTTGGCCTGCATCTCGCCGACCTTTTCGTTATCGAAGGAAATGTACGCATCGATATCGGCATTGAGGATCAGCCGGTCATACGACACTACCTTGATCCCGGCCTTTTTGGCTTCGGCAACGGCATTGGTCAGTACGGTGGCGTTGAACGGCACGATGACGATCACATCGACGCCGCGAGCAATGAGGTTTTCTATCTGCGAGATCTGTTTCTGCTCATTGGCATCCGCCGATTGTACGAAGACCTTGGCGTTCAGCTTTTCCGCCGCCGCAACGAAGTAATCACGGTCGCGTGACCAGCGCTCCAGACGCAGGTCATCAATGGAAAAACCTATTTTCGGGTGCGCGGAGTCAGCCATGACCGGCAGGGACAGCAAGGCCAGCGCGCTGGCGAGCAGCGTACGTTTCAGGGTGTTCATAGGGTGCGTCCTTTTATTGTTGTTTGAGACACTGCTTGACTGAGGGTGATACCGATAGAACTGTAGAGCGTTGCCGGACGTCGCGTGTGAAGATTTGTCGCCTGAATGTCACGGCGACGTCCAGCTACGCCTGTCAGGCGTAGATAAAGCGATTGACCACACCTTCGAGCAGTTCCTGGCGGCCGCTGACGGCCTGCGGGTTCAACTCGTTGGCGAAGGCGTGTTCGGCGAGCGACGCAAGGCTGAATTCGCCCGCCAGTACCGATTGCCCGAAAGGCTGCTGCCAGCCCGCATAGCGCTGATCCTTGAACTGCTGGAGTTTATCGTTCTGCACCATGGCGGCGGCACGTTCCAGCGCCAGGGCAAGGACATCCATCGCGGCGACGTGGCCGTGGAACAGATCGATATCGTCGAGGCTCTGGCGACGTACCTTGGAGTCGAAATTGAAACCGCCATTGGTGAAGCCGCCAGCCTTGAGGATCTCGTAGGTGGCGAGGGTCATCTCCTCGACGCTGTTGGGGAACTGGTCCGTGTCCCAGCCGTTCTGTGGGTCGCCACGGTTGGCGTCGATGCTGCCGAAGATCCCCAGCGAGACCGCTGTGGCGATTTCGTGGTGGAAGCTGTGTCCGGCCAGCGTGGCGTGGTTGGCCTCGATATTGACCTTGATCTCGTTTTCCAGGCCGTACTGCTGCAGAAAACCGAACACCGTGGCGCTGTCGTAATCGTACTGATGCTTGGTCGGCTCCTGTGGCTTGGGCTCGATCAGCAAGTCACCCTTGAAACCGATCTTGTGCTTGTGCTCGACCACCATGCGCATGAAGCGACCGAGTTGTTCGCGTTCACGCTTGAGGTCCGTATTGAGCAGGGTTTCGTAGCCTTCACGACCGCCCCACAATACGTAGTTGGACCCTTTGAGACGCTGGGTGGCATTCATCGCGCTGAACACCTGGGTCGCGGCGTAGGCAAAGACTTCCGGGTCCGGGTTGCTGGCAGCGCCTGCGGCGAAGCGTGGATTGCTGAAGCAGTTGGCCGTGCCCCACAGCAGTTTTATGCCGCTCTGTTGCTGATGGCGCTCAAGATGATCGACCATGTGCGCGAAGTTGTGGCGATACTCCTTGAGTGAGGCGCCTTCCGGTGCCACATCGGTGTCGTGGAAGCTGTAGTAGTCGATGCCGAGCTTGGAGAAGAACTCGAACGCCGCTTCGGCTTTGCCGATGGCCAGTTCCATCGGGTCACCGGAACCTTGCCATGGGCGCTTGAAGGTGCCGACACCGAACATGTCGGCGCCCGGCCATACGAAGGTGTGCCAGTAGCAGGCCGCCATGCGCAAGTGCTCGCGCATGGGTTTGCCGAGGACCAGCTTGTCGGCGTCATAGTGGCGAAAGGCGAGGGGCGAGTCGCTGTCAGGGCCTTCATAGCGAACCCTGTCGACGTCGGGGAAGTACGGCATGAGCGTTTTCCTTATTGTTCTTGGCGGTGTCTGGATACTAGCAACGGCCCTGCATGCGCTGATTATGAAAATCGTCAACGTACAGTGCGATTTTGAGTGTTGAGATTCGTCGGTCAGCGGCCTAGTCTGTGGCCCACGGCGTCGTGCTTATCGAATCGGCATAAAAACAATGAAAACCGTACCTCCCGTTCACCGCATCGCGCTGTTGTTCAACGGCAGCAAGATTTATGACCGCGGCATCATCAGTGGCATCGGCAACTACCTCAGCAGCACCCGGGTGTCCTGGGACCTGTTCCTCGAGGAGGATTTCCTCTGTCGCCTGAAAGGCATCGAGCGCTGGCAGGGCGACGGGATCATTGCCGATTTCGATGACCCACTGATCGGCGAGGCATTGGCCGGGATCAAACTGCCGGTGGTAGCGGTGGGCGGGTCCTATCAGGACGAGCGCGCCTACCCGAAGGGCATTCCATATGTGGCGACTGACAATTACGCCTTGATCAAGGCGGCCTACGAGCACCTGATCGAGGCCGGGCTGACGCGCTTTGCCTGCTTCAGCCTGCCTGAAGCGCAAGCCAATCGCTGGGCCCAGGAGCGCGAGCAGGCCTTTCGCCGCTTGCTGCAACGCGACGGCCTGCACGCCGAGGTCTATCGTGGCCTGGGCACCAGCGCGCCGCTCTGGGACAGCGCCGTAGAACAGCAGATCGCCTGGCTGCAAAGCCTGCCCAAGCCGATCGGCATCATCGCCGTGACCGACGCCCGTGCTCGTCAGCTATTGCAGGCCTGCCTGACCGCCGGAATCGCCGTTCCCGAGCAGGTGGCGCTGATCGGCATCGACAATGATCCGTTGACCCGCACCCTCACTCGCGTGCCACTGAGTTCGGTCGTTCAAGGAACCGATACGATGGGTCGCACCGCTGCACGTCTGCTGCACCAGATGCTGCACGGCATGCCGTCCTCGGGTACACACATTCTGATACCTCCGGACACTGTCAACGTGCAGGCTTCGAGTCTGCATCAGCCCTTGGGTGACCCCTATGTGATGCAGGCGCTGCTGTTTATCCGGCAGTACGCGTGCCAAGGCATCAAGACTGCACAGGTAGCCGCTTACGTGGGCGTTTCGCGCTCGTCACTGGAGTCACACTTTCGCCGCGTAAGGGGCTGCAGCGTGCATGACGAGATTCTGCGTTTCAAACTGGCCGCCGCTGCAAACGGACTGAAAAACACCGGGCTGGCCATTGCCGAGATCGCCCGTGATTGTGGTTTCCGGTCTGCACAATACCTGCACACTGTGTTTCGTCGCGAGTTCGGCTGCACGCCGCGAGAGTACCAGCAGGGTGGCGGTGCGGCGGCGTCATGAACGCAGGAGGCCTGGGCGGTGAGCGAAAGGCTTTGAATGCATTCCTTCCTATCCCCCTCATAACAGTACCGAATGGTTCGCTTAAGTTGACAGTATCCAGGCGCCCGGGCTAAAACATACGCCTTGGTACAGTTATGAGCGATGCGCCAGTCGTCACAGGCGCCATGGGGAGTAGGGGGATAGAGACGATGCAGTTGCATGAAATATTGACCATTCACCTGCGTATCGATAAGCCGCAATTGCTTTGCGACCCTTCGAAGATGCAGCGCAGCAGCTGTGAAATACAGGGCGGAGAGTTTCGTGGCGAGCGATTGCAGGGGCAGGTACTTCCTGGAGGCAGTCTTTATCTGGTGCCCCAGGGCGACGACCTTGTGCGTGTCAGCCTGTACTACACCTTGTTCACTGATCACGGAGTAAACATAGAGGTAGTGGGCGAGGGACTCCTGGCAGGGCATGAAACGGACCGGGCGCCTTTGACCGACTCGCGCTTTACATGCAGCAAGCAGTTCAGCGTGCCTTCCGGTGCGCATGATCACTTGCAGCGCAATCTGTACGTCGGCAGGGTGAGCATCAAGTCGGGGGATGACAGCCTGCGTGTCAGCATTTTTCAGGTTAACGACCGGTAAGCAGACACTGAAAGAAAACGCTGATGTGATGGCGCACATCGAGCTTTATTTCTGACGGCGTGAGGCTGGTTTTTCCCCCACGCCGACGTCTTTGTGTCTTATGCGGTCAGGTCATGAGCCGGCTCATCCGGCAAAAAAGCTCAATCCCTTGCCGACCGCACACTCATAACTTACCGGAGTGCCCACCTGCTGATAACCAGGAACATTCAGTGTGGTCATGCTGAATGTGGCGGTGCCGTTCGGGCGTATCTGATAACGAATGAATTGCTCGATGGGTTTGTTATCGCGATCGAGGCTGAAGTGGGTGTCCGAAAATGCCAGGGTGCCGTCGGGGGTGATGCGGTAGGCATCGATGCGTTTGCCGCCTTTGGTTTTGGACGGCTCGGCACCGGCGATCGAGGATTTGCATTGTCCCAGGTCGATCACCACAGCGACCGACTCTCCGGTGTTCAACGCCTGGGTGATGGCGGAGTAGGTGGGTAGCGCGTCGCCTGCGCAAGCGATGCCAGGCAGTGAGAAAGCAAGCAGTGCAGCGGCGTAGCAAGGTTTCATGGCAGCTCCAGGAAGTCAGTCTGAAGGGGGAAAGATCCGTCCATCTCGCGATTATCGAGCGTCGCGAAACCTACCATAAGCTTCGATTCGGGTGGGCCTTGATAACAGTGGCACCTCTCTGTTCGGAGCATCTTCATCCTTTTTCCTGTTCTGCCGATAGGAATGACGGTACTCATTTATTTACCGGTCACGGGAAGGGGATTGAAGATGCTGAGACAGCTGAAAATAGCCGCGCGGACCTCCGCCTGCTTTGCGTTGATGGTGGTGCTGGTGTTCGGGCTTGGTATTTTCAGCATTCAGCAATTGCACGGTATTCGTGAGCAATCGCTTGAAATCGAAAACGACGCGCTTCCAGGGATTGCGCTGGGTGACGATATTGCCCTGGCGGTCGAGAAAACCCGCACCACCGTGGCCAAAATGCTTGCCACGCATGATCTTGCGCAGGTGGTTCTGGCTCACACCGAGCTCCTTGAAAAGAAGGCCGGGTTCCAAAAGGCCGTAGAGGCCTACGACCCGCTGATCACCGAGGATGACGAGCGGGCACTCGTCGAGGGGCTGAAGAGCACTTATCAGGGCTACATCGAGCGTGCCGAGAAGGTCTATACGCTGATCAACGAGAACCAGGCAGAGGCCGGAAGGGCGCTCGTCTGGGGCGAGATGAAGGCCATGGCGGAAAGTATCGAAGCCTCCCTGGGCAAGCTGGAAAAGATCAATGACGACTCCGAAGCCGAATCCAGCGCTGCAGCGACGTCGGTGTATGAGAACGCCCTGATCGTCACTTATGGGGTCATGTTTCTGACGGTGTTGTTGACCGTATTGCTTGCCTGGCGTCTGACCAAAAGTCTCGCAGTGCCGATCAGTCAGGCGCTGCACAGCTCGGAAACCATTGCCGCGGGCGACCTGCGTCCCAGCGCAATCAACCGTGAGGGCACTGACGAGGCGGCCCTGTTGCTGCAATCGATGGAGCGCATGCGCGGCAATTTGAGCCAGACCCTGACCCAGGTGGGCGATGCCGCTCACCAGTTGGCGTCGGCCACGGAAGAAATGAGCGCCCTGATGGTTAACAGCAACGCCGATCTGGTGGTGCAGAACAGCGAAATCGAAATGGCCGCCACCGCAGTCACCGAGATGAGTCAGGCGGTCGATGAAGTGGCGCGTAATGCGGTGACCACTTCGGTGGAATCCAAAGCCTCTTCGGTGTCGGCTCGCGAAGGTCAGGAAGAGCTCAATCAAACCGTCCAGTCGATCCTTGAACTGACCCGAAATGTTGGCACGGCATCCGTCGAGGCGCAGGCGCTGGCAACCCGCACGCTGGATATCACCAAGGTTCTGGATGTCATTCGCGCAGTGTCCGAGCAAACCAACCTGCTGGCCCTCAACGCTGCCATCGAAGCGGCACGCGCGGGCGATGCCGGACGGGGTTTTGCCGTGGTCGCCGACGAGGTACGCGCTCTGGCCCACCGCACCAGCGAATCGACTCGCGAGATCGAAACCATGGTCGGGCACATCCAGCAGGGCACCAAAAGTACCCTGGTCGCGCTTGAAGTCAGTACCGACCAGGCGCAGCGCACCAAACAACAGGCCGAGTCGGCCAACGCTGTGCTGGCCAGCATCGCCAGTTCGGTCATGGTCATCGATGAGCGCAACACGGTGATCGCCAGCGCCTCCGAAGAACAAGCGCTGGTTGCGCGGGAAGTGGACCGCAACCTGGTGCGCATTCGTGACTTGTCGGCACAATCGGCGGTGCGCACCAGCCAGACCGGCAGTGCCAGTCAGTCGCTGGCCGAGCTGGCGAGTGACCTGACGACTACGCTGGGGCAGTTCAAGCTCAGATAACACGCTCCTGTAGCAAGCACGCTCCCGCATCGATTCGCTGTTGTCCGGGCAACAGCGAATCGACAATGTGTTCGGCGTTTGCGCCGGTAAAACCTTGCTAATGCGCACCCACACCATCCAGCGCAACAGCTTGAAACCGCCTGGCGCCGGGCCTCGCGCCATCACAAGGCGCAGCGCAAAGCTTTGGGCATGACCTGTGCACTGCCGATCAGGATTGTTTTCCTGAGCCAGCGGAGCCACCCGAATGCCTGATGTCGTCCCGATCCCCAAGACCAACCGCCTGCATGCAATAGGGCGCACTCTGGTGCTGACCCTGCTGGCCACCAGCCTCGTCGCAACCGCTTATGCCGAGGACAGTGACGTGCCTTCGCTGGCCGGTAAACGCATTGCGATCAGCATGACCGGCACCAGTCACTACTTCGATATCAAGGCCTTCCAGGCGCAGGTGGATGAGGTCAAGCGCCTGGGCGGCACGCCCATCACACTCGATGCCGGTCGCAACGACAAGAACCTGGTCAATCAATTGCAGACCGTGGTCACGCAAAAGCCCGATGCGGTGATCCAGACCCTCGGCACCCTCAGTGTTATCGACCCTTGGCTCAAGCGCATCAGCAAGGCGGGTATTCCGCTGTTCACCATCGATGCGCCCTCGCAATACAGCCTCAACAACACCACGTCCGACAACGTGGCCACCGGCAAGGCATTGGCCGGGCAACTGATCAAGGACGCAGGTGGCCAGGGTAACGTGCTGGTGTTCAATGGCTTTTATGGCGTGCCGGTCTGCGCCATTCGTTATGACCAGCTCAAGTTGGCGCTCAAGGATCATCCGCAGCTGAAAATCATCGAGCCCGAGTTGCGCGATGTCATTCCCAACACGGTTCAGGACGCCTACTCGCAAGTCTCGGCGTTGCTCAACAAGTACCCCAAAGGCAGTGTTTCGGCGATCTGGGCCGCCTGGGACATCCCGCAACTGGGCGCCAGCAAGGCGCTGATCGACGCCGGCAGAACCGAAATCAAGACCTACGGCGTCGACGGCACGCCGGAAGTGCTCGAGCTGATGCGCCGCGAAGATTCGCCGGTGGGTGCCGTGGTTGCCCAGCAGCCTGCATTGATCGGCAAAACCGCGGTGCAGAACGTTGCTCGTTACCTGGCCGGACAGCACGATCTGCCAAAGGAGACCCAGGCGCCCACCTTGCTGACCACGGCCGCCAATCTGCCGGACGTGCAAAAGCTCAGAGGCGATAACTGACGCGGGAGATCAATCATGAGATCAGCGATTGCAGACGTCGCGGCGGTGCCGCCGGCCTTGCACTTGAAGGGTATCAGCAAGCGCTTTGGCGCCACCCAGGCGCTGGATGGCGTAAACCTTAAGGTCGAGGCCGGAACGATTCACGGGCTGGTGGGTGAAAACGGGGCGGGCAAGTCGACCCTGATCAAGGTTCTCGCCGGTATTCATCGCGCCGATGCCGGCCGTTTGAGTATTCATGGCCAGCCGTTCGAGAGTTTCACGCCGCGTCAGGTCGAGGCCGCAGGCGTGCATTTCATTCATCAGGAGCGACTGCTGCCGGGCAGCTTCAGCGTCGGAGAGGCGCTGTTTTTCGGGCAGGAAATCAAGCGTGGCCCCTTCTTCGATCGCCGCGCCCAAGAGCGTGAGGCGGCAAGACTTCTGGACGATTACTTTGCCATGCGCCTGCCCGCCGGGGCGCTGGTACGCGATCTGGACAGCGCCCAGCGACAGATACTGCAGATCACTCGCGCGCTGCTCGCCAGGCCGAAGGTGCTGGTGTTCGACGAGCCGAGCGTGTCACTGGTCACGCAGGAGGTGGACCGCTTGCTGGACATCGTCCGCCGCCTGCGCGATGAAGGGCTGACCATTGTCTACATTTCCCACTACTTGCAGGAGATCGAATCGCTGTGTGATCAGGTCACCGTGTTGCGTAACGGCCGCGATGTGGCGGTGGTCGATCCGGCACTCACCAGCACCGCGCAGATCGCCCGGCTGATGGTCAATCGGGAGGTCGGCGAGCAATATTTTCGTGCCCGGACATCACCCGGCACGCCCGTGCTGCAACTGCGCGGGCTGGGGGCAGGGCGCTTTTACGACGGCGTTGACCTGAGCGTGCGGCGTGGCGAAGTGCTGGGCCTGACCGGTCTGGTCGGCTCGGGTGCCAAGGAGCTACTCAAGAGCCTGTTCGGGCTGCTCAAGCCGGATCGCGGCGAACTGTTGTTGAACGGTCAGCCGTTGCAACTGAAATCACCGCGTGACGCGGTAAGGAATGGCATCGCGCTGGTCCCCGAGGAGCGCCGCACGCATGGCGTGGCACCGGCGCTTTCAGTGCTGGAGAACATCACGCTGGCCAGCCTGGGGCGCTTCAGCCGCTGGGGAATGCTCGACGCTGCGGCGCAGGCCGGGGAAAGCCAACACCTGATCGATGAACTGGCAATCAAGACCTCAGGCCATGATGCGCCTGTGCACGCGCTCAGCGGTGGCAACCAGCAGAAGGTTGCGCTGGGCAAGTGGCTGAGCCGCCATTCGACGTTATACCTGCTGGACGAGCCCAGCGTTGGCGTCGACATCGGCGCCAAGGTGGAGATCTACCGATTGATTGCCCGGCTTGCCGAGGGCGGCGCGGCGGTGCTGGTGCTGTCGTCGGACTTGCCGGAGCTGATCGGCATCACTCAGCGCATTGTGGTCCTGCACAGAGGACGCATTGCAGGCGAATTCGACTCACTGGGCACCGACAGCGACCAGCTGCTGGCCTGCGCCACGGGCGCCAGTGAAAGCGACCATGACAGCCAATCACTCCCTGCGGAGGCCCATTATGTCCGCGCTTGATCTATCAATCGCACAGGCTGGCGATCCAGCGCAACGCTGGCGCGTGCAGCTGGCGCAGCGCGGGTCGTTGCTGGTGTTTCTGGCGATTCTGCTGGGCTTTGCTGTCAGTGCGCCTAACTTCCTCAGCCTCGGCAACATCAGCAACGTGTTCGCCCAGTCAGCAACCCTCGGCATACTCGCGCTGGGCCTGACCTGCGTGGTTATCGGTGGTGGTTCCAATGTGGTCAGCGGCGGCCTTGACCTGTCGCTGGCGGCCAATCTCGGTCTGTGTGCGGCCGTTTACAGCAGCCTGAACAATGCCGGGTTCGATGCCTGGCAAGCGATTGGCCTGACGCTCGGCTGCGGCCTGTTGGTCGGCGCGTTCAACGGCCTGGCGGTGGTGTTTCTACGCTTGCCGCCGTTACTGGCGACCTTGGCGAGCATGAACCTGATTGCCGGCCTGGAACTGGTGCTGACCCAGAACACTGTGCTGGCGACCGACTCGGCATTGCTCGACAGCCTGGCGTCCGGTGTCTGGCTGGGTGTCCCGGCGTTAGCCTGGGTGCTGCTGAGTGTCGCGGCAGTGTTGTGGCTGTTGATTCAGCACAGCGCGTTCGGCCTGCGTCTGTACGCCATTGGCGAATACCCGCAAGCAGCCGAGGCGGCCGGGTTGAATCTGCGGCGCTATGTGTTTGCCAGTTACCTGATTGCCGGTGGCTGCGCTGCACTGGCTGCATTCTGCTCCGCAGCGTTTTTCAGCGGCAGCACGACCGGTTCCGGCGACATGTTGTTGTCAGTGGTGGCCATTGCCTTTCTTGGCGTGGTGTTCTCGCGGCGTCTGACCGCCAACATTCCCGGCACGCTGTTGGCGACGCTGCTCCTGGGCTTTCTGATCAACGGTTTTCAATTGCTGAACATTTCCAGCTTCTGGGTCAACGGCGTGCAAGGCGTGTTGATTCTGTTGGTGGTGGCATTTTCCGGGGCATTCGGCCGCCGGGAGGGTGAACAATGAGTACGCTGACCCTGAGTACCTCTTCGACGCTGGTCAAGGTGCTGCCGCGCCTTTTGCCAGCGGTCCTGCCGCTGTTGGTGCTGATCATCCTGCTGTTTTTCGCGATCAATGCACCGGGCTTTCTGAGTTGGGGCAACCTGTCGAGTCTGGTGCTGAACAACTTCGTGTTGCTGGCCATCGTCGCAATCGGCATGACCTGGGCTGTTGCGGCTGGCGGTATCGATCTGTCGGTGGGAACGGCGCTGGACTTTGCCAGCCTCGGTTTCGTCGTCACCCTGAATGGCGGTCATGGTCTGGGCGCGGCCATTGCCGTCGCTATGCTGGCAGGGGGCATCGCCGGGGCGTTCAACGCGATGCTGATCGCCGGGCTGCGCATTTCGCCGTTCCTGGCGACGCTGGGTACGCTGTTTATCGGCACCAGCGTGCAACAGTTGTTATCCGACGGTGGCCAGCCGATCTATATCGCTCAGGGCGTATTACCGGGGATCAGCGCTGTGTCGATCCTCGGCGTGCCATTGCCGCTGCTGGTGGTCGGGTTGCTGGCAGGGCTTTACGGGCTGATCCTGGCGCGCGGACGTCTGGGGCGGGAAATCCTTGCGCTGGGCACGCAGCCGCAACTGGCGTATTACTCGGGCCTGCCCACGCGACGCATTGCCGTGCAGGTGTTTTTCGCCAGCGCGCTGGCCTGTGCGGTGGCGGGTATCCTGCTCAGCTCGACGGTCAACGCCTACGTGCCGATGTCAGGCAACGCTTACCTGATCAATGCCATCGGCGCCGTGTTCATCGGTACGACGCTCAGTCGTCAAGGGCGTCCGAATATTCCGGGTACACTTTTGGGGGTGCTGTTCATCAACGTGATCGCCAATGGCCTGTTGCTGATCGGCTGGAACTTCTATTGGCAGCAGGTTGCGACCGGGGCGCTGATCTTTCTGGTGCTGGCGTTCAGTTTTACCAGTCGCCAACTGCTGCGTAACACGGCGTAAGTGCGCCTCAAGCGTTGCCTTTACCGCTGCCGATCTGCCAGACAAAAGGCGGCTCGGTGCCGTTGATGCGCCAGTCACCGACAATGCGCGCCTTGTAGATCAGCGGATTGTGCGATGCCGCTGTGCGCGCATTACGCCAGTGGCGATCCAGCGCCTTGTTGACGCTGACACCTGAAGCGCCCAGTGCGTTGAACAGATCGCTGGCAGCGCACAGCACCAGTTCCGAGACGATCACCTGGGCCTTGGCGGTCTCGATTTCGGCGGCAATATTGGCGTCTTTTTCCCGCTGTGGGTCATTGCCGAAGCGTGCCACGTACGCACGCTGCAACGGCTCGGCGGAGCGTAGCGTTGCAGCCTCGGCGGCGTAGACCTGGGCGGCGATCTGACCGACCACTTGCTGTACTTGTGAGTCCTGACTGACGCTCCCGGCGTTGCCATGGCTGAAGACGCGTTTGCGATCGCGCACTTCCTGAGCGATGTCGCGTTCGACGGCTCGACCAATACCGGCCAGCACCGCCAGCAGCACCAATTGATAAAACGCCGTCTGGTATTTGAAGCGTTGCTCGAACGGTATGACGTGTGTGGCCGGCAGCGGTACGTTGTCGTAGACCGAGGTGCCGCTGCCGGTGGTGCGCTGGCCGAACCCGTCCCAATCGTCACTGTGACGCACGCCGGCATGCCTGGCGTCGACGACCGCGATCACATCGGCGCCAGTATCGGAGCGCTGGGCGTAGACGTCGATCCAGTCGGCAAAGATGCTGCCGGTGCTGTAGAACTTGGTGCCGTTGAGCACGAAACCATCGCCTTGCGGGCTGACCTTGGTAATCACATCGCCAATTTTCACCGCGCCGACTTCGGTCCAGCCGTTACCCACCAGATCCCCGGCCACAAAGCGCGCAAACCACTGGTCACGGTCCGCGCCGGGTGGTGCATTCAGGCGGTCTTCGACGAAAGCGAAGTGCGCGCGCAGGGCTTGCGGAATGTTCGAGTCGGCTTCGGCCAGCTCGATCAGCAGTTGAAACAGCTGGCTGATCGATGCACCCGCACCGCCATATTCGATAGGTACACGCACAGCGCCGAAACCGGCTTTCTGCAGCCAGGCAATCGGTTCACGGGGCAGGGCGCGGGCTTTTTCGCGTTCGACGCTGCCAGCGCCGATCTCACGGAAGATCGGGCGAAATCGGTTGGCCAGAGTTTCGTAATCGGTCCCCAGCGAGAGCGGGTTTGAGCCGGTTGTTTGAGTCATGCAGTACTCCTGAGCGCGAAGAGATCGGCACACGGGCCGGTGGAAGGTTCGTCAGACTCTTTGCATGCTTTGTGCCTGAATGTAACTGGCTGATTTTTATCATTTATTTTTGGTGAGATGTTTTTCTTGTTGGTCAGCCAACAGTGGCATGAGCGCTGGTTGGCAAATCCCACCGCGTCGTCAGCCACGTCGGCAGCTCATGAGCCCTGAAATACCTGTGTCTGCGCTGGATGCGCTGCGAGTGCGCCGCTGTTCGGCCAGCAACAGCGTTCGAACATTTTGCGCTGCAGGGTGCGGCCATTCGTGAGCGTTACTTCGCAACTTAATGTTTTTAAAGGGAAATATTTTTCGGCACGGGCTGTGCAATGTTCAGGTTCAAGCGTGTTGAGTGTTTTCAACCTGTCGCCAACGAGCAGGAGCCTGTCCATGAGTTTTCCTTCCTCCCTTTCAACTGCCGCACCTCCCGCAGCGCACATCATTGGCTCGGACGCCGAAGCCATCGAAGTGGCCAGGGCACTGGCCGGTCGCTTCGCTGAAGAAGCTTCAGTGCGTGATCGCGAACGGCGTCTGCCAGTCGCCGAGCTGGATGAGTTCTCCGCCAGCGGCCTGTGGGCCATTACCGTACCCAAGGCCTACGGCGGTGCCGGCGTTTCCTATGTCACCGTCGCGGAAGTGATCAAGCTTGTTTCTGCCGCCGACCCTTCACTCGGGCAAATCCCGCAGAACCACCTGGGCGTGCTCGATATTCTCTTGCAGACCGGCACCGAGGAGCAGAAACGCCACTACTTCGGCAAGGCGCTGGCCGGCTACCGCTTCGGCAATGCGTTCTCCGAGTCGAAAAGCAAGAACGCCGGCGCCTTTCAGACCCGGATTCGCTTCGAGGGCGAGCACGCGGTGCTGGACGGCGAAAAGTTCTACTGCACCGGCGCCCTGTTCGCGCACATCGTGCCGGTTTCCGGCGTCAACGAGCTGAATCAGGCGTTCATCGCCTTCGTCGAACGCGACAATCCGGGCCTGACCATCATCGATAACTGGGACGGTTTCGGGCAGCGCACCACGGCCAGCGGCGGGGCTGTTTTAAAAGCCGTTCGCGTACCCTCGAGTGCGGTGATCCCGGCGCATCGTGCTTTCGACGAACCGACTGCCCATGGGCCGATTTCGCAGATCATTCAGGCGGCGGTGGACACCGGCATTGCTCACGGCGCGTTCGAGGAAACCCTGAAGCACGCCCGGCTGGCCCGACCATGGATCGACAGCAAGCAGGATTTCGGCTGGCAGGACCCGTTCAGCATTGCCGCCATCGGTGATTTGCAGTGGCGCTTGCACGGCACCGACGCGATCCTCGCCAAAGCCGGGCAGGCCATCGACCATGCTTTGGCCGAACCCAGTGAAGCCAGCGTCGCGCAGGCCTCGGTGATCGTCGCCCAGGCCAAGGTGCTGTCGGCGCAGATTGCCTTGCTCGCCAGCACCCAGCTGTTCGAACTGGCCGGCACCCGCTCGGTGCTCGGCAAACTCAATCTCGACCGTTACTGGCGCAACGCGCGCACCCACACGCTGCATGACCCGGCGCGCTGGAAATACCACCTGATCGGCAATCAGGTGCTCAACGGTATTGCACCGCCACGTCACGCCTGGAACTGATCAAGGAGTACGCCCATGACGCATCCCGTAATTACCGCACAACTGGCGGTCGCCACCGAAGACCTTGATCAGGCGCGCCAAGGCCTGCGCCACACCCTCGATTACCTGCGTGAGCACGGTCGGCCGTGGTCGCTCAGTGGTCTGCAGCGTGTGGTCGATGACCCTTATGTGATCAGCAAGGTCGGGGACCTGCAGATTCGTCTGGACGTCGCCGCCGCGCTGCTGGAGCGCGCCCGGCGGCTGGACGCTTCCGCCGAGCAACGCCTGATCGCCAGCAGCGAGGCGGTCATTGCCAGCGCCGAGGCTTTGCAGGCGGTGGGCAATATTCAATACGAATTGACCGGGCAGCGCCCGTCATTGCCAGCCCCAACCGGCCGTGAACCGCTGCGCTGGCACTATCAGGTTATCGGCAATCAACGCCTCAACGGCGTGGTTCCGCCACAGCTTCAGGAGTAAGTGTATGTCCCGCCAAATCCGCCTCAACGCGTTTGACATGAACTGCGTCGGCCATCAATCGCCGGGCCTCTGGGCGCATCCGCGTGACCGCTCCTGGCAGTACAAGGACCTCGAGTACTGGACCGATCTGGCGAAAATTCTCGAGCGCGGCAAGTTCGATGGTTTGTTCATTGCCGATGTACTGGGTATTTACGACGTGTATCGCGGCAACGGCGAGGCGGCGATTCGCCAGGCCACTCAGGTGCCGGTCAATGACCCGTTGCAGCTCATCCCGCCCATGGCGCTGGTGACTGAACACCTGGGCTTCGGCCTGACCGCGTCGCTGTCGTTTGAACATCCCTATCCGTTTGCCCGTCGCCTGTCGACGCTGGATCACCTGACCAAGGGGCGCGCAGGCTGGAATATCGTCACCTCGTATCTGGAAAGCGGCGCGAAGAACCTGGGTCAGAAAACCCTCACCGAACACGACGCGCGCTACGACTACGCGGAGGAGTATCTGGAGGTTTGTTACAAACTCTGGGAAGGCAGCTGGGAAGACGGCGCGATTCTGCGTGACCGGGAGCGCCGGGTATTCAGTGATCCGAGCAAAATCCACGAGATTCGCCATGTCGGCAAACACTTCCAGGTGCCTGGCATCCACTTGTGCGAGCCGTCGCCGCAACGCACGCCTGTGCTCTATCAGGCTGGCGCTTCAAGCCGCGGCAAGCAGTTCGCCGCCGAGCACGCCGAATGCGTTTTCGTTGCAGCGCCCTCGAAAGTCCTGCTGAAAAAGACCGTGGCCGATATCCGCCGGCGCACTGCAGAGGCGGGTCGCGACCCGTCCAAGGTGCTGATTTTCAATTTGCAGACGGTGATCCTTGGCGAGACGGATGCCAAGGCCAGGGCCAAATTCGAGGAATACAAAAGCTGGGTCAGCTATGAGGGCGCGATGGCGTTGATTTCCGGCTGGACCGGCATCGACTTCAGCCAGTTCAAGCCCGACGAACCCCTGCGCCACGTTCACACCAATGCCATTCAGTCGGCCGTCGAGACCTTTTCCACGGCAGACCCGAACACCATATGGACGCCGCAGGCACTGGCCGATTGGGTCGGCATCGGTGGCTTCGGCCCGCTGTTTGTCGGCAGCCCGGAAACCGTGGCCGACCTGCTGCAGGAGTGGGTTGAAGAAACCGACGTCGACGGGTTCAACCTGGCGTACGCGCTGACCCATGAAACCTTCATCGATGCGGTCGAGCTGTTGGTGCCGGAGCTTCAGAAGCGCGGCGTCTACAAGACCGAATACGCCAGGGGCACGTTGCGCGAAAAGCTGTTTGGCGATGGGCCGCGTCTGGAAGAGGGCCATCCGGGTGCCGTATTCCGCGACCTGGCTGCGCTGCAGCGCAACCGGCAAACGGAAAGTGCCTGAAGTGTGATGACTGTCGTTGCGCAGGCGGAGCGGCGCAGATTTGTGACGCGGAGCGTCACGACAGGCATTCCCACGCGGGAGCGTGAGGAACGATAGTCGTCAGGTAGATCACTATCGTGCCCATGCTCCGCGCAGAGCCGGTCACAACTCCAGCTTGTAACCCACCCCGTACAGCGACTGGATCGGGTCCTGACCCGGGCAGGCCTGTTCCAGTTTGCGGCGCAGGTTGCGGATGTGGCTGTCCACGGTGCGATCGGTCACTACGCGGTGATCCGAGTAGAGCCTGTCCAGCAAGTGGTCACGGGAGAAGACCCGGCCCGGTGAGCGGGCGAAGGTCGCCAGCAGACGCAGTTCCACCGGGGTCAGGTCCAGGGTGACCCCGTTGAACGAGGCCTGGTAGTGCGCTTCGTCCACCTGCAAACCCTTGGGCGTGTGCGTCTCGCTGGAGGAGCTCCGACGCAGGATGGCTTTGACGCGAGCGACCATCTCCCGTGGGCTGAACGGTTTGCAGATGTAGTCGTCGGCACCGAGGTCCAGGCCGAGCAATCGGTCGATTTCCTCGACGCGTGCGGTGATCATCACAATGGGCACGTCGCTGAAGCTGCGCAGTTCCTTGCAGATGTCCATGCCATCACGGCCAGGCAGCATGATGTCGAGCAGGATCAGTTGTGGCGCGTTCGCTCTGACGGCGGGCACAACGTCCAGCCCGTTACTCAGGCAGTGGGTCGAATAGCCGGCCGCGATCAGATAGTCGCGCATCAGCGACGCCAGCTTGGGCTCGTCTTCGACAATGAGAATCGGTGTTTCGAGGCTTGCAGCGGTCATGGGCGCAGGTGTCCTGGCAGGCACAGGGTCAGCCAGAGGCCGCCTGTGGGCGAATGGTTGGCGCTCAGGCTGCCGCCGTGGGCGAGGGCGATGCTGTGACAGATCGCCAACCCCAGACCCGCACCGCCGCTGGCGCGGTTACGTGAAGTTTCACCGCGATAGAAACGTTCGAACAGTCTGGGCAGTTGCTGCGGGTCGACGCCGGGTCCGGAATCCATCACATCGACGCGCACTTCATCACCCTGCAATGCCGCACGCACGTGCACTGTGCCACCGGCATCGGTGTAGCGCACCGAGTTTTCCAGAAGGTTGCTGATCAATTGCTGCAGGCGTCCTGGGTCTGCGTGCACCGGTAGAGCTCCGCCAGCAAGCTCCAGCTGCAAATGCAACTGACGGGCTGCGCAACGCTCTTCGAACATGTCAGTGATATTCGTCAGCAGCTCCGCCAGATCACAGTCGACCTTGCGGTAGGTCAGGGCGCCCACATCCGCCAGGGACAGCTCATACAGATCATCCACCAGCTTGCTGAGCATGCCGACTTCGCCCTGCAGGGACTTCATCGACGCCTGATCCAGTGTGCGCACGCCATCCTCGATGGCTTCCAGTTCGCCACGCAGGACCGACAGCGGGGTGCGCAGCTCATGGGACACGTCGGCCATGAATTCGCGGCGCATCTTCTCATTGCGCTCCAGGGTGTACGCCAGCTGGTTGAAGTCGCGCGCCAGTTGACCCACCTCGTCGTTCGAGGAAACCGCCACGCGGCTGGCGTATTCACCTGCGGCAAGGCGATGGGTTGCTGCGGCCACACGCTTGACCGGATCGAGCAGGGTGCGCGCGATCCACCAGGCAATCAGCACCGCCAGCAGCAGCGACAGCACACCCATCGCCAGGCTGGCGCGCAACTGGTACTGCTGAAAGCGCTCGCCACCGGCTTCGCTGACACTTTGAAAGGGCGTGACCGCCATCCAGCCGACGATTTTGCCGTCGACTTCCACCGGGCGCATGAACTCATCGTCATGGACCCCTGGAAAGCCCATCACCAGGTTCTTCTGCGCATCCAGCAGCGCGATCCGAAACACCGCTCCGGTCAGGTCGGAGGTAGGCGGTGTCGCCAGCCCGGGGATGGCGAAATCCTGTGCCGGCTCCGGACGCATCACTTCGAACCAGCGATCCTTGTTGTCACGCATGAATTCCCAACTGCCTTCGCGCGCATAGGCGGCGGCCAGCCGTGGCAGGACCGGCGACATGCGCTGCATGGCCTGTTCGTTGAGGTAACCCAGAAAGCCGCGGGCAAAACTCCAGTTCGCGGTCAGGCCCATGATCAGGATCACTGACAGTACGCTGGCCAGTACCGCGACAAACAGTTTGGTGGAGATGCTCGATTTCATGAAGGCTCGGGGTTTCCCTGAAGACGGCGTCCATTTAGGCCTTCGCGACGGCAAGTTTCAAGTCAACGCGGCAATCTTCAATTTTCCTGCACATTTGCCTCGCACTCTGACGTCAGGCTTTCGCCACAACGTCCTGAGGCAATCATGTCGAGCAAGATTTTCGCCAAATACCTGATGACTTTGACCTTCGTCATCTATGCAGCCCTTACCGGTCTTCTGAGCGGTTGTTCAGACGGCAATTCGCCGCCTGCTGCGGAGAAACCGACCGTGTCGGTGGTCACCGTCAAACCGCGCAGCCAATCGCTGACCACCGAGCTGGCGGGGCGCACCAAAGCGTTCATGGTTGCCGAGATACGGCCTCAGGTCAGTGGCATCGTGCAGCAGCGACTGTTCGTCGAAGGCGCCGAAATCAAGGCTGGTCAGCCGTTGTACCAACTCGACAGCGCGACCTACCAGGCGGCTCTGGCAGAGTCGCAGGCCACGCTCGCCAAGTCCCGTGCCACGCTCAAGTCCGCACAGGCCACCGCCAAACGCGATGTGCAACTGGCCAGGATCGATGCCATCAGCCAGCAGGATAAAGAAGACGCCGAGGCCAGCCTGCTGACTGCTGCCGCCGAGGTGAAAGTGGCGGAGGCCGATGTGCAGACCGCACGCATCAATCTGGCTTACACACGGATTACCGCGCCTATCAGCGGCCGCATCGAGACCTCGACGGTGACCCCCGGTGCATTGGTGGTGGCCCAGCAGGACACTGCTCTGACCACGGTTCAGCAGCTCGACCCGATTTACGTCGATGTCACCCAGTCCACCACCGAGTTGCTGCGTCTCAAGCGCGACCTGGCCAGCGGCAAGCTGCAAACCAACAGCGACGGGGAGGCCCGAATCACCCTCAAGCTGGATGACGGCAGCACCTACAACCAGGATGGCCGCCTGCAATTCAGCGGCGTCAGCGTCAATGAAGGCACCGGCACCGTGACGCTGCGTGCCAGCTTTGCCAACCCGGAGCGGTTGTTGCTGCCTGGCATGTACGTGGTGGCGGTGCTGGAACAGGCGCAGGATCAGAATGCCATCCTGATACCGCAAAAGGCCGTCACCCGCAGTGCCAGTGGTCAGACCACGGTGTTGCTGGTGATTGACGGCAAGATCGAGCAGCGGGTGATCAGCGTCGACCGCACGGTGGGCAACCAGTGGTGGGTGAGCAGCGGGCTCAAGGCCAATGATCAGGTGGTGGTCGAAGGCGGACAGAAAACCCCTGTAGGCACCGAGGTTACCGTGCAGAGCGCTGACAACGCCGATTCGCCAGCGTCTGGTACTGCGGCCACTGCCGCTACCGTGAAGGAGGGCTGAACATGGCTCGTTTCTTCATTGATCGGCCCATCTTCGCCTGGGTCATTGCCATCTGCATCATGTTCGCCGGTGGGCTGTCCATCAGCCAGCTGCCACTTGAGCAATACCCCAATATCGCGCCGCCGACGGTAAAGATCTCCGCCACCTACACTGGCGCATCGGCCAAGACCGTCGAAGACTCCGTCACCCAGGTCATCGAGCAGCAGATGAAGGGGCTGGACCGGCTGACTTATATGTCTGCCTCCAGTAGCTCTGCGGGCAGTGCGAGCATCAGCCTGACCTTCGCCGCAGGCACCGACCCTGACGTGGCGCAGATGCAGGTGCAGAACAAGCTGCAGCAGGCCGAATCGCGCCTGCCGCAAAGCGTGCAGAGCGAAGGCTTGACGGTGACCAAGGGCAGTTCCGACTTCCTGATGCTGGTCGCCCTGGCCTCCGATAACGAAAGCGTCACCGGCACGCAGATCGGTGATTACATTTCCAGCACGCTGCTCGATCAACTGAGCCGTGTGGATGGTGTCGGCGACGTGCAGACCCTGGGGTCGGGGTACGCGATGCGTATCTGGCTGGACCCGGCGAAGATGGAAAAGTACTCACTGATGCCCTCCGACATCAGCTCGGCCCTGGAGGCGCAGAACACCGAGGTCTCGGCAGGCCAGTTGGGGGCCTTGCCCGCGGTGGAAGGTCAGCAGTTGAATGCGACCATCAGTGCCCGCAGCAAGCTGCAGACGCCCGAGCAGTTCGAGAACGTGGTCGTCAAATCTTCCAGTGACGGCGCGGTCGTGCTCTTGCGCGATGTGGCGCGGGTGGAGTTGGGCAGCGAAAGCTATGACATCAACTCGGCGCTCAATGGCAGGCCTGCTGCGGCGATGGGTATTCAGCTGGCCTCAGGCGCAAACGCGCTGAGCGTTGGTGAAGCGATCAAGGCCAAGCTCAAGGAACTCGAACCGTTCTACCCCGCGCAAATGCAACTGAAAACAGTCATTGCCTATGACACCACGCCATTCGTGAGCCTGTCGATCAAGGAGGTGGTGAAGTCGCTGGGTGAGGCGATCGCGCTGGTGGTGCTGATCATGTTTCTGTTCATGCAGAACCTGCGTGCCACGCTGATTCCGGCGATTACCGTGCCGGTGGTGCTGCTGGGCACGTTCGGCGTGCTGGCGCTGTTCGGCTATTCGATCAACACGCTGACCATGTTCGCGATGGTCCTGGCCATCGGCCTGCTGGTCGACGATGCCATTGTGGTGGTGGAAAACGTCGAGCGGGTCATGGGCGAAGAGCACCTGAGCCCGCTGGAGGCGACCCGCAAATCAATGGATGAAATTACCAGCGCGCTGATCGGTATCGCGCTGGTGCTGAGCGCCGTGTTCATTCCGATGGCCTTTTTCAGCGGTTCCACCGGGATTATCTACCGGCAGTTTTCGGTGACCATCGTTTCGGCCATGCTGCTCTCGGTGCTGGTTGCAATGACCCTGACGCCAGCGTTGTGCGCAACGATGCTCAAAGCCTCGGATGCGCAACTGCACGCAAAGCGCGGTGGCTTTTTCGGCTGGTTCAACCGCACGTTCGACCGCAGCGCCGATCGCTATCAGCGAGGCGTGGGCGGAGTCATCGAACATCGCGGACGGGGCCTGCTGGTGTATTTGCTGGTGCTGGTGGTCATGGCGGTGGGTTACGTCAGCCTGCCCACCTCGTTCCTGCCGGATGAAGACCAGGGCGCGCTGATGGCGCAGATCCAGCTGCCGGTGGGCGCTACCGACAGCCGTACGCAAGCGGTGATGCGGCAGTTCGAGGCTTACATGCTCAAACAGCCGGAAGTCGAGGCGTTGATCAGCATTTCCGGGCTGGGGATGGGTGGTAACAGTCAGAACACCGCCAGGGCGTTCATCAAGCTCAAGGACTGGAGCGAGCGGTCCGGCAAGGAGCAGGGTGCGGCGCAGGTGGCACAGCGCGCGACGCTGGCCCTGGCGAGCATCGGCGACGCCAGCGTGTTTGTCATGCAGCCCCCTGCGGTACGGGGCCTGGGGCAGAGTTCGGGGTTCGACGTGCAACTCAAGGACCTTGGCGGTGTGGGGCATGAGGCACTGGTGGCGGCACGCGAGCAGTTTATCGAGCTGGCGAGAAAGGACTCGAGCATGCTGGGCGTGCGCAGCAACGGCCTGGACGACACTCCGCAGTTGAAAGTGACCATCGACGACCGCAAGGCCGGAGCACTGAGCCTGTCCACCAGTGACATCAACTCGACCCTGTCCACTGCGCTGGGCGGCAGCTACATCAATGACTTCCTCAATCAGGGGCGAGTGAAGAAAGTCTATGTGCAGGGCGAGGCTGCTTCGCGCATGCAATCAGCCGATCTGGACCATTGGTTCGTACGTAACAGCAATGACGAAATGGTCCCGTTCTCGTCGTTCGCCAGCAGCAGCTGGAGCTATGGTTCGCCGTTGCTGGAGCGTTACAACGGCAGCTCGTCACTTGAAGTGGTGGGCGATCCTGCGCCAGGTGTCAGCTCGGGCACGGCAATGGATGCCGTTGAAGCCATCATCAAGCAACTTCCCGAAGGCATCGGTTACGAGTGGACCGGGCAGTCCTACCAACTGCGCCTGTCCGGCTCCCAGGCGCCAATGCTCTACGCCATTTCAGTGCTGTTCGTGTTTCTCTGCCTGGCAGCCTTGTACGAGAGCTGGTCGGTGCCGTTCTCGGTCATGCTCGTGGTGCCGCTGGGTGTGGTCGGCGCGGTACTGGCGACGCGGATCAGTGGCTTGAGCAATGACGTTTACTTTCAGGTGGGCTTGCTGACCACGGTGGGACTGGCGGCGAAAAACGCGATCCTGATCGTCGAGTTCGCCAAACATCTTCAGGAACAGGGCAAAAGCCTGCATGAAGCGACCCTTCTTGCCGCCCGGCAACGACTGCGTCCGATTCTGATGACTTCGCTGGCGTTCATGTTCGGTGTGCTGCCGCTGGCCCTCAGCAGCGGTGCAGGCTCGGCCGGGCGTAACGCGATCGGCACGGGCGTACTGGGCGGCATGTTCAGTGCCACGGTGCTGGGGATTTTCCTGGTGCCGCTGTTCTTCGTGGAAGTGCGTCGCCGCTTCAGTCGTTCGTCAGGCAATGCTCCGGCGGCTCAACCCACATCTACAGGTGAAGCATGATGCGTCTTTTCTGGCCTTCGCTGGCTGTCACGGCGCTGCTTGCGGGCTGCGTCAACCTGGCCCCGGATTACCAGCGCCCTGAAGCGCCGGTTTCAAGCCAATGGCTGCCAGCGACGGCTGGCCAACCGGCTGCGTCGGGCAGCGTGCCCACGGATATCGAATGGCAGAATTTTTTCATCGATAACCGCCTGGTGCGCCTGCAGAACCTGGCGCTGGTGAATAACCGCGACCTGCGCCTGGCCAGCCTCAACGTCGAGAAAGCGCAGGCGCAATATCGCATCGAGCGAGCGGCGAGCCTGCCGACCATTGATGCCAGTGGCAGCGGCACGCATACACGCACGCCGTCATCGACCTCGATGACCGGAAAGTCGTCGATCAGCCACGAGTACAGCGCGCAGTTGGGCTTGAGCAGCTATGAGCTGGATGTGTTCGGGCGTATCCAGAACCTTCAGGACGAAGCACTCGAAGATTACCTTGCGTTGACCGAAACACGGCGTAGTACGCAGATCAGCCTGATCGCCGAAGTGGCGACTGGCTGGCTGACCCTGGCCGCCGACAACCAGCTTCTGAAACTTGCCGAAGACACGCTGGCCAGCCAGCAGAAAAGCTACGACCTGACCAGAAACAGTCATGCGCTGGGCGGTTCTTCCGGGCTGGAAGTGGCCCAGGCGCAGACAACGGTCGAATCGGCGAGGGGCGATGTGGCGCAATATAAAAGCCAGATTCTTCAGGACCGTAATGCCCTGCGTCTGCTGGTCGGCAGCGATCTGCCGGAAGAACTGCTGCCCGATGCCGAGATGCAGTCGGTGGCGCAATTGGTGCAGGTGCCGGATGGCCTGCCTTCCAGCCTCCTGCAACGTCGCCCGGACGTGCTGAGTGCCGAACACACACTCAAAGCCGCGAACATTGATATCGGTGCAGCGCGTGCTGCGTTCTTCCCCAGTATCACCCTGACTGCCAGTGCAGGCTCTTCCAGCACCAGCCTCTCAGGTCTGTTCAAGTCCGGAACCGGCGCGTGGAGCTTTGCGCCAAGTATCAGCGTGCCGATTTTCGACGGCGGCGCCAATCGGGCCACGCTTGACTCGGCCAAGGTCGAGAACCAGATCCAGATTCAGACCTATCAGCAGACGATCCAGACTGCATTCAAGGAAGTGGCCGATGCCTTGGCGGTGCGCAGCACGCTGGATGAGCGGCTTGCCGCGCAGCAGGCCTACACCGATGCCAGTCGCAGAAGCTACGAACTGGCCGACGCCCTATACCGCGGCGGATCGCAGAGTTATCTGGAGGCGCTCGAGTCGCAACGCTCGCTGTACAGTGCCGAGCAGGACCTGATTTCCCTGCGCCTGACAGAGCAGAGCAACCGGGTCACGCTCTACAAGGTCATGGGCGGCGGATGGAATCGGTGATGGTTTTTTCTACTAGCCTTTGAATAATCGCCGGGCTTAAACGTTTTACCCTTGCCCACAGTGCGGCCATTTGCAGGTTCGAACTGTGGTTTTGATCCTTCATGAACAGGAGTTCTCATGAAACCCTCCCAGCTGAAGTACGCCCACGCCTTGTTGCTGCTGGTCACTTCACTCAGCATTCAGACGCCGGCTCAGGCCCGTATGGCATCCTCTGCAACCGCCGACAATACAGCCCGGCTTGCAGTGGTCAAACCGGTCAGCAGCTGTGCTGCACTGAGCAGCGTGGAACTCAGTGACATCGGCGGGCAGGATAGTCGTGTGCTGGCGGCCAGTGAGTCGACCCGTGATGGTGTTGCGGTGTGTGCCGTGGAGGCCCGGTTGGCTCCGGAGATCAACTTCAAGCTCGAGCTGCCAACCGGTACCTGGGAGCAGCGCTATCTGCAAGTCGGCTGCGGCGGATTATGTGGCAACGTCAACTCGACGGTGCGCGCCGCTGATGGCTGCACATCCCTGAGTACTGGCGCATTCGCGGTGGCCTCCACCGACATGGGCCATCAGGCGGCAGACGAGCATTTTGGCGATGACCCGCAAAAGCGCGCCGATTTCGCCCATCGTGGTGTGCACCTCACTGCGCTGGCCTCGAAGAAACTGATCGCCGCGTTCTATGGTCGCAAAGCAGAATACGCCTACTTCAGTGGCTGCTCGGACGGCGGTCGCGAGGCGTTGATCGAAGCACAGCGTTACCCGGACGATTTCGACGGCATCATTGCCGGAGCCCCGGCGCTCAACTTTCAAGTGCAGAAAACCCTGTATCACGGCTGGATGGCGCGCTCCAACCGCGGCGCAGACGGCAAGCCTATCCTGCTCGCCTCACGACTGCCGTTGCTGCACAAGGCCGTACTTGACCAATGCGATGTGCTGGACGGACAGATCGACGGCCTGATAGCGGATCCGCGTATCTGCCACTTCGATCCCGCCGCGCTGCAATGCAAGGCGTCGGCCGACCCCGCCACGTGCCTGAGCGCAGAGGAGGTGGCCACGGTCAGACGCTTTTACGAAGGCCCGAAGGACGCTGCCAGTGGTGAGCGATTGACCCTGGGCGGCCCGCAGCCGGGCTCGGAATTGGCCTGGGCTGGCGTGTTCGTGCCGGTTAGCGCCGATCAGACGGTATACAGTGAAAAGGCCGCGCTGGAGGCCATTCGCAATGTCGTGTTCGAGAAGAACCCGCCTGCAAGTTTCGATTTGAATACGCTGGACTTCAACACGAAAACCTTTGACCAGCTGCGCCCGCTGCATGCGCTGTACGACGCCACCAATCCCGATCTCTCGCCATTCGCCAGCCGCGGCGGCAAGCTGATCCTCTGGCACGGCTGGGCCGACCCGAACGTCTCACCGCTCAACACCCTGGCGTATCACGAGGCGCTTGAAGCACAGATGGGCAAGAGCCGCACCGAGGCATTTTCGAGGCTGTACATGCTGCCCGGCGTTTATCACTGTGGCGGCGGGGAAGGGCCAAGCCTGGTCGATCTGCTGACACCGATCATGGCCTGGGTCGAAAAAAGCCGGGCCCCGGACGCCATCGTTGTCCGACAGGCAGGCCCCGACAAGGCCGGCAACAGGCAGAGACCGCTGGCACAGTCACTGCCGGCGTCCATGGTCAAGGAAAACGTGGGCAATCGCGGACGTACTCGCAAGGTCTTCCCGTACCCGTTCATGGCCGAGTACGACCACAAGGGCTACGCGAAAAACGCAAACAGCTACCAGCGCGCCCAGCCGCTGACCACAGAAAAAACACCACAATGGATGGGCAGCGGGTTCTTCAAACCCTATACGCCCCTGGAACATCAGGCGCAGTAGCGATTGCAGCGATACAGCGTGGGCGAATTATTTTCTCCTCGTTCTTGACATGGCATGCGAACCAGTACAGAATTGCGTCCATTCCTGAGCGAGGAATTGAAAAAAACCCTTTAGATTCAATGGGTTGGAAGCCAAAGAAATACAGGTTTCCCGCGAAATCAAAACACGTTTGATGTTCAAGTGAAGCATCTTTCGTTTGAGGCCGAGTAGCAAAATGGTTATGCAGCGGATTGCAAATCCGCCTACGCCGGTTCGATTCCGACCTCGGCCTCCACTATTCAAAGCCCCGCAGATTAACGTCTGCGGGGTTTTTTATTGGGCGCAGATTTGTATTTTTCCATCTGATCAGGACAACTCCGGGACACTGAAATCATTCATAGGCACCGCGCTCAGCCAGGAAAAGAACTGGCTCATACACGATTGGAAAGTGGCGCGAGTTGCTTGAGTGGTCTATTAATTTCATGTGTGTTTTAACGAGGGCTCAGCCTTGGTCGGTAGAATTTCTGATTCCGAACTTCATGAAATGCGGATTCGCAAGTTGCAGAACGACATCGCCGATTCAGAGCGTCTCGGGATGCTGGTAAAATTCATGCATCTGTCCGCGTTGACATCTACCAGTCGGGAGCATCATATCGAACGACATGGCGAGTTATTCACGGGGCAGCAGATGCTCGATTGGTGGGCGGAAGGTGATAACCGCGTGCGCTGTCGATGCGCATGCACCCCGATACTTCTGGACCGGCAGGGAAGGCCAATGACGCCTGACCTGATAGCCAATGCCAAAATGGAGTTGAAGAACTTCAAGGATTCCTGAGCTTTCGTTTGATGCTTTTTGCGCGATTGACGCATTTCTGCAGATCCGATTCCCACCTGTGCTCCCACCATTCAAAGCCCCGCAGATTAACGTCTGCGGGTTTTTTTCGGGCGCGATGAAAGTGAGGTTTTTCGAAACCTCGTTATCCTGAGCGAGAAAGCAGTACTTTCTACGCTAGATCGATGGAGAGGAAGGTAGCTATGTATATTGGCAGCGATAAGCAGCGGTTTCGATTCCAGCGTTTTATTTCACTCGCTCTATTGGCTGTTTCGGTTTTTCTGCTGATAACAAACGGTTACTCCTATCTGCTGTGCGGTGGCGCTGGCTATCCGGTATTCAAGGCCGTGGCATGTCTTTGCGTGGGCTCCATCATGTTCTACTTCTCGAAGCGTTGGTGATCGCCATAGCTCCGGCAGCACGATTATTGCTTGGCAAGGCTATCCAGCCTGTCAGGCTCAATCGAGGTAAGTCCCATGAGCAAACCCCTTGTCCGCTGGCCGATCGATCCGCGCAGAACGGCGGTCATCGTTGTAGACATGCAAAAAGTATTTTGTGAGCCCACCGGGGCGTTGTACGTAAAAAGTACTGCGGACATCATCCAGCCTATCCAGAAGCTGCTGCAAACCGCGCGGGCTGCGCAGGTGACGGTGATTTATCTTCGCCATATCGTGCGCGGCGATGGTTCTGATACCGGGCGCATGCGTGATCTTTATCCGAATGTGGACCAGATACTGGCACGGCATGATCCGGACGTTGAGGTTATCGAAGCGCTCGCGCCTCGGCCCGGTGACGTGATTGTCGACAAGCTGTTTTACAGCGGCTTTCATAACACGGACCTGGACACCGTGCTGCGTGCGCGGGATGTCGATACGATCATCGTCTGCGGTACGGTCACCAATGTGTGTTGTGAAACCACGATCAGGGACGGGGTGCACCGAGAATACAAAGTCATCGCCCTGAGCGACGCGAATGCTGCGATGGACTACCCGGACGTCGGGTTCGGCGCTGTTTCAGCCGAAGAGGTACAGCGAATATCTCTGACGACGATTGCCTATGAGTTCGGCGAAGTAACGACGACCGCCGACGTCATCGGGCGTATTGCAAGCGCCTGAAAACAGCGGGTCGAATGTGCGCAATTCTGGCCCGTTTTTTCATACCTGTGCATTCAAACCATGCGTTCTGTTTCAGACCATTTGATCCGGCTTTAACCGTCGAAACAGCTAACTGCTTGTATGAACGATGAATTCTTCCAGTGGCATGCTTTCTGCTCTTGCCTCGCTGATCTTCACCCTTGTAGGTGAGCCTTTTCAGCAGCGTGTCAGCGAGAGGAAACAGCCGTATGACTCTGCACTATGTGCCCATTATCAACCTGGCCCCTTATTTTTCAGAAGACCCGGACGGCAAGGCCGCTGTAGCCAAGGCAGTCAATCAGGCGTGCAGGGACATCGGGTTTCTGGTCATCACCGAGCACCAGATTCCCGGAGAGCTTATCGACAGGGTCTCGCGTTTGACCCGCCAATTCTTTGATTTGCCGCTGACGGAAAAGCGCAAGGTAGATCGGCCCAGCCCGGAGATGGTGCGGGGGTACAGTGCGGTGGCCGAGGAGAGCCTTTCCTATTCTCTGGAGGAAAGTGCGCCGGGGGATCTCAAGGAGTCTTTCTCCATCGGGCCGAGCGATGTGCCGGATGAAGATTATTATCACAATGCCCAGGCCGGCTCGCACTTCGCACCGAATGTCTGGCCTGCGCAAAACCTGCTGCCCGGATTCAAGGAGGCTTATCAGGCCTATTTCGATGCCATGAGCGAGTTGGCTCAATCGTTGATGCGCCTGTTTGCCCTGGCATTGGAACTGGATGAGTGTTTTTTCGATGACAAGATCGACCGGCATATCAGCATGTTCCGCAGCCTGAGTTATCCGGACATCAAGACCGAAGTCGAGGCTGGCCAGTTACGCGCCAGTGCGCATACCGACTACGGCAGTCTGACGATAGTGCGCCCTGATAACGCGCTGGGCGGCTTGCAAGTACGTAATCGTCAAGGCGAGTGGGTCGATGTGCCGTATGTCGAGAATGGTTTTGTGGTCAACATTGGCGATCTGATGATGCAGTGGACCAACGACCAGTGGATTTCCACGCTGCATCGAGTGGTCAACCCGCCCATGACCAGCGAGCAGGACAATCGTCGACAGTCTCTGGTGTTTTTCCACCAACCCAACTACGACACGTTGATTCAATGCCTGCCAGGCTGCCTGCAACCTGGCGCCACACCTCGGCATGCGCCGGTTACATCAGGCGATCATTTGCTGTCCAAGTTCGTCAAGCAGACCACTTTTGGCGGCAGCAAGGTGGCCTGATATGAACTCATTGTCTTACGTCAACGTGTTCGCGCAGGACATCGTCCGCCTGAGCACGTTCTACTCGAACCTGTTCGGCTTTCGCGAAATCGAGGCCATCAGGTCACCGATCTTTCGCGGACTGGACACCGGCAAGTCCTGCATTGGTTTCAACGCACTGGATGCGTACGAGCTGCTTGGCCTGGAAGCGTTTGCAGGCAGCACGGGGTGCAGGTTCTTGCTCAACATCGACGTGTCCGACCAGGCCGAGGTGGACCGACTGGTGCCGCTGGCAGTGACGCAGGGCGCAATACTGGTCAAGGAACCGTATCTGACCTATTACAACTGGTATCAGGCCGTGCTGCTGGACCCTGAGCAGAACGTCTTTCGCATTAACGTGATGCTCTGAAAAGCTAATGCCGAGTATGGAGTGGAGAGCGGGCTGGCTTGGCTAGCTTCCCGCACCCTTGTTTCAGGGTTTTATGGAAAAATCTACTCGCTGAACTGCTAGCTATTCCGTTCAGGAAAGCAGGTCTTCAATTGGGTAACAGGCAAGGTATGCCTGATTTAATAATTGAGGATAGGGACATGAGTGATGCTACCACCACGGGAGTTAAACACGGGCGGATTACAGACCCTGCAACGAGGGGCTCTTATGCAATGGATCAGAGCTGGGTACTGGAGTGGCACCTGCATGGGATAGAAAGCGGCAAAAACTTTCCGGATACCATTGGAGGTGAATTCGCTGGTTTTAAATCTGATGTTCCCAGTGCGGAGCCTCCAAAGGATGGCCTTATAGTGAGCGGAGGTTGGACCGACGAGCGTGAGTGCTTGAATTATACCGATAGAGAGGTCGCAGACAGACTGGTAGCCGAGGGCAACGCTGAAGGCTGGCCTCGCCAAGGTGTGAAAGGTGTCAGCACTTTTATGGTGACTTGGCGGTATGAGGCACCGCATGTGACGCGTGGTTATCGCTGGTTCATTACTAAAGATGGCTGGGATGAGAGCACTCGATTGACGCGTGCCCACTTTCAAGAGAAACCTTTTTACGAAGAGATCTCTCTTCTTGACCCGTATAGCGAGCACCGTGAAGAACTTGCTCCGAAAACAGAGATCTCTGCAGTACTGCCAGAGGGCAAACAAGGTCACCACGTCATCCTTCTTCTCTGGATCGTTGCTGAATCACCGATGGCATTTTATCAGACGCTTGATGTCGATTTTGACAAGCCGCCCGTTAAGTAGTGAACGCTACGCGTCTCGAAGCTTCCAGAATCCGTTCTATTGGGAAGGTGTAGACGAGAAGGACAGGGTGCAAGCGACCAGCGAAGCGTTGGCCATGCGTGTTCTGCATAAGGAATAGATGATCAGAAAGCCCGGCTTCAGCGCCGGGCTTTTTTGTGCAAGCCAGGCCTGAGTATCGCCTACTGACTTGCGTACGTAGCCGATCACTGGCTCAAGAGTTCTTTGCGGACGATGTCTGCCCCTGCACTTAACGCGCGCAGCTTGCCGCTGGCGACATGACGAGGGAGAGGGGCCATTCCGCAGTTGGTGCAGGGATAGAGTTTGTCGGCGTCGACGAATTTAAGCGCTTTCCTTAGCGTGTTGGCGACTTGCTCAGGCGTTTCAATGGCATGGCTTGCCACATCAATGGCTCCTACCATCACTTTCTTGCCTCGAATGAGTTCAAGCAGATCCATAGGGACGTGCGAGTTGTGACATTCCAACGAGATGATGTCGATACTGGAGTTTTGCAGCCTGGGAAAGGCCTCTTCGTACTGTCGCCATTCGGAGCCCAGCGTTTTTTTCCAGTCGGTATTCGCCTTGATGCCGTAGCCATAGCAAATATGCACGGCCGTTTCACATGTAAGCCCTTCAACTGCCCTTTCCAGGGTGGCGACGCCCCAGTCATTCACTTCATCAAAAAACACATTGAATGCAGGCTCATCAAACTGAATAATATCAACCCCGGCAGCCTCTAGCTCTTTGGCCTCCTGGTTGAGGATTTTGGCAAATTCCCAAGCCAGTTTTTCACGATTTTTATAGTGAGCATCGTAGAGGGTGTCAATCATCGTCATTGGTCCGGGCAAGGCCCACTTGATAGGCTGCCTGGTTTGCTGGCGTAGAAATCTTGCGTCTTCAACAAAAACTGGTTTTCGGCGAGCGACAGCACCCACCACCGTTGGCACGCTCGCATCATAGCGGTCTCGAATTCTAACGGTCTCGCGCTGTTCAAAATCGACGCCATCGAGATGCTCAATAAATGTAGTTACAAAATGCTGGCGCGTTTGTTCACCGTCGCTGACGATATCAATATTGGCCAGTTGTTGTTCTTGCAGCGACAAACGTAACGCATCCTGCTTACCTTCAACCAGTTCTTCCCCTTGCAATTTCCACGGTGACCAGAGTGTCTCAGGTTGTGCAAGCCAGGAAGGTTTAGGCAAGCTGCCAGCAGTGGAGGTGGGCAAAAGTTTTTTCATGAAAAATCAACCTTGGTTTTTAAATGATCAAAGAATGCAGCTTGCGGACCACTGATCCAGAAGGGGCTGATAGGGTTTGATAAAGTGCTCTTCAACAAATTTCCCTTGCTTTATAGCCAGCTGACTTCGCTCCTCGCGGTCGTACACAATGCGGGTCAACGAGTAATCGTTATTTTTCAAGCTAGGTTGATAGATTTTTCCTGCCGTTGAATTTGCGTTATAGATCTCAGGGCGATAAATTTTCTGGAAGGTGTCCATCGTGCTGATGGTGCTAATAAGCTCCAGATTGGTGTAGTCACCCAGCAAATCGTCCGAGAAATAAAACGCCAGAGGCGCAACGCTGTTCGGGGGCATGAAATAGCGGACCTTTAAGCCCATTTTCATGAAATACTCATCCGTCAACGAGTATTCGTCCTGCTGGTATTCATACCCTAAAACAGGATGCTGATTCTCGGTCCGGTGATAGGTTCTGGCGCTCGATACACTCAGGCAGATAACAGGCGGTTTGTCAAAATGCGCTTTGTAGCTGGTTGAATTGACAAAGCTTTTGTAGAGTTTTCCGTGCAGATCTCCGAAATCTTCTGGCGTGCTGAGCCCGGACTGGTTTTCTTTGTGCTCTGGTAATCTCACGCTGAAATCATAGTCTCGTACGTAGGAAGAGAAGTTATTTCCTACCATTCCGTTAATATGCGTATTGGTTTTTCGGTCAATGATCGTTGTCTTCAAAACCTCAATTAACGGAATGGCAGAGTGATCACCTTCAGCATCGATATTCATTTCCGCAGAGACAATGTTCAGCGCCAGCGTATAACGATCGCCTTTAGGGTTGTCCCAGTGCGCCAGGGCATTGAAGCGATTGTCGATCATCTTCAAGGTATTACGTAAATTCTCTCGGCGACTTTTTCCCCTGGCCAGGTTCGCAAAATTAGTCGTGACTCGGGTAGTGTCTGAGGGTGAGTAATTCTCATCAAAACAAGTACACTTGATAGAAAATGTGAATTCTTTTTTCATCTAGGCTTGGCATCCTTCCTTACGAGGCAACGCCCGGATAGGCGTCTTGCCCCTTTTAGCGTTGACTGATGTCTGTGTCTTCGATCAGCAGCCGTTATTCTGCTGAGGGTGAAGAGCTGTAGGGATTTTAGGTCGGTTGCCTACATGAACAAAAACGAATTGATTTCAATAAATCATTAGTCACGCTCATGATTGCCCTAAGGGTATGCAGGTCTCTGGGAGGGGGGGCGGTCAATATTCAGCGTGGTCGATGTTGATGGTGAGTGATTCTCGATGTCTGCATGGACAGACAGATTTTGGCGAGGTCATGGAAAGCACCACAATTCGGGATGAGGTCTATGGCCCGCGCAATTGATGTATCGATCGCCCAAGCCCAGTCTCACGGCTTGGCTTTTCCATGACTGCGATTTACTCAGATCCCTCGGAACGTCTGGTTGCCAAGTTCAGCGAGGGCCTTATTCGTACCTGTTTTCCCTGTGCAACAGTCGGCTTAGAGTCTTTTATGTGTGATGGCGCTTTGATATTGCTCTGGTATGTGTTAATAAATCCTTTCCGAGGTTTGGAAGGGAGATTCACATGAAACCCGATTCACTTAGGATTAAGCATTTATTGGACCTGCTCCCGAGTTACGCTGCTTCTAGCGGGATTCATCTTGATGATCTTCTTGAAAAGTGGAGATCATCCAGTGGAAATATTACGAGACCCCTAGAGGAAGCTGAGTTTTTCTATCTGGCAAACCGCTGTGTTGATTCAGGCCTTCTTTTAGTTTCTAGAGATTGGGTTATCCAGATAACTCGATCCGGTCAAGATTATCTCGATCCCAAGACGAAAAAATTTGGCCGGGTTTAACTGAGCCATTTTTTTCTGACAAGGCTCGCCCTACTGGCGGGTCTTTTTTATTTCAGGGGTAAAGAGGGATCCGAGCGACCTTGGCCCAGGCAAAGCTACTTGGCTGACCGGGCGGTACAGGCACAATCCTGCTGGGTGACTTCTTGTGGTTGAGAAAAGTCCTCTCCAAGGATGCGACCGATCGCGACATGGACGTGCCGATATCGACACCGTCCGCATGCTTAACGAACTGATCGACTCCGAACGGGTGATCCGCAAAAAAAGGATGGAGGGGCTTTGGTGTAGTCGCTGATCGGTATTCGCTCCCGTTCATGTCCTGGATGTATTCGCATGGGATGACAATGCTGTATGGGGGCGATGTGATTTCACACCAGTCTAGCGGCGTGCCGTCTTCGCGCCTCAAGCGAGGCGGAAGATCTTTGCGCAAGCACATAGGCATCTGAATGCGCTATTGTCAGATGCCTACTATATACACACGCGTTCTGATCAACTTTATTCAGGTCTTGAACTTATTGACCAATACTCCAAATGAGGCGGCAAGTCGAGAAAGCTCTGCACTCGAGGCATTGGTTTGGTGCGCGCCAGTTGCAGTCTGAGTGGAGATATCTTGAATATTAATCAGGTTTCGGTCCACCTCTCGAGCTACGTGAGCTTGCTCTTCGGCGGCACTTGCGATCACGAGATTTTTCTCATTAATCATTGAGACACCTTCGGTGATTCTGTCTAGCGCGTGACCTGCCTGAATCGCTTGATCACGGGTTTCTCCTGCAAGGCTCCTACTGTTATTCATAGAGATCACTGCTTCATCCGCACCCGCACGAATTTGGGCCATCATAGCCTCAATGTCTGCGGTCGACGCCTGCGTTCGGTGCGCAAGGGCGCGCACTTCATCGGCGACTACCGCAAAGCCGCGACCCTGCTCGCCAGCCCTGGCTGCCTCAATTGCGGCATTCAAGGCCAACAGGTTGGTTTGCTGGGCTATGGACTGAATAACTGCGAGAACGCCTGTGATCTCATTGACTCTCGTGGCGAGTACCGTGACCTTTTCAGTCGATTGAGAAATCTGCTCTGCCATAGTATTAACCGATCCAACGGCATTCTTTACTTGATCACGTCCTTCAATAGCACTGCGGCTAGTTTCTTCAGAGGACTCAGACGCGCCTGAGGCATTGCGCGCTACCTCCTCAACCGCTGCTGTCATCTCGTTCACCGCCGTAGCGGCTTGCTGGATCTCATCGTTCTGGCGTATCAGTGCTTTGGAACTCTCCTCCGTAACTGCATTCAACTCTTCTGACGCAGAGGCCAGTTGATCAGCCGCATTGGCAATTTCTTTAATAGTATTTCTTAGGTTAACTTGCATCGTGCTCAGTGCTGATTGCAGTGTGCTGATCTCGTCATTCCCGGTGACATCAATTTGTTGAGAAAGGTCGCCGTCGGCCACTTGTTTTGCGGTCCGTAGAGCCCCCAAAAGCGGTCGAGTGATCGAGCGTGTGACCAATAAGCCCAGAATAATTGCAGCAACAAACGCGATCACTACGCCTATGCCCAATGACCCGTATGCGACGCTCGAAGTCTTCGCGGCTTCTATAGCGACGTCATCACTCTGGCGCTTGTTAGACGCTACTATTATTTTTAACTCATCGTTTGTTTTCTTGTAGGCAGGATCCACCTCTTGTGCGAACATCTTGTTCGCGCTTTCAAGGTCACCTTTCGCCGCTAATTCGATCACGCGAGAGGATGCGTTAATGTACGCTGGCCAGTCTTTTTCAAACTGATCACCCGCCGCTCTTTCATCGTCTTCCAGAGGCGTTTGCCGATATGCATTGAAAAGTTGTTCTACTTCTTTTTGATTATCTGCTAAGGACTTCAACGTCTCGTCATATTTGGCTTGGTCTGCCTTTGCAAATTTATACAGCAGTGCGCGGTGCAAGTCGCGATAATGCGCTATCGCATTTGAGCGTGCATTACTCGTGTTGTACACAGATACGAGGTTGTTACTGACGATCCCATCTACGCTGTTTTTGAGGCCTGTGATACCCGTGTATCCGACAAGGCCGACACCTAGTGTGACAACTGCGCATACCACAAACGCAGAAATTAGGCGCGTTGATAACATAGTGCCGCGTAAGAGATTCATCGTAGTGTAGCCTTCCTTGATTTCCCTATCCGAACTAGAAGGGTCATGCAATCGTATCGGCCAGCTACTGCCGTTCCTTCAGTGGCTGGCGACAAGCGGTTCAGCCCTGCACCCGTTGTTCAAGGCAACCGCTTGAGTGAGAGCTACCATGGGCGGCGGGGTAACGCTTTTGCCGCACATGTGGACCTGCTGCGGTGACCAGAGCCAAGGTTGGTGCCGGTTCGCCCGCGCCGCTGACGCTCTCGGTCCCGTAATAACTGATCAGGAACACGGCAAAGAGTTTTTAGGAATTGCAGACCACAACTGTTGTTGCGGACCAAAACAAAAAGGGCCTACTGAGCAAAATGCCCCGTAAGCCCTTTATATATGTGGTGCCCCGAGCCGGGGTCGAACCGGCACGTCCAAAGGACGAGGGATTTTAAGTCCCTTGCGTCTACCAATTTCGCCATCGGGGCGGTAGCGCCAAGAGCAGGGAATATATACACCCGGCCCCCATGAAGCAAGCTTGAAAGCGTCTCGAAAGGTGCAAGACGCTGCTTTTTTGTCTGTCAGAAATGCTTGGCAAATCATGAAGCTACGAAATTTTATTGGCGCAAAGGCTGACGTGCCGCGGTCAGGCGGCTCAGGCTTTGCTGTCTTTCACCACCGCATCCTTAACCACAGCCTCGACCTTGTCAGCCAGTATTCGCAGGTAGCTCGCCAGGGCGACTTCTTCCAGGCGCAGGCCTTTGCGTTGTCGGGAGCGGGGGAGTTTGGCCAGGTTGCCGAGCAGGAAGCCTTCCAGAACCGCCGGGTGGATGTAGCATTTTCGGCAGATGGCGGGGGTGTTGCCCAGTTGTTTCGAGACTGCCTTGACCATGTCGACGATGTGCCGTTTGGCGTCGGCCTCTGGCTCCCAGTGCAGTTTTTGCAGCGTTGCCAGTGCCAGCGCGCTGGCCGCCCAGGTCCGGTAGTCCTTGGCGGTGAAGTCCGAGCCGGTGAGGCTTTGCAGGTAGGCATTGATATCCGATGAGGTCACCGCGTGGCGCACGCCGTCTTCGTCCAGGTACTGGAAGAGGTTTTGTCCGGGCAGCTCCATGCAGCGCTTGATAACGTTGGCCAGACGCCGATCCTTGACGCTGACTTTATGCTCGACGCCGCTCTTGCCGCGGAATTCGAAGAGGATCTGGCCGCCTTTGACTTCGACGTGCTTGTTGCGCAGGGTGGTCAGGCCGTACGAGCGGTTTTCCTTGGCGTACTGGCTGTTACCGATGCGGATCAAGGTTGCGTCCAGCAATGAGATGACCGTCGCCATGACTTTTTCCCGGCCCATGCCCGGCTGGGCGAGCTGTGCTTCGATCTGCTTGCGCACTTTGGGCAGCGCATGGCCGAACTCGATCAGCCGCGAGTATTTGTCCTGATCACGTATTTCGCGCCAGCGCGGATGGTAGCGATACTGCTTGCGTCCGCGGGCGTCGCGTCCGGTGGCCTGCAGGTGACCTAACGGGTCGGCACAGATCCACACTTCGGTGTAGGCGGGCGGCACTGCCAGAGCGTTGATGCGCTTGATCTCCGACTCGTCCTTGATGCGCTGACCCTGAGTGTCGAAGTACGCGAATTTGCCGCGCAGTACCTTGCGTGTAAGGCCCGGTTGAGTGTCGTCTACGTAATGCAGTTCACTGGCGGGCTGGCTGATGGCAGTCGAGTCAGGCATGGCTAAGTTCCAAAGGCAGTTAAAAACACTGACCTCGGCCTTTTACGGTGGTGCCGTTTATTTGCTGCGTGGCTGTTTTTTTCGAAAGGTCAGGCCAGCACCGCGACCGCCTTGATCTGCGCCCAGAGCGACTGGCCTCTGTGCAGGTTAAGTTGGTCGCTGGAATAGCGAGTGATGCGCGCGAGCAGCGGCGTGCCGCCAGCATCCAGCTTGACCAGCACGTGTGCCGAATTGTCGGCCAGCGCTTCCTCGATCACCGTGACCGGTAAGCGGTTGAGGATGCTGCTCTGGTAATCGGGTTGCAGGTTGAGGCTGACGTCACGGGCCTGGACCTTGATGCGCAGCAGGGTGCCGACCTGCATCTGCGCGTGGGCGACGCGCATGCTCAGTTTGCTGTCGGGCAGCGTCACGGTGAGCAACTGGTAATGCTGATCATAAGCGCTGACCGTGCCTTCGATGACCACCCCCGCATCACTGCCCATCGCCAGCGGAAGGTCCAGCCGCGCCAGGGTTTCGTGGATCGGACCGCTGGCCAGCACGTTGCCTGCGTCGAGCAGCACCAAGTGGTCCGCCAGGCGTGCAACTTCATCCTGAGCATGGCTGACGTACAGCATGGGGATGTCCAGTTCCCGGTGCAGGCGCTCCAGGTACGGCAGGATTTCACCTTTGCGTCGGGTGTCCAGCGCCGCCAGCGGCTCATCGAGCAGCATCAGCCGCGGGCTGGTCAGCAGGGCGCGGGCGATGCCTACGCGCTGGCGCTCGCCACCGGACAGCTTGTCAGGGCTGCGCTGCAGCAGGTGATCGATGCCGAGCAGTTCGCTGGCCTGCGGCAGTTGAATATGGCGCTGCTGGCGCGGGACACGTTTCATCCCGAACTCCAGATTGTCCCGCACCGACAGATGCGCGAACAGGCTGGCTTCCTGAAACACATAGCCGATCGCCCGCTTGTGCGGAGCCAGGAAAATACCTTTTTCGGTGTCCTGCCAGACTTCATCGTGAACGCGGATGAAGCCCTGATCGGCTTTTTCCAGGCCGGCGATACAGCGCAGGCAGGTCGTCTTGCCCGAGCCGGAAGGCCCGAACAGCGCTGTAATGCCCGACCCCGGCAGGCTAAGGTCGGTACGGACGGTGAAATCCGGGTAGGCCATCTGCAAGCGGACTTCTATCGGCGACGCCATGGCTCAGCGCCATCCCGTTCTGGATTTGCCGCTGGAATACAACGCCAACAGCACCAGAAAGGAAAAGACCAGCATCGCGCCGGCCAGCCAGTGGGCTTGCAGGTATTCCATGGATTCGACGTGATCGAAGATCTGCACCGACACCACACGGGTTTTCTCGGGAATATTGCCGCCGATCATCAGGACCACACCGAACTCGCCGACCGTGTGTGCGAACCCGAGTATGGCCGCAGTGATAAACCCTGGTTTGGCTAGGGGCAGAATCACGTGAAAAAAGGTGTTCCAAGGGCCGGCCCGCAAGGTGGCTGCGACCTCCAGAGGGCGGGTGCCGATCGCTGCGAACGCGTTCTGCAGCGGCTGCACGACAAAAGGCATCGAATACAGAACCGAGCCGATCACCAGCCCGGCGAAGCTGAAAGTCAGCGTGCCCAGCCCCAGGCTTTGCGTGAGCTGACCCACCGCACCGTTGGGGCCGAGCAGCAGCAACAGGTAAAAACCGATAACGGTTGGCGGCAGCACCAGGGGCAGGGCGACCACTGCGCCAATCGGCCCCTTAAGCCACGAATCAGTGCGCGCCAGCCACAGCGCAACGGGCGTGCCGATGATCAGCAGGATGACAGTGGTCAGCGACGCGAGTTTCAGCGTCAGCCAGATCGCCGCGATGTCGGCACTCCCCAGCGGCATTTACAGCTGGTATCCGAAGGACTTGATGATCGCGGCGGCTTTCGGGCCCTTGAGGTACTCGACCAGCGCCTTGGCAGCGGCGCTGTCCTTGCCTTTGTTGAGGATGACCGCGTCCTGCTTGATCGGGTCATGCAGGTCATCCGGTACGATCCAGGCCGAGCCGCTGGTCAGTTTGCCATCCTTGTAGATCTGCGACAGGGCCACGAAACCCAGCTCGGCGTTGCCGGTGGACACGAACTGGTAGGCCTGGGTAATGCTCTGACCTTCGACGATCTTGGCTTTGGTGGCTTCGGTCAGGCCCATTTTGCTCAGTACCTGAGTCGCTGCCAGACCGTAGGGCGCGGTTTTGGGATTGGCGATGGACAAGTGTTGATACTGATTGGCCTTGAGCACCAGGCCCTTGCTGTCGACATAACCATTCTTGGCTGACCACAACGCCAGTGTTCCGACCGCGTAGGTGAAGCGCGAACCCTTGACGGTGTCGCCTTCCTGCTCAAGTTTTGCCGGCGTGGCGTCGTCAGCCGAGAGGAAGACCTCGAACGGCGCGCCATTCTTGATCTGCGTATAGATCTGACCGGTAGCGCCAAACGCGGCGACGAGCTTGTGGCCGGTGTCCTTCTCGAAGTCAGTGGCTATCGCCTGGATCGGCGCGGTGAAATTGGCCGCCACGGCGACTTGCACTTCGTCGGCAGACGCATGGGCTGCAGCAGAGGCGGCAAAGGCCAGCACGGAGAACTTGAGAATGGCGCGTAGCGTGGTCGTTCGCATGAAACAGCTCCTTGATGATGAAAATGCACGCCATCGAGATAAGGGCGTTTCGCTATATAGATAAATATATAGCGTCAGCCTGTTGTTCTGAAAGCACTGTTTTATCGCGGAGACAGAATTTTCAGCGCATTTTCAGCCAGTTGCCGCGTCAGTTCGGTGGCTCCCAGCCAATGTTTGATACCGACTGCCTGGCCTGCCCAGAGGTTCACGAAGTCACTGCTGCCCAGTTTTTCCGCCTGCGCACGCAGCGGCATCAAGGCACCGCCCGCCAGCGGAAACGCCGGGGCGAGCGGGCTGATGGGGCCGGCTTCGCGCATGATCCGATTGACGATGCCTCGCGCCGGACGCCCGGTGAAGAGGTTGGTCAGCGCGGTCTGGCTGCCCGAGGCATCGTGCAGCGCTTGACGGTGCAGGGCGCTGACGCTGGCTTCCGGGCAGAACAGATACGCGGTCCCGACCTGTACCGCCGAAGCGCCCAGAACAAATGCCGCCGCGACACCGCGACCGTCTGCGATACCACCTGCGGCGATGACCGGGATGCTTGTGGCGTCAGCGATTTGCGGGACCAATGCAAAGGTGCCGACCTGGGTGTGCAGTTGATCGCTGAGGAACAGCCCCCGATGGCCGCCTGCTTCGTAGCCCATGGCAATCACCGCGTCGCAGCCGTGTTGCTCCAGCCAGATCGCTTCTTCGACCGTGGTGGCTGACGAGATGATTTTTGCACCGGTGGCCCGGACCCGGTCCAGTAACGATGGCTGCGGAAGGCCGAAATGGAAACTCACCACTTCCGGCCTCAAGCGCTCGATGAGCGTGCAGCTGTCGCTGTCGAAAGGTGTGCGGTTGGAGACCGGTGTTGGCGCATCGAAATCGGCACCCAATTCCTCGTAATAGGGCTTGAGCGACTGCTTCCAGCGTTCAGCGCGCTCGGCATCGTCGGCCGGAGGCTGATGGCAGAAGAAATTCAGGTTCAGCGGGGCGTTGCCGGTCTGTTGCCTGAAAGTCGCGACTTCCTGGTCGATTTTCTCGGGAGTGAGCATGGCGCAGGGCAATGCCCCCAAGCCGCCAGCCTGAGCCACCGCAATGGCCATCTGCGATCCGCTGGCGCCCGCCATGGGGGCTTGCAACAGCGGCAGTTCGATGGCGAACAGTTCAGTGATGCGGCTATCTGGCCATTGGCTCATGTGGTTCTCCGGCAGGCATTCGGCAGACGCTCATTGAGCGCGAGAATGGCGTGAATGGCAAACGCCACGTCGAGCGTCGGCAAGCCGGCAGGGCCATTCGGTTGACATAAAAAACGATCGGTCTACTATTCGTGCATGACTCAGCCAACTATCCCGCTACCGACTCCCTCACTCGCCAGGCCCCGGCTTCCCGGCCGGCCGCCGAAGGTTGATCGCGATAACCTCGAGACCCGCGAGGCGCTGCTGCGTCGAGGTCTGGAAGTGCTCACCGAGCAGAGTTTTTCGGCCACAGGGCTGGATTACATTCTCAAGGAAGTCGGCATTCCCAAAGGGTCGTTCTATCACTACTTCCCCAGCAAGGAAGCCTTTGGCCGGGCGGTGCTGGATGAGTACGCGCGCTATTTCGCGCAGCGGCTGGACCGTTGGCTGTTGGATGAAGCGCTTTCGCCACTGGAACGACTGGTCGGCTTTGTACAGAGCGCCAAGGGCGGTATGGCGCGACATGACTATCGACGCGGTTGCATGGTCGGCAATCTGGGCCAGGAAATCAGTCTGTTACCGGACGGATTTCGCGAGGTACTGGAACAGACGCTGCTGGACTGGCAGTCAAAGCTGGCGGGTTGTCTGAGGGCTGCGCAATCAATGGGCGAGCTGGCTGCAGACGCTGATTGCGATGAGCTGGCCGCGTTTTTCTGGATCGGCTGGGAGGGCGCAGTGCTACGCGCCCGGCTGGTTAAAAGCGCTACACCGTTGAACACGTTCATTGCCGGCTACCTTCGTGGTTTGCCGCAATGATTTCTCTTCAGGGCTATTTAAAGACGATCAGTCTAAATTGGAGGCGCATATGTTCAAGGGCATCTTGATCGACAAGGATGAGGCGGGATACCACGTCAATCTGACCGACATCGACGAAGCGCGGCTGCCCACGGGCGACGTGACGATCAACGTGTCGCACAGCACGCTCAACTACAAGGACGCGCTGGCGATCACCGGTCAGAGCCCGATCGTGCGCAGCTTCCCGATGGTGCCGGGTATTGACCTGGCCGGTACGGTCGAAGCCAGCGATACCCCTGAGTTCAAGGTCGGGGACAAGGTTCTGCTCAATGGCTGGGGCGTCGGCGAAGGGCATTGGGGCGGGCTGGCGCAAAAGGCCCGGCTCAAGAGCGAATGGCTCATTCCTTTGCCAGAGGCCTTCACGCCGGCGCAGGCGATGGCCATCGGCACGGCGGGCTACACCGCGATGCTCAGTGTCCTGGCATTGGAAAAGCACGGCTTGACCCCGGACCACGGTGATGTGCTGGTCACCGGCGCCAATGGTGGGGTCGGCAGCTTTGCCATCGCCATCCTGGCCAGGCTCGGCTATCGGGTCATTGCCTCCACCGGGCGGGCCTCGGAAAGCGACTACCTGCAGCAACTCGGCGCCGCGCAGATCATTGACCGGCAAACCCTTTCGCAGCCTGGGCGACCGCTGGCCAAGGAGCAATGGGCGGCGGCAGTCGACTCTGTCGGCAGCCATACATTGGCCAACGTGTGCGCCGGTATTTGTTATCGCGGCGTGGTGGCGGCCTGTGGTCTGGCGCAGGGCATGGAGTTTCCGGGGTCGGTTGCGCCGTTCATTCTGCGCGGCGTCACGCTGGCTGGTATCGACAGCGTGACCCGCCCGCGCGCGGATCGGCTGGAAGCCTGGTCGAGGCTGGCGAGCGACCTGGACATGTCGTTGCTGTCGCTGATCAGCCGTGAAGTCGGCTTGAGCGAGGTGATCGACCTCGCGCCGCAATTGATTGCAGGGCAGGTTCGTGGGCGGATCGTGGTGGATACTGCACGCTGAGTGAATCACGGCGCGTCGGCACTGGCACACTCGAGTGCGACCAGTGCGCGATGCGCTTGCGTCGTGCCGAGCCCGGTTTCGCATAATTGCAACGGCGTGCGACCGCTGAATGAGGTGTTGCGGGCAACCAGCCATTGGCCGGCACGCTCGGGCGTTGCAAATACCTGCAGGGCGTGGCTGGCAATCATCGCCACACGGTCCAGGCGTTCGGAGGCCACCATGTCCAGTGACTGCTGTTGGCGCTGGCGCCGTTCGAGGGTTGAAATCGATGCGTTGAACAGCGCTTCCATTTGCCGGGGGCCAAGGGCCAGCGCGTCCCGCACTGCGCGGATCCAGCGAGGCGCAAAGCCCGCCTGAATATTCGTCAGGCGTTCGGTTTCGCTGCGCCGACTGAGCTGGTGGGTCAGCAACCAGAAACTGGCCGCCGCTTCACGACGGCCACTTGTTTTGCTGGCAGAGGAAGGAATCAAGGTGCGTGCCGGCCTTCGGTGGCGGAAAGGACGGCCAAGGCTATCTCAGGCGACGCGTCGTTCAAGCGGCAGGATGTTACCGGGCGTTGCCTGACGGGAAGGTGGTGCGCTGCAGCGCAGGTGTCGCACCAGAGCCCTCGTGCTAAAGTCGGTCGCCTGAATACGAATGAAAAGCGCCGTGGCTGTTGGCACGCGCTTGCACCAGAAAAGGCGTCGCTTTCTATGCCGCACGACCCTCACACCGATCAGGACGCACGCGTCGTCAGCCAGCCTTCGCTGCCCGACGTCAACAAGCCGCTGCGCCTCTACCTCGACCGCCTGGCACCTTCAAGCCGCCTGACCATGACCTACGTCCTGCAGGATGCGGCAGACCGGCTGGGCATGGCTGACGTCGATATTCATGATATTCCCTGGCACACCCTGCAACCTGGCCACGTTACCGCGCTGGTCGCAACGCTGCGTCAGGATGACTATGCGCCCAATACCACCTCGCTGTATGTGAACGCCATTCGCGGCGTGATGAACGAAGCCTGGCGGCACGACCTGATCAGCCACGATCAGTTGTTGAAAATCCGCTCGATCAAACCGGTCAGCGGCACGCGGCTGGTCAAGGGCCGCAACATCCGTCGCACGCTGATTCGTGAGTTGATGGAAGCCTGTGCTGCCGACCCCAGGCCGCAAGGGCGTCGCGATGCCGCGATCATTGCCATTCTGTATGGCTCGGGGATGCGCAAGTCCGAGTCGGTCAACCTCGACCTTTCCCAGATCGATTTCGCCGAGCGCAGCCTGCGCGTGCTGGGCAAAGGCAACAAGCAACTGATCAAGTACGCCCCCGAATGGGCCTTCAAGGCGCTTAACGACTGGCTGGCGTTGCGCCGGTCGTGCCTCCCGCCGGGGCAGGGCGACGACCCGTTCCTGTTCAACCGGATCCGCCGTGGCAGCCATATCACCCGCGACAGAATCACCAAGCACGCCATTTACTTCATCGCCAAGCAGCGCGGGCGCCAGGTGGGTGTGAACATCATGCCCCACGATTTTCGACGTTCGTTCATCACCCGGGTGATCGAAGAGTTCGATCTGTCGATTGCCCAGAAGCTCGCGCATCACACGCACATCTCGACCACCGCCAGTTACGACATGCGCAGTGACAACGAGCGGCGCAACGTTGTGGACCGGTTTGATCTTTGAGCAAAAAAAAAGCCACCTCGCGTAAACGGGGTGGCTTAAAAGATCTAACCAAAGGAGTGATGAAGCAGAGCAGAGATTCACCGGCATCGCGATGCGGATTCGCGGGGCCGGGAGAAATGTTCGTTCATCGCCGGCAACGTTAACACCGCCGTCCCCGATTCAGTTATCAGCGTTATCGATAGCCGTCATTGTCAAAAAAAATAGGACGGCGGGCCTGCCTGCGGATCGCCATCCAAAAACTGGATAGTTCGACCCTGAGCTATCCGGCAATCGGATAGCCAACAATTGGCAACAATTCCATGCTTTGCCGCACTTGAAACGTACGGGACTGAGCATGGAAAAGTTCGACATACACCGTAAAACCCGATTCGACTCGTTGGTACATGAGTACGGTCTGGATGGCAGCCGCCTGCTGCCGTGGGAAGGCTATCCGATGCCGTTTGCTGGCGGCTGGTGCGTGGTCCGTCCGGGCACCTGCAGCGAGGCACACACCCAGATCGATCAGGAAATCTTCATTGCCATCAAGGGCAGTGCGCGTCTGGTTGTCGGTGACCGGCAGATGGATTTCACCGTTGGCGATATCGCCGCCATTCCGAAACACACCAACCATTACGTCATCAACGATTCTGCCGAGGACTTCCACTTTTATGTGGTCTGGTGGGACATGAACTACGTCAACGCGTTCGTGGCGCAGCACAGCGAGACCACGGGGTGCCTCAATGAGTAAGTTCATTGTCACCATCACGCCACCGACCCCCAACGGCGACTTGCACATAGGCCATATCGCCGGGCCCTTTCTGGCCGCTGATGTGTTTACCCGCGTGCAGCGTCAGCGTGGCCACGAGTGTGTGCTGGTGTCCTACTCCGACGACTACCAGTCCTACATGCTGCGCAAAGGGCTGGAGCAGGGCATCGACCCGGTGGAGCTGGCCGGGCGCAATTCCGACCGCATCGAGGCCTCGCTGGCGGCCATCAACATACAGCCCGACAACTGGATGCGCCCTCACGACAACCCGTGGTTCGCCGAAGCGGTTGGCGAGGTGTTCGGTGCGTTGCGTGATGCTGGCGCGATCGAATGTCGGGATTCCAGCGAGCCGTATTGCCCTGATTGCGACGTCTGGGGCTACGAGGCCTTTGCCCGGGGCAACTGCAATTACTGCGGTGCCGAGTCCGACGCCAGTCAGTGCGAGAACTGCGCCCAGGCGCCTGACGCCGAGCTGATGACGGACTTGCGCTGCAAGCTCTGCAGTCAGCCCTCGCAATGGAAAAACGTCCATCGCGCGTTTCTGAAACTGGCCGGGTTCAAGCCGCAGTTGCGTGACCGCCTGCTGGGCCAGTCATGGCGCAAGCCGCTCGACAGCTGGTTGCGCGACAGCCTGGAGCACCTGCATGACTGGGGCGTCACACGCTCGGGCGACGGCGGGCTCGACCTGCAGGCCGACGGCTCGTGCCGGGTGCACACCTGGTTCATGGGGCTGGCGGGCTATATGGCGGCATTTCGGGAGTATGCCGACCGCGTCGGGCGTCCGGAGCTGTTTCGTCAGTACTGGCAGTCAGGGCAGGGCACGCTGGTGCATTTTCTCGGCTTTGACTGTGTGTTCAGCCACGCCATCGTCTATCCGGCGCAACTGACGGTGCTGCGCGACATCAAGGTCCGCCAGCGCTTCATGCCCAACCAGTTTCTCAAGCTGGACGGCCTGAACCTGTCGACCAGCCGCAACCATGCGATCTGGGTCGGCGACCTGGCCCGTGAAGCCTGCGCCGACAGTGCGCGCCTGTATCTGGCGAGTATCGCGCCGGAGGAAAGCGAAGGTGATTTCCGCCTGGCGCAGTTCCTTGCATGGCGTACAGAGGTGTTCAGCGAGTTTTTCCCGGCCTTGCTTGACGCCGGCAGCAACCGCGACGACCACTGGTGGAGCGGCCTCTGCGGGGCAGACGCCGGACTGCTGGAAGCGTTGCGCGTGCAGTGGAGCAAAGCCTCAGAGCCTGCGCAGTTTTCGATGAAACGCATGGCTCAGGTGCTGCTCGACGCGATCGCCATCACTCGCGCGCGTCTGGCCGAAGGTCGCCCGGTCAGCCATCTGGCGGCTTTCATCGCAGTGGTTGGCAAGGCGCTGATTCCGGACATGTCAGCGCAGATCATCAGCGCGTACGGACTGCCTGAAGCCCGCGTCCACGCCACGCTCATGAACGGCCCGGCCGCTGAATACTCCATCTGAACGGATTCACGACAATGCTCATCGATTATGAGATAGCGGTCATTGGCGCCGGGATCACCGGCGCCAGTATCGCGGCGAAGCTGTGCAGCGCCGGTGTGTCGGTCGCGTTGATCGACAAGGGCTCAGCCGGCAGCCTGGGCGCAAGCAGTTATTCCGGCGGCCTGGTTCGCCTGTATGACCGCGATCCGCTGCTGATGGAGCTGGCGGCCTATTCCATCAGCCTGATGGACGACGGCGTTTTTGCGAGCACTTACGCCAGTGCGTTGCGGCGTACCGGGGTGATTTACCGGGCGGCTACGGACCAGCTGGATAACCTGCACCGCGCCATCGACCAGTACGGCGGCGAACACTACCCGATGCGCCTGCTGTCAGGTCACGAGCTCGATGGCCGGCGCTACCCGCATTGCCCGACGCTGGAACGGGCCAACCTGTTCGAGCCGTGCGCCTGCGTCGGCAATGTGCGCCAGGCCGTTGCTGCGCTGTGTCAGTCAGTACGCCAGCAGGGTTTGCTGCTGGAACATCGCGAGATCAAGTCCATCGACTGCCGGGCCCCCGACCTTGTGCACATCGATCTGGGCAGCGCTACGCTGCGTTGCCGGGCCGTGGTGGTCGCGGCCGGTGCCTGGAGCCAGCACCTGGTGCCGCACCCGGGGCTGGAAGCACGCTCGATTCCTCTTGCCCGGGTGCTGACCGAAAGCGACTGGTCAATGCCGGTGATTGATGCGGTTACCCAGAGCTACGGCATACCGCTGACTCGGCATATCGTGCAGACCGGCTGTGGCGCGCGTGACAGCGGCCTGTGGCCCGAGCATCTTGCGCAGCCCGATGCACGGCATCGCGAGGACGCCTGCAAGCGCGTCGCCCAGTTGTGCGCCTCGGCCGGCAAGCCGCATGTGCTCGATGTGTTGCCCGGTTTCGACAGTTACAGCGCCGACGGTCGGCCGATGCTGGGGTTCTGTGCCGAGCGCAGCCCGGTGTATCTGGCCGCAGGCATGTCCGGGCTGGGCTTCAAGTTCGCGCCCGGCGTGGCGCACATTGCTGTCGAACAGCTGCGCAGGCATCTGGCCGGAGCGGACCGCGCTTGCCCCGGCTGGTCGGCATTGTCGCCAGGCAGGTCGATGCCGGGCTTTTCGGTACAAAGCCTCGCGCTGGCGAGCGTGCAGCCATGACGTCCTCGGTCGACTCGCGCCTACCGGGCTTGCGGGTCGGGGTCAGCGCTCTGTTCGACCCCGACGACACGCCGCATGCACGGACCTTCATGAGGGCGCTGGCGGTGGCGCGCAATTGCATGCCGGGGCTTGAGCGAGTGCAGTGGCACTTTCTCGACGACGCGGCCAATGCCGTTCGCGGGGCCGATGTGGCCCGGCAAATGGTCGACTGGAAGGCCGATCTGGTCATCGGTCATTTCTCTTCGGATGCCGCCGTCGCTGCCGCGCCGCTGTATCGGCACGCCGGCATTGCCCTGCTGACCCCCGCTGCGACGATTGATTGCCTGACTCTGGAGCATCACAACGTCTTTCGTTTCTGCCCCGCGGACCGGCAACTGGCGGCGGATCTGGTCAGCTGGCTGGCGGCTCGTCAGTGGCCGCGCGTGCATGTTCAGGCCGACGACAGTGCTCACGGGCGGGCCTTGTGCGTTGCCATCGGCGCGGCGCTGGCTAGTGCCGGGTTACAACGTGTCGACGAGCTCGAGCAGGCCGATGTCGAGGTGTTTGCCGGACGCCTCAAACCCAGTCGCGAGCATTGGCAAGCGCGGCGGCAGGCCGGCAGTACCCGACCGCTGGTGCTGACCGACGACGCTGCCTCGCCGTATCTGGGGCGCGCCGCAACGCACGACAGCAATACCTTCGTGATCGGCTTCGGCGCCCCGGACAGCGCCGGACATCGCTGTCAGGCCCAGGCACTGCACCGGTCACTGTTCGCTGCCGAACCGCAGACCTACTTTCGCGAAAGCCTGCTGATGCTTTACGTGCTGGCCGAGGTGGCCCGCAGCGGTCTTCGCACCGGGCAACTGCCGGATGTGTTTCGGCACAGCACCTTCAACACACCGCTGGGCACGGTCAGCTTCGATCAGGGCGAGCTGCGCAGCGCGACGACCTGCCTCTGGACGCCAGGCTCCACCGGGCTGAGCCGCATCACCCCATAGCCCCAAAACACCGCTTTATACCAACTCTAAGGACAGGAACTTCATGGGTAACTCGACACCACACACCTTGCAATCGAACGCCGTCTGTATCGGCTTCGGTCCGGCCGGTATCGCGCTGGCCTGCGCGTTTGCCGATGCGCGAGAGGCCAATGACCCGCTGGGCACGCTGTCCGTTCGCTATCTGGAAGCTGCGCAGGACAGCCAATGGCATCGCGAACTGCTGCTGGCCGGAACGGACATCAATCATCACGTATTTCGCGATCTGGTGACCCCGCGCAACCCGCGCAGCCGCTTCTCGTTCGCCATGTACCTCAAGGAACACGGGCGAATGTTCGATTTCGGCCTGCTGGGCCGCCCGGCCAGTCGTCATGAATGGTCGGATTATCTGGCCTGGGTCGCCAAGCAGGTGGACAGCCAGACCTGCTTCAACACGCCGGTCACCGGAATTGACCCGGTGCTGCGTCATGGGCGCCTGCATGAACTACGCGTGTGCACGCCGGATACCAGCTTCACGACGCGCAATGTCGTGCTGTCCAGCGGCAGTGCGCCGCGTATTCCGCCCGCGTTCGAGGCGCTGATCGGCCCGACGCTGTTTCACACGTCGCAGTTTCTGAGCCGTCTGCAAGCCTTCGGCGAGCAGTTGCCCAAGCGCTGGCTGGTGCTCGGTTCGGGGCAGAGCGCCAGTGAGTCGGTGCTGGAGCTGGTCAGCCGCGACGCCGGCGTCGAGGTGCATTCGGTGCATCGCTCTGCCGGTTTCAAACTCACTCAGCTGGGCCAGTTCCCCAACCGGGTATTCGCCCCGGATCACGTCGACTATTTCCATAGTCTGGACCCGGCCGCGCGGCAGCGTTTTCTCGACTGGAGCCGCTCGACCAATTACGCAGGGATCGACCCGGACGAAAGCCAGAAGCTGTTTTCGTTGATCTACGAGGACGCCATCGCTGGTCGCAAACGTCTGCAGACCTACGCCTACAGCGTGATCAGCGCCATCGAACCTGTCGCCGAGGGCTACCGGGTCGAGCTGACCGACACCTTCAGCCAGCGCACTCAGGTGCTGGAGGTCGATGCCGTGGTACTCGGCACCGGGTATCAGCAGTACCTGATACCGCCGTTGTTGAGTGGTTTGCAGCCATGGCTGCAGGCCGATGTCGACGGGGGGCTGCTCATTGATCGGGATTATCAGGTCGCCACCCAAGGCGAGTGCGACGTGAATATCTGGGTCAACGGCCTTTCCGAACGCAGCCACGGAATCAGTGACAGTCAGTCGTTTTCACTGATGGCACTGCGCGCCGAGCGTATCGCCACGGCCCTTCAGCAGGCCGTAGCACCGGCAGCCGAACCTTTGCTGGCACAGTGGAAGTGAAGCCCATGTACAACTCTCTTTGCGAAATCGTTCACGATCGGACCTTCCTCAAGGTGACGGGCCTGGGCGCCGATTTCTTCCTGAAAATGGAATCACTCAACCCGGCAGGCTCGATCAAGCTCAAGACTGCCGTGGGGTTGATCAATGACCTTCAGGCGCGGGGCCAGCTGGGCCCGGACACGATTCTGATCGAGTCCTCGTCGGGCAATCTCGGGGTGGCGCTGGCGATGATCTGCGCTGAACGGGGCATCCCGTTTACCTGCGTGGTCGACCCCAACAGCTCCAGCCACAACATCCGCATGATGCGCAGCTACGGCGCCGAGGTCATCCAGGTCGAAATCCCGGACGCCAACGGCGGGTTCCTCGGGACGCGCATCGAGCTGATTCGTGAAAAAGTGGCCAGCGACCCGCGCTATGTCTGGCTCAATCAATACGAGAATGCGGCCAACCCGCGTGCCCATGCGCGAACCACGGCGCGTTCGATCAGCCAGCATTTCGGCCATGTCGATTATGTGTTCGTCGGTGCCGGGACCACTGGCACCTTGATGGGCTGCATTCAGCATTTTCAGCGCCATCATCCGACCACCCGAATCATTGCTGTGGACAGCGTCGGCTCGGTGACCTTCGACACCCCGGCCAGCCGGCGCTTCATTCCCGGACTGGGCACCAGCCAGCGCCCGCCGATCTTCAAGGCTGATGGTATTTACGCGCTGGAAATGGTCCCGGAATCCCGTACCGTCGCCATGTGCCGCATTTTGGCACGCAGCAAAGGCTTACTGGTCGGCGGTTCGACCGCAACGGTGATCGCTGCGGTGCATGCCTGGCGCGAGCGCATCGAGCCCGGTTCGGTGGTCGTGGCGTTGTCGCCGGACTGGGGCGAGCGCTACCTGGATACTCTTTACGATGATCAGTGGGTCGAGCAGCGTTTTGGCCATGAAGTGCTGAGCATGACCTTGGCGGATCTTTCCTCATCAGAGGCTGCAACATCTCCGGGAAGCGTGAAAACGCCTTCGCGAGCAAGCTCGCTCCCACAGAATAGGTGTGTAAATGTCGTGCGCGCGCACGCAACGCCTTGTGGGAGCGAGCTTACTCGCGAAAACGGCGGTTCAGTCGCAGCGCCTTCGGGTGCAAGCGCGCTTGCGCAGGAGCAGAGTTCAACCTTCTGGCTGGCCGCCGAGCGGCTGAAGCGGGCGGCGTTCCATGTGGTCGATGGTGAGGTGGTTGCGCGCCTGCTGACGGCAGATCCGCTGGCCTGTATCGATGACGTGCAGGCGGCGTATCTGGCCCATGAGGCTGGCCACACGATCAATCCCGACAGTTACTTTCTGCGCTTTGCGCAGGCGCCGGCCAATCGCATCATTGCCTTGCCCGCCAGCCTGTCGGGCGAGCAGCCGGTCAGTGGCATCAAATGGATTTCCAGCTTTCCGGGCAATATCGACACGGGCCTGCAGCGCGCCTCGGCAGTGCTGATCCTCAACGATCCGCTGACCGGCTATGCCTTTGCCTGCCTGGAGGCCTCGCGCATCAGTGCCATGCGCACGGCAGCCTCGGCGGTGCTCGCTGCGCGCTGGATGAACCGCCAGCAGCGTCACGTCGGGCGAATGTCGTTCATCGGTGCCGGTTTCATTGCCCGCACCATCCTCGACATGTTCGTCAGCGATGGCTGGACGATGGACGCGGTCAGCGTCTTCGATCAGCACCAGGACTCGGCGCTGGCGCTGGTCGGGCATGCCAGTCGCCATGGACTGCACAGCGAGCCGAGCGACCTGGCGACGTGCCTGCAAGCCGATGTGGTGGTGTTTGCCACTACTGCGCCAAGCCCTTATGTGCTGGAGCCGGTGTTTCAGGCGGGGCAGCTGGTGCTGAACATCTCGTTGCGCGATCTGGGGCCGGAGGTCATTGCCCAGGCCAACAACATCCTCGATGACGTCGAACACTGCCTCAAGGCTCAGACCTCGCCTGACCTCGCCGTGCAGCAGTATCAGCATCGCTCGTTCATTACCGGGACGCTGGCACAGCTGATGACCGGGCAAGTGGAGCTGAGCCCGGACAAGGCTTCGATCTTTTCGCCGTTCGGGCTCGGCGTGCTGGACCTCGCCGTGGGGCAGCGGGTGTATCGCCAGGCGGTGGCTGAGGGTAGCGCTTTGCCGGTGCCGCAGTTCTTCTTTGAATCGGCGCGCTGGTGATGGCCATGCACACGCATACCGTCGCCATTATTGGCATGGGCTCACGCGGGTTGAGCATTCTGGAGCAGTTGATCGGCATGAGTCGTCACGCCGTGCAGCAACCGCTGCGTATCGAGGTGTTCGATCCGCAGCCGCCGGGCAGCGGGCTGCACCATGCGCAGCAGCCGGATTACCTGATGCTCAACACCATGGCCGGTCAGTTGTCGGCGTTTTCCTCGGCATTTCCGGCGTGTGAACCGCCAGGCCCGACCTTTTTGCAATGGTGCAGCCGTGAGGATGTACGCCTGGACGCGCGCGGCCATGTCAGCCTGGATGGGCAGGGCAGAGCGGTGGCATTTGGCGACTTCGTGCCGCGTGCATTGCTCGGGCGCTATTTGCAGGACAGTTACTGTTTCCTGCTGCAACGCTGCCCGGCGCATGTGCAGGTTCGCCACCACGCCGAGCAGGTGCTGAGCTGCCAGCCAAGGTCGCAAACGCCGGGTTTCCGGCTGCGTACCGGCAGTCTGGCAATGGACGTAGACGGCGTGTTCCTCACCAGCGGACACGCACCTGAAACCCCCGCGCGGCAGGACGTCGGCGAGTGCGTGGTCATCGAAGGCCTGGGACTTACGGCCATGGACACGCTGGCGCATCTGACTGAGGGGCGCGGCGGGCGCTACGTGCGCGATGGTGGCTTTGCCGGCTGGCGTTACCTGCCGTCCGGACGCGAGCCCAGGGTGTTGATGTATTCGCGTAGCGGATTGCCGTTTCATGCCAGGCCGCAATGGCATGCCTGCCGTCACGCACCGTTGCCAAGGCTGTTTTTTACGGCCGACGCCATAGCGCGTCTGCGCGAGCAGAAGGAAGGCGGGCGGCTCGACTTTCGCGCCGATGTGCTGCCCCTGATCAAGGATGAGATGCGTGCCGCGTTTTATCAGGCCAGGGTCCGCATGGAGGCGCCTGGGCGGTTGGACTCTGTTCAGCGCCTGCTGCGCGAGTCAAGCACCAGACCGGCAGTGTTTGCCCGTCTGGCAGAACAATGGGGTGCATTCGAGCTTGAGCACTGGCTGAGCACCCAGCCCTGGTCTGGCGCCGAAGGCTCGTATGGGCAGTGGTTCGTCGACTGGATCAAACGTGACCTGGCCCTGAGTCGGCTGGGCACCGTGCACAGCCCGATCTGTCAGGCGCTGGAGGTCTGGCGCGATTATCGCGACCTGTTGCGTCTGGTCGCCGATCGCAACGGCCTGACCGAATCCTCGACGCTGGAGTTCTATGGCACCTGGGCGGGACTGAGCAACCGTCTGGTCGGCGGGCCACAGAAGGAACGCCATGAAGATCTGCTGGCGCTGATCGAGGCCGGGGTCGTGACGGTCTTGCCGCCGATGAGTGACGTGCAGGAGCCGCACAACTGCCTGTCTGCCCGCGTTGCCCACAGCGGCGTGTCGGGCAGTCGTCAGGGGTTGATCAACGATCTGCGCAAGCGCGGGCTGATTCGTGCCGCCCATGCCTGGCCTGCCGATGGCATCGACACCGACGCCGTGGGTCGCGCAATCGGTGGCGACGGTGAGGTGCAGCAGCGGCTCTGGGTTCTCGGGCCCGCCGTGGAAGGCTGCACGTTCTACAACCACTACGTACCGACACCTGATCCGACCTGTCGCGCGCTGATCGAGGCGCGCCGGGCGGTCGAGTCATGCCTGGATACGCTGACAAACACAACTTCAAGTGGCATCACATTTCAGTTGAACAAAGCCACTCAACCTATTAATTAAAAAGGAATTATTACCATGTACGAAATCACTTTGCTGACCGCCCTCGCTGGCGCGTTCATCGTGCTGATCATCAGCCCCGGTCCGAATTTTCTGGTGATCACCCAACTCTCGTTCAGCCAGTCGCGGCAGCAGGGCATCTGTGCCGGGCTGGGCGTTGCCTCGGGCAGCATTCTCTGGGCCTTGCTGGCTGCCACCGGGTTGGGGCTGGTGTTTCAGCAGTTGCCATGGCTGCAACCGACCCTGCAATTGCTCGGCGGTGCCTACCTGACCTGGCTCGGCAGCAAAAGCCTGCGCAGTGCCGGCAGCCAGCCCAAACCGAGGGACATCGCTGCGCTGGGCATTGGCAGTCTGAGCCGCGCCTATCGGTTCGGCCTGCTGACCAACCTGACCAATCCCAAGGCGCTGGCGTTCTACACCAGCGTGTTCACCACCGTGACCACGCCGGGCATGCCGATGTGGGTGCGTACTGCGGGGGTATCGATCATCGCGGTACTGGCGATTTCCTGGTTCGTGCTGCTCGCCACGCTGTTTTCGATACCTGCGGTACAGACGCGCTATCAGCGCATGAAAAAGGCCATCGACATCGTCACCGGCCTGTTCATGATCGCTTTCGGTCTGCGCCTGCTGATCGGTTTGCTGCCGGCTGGCTTCATTCACTGAAATCATCTGTAAAGGAATACCTGAATGTATCGCAACGACTGGCACTACCCGACTTCCATCCGCGCAGGCGCAGGACGCGTCAACGAACTGGCCGACGCCTGCAGGGTGACCGGCATACAACGTCCTCTGCTGATCACCGACAGCTTTCTCGGCAGCACCGACATGATCGCCCGCGCTGTAGAGGACTGCCGCAGCCAATTGGGCCACTGCGGCCTGTTTGACCGGGTCAAGGGCAACCCGACCGGCACCAACGTCGCCGAGGGGCTGCACGCCTACAGAACCGGAGGCTACGATGGTGTGATTGCGTTTGGCGGCGGCTCGGCGCTGGACGCTGCCAAGGCAGTCGCGCTGATGTCGGGCCAGACCCGCCCGTTATGGGATTTCGAAGACATCAACGACAACCATCTGCGCGCCGATCCGGATGGCATTGCGCCGGTGATTGCGCTGCCGACGACGGCCGGGACCGGCTCTGAAGTCGGGCGTGCGTCGGTGATTACCGATGAGCAGGCGCAGGTTAAACGCACCATCCTGCACATTCGCATGATGCCGCGCATCGCGATTCTGGATGCCACGCTGACACTCGACCTGCCCAGGCACCTGACCGCCGCCACCGGGGCCGATGCCTTGACCCACTGCATGGAGTCCTGGTGTTCGCCGGTCTGGCACCCGATGGCCGAAGCGGTTTCGGTCAAGGGCATGCAGATGATCAAAGCGTTTTTACCGCGCGTTGTTGCCGATGGGCAGGACCTGGAGGCGCGGCAGCAGATGCTGGTGGCCTCCAGCCTTGGCGCGGCCGCGTTTCAGCGCGGGCTGGGCGGCGTACACGCAATCGCGCAGAGCCTTGGGGCGCTCTACGACCAGCATCATGGCTTGCTGAACGCGATCCTGCTGCCCTACGTGCTGGAGGCCAATCGCTCGGTGCTGCAGACGCAAATGGACGATCTGGCGGTCTACCTGCGGTTGTCGTCGCCCGGTTTCTCCGGGGTGATGGACTGGCTGCTGACGCTGCGCGAGCAGATTGGCATTCCACATACGCTGAGCGAGATCGGCATCGATGATCGCGAAGCCGAGCGGGTCGGGCAGATGGCCTTCGCCGATGGCTGCTCGCACACCAACCCGATTCGTCATTCGGCGCAGGTCTACGCGCAGATTTTCAGCCGTGCAGTGAGGGGCGAGTGAACCATGGCTGCGCTGAACGAGGCGGGCATACAGCGTCTTGACCAGGTCTGGCGCGGTTTCGTCGAGCAGGGCCGGATCGTCGGCGGCGTGCTGTTGCTGGCTCGGCAGGGCCGCCTGGAATACGCCAGTGCGCGCGGCTGGGCCGATCGCGAGCAGCAGATTCCGGTCACCCGCAGCACGCGTTTTCGCCTGGCCTCACTGACCAAGCTGTTGACCTCGGTTGCGGTGTTGCGGCTCTGCGAACGGGGTGTGCTGGATCTGCAGGCTTCGGTGACTCACTGGTTGTCAGCCTTTCGACCGCGTCTGGCCGATGGCCGCGAGCCGCTCATCACGCTGCAGCGCCTGCTGTCGCATACGTCGGGTTTGAGCTACGGCTTTGAGCAGGCGCCCGATAATGCCTATCAGCGGGCCGGGGTGTCGGACGGCCTGGACCGGGTCCCGTTCGACCTGCAGGAAAACCTGACGCGTTTGGCGCGTGTGCCCTTGCTGTTCGAGCCCGGCAGCACCTGGGGGTACTCGCTGGCCACGGATGTATTGGGTGCAGTGGTCGAACAGGCCACGGGGCTGGCGTTGTCAGAAGCCATCGATAAATGGGTCACCGTACCGTTGCGCATGCACGCGACCTCATTCATGCACCTGCCGGGATGTCCGCTGGCCAGTGCGTACAAGGACGGGGACAGCGGCCCGCAGCGTATCGGCGATGACGATGGGGTGTTGCTCGACAGCGGTCAGGCGCGGCTGTCCGCAGCTCGCGCCTTTGAAACCGATGCGTATGAGTCGGGCGGGGCGGGAATGCTGGGCACGGCTGATGACTATCTTCGATTGCTCGAATGCCTGCGTCTCGGCGGCGCGCCGGTATTGAGTGAGGCCAGTACCGCGCGTTTGCTGGGCAATGCGATTGGCCAGACGAGCATCGCCAGCCGCGGGCCCGGCTGGAGGTTCGGGCTGGGGCCGATGATCCTCGCCGATCCAGTGCTCGCCGGGCAGCGGCAGGGCGCGGGAACCTGGTCATGGTGCGGGCTGTATGGCAGCCATTACTGGGTCGATCCGCGTGCTGCGCTGAGCATGGTGGTCCTGACCAACACGGCGGTTGCCGGCGCGTGGGGCGAATTTGCCGACGCAATCGTCGATGCGCTTTACCCGGAGCCCGTGGTCAGGCCCGGGCAAATTGCTTGCGGTAACTGCTCGGGCTGATGCCCACCAGATTGCGGAAGTGCCGGCGAAACGACTCTTCGGAGCCGAAGCCGGCGCGGTCCACCACTTCATTCAGGCGCAATTTCGACGATTCCAGCAGTTCCTTGGCGTAGGCAATACGCTCACCGAGCAGCCAGTCGTAAGGCGTCAGTCCGGTGCTTTCCATGAAGCTGCGGTGCAAGGTGCGGGTACTGAGCGCCGCGCGTGAGGCCATCTCCTTGATGGTATGGGGGCGCTGCAAGTCGCTGCGAATCCAGTCCATCAGGTTGGAAATCGGCCCGTCGCTGGCCGATACCAGTTGCCGGGATGCGTATTGCGATTGTCCACCTTCGCGATGCGGCGGGATGACCATGCGCTGCGCAACCATGTTGGCGACGCGCGAGCCGTGATCGTTGCGCACCAGGTGCAGCATCATGTCCAGCCCGGCGGCCGAGCCTGCTGCGGTCACGATGCTGCCCTGATCCACATACAGTTCGTTGGGCTGAATGGTCAGGCCCGGGTACATGGTGGCCAGCAGGTCGGTATAGCGCCAGTGAGTCGTCACCTTGTGCCCGTCGAGCAGACCGGCCGCCGCCAGAACGAAAGCCCCGGTACAGATCGAGCAGATTCGCGCGCCGCGTGCATGAGCCGCCTGGAGCTGTTCGATGAGCCGTTGCGGGACCTCGGATTCCACCCCGCGCCAGCCCGGCACGATGATCGTGTCGGCGTTTTCCAGCAGCACCTCGCCGGGTGTCGGCACGATGGTGATGCCCCCGGCAGCGGTGATCGGGCCGTCGTCGACCGGGAAGGTCGCGAACTCGTACCAGCTGACGCCCAGCTCGGGCCTTTTCAGCGCAAAGACTTCAACCGTGCAGCCAAATTCGAAGGTGCACAGCTGGTTGTAGATGAGTGCGACAACGAGATGATTTTTCATGGCGCGATGTTACCGGATATTGGCATTTCAGCCAGTAGTTTGGCGTGATGCTACTGAGTAATCTGCTCTGTGTCACCGCTGAAACCCGCTTAACCCTCACTATGATGCAAGTGGTCTGCCCTGCAGGCCCTGGAGCCAACTCGTGCCACTCAATATCGGTATCTACGTTTATGACGACGTCGAGGTTCTCGACTTCGCTGGCCCCTATGAAGTGTTCACCACCGCAACCCGCATGCACGCCCGCAACAGCCGTGATGACCGGCAGTTGTTCAACGTGTTCACCATCGGCCGCAGCACGGCGCCGGTGCGTGCCCGCGCCGGGCTCAAGGTCGATCCGGATTTCTCGATCAACGACCATCCGCCCGTCGACTGCCTGATCGTCCCGGGTGGCGTGGTGACCGCCGAGCTGGAAAAACCCGACGTGATCCACTGGATCAGCGATCAATCAGAGCCCGGTCGCGTGGTCGCTGCCGTGTGCACCGGCGCCTTCCTGCTGGCCAGGACCGGCAAGCTGGCCGGCAAGCAAGTGACTACTCACTGGGAAGACATCGACGACCTCAAGGAAATGTTCCCGTCGGTGGACGTGCTCAGCACGCTGCGCTGGGTCGATGAGGGCTCGTTCGTGACCTCGGCAGGCATTTCTGCCGGCATCGACATGAGCCTGCACTTGGTCGAACGCCTGCACAGCCGTGAACTGGCCGAGCGCACCGCGCTGCAGATGGATTTCGACTGGACCGAGAACGACTGAGTCATCCAGTCGCGCTGCGGATACCCCTGAAGAGGCTATGTGCCCGAAATGTGCATAGCCAGCGCTTCAACGCGATAGCCAGCGTCCGCCTTACCCCCGCTTGAGACATTTATTCGAACAGCCGATAAACCGGCCAGCTCGGTGTTTCGGCGGGGGTTTCCTGTATTCCCGAGCCTTTGGCTCAGCGGCAGGACCGCACCCACCTTTGCAAAACCAGAGTGCAGGACACATGAAAACCCACTTCTTCAAAGTCGTTCAAACCGTTGCACAGCACGGTTCGTTCTCCGAGGCCGCCGCCATTCTGGGCTGCAGCCAGTCGAACATCAGTTATGCCATCAAGGAGGTCGAAGATTTTTTCGAAAAACGCCTGTTCATTCGCAGCCGCACAGGCTGCACGCTCACCCCTGAAGGCAAGGTCATCAGCCAGACCCTGGGAAATATCATGGCCACGCTCGAACAACTAAAAAAAATGGGGTCAGTGGCAGCGTCACCATTCATTACCACTCGCACATCCGCGAGACCGGCCTGAGCGCCTCGCTGGACTTTCTCGCCCATCATTACCCCGATATCCACCTGAACGTGCTGCACCGCAGCGAACAGCATCCGTCTCTGGACGCATTGATAAAGGGCGTGGCCGATATTCTCATCCTGCCGGGCCCTGTGCTGGACGAGCATTACCTCGAACACCATTGCTGGTCGGACCATTACGTACTGGTGGCGGCGCGCAGCAAGCAGGGCGCGGCGCAGTGTTTCGCCGAGCTTGCGCAGGTGTCGCGCTATGTGGCCTGGCGGCATCCGGGCGTGGAGCGCCTGCACCAGCAACTGGCATCGGCACAGGTACGGCTCAGCCATCGCGGCGAACTCAGTTGCCTGGACACGCTGCTGGACCTGGTCGGCAAACGCCATTGCATCTCGATTGTGCCAAGCGCGCTGTTGAACGGACGGCTTCGCGAGCTGGAGTCGATCCCGCTGCCGCTGACCGTGATGCGCCAGATCAGCGTCGTGGCGCGGCCTGCTTCATTGCTGTCCAACGCCGCCAATGCCGTGGTTCAGGCACTGAAAAAACCACCGGCCTCGAACACTCGGCCTGATTGACCGAGGTGTCACAAAACACTGTCACAGTGCCCTCAACGAACGTTTGAACGCGATACGAATGCAACGAATCGGGCCGGCAAGGCTCATATCCGTAAGCAATACATTCAGGACGCTCCGCACGCGGAGCGTCTCAGGTCGCCGATTCGAGAGGAAGACTGAACGCTATGACGATACCGGACAAGCAGTACGTGGAATGGCTGGTCGAGCAATCGATGCTGAACGCCGCAAGACAGCGCGCCAAGACCTATTCGGGGCAGGGCAGGCTCTGGCAGCGTCCTTTCGCCCTTGCACGTCCCAGAGACGCCTCCGCTATCGCCTCGGTCTGGTTTACCGCCTACCCGGCCTCCATCGTCACCCGCGAAGGCGGCTCGGTGCTCGAAGCGCTGGGTGATGAAACACTGTGGCATGCACTGTCGGAAATCGGCATTCAGGGCATTCACAACGGGCCGCTGAAGCTGTCCGGCGGACTGCAGGGTCGCGAGCGCACGCCGAGTATCGATGGCAACTTCGACCGCATCAGTTTCGGCATCGACCCGGACCTGGGCACCGAGGCGCAGTTGTTGAGCCTGACGCGCATTGCCGCAGCGCACAACGCGGTGATCATCGACGACATCATCCCGTCGCACACCGGCAAGGGCGCAGATTTCCGCCTGGCCGAGATGGCGTACGAGGATTACCCCGGTCTGTTCCACATGGTCGAGATCCGTGAGGAAGACTGGCAGTTGTTGCCTGAAGTGCCAGCGGGCCGCGATGCGGTCAACCTGATGCCCGATGTGGTGGATCAGCTGCGCGACAAGCACTACATCGTCGGCCAGTTGCAGCGGGTGATTTTCTTCGAGCCCGGGGTCAAGGAAACCGACTGGAGCGCCACCGATGTGGTACAGGGCGTTGATGGCAAGGCCCGCCGTTGGGTTTATCTGCATTATTTCAAGGACGGCCAGCCCTCCCTGAACTGGCTGGACCCCAGCTTTGCCGCGCAGCAGATGATCATCGGTGACGCGCTGCACGCCATCGATGTCATGGGCGCCCGGGTGCTGCGCCTGGACGCCAACGGCTTCCTCGGTGTCGAACGTCGCGCCGAAGGCACCGCCTGGTCGGAAAGCCATCCACTGTCGATCACCGGCAACCAGCTTCTGGCCGGTGCGATCCGCAAGGCGGGCGGCTTCAGCTTCCAGGAGCTGAACCTGACCATCGATGACATTGCCTCCATGGGGCAGGGTGGCGCGGATCTGTCTTACGACTTCATTACCCGGCCGGCCTATCAGCACGCGCTGCTGACCGGCACCACCGAGTTCCTGCGCCTGATGCTGCGTCAGGTGCATGCCTATGGCATCGACCCGGCGTCGTTGATCCATGCCTTGCAGAACCACGATGAACTGACCCTGGAACTGGTGCATTTCTGGACGCTGCACGCCCACGACACTTTCCACTACCAGGGCCAGACGTTCCCGGGCAATATCCTGCGCGAGCACATCCGTGAGGAGATGTACGAAAAACTGTCCGGCGAACATGCGCCGTACAACCTCAAGTTCGTCACCAACGGCGTCTCTTGCACCACGGCGAGCATCATCACTGCAGCGCTGGGCATTCGTGACCTGAGCACGATCACCGATGCCGACATTCAGCAGATCCAGCACATCCACCTGCTGCTGGTGATGTACAACGCCATGCAGCCGGGCGTGTTTGCTCTGTCGGGTTGGGACCTTGTCGGTGCCCTGACGCTACCGGCCGAGCAGGTCGACCATCTGATGCAGGATGGCGACACACGCTGGGTTCACCGCGGTGCTTACGATCTGGTCGATCTGGACCCGGAAGCAGAGTTTTCTGCGGGTGACATGCCGCGTCCCAAGACGCTGTACGGCAGCCTGGTCACTCAGCTCCAGCGTCCCGATTCGTTTGCCTCGCAGCTCAAGAAGATTCTCGCTGTGCGCCGCGCATATGACATCGCCGCAAGCCGCCAGATTCTGATTCCGGATGTCGAGCATCCAGGCCTGCTGGTCATGGTCCATGAATTGCCCGCCGGCAAGGGCACGCAGATCACTGCGCTCAACTTCAGCGCCGAGACCATCGTCGAAACGCTGCACCTGCCGGGTATTGCGCCGGGTCCGGTGGTCGACATCATTAACGAGCGTGTCGAAGGCGATCTGACCGATCAGGGCGAGTTCACCATCACCCTGGATGCCTACGAAGGGCTGGCACTGCGTGTGGTCAGCGCCTTGCCACTGTAAGGTGTAACGCGCAGCTGGATCGGCTGCGCGTTACCGCTGAGTCAGGCTGCTCAGGGCTGACGCTTTTTAAGGCGGTAGGCAAACTGGGCTCGGCTCAGGCCCAGCAAGCGCGAGGCGGCCGCCAGGTTGCCTTCGCTCTTGTCCAGCGCCTCCTGGATCAGGCGCTGTTCGAGATCGTCGATGGAGAACGCCTGATCCGACTGATTAAGGGAATCCAGCAGGGAGCTAGCAGGTGCCTGCTGTGCACCCGCAGCCGATGCCTGACGCAGTGCGCCGTGGTGATTCAGCGAGTAGGCGTCCCGCGGTAACGATTCGTTGCGGAAAATATGCACCAGATCGATGGCCTGGCCTTCATCACTGGCAATCAGGCCACGCTCGATCAGGTTCTGCAATTCACGCACATTCCCGGCAAAGTCATAACCCAGCAGGGTTTTCAGCGCACGCATGGTCAATCCGGCCGGCGTCCTGCCGTACTCCTGACAGAAGCGCTTGATAAAGAAATTGATCAGCAACGGGATGTCATCGCGGCGCTCGCGCAATGGCGGCAGGGTGATCGGGTAGACGTTAAGGCGATAGAACAGGTCTTCACGGAAATCGCCATCGGCCACCGCCTTGCGCAGGTCGACGTTGGTCGCCGCCACCACTCGAACGTTGACCTTGATGCCGTGCACGCCCCCAACACGCTCGATCTCCCGTTCCTGCAAGGCGCGCAGCAGCTTGCTTTGCCCGGCAAGGCTCAGCGAAGTGATCTCATCGAGAAACAGCGTGCCACCGTTGGCGCGCTCGAAACGCCCGGGTCGGGAGTGGGTTGCCCCGGTATAAGCCCCTCGCTCCACACCGAACAGCTCGGCCTCAATGAGGTTGTCGGGGATGGCTGCGCAGTTGAGCGCCACGAACGGGCCTTCGCGGTTGCGGCTGAGCTGGTGCAACTGGCGGGCGAACATTTCCTTGCCGACACCGGACTCACCGCTGATCAAGACGGTTGCCGGGGTCATCGCCACCCGTTGCAAGGCCTGGGTGGCCGCATTGAAGGCAGCGCTTGCGCCGACCAGCGGCTGGTTGGTGGCCGTCGGTGGGCTTGCCTCATAGCTCGCTGCTGGCGTCGGGGCGCTGTGCACTGGAGCAGGTGAGTTGACCGCTCTCAGGTAGCTCAGATCGCGTTCGACATCGCCCCATTGTTCCGAGGTTTTGCCGACTACACGGCAGCTCGCATGCCCCATGCCCCGGCATTCGACTTCGCGGAAAACCACCATTTGCCCGAACAGGCCGCTGACAAAACCGGTGGCGTAGCCGATTTCGGTCCAGCACACCGGGTCCTGGCCGATACCATAGGCCGCGACATGCTCGTCGGCTTCGCACGAGTGATGCCAGAGAAACTCGCCTTCGTAGAACCCTGACTCGGCGTCGAATTTAAAGTGCAACGGCTCGACCTTGGTCATACCTTCCAGGGTATGCAAGTGCGTACCGGCCCGAAACGCCGAGGAGGCGTCAGCCTGTGGCCAGCGCTCGCGAATCAATCGGGCGTCCCGCGCGCCAGACAGGTACCCGGCACGGGTGAACATTCCGCGTGCCTGCTCCTGGCCCAGCCGCTCGATGATCTCGCGGCGCAGGGTGCCGAATGATGAGGTGTGCAGCAGCAACATGCGCTGGTCGTTGAGCCAGATGCGCCCATCGTCAGGCGAAAAGAACAGGCAACTGGTCAATTCCTCGGCGGTCGGCGAGTCGCCTGCGTGCGTCTGACTGCTGTCGCCACGAGGCGAGAAATGCTCGGTGGGGACGCTGTGATCGGGCAGCTCGCAGTGAGGGTTGTTCATGGGTGTACCTCGGCCGGGCGATGGTCGAAATGATCAAATCGAGGCTTGATTAATAAACATAACTTCATCAAATGAACAAGCGCGTCCGCGTAGAGTTTCCACTGAGGGGGCTCGACACTTCTGCGTGGTCGTCGAAAACCCTTGTTCTAAAGCGGTTGAGTGATGACATGATGGTCGGATTACAATCCCGGCACAGGCTTTGCTCTGACGTAAGTACGGCGCATGCTTCCCGTGGCAAAAGGGGCAGGCGATTACAACCATAAAAGCCGGAGTCTTAATATGTCAGCGTCTGATGGCACCCCCCTGTTGCAACGCGCGATTGAAGCCGAATGCGTTTTCAATGGCGACTGGATTCCTTCCTCGTCTCCTTCATTGCCCGTCATCGAGCCTGCGACCGGCGAGCTATTGATGAACACCGCCATGGCCGATGCCGCGGACATCGCCGTTGCCTGCCGTGAGGCTGCGCTGGCTCAACCTGCCTGGGCGGCGCTGGGGCCACGTGAAAAGGCCGACATATTTCTTCTGGCCGCCGATCATGCGGTCTGTGCGTTCGATGAACTGGCCCTGTATGTCGCCCGCGAGACCGGCGGCAGCCTGCAAAAGGGCCAGCACGAAGTGAACGAGACCATCGTGTTGCTGCGTCAGGCTGCGGGGATGCTGTCGCAGGCCCATGGTCATGGCCTGATACTGCCCAGTCAGGCCGGTCGTCTGTCCTATGCGCGGCGTGTCGCGCACGGTGTGGTGGGGGTGATATCGCCGTTCAATTTTCCTCTGGTACTTTCCCTGCGCTCGGTCGCTCCGGCCCTTGCTGCCGGCAATGCCGTGGTGCTCAAGCCCGATCCACAGACGCCGATCAGCGGCGGTTTCCTGATCGCCCGGCTGTTCGAGGAAGCCGGCCTGCCCAAGGGACTGTTGCACGTGCTGCCGGGTTCGGCCGATGCCGGCGAAGCGCTGTGCCGCGACACCAACGTGCAGATGATCACCTTTACCGGTTCGACTGGTGCCGGACGCAAGGTTGCCGAGGCTGCGGGTCGCAACCTGAAGAAAGTGTCCCTGGAGCTGGGCGGCAAGAATCCGCTGGTGATTCTCGAAGACGCCGACCTTGATCTGGCCGCCAGCAACGCGGCGTTTGGGGCCTGGCTGCACCAGGGGCAGATCTGCATGGCCACCGGGCTGATCCTGGTCCACGAATCCATCGTCACCGAGCTGACCCGCAAGTTGGCGGACAAGGCGCGGGCGCTGACGGTGGGTAACGCGGCACGCGGTGAGGCTGCTCTGGGGCCGCTGATTAACAAACGGCAGTTGCAGCATGTGCATCAGGTGGTCAGTGACAGCCTGCAGGCCGGCGCGCAACTGGAAACCGGTGGCGAGTACGAAGGCCTGTTCTATCGACCGACCGTGCTCAGCGGCGTGAAACCCGGCATGCGCGCATTCGACGAAGAGATTTTTGGCCCGGTGGCCGTGGTGGTCAGTTTTTCCACGGACGAGGAAGCCATCGAACTGGCCAACCGTTCCGAGTATGGCCTGGCAGCTGCGGTGATCTCCCCGGACATCGGCCGCGCGACGGCGCTTGGCGACCGGCTCAGGTGCGGCATGTTGCACATCAATGATCAGACGGTGGCCGATGAGTGTGTCAACTCGTTCGGTGGGCGCGGTGCGTCGGGCAACGGCAGCAGCGCTGGCAGCCCCTCGGACTGGGATGAATACAGCCAATGGCAGTGGGTGACGGTGAAGAACCAGGCGCCGGCGTATCCATTCTGAATCTGACTGATATTCCATGCTTCATTGCAGCGGGTGATTTGATTTACCGGCAAGACGTGATCCAACAACAATAAGAGCGCGTGACTATGAATCTGAATAACAAAACACTGATCGTCACTGGTGTGTCATCCGGTATCGGCGCTGAGCTGGCACGTGTGGCACGCTTCCAGGGTGCCCGAGTGATCGGCATCGATCGCCATGAACCGCAGCTGACCGTGGACAGTTTCTTCCAGGTGGACCTTGCCGATCCAGGCAGTATCGACGCGTTGATCGAGCGCTTGCCCAAGCAGATCGACGGCCTGTGCAACATCGCCGGTGTCCCCGGCACAGCTCCCGTTCAGGCGGTCGCTCAGGTCAATTACCTCGGGCTGCGCCACCTGACCCAACGTTTGCTGCCGCGCATCGCGCCGGGCGGCAGTATCGTCAACGTGGCGTCGATACTCGGTTCGCAGTGGCCGGAAAGGCTGGAGTTGCACAAGGCGCTGGCTGCCACCGAAAGCTACGGCGAAGGGCAGGAGTGGCTGGCGGCCAATCCGGTCGCCCATGAAACCTGCTACCAGTATTTCAAGGAAGCGCTGATCGTCTGGAGCTTCAAGCAGTCGCAGGAATGGTTTCGCGATCATTCGGTACGCGTCAACTGCGTCGCACCGGGGCCGGTGTTCACGCCGATTCTGGGAGACTTTGTCAGCATGGTTGGCCAGGAGCGGGTCGCCCGTGATGGCCTGCACATGAAGCGCCCTGCGCTGGCCGATGAGGTGGCCGAGGTGATTGCGTTTCTGTGTTCCGACGCCTCGCGCTGGATCAACGGTGTCAACTTGCCGGTGGATGGAGGGTTGGCCGCTTCCTACGTGTAATAGCTGCACGTGTTGCAACCCCGGCGACGCGTTCGTGGCGTCGGGGCTCTTGAAAACAACAACAATAAGTACAGGAATCACAAGATGCCCAAGTCAGTCTTGCGTACCGTTGCGACCGTATCATTCATCGCCTTGTCATCGACTGCATACGCCTATGACTTGCCCGGCCTTAATCTGGGCAACACCAGCTTCTACGACGGCTCCCCGGCGCCTGCGGGCCCGGGCTGGTATCTGGAGGAGTATCTGAACTATGCCAAGGCCAATCGCTTCAATGACGTGAATGGCGACAAACTGCAACTTCCCAAACAGGATGTGGATGTATTGGCGGTGACCACGCAGATCATCTACGTCGGTCAGCCAATGGCCAATGGTGCCATGCCAGGTATTACCGCAATCAACACGTCACTGGCGCATGTCGACGTGGATGACGGTCTGGGCAACACCGCCCTGAGTTCGCGCGCCGGTTTCGGCGATCTGGTCATCGGCCCGTTTCTGCAGCTGCCGACGATCACCCGTGCCGATGGCAGCCCGCTGCTGACCCAGCGTGTCGAGGCGGACATTGCGATTCCGGTCGGCGCCTACGATCGCAATCGCTCGATCAACCCCGGCAGTAATTTCTGGTCGTTCAACCCGTACTATGCCGCGACTTACTGGTTCTCGCCGAAATGGTCGGCCAGCGGGCGTTTCATGTATTTGTGGAACGGCAAGAATGATGACCCGCAAGCCGGGTTCGGCAATGTTTCCGATACGCAGGCGGGGCAGGCTTTGCATGCCAACCTGACTCTGCAATACGCGGTTAACGAGCAACTCTCGCTGGGGCTCAACGGTTACTGGCTCAAGCAGTTCACGGATACCCAGGTGGACGGCCACGATGTCAGTGGTCGCAAGGAAAAGGTATGGGCCATTGGCCCTGGCTTCCTGTATGCCTTCAACAAGGAGAACGTACTGACGGTCAATAGCTACTTCGAACAGGGCGCGGAAAACCGCACCGAAGGCAACAAGGTGGTGCTGAATTTTCTGCACAAGCTGTAAGGCATGAGATTGTTTTGACTATCGTTCCAACGCGGTGCGTTGGAATGCAGTTCGTGACGCTCTGCGTTACACCTCTCAGATGCGGCGCAACAGCATGACTTGCCGTTAGCCGCTGCCATAGAAGCGCTTTTCGATCGCGATGGCGCTGACGACGCAGATTGCGACGTAAGTGACGGCTGAGTCCTGGCGCTGATCCGGGGGGAGCCTGGCAGGACGCCAGGCTAGCCGCATAGCTCACAAAGACGTTAGTCCAAACGCTCTATTTCTGGAGGCTGTACCGACCTCTTCGCGAGCAAGCTCGCTCCCACACGACTTGTGCATAACGGTGGGTGCAGAGCGTGGGGACGATGGCATAGCGTCTGATCAGCTCGACTCTGCAGTCTTGAGCTCACGCTTCTCGACGGTGATTGATCTGGACAGCACGGTGATCGCCGCCAGTGCCGCAATCACCAGACCTGGCGAGGTGGCCAGCAGTACGCCGGCGGTTCCGGCGCCAGCGCCCAGCAATTGCCCGGCCGCCAGCGGACCTGCGACCGAACCGAGACGACCGATGGCCACTGCAGCACCCACACCGGTGGCGCGTACCGAGGTCGGGTAGGAGGGTGGGGCCAGCGCATACAGCACCAACTGCGCGGCAATGACAAATACCCCGGCTGCAAACCCGGCAATGGCCATCGGTACGATACCGACCGACAGACCCACGCCTGCCAGCGCCGCGAGCAAACCGGCATAGACGAACAGCACGACCTTGATGCCATTGCAGCGATCGAGCAACAGCCCGCCCAGCAACGAGCCCAGTGCGCCGCCGATATTGAACAGCATCTGCACCATGCCCGCCTGCGGTTTGCTGAAACCCTGACCGATCAGCAGTGAAGGCAGCCAGTTGAGCAGCATGTACATCACGGTCAGGGTAAAGAAGTAACCGAGCCACAAGGCCAGCGTCGTGCGCGCCCGGCCTTCGCCGAACAACGCAGTGGCGCTTGAATGCCGAACGCTGCCAGCGCTGGTCTGCTGTCTGAAAGCGCTGGACTCGGGCAGCAACAGGATCATCAGCGGAGCTACCAGCAGCGGCACCAGACCGCCGATGATGAACGTAGTTTGCCAGTGCTCGCTGGTGAACATGGCCACGACCGCCGCCAGGGCACCGCCCAACGGGACACCGGCGTACATGACGCTGATGGCCAGCCCGCGGTGACGTTCGCTGACGGCTTCGGCGCACAAGGCAATCAGGTTGGGAAGTGCTGCCCCAAGACCCAGGCCGGTCATGAAGCGCACCAGCAGCAGGCCGGAAAAGCTCTCGACATACGCAGTGCTCAGCGAAAAGACCCCGAACAGCAGCACTGCGCTCACCAGAATCTTCTTGCGGCCGATGCGATCGGCAATCCACCCGCCAAAGAAAGCGCCAGGTAGCAGCCCGATGATCCCTGCGCTGAACACCCAGCCCATCATTTTCGGATCAAGGGCGAAGGTCTGACGCAACCCGGCGGCCGCCGTTCCGGCAGCTTGCAGGTCGAAACCTTCGATGAGCGCAACGATAAAACACAAGACAATGGTCAGCGTCGATCGACGTAACGGACTGTTCATGGCGAGCCTCATTGTTGTTTTTGTTGTGGAGAAAAGCCTGTTCCCGAGCGCCAATCGACGCGCTGTGACAGGTAGTTATCAAGGTAACAAAAATAACTAAAAAGTGAATCTGGTCGAAAAGCTCGTAAAAAACGAATCTTAGTCTTTAAAAAACATTGAGTTAGAAGATGAATGTCGAGCGACTGGTAAAGTAGTTAATAATATTAATGTTCGATTATCGATCACTTTGGATTGACGTGGCCGCAGAATCTTTCAATTCTCTGCTCACGGACCTGCAATCAAGCGCCGGACCGACTCCAAAAACAACAACAATAAGTGGACACCGAACATGTCGAAGCTCGCTCATGATGCAGCAAGCGCTGTGTCAGCTCCCTTTTTTCGTGGAAAACGTTGTGGCCTCGCGCTGGGCCTGCTGGGTATCAGTGCCATTCCCGACCCTGCACAGGCGCAGGGTTTTCTGGATGACAGCCACGGCACCCTGACGCTGCGCAATTACTACATGGATCGCGATTACAAGGATGATGGCGCCAAGACTGCGACTCGGGAGTGGGCGCAGGGCTTCATCATGAACGCGGAATCCGGTTTTACCCAGGGACCGGTAGGGTTCGGACTGGACGCGCGAGCGCTGGTCGGGGTGAAACTGGATTCTTCGCCAGACCGCAGCGGCACCGAGCTGTTGCCGGTATCCGCCAGTGATGGCCGGGCGGCTGACGAGTATTCGCGGCTGGCTCTGACCGGCAAGCTGAAATTCCACGAAACTACGGTCAAGACCGGTGATGTGTCGATTTTCCTGCCGTTCGCTTTCGCCAGTCCCTCGCGACTGTTGCCGCAGACCTTCCGTGGCACCACGCTGACCTCCAAGGATATAGATGACCTGACCCTCAATGCGGGTTACATCGATAGGGTCAACAAGCGTGACTCCAGCAACTACCAGGCCATCAGCATCGCTTCACCGAACCGCCGTTTCAACGGGGCGGCAACGTCGTCGCACATGGCTTATGCCGGAGGCGATTATCAGGTCGACAAGGACCTGAGCCTGCGTGCGTATCACGCCGAGGTAGACGATCTCTATACCCAGAACACCCTGGCCCTGTTGCACAAGCTGGCGATTGGCGACGGCGTGCTGACCACCGACCTGCGCAGCTTTTTCAGCCGCGATACCGGCAGCGCGAAAGCCGGCGAAGTCGACAACCAGAACCTGTCCGCGCTGCTTGGCTACAAGTGGGGAGGGCACAGCGTGAGCCTTGGCTACATGCATTCCAGTGGCGACACGGCGACGCCTTATGTCTCGGGCACCGAGCTGATGGGGTTGAGCGAGATGACCATGAGCTCGGACTTCCTCAACGCCAAGGAGCGCACCTGGCAAGCCATCTACGACTATGACTTCACGGCCGTCGGGCTGGTCGGGCTGCGCAGTCGCCTGCGTTATGTGCGCGGCGACAACATCGAGCTGGCCGCTTTCAATGCCGATGATCGCAAGGAGCGTGAGTTTCAGATGGAGCTGGGCTACGTTGTACAAAGCGGTCCTCTGAAGAACGTCGGGCTGCTGGCGCGCAAGTCGATCTATCGCAACGACTTCCCGGCAGGTGCAGCGTTTCGTGACGAGAACCAGACACGCTTCATCGTGCAATACAGCTTGCCGCTCTGGTAACTATCCCCGCCTTGACGGCAGGGAAGCCGTTTACGATTGATACACCTTTTTCAGCAACCTGAGCAGGTCCTGACGTTCCTTTTGATCCAGCGCTGCTGTGGATTCGAGGTCGCTGTCCACGGCGATCTGTTTCAGCTCGCGCAGCAGTGTTTCACCGCTTTTGCTGAGAAAGATGCCGTACGAGCGTTTGTCCGGCTTGCAACGCACCCGGACGGCCAGCGCGCGTTCTTCGAGCTTGTTCAGTAACGGGACGACCTGAGGCGGTTCGATCGCCAGCGCCTTGGCCAGGTCTGCCTGCATGAGACCCGGGTTCTGTTCGATGATCGCCAGTGCCGAGAACTGCGCCGGGCGCAGGTCGTGTGCGGAAAGACGTCCGATCAGGTTCTGGAACAGCTTGAGCTGTGCGCGGCGCATGGCATAACCGATCAGATCATCCAGCGCAGAATCCGTTGGCAAACGTGCCTCGGCAGCCTGTACGGGTGCCTGGCAAACGTCGGCGATGTCAGATGGCTTGGCCATTGAAAATGCGGTCCTTGTGGTTTGATGGGTCAATCAGCCGATCAGTTTGCCGAGGTTGGCGAACGATAGCTATGGGGTTAAGTGACTGTGACCCGCCTGTTCGGACGGAGTGCCGAGATTTTGATTAATATGAATAACAGTTAATTGACATAACTATATTTGCGGTTTAGCTTTGAGTCATCTTCAAGCCCAGAACAAGAGAGCATCGCCATGAGTAAATATGAAGGCCGCTGGTCAACCATCAAGGTCGAGATCGAGCAAGGTATTGCGTGGGTCATCCTCAATCGGCCGGAAAAACGCAACGCCATGAGCCCGACCCTGAACCGCGAAATGATCGATGTGCTGGAAACCCTCGAGCAGGATCCGGATGCGGGCGTTCTGGTGTTGACCGGTGCGGGTGAGGCGTGGACCGCTGGCATGGACCTCAAGGAGTACTTCCGCGAGGTGGACGCCGGACCGGAAATTCTTCAGGAAAAAATCCGTCGCGAAGCCTCCCAGTGGCAGTGGAAGATGTTGCGCATGTACGCCAAGCCGACCATCGCGATGGTCAACGGCTGGTGCTTCGGTGGTGGTTTCAGCCCGCTGGTGGCCTGTGATCTGGCGATCTGCGCCGATGAAGCGACCTTCGGCCTGTCGGAAATCAACTGGGGTATTCCGCCCGGTAACCTGGTGAGCAAGGCCATGGCCGACACCGTGGGCCACCGTCAGTCGCTGTACTACATCATGACCGGCAAAACCTTCAACGGTCAGAAGGCCGCTGAAATGGGCCTCGTCAATGAAAGCGTACCGCTGGCGCAACTGCGTCAGGTGACCATCGATCTGGCCAACAATCTGCTGGAAAAGAATCCGGTGGTACTGCGCGCCGCCAAGCACGGCTTCAAACGCTGCCGCGAACTGACCTGGGAGCAGAACGAAGATTACCTGTACGCCAAACTCGACCAGTCACGTCTGCTGGACAAGGAAGGCGGGCGCGAGCAGGGCATGAAGCAGTTCCTCGATGACAAGAGCATCAAGCCTGGTCTGGAAGCGTACAAACGCTAGTCGGGTAACCAGAAATTTTAAAACCGAGTCTGTAGTTCCTGAATAAAGATAATAAAGAGGAATCACCATGCTGGACGTGCCCCTGCTGATCGGCGGCCAGTCGTGCCCCGCGAGTGACGGACGTACATTTGAACGCTGCAACCCGGTGACTGGCGAGGTGGTTTCGCGGGTGGCTGCGGCGACTCTGGAAGATGCCGATGCGGCGGTCGCAGCCGCTCAGGCTGCGTTCCCCGGCTGGGCGGCGATGGTGCCCGGCGAGCGTCGGGCGCGTCTGCTCGAGGCTGCCGCGCAGTTGCAGGCCCGCAGCGGCGAATTCATCGCTGCGGCTGGCGAAACCGGAGCAATGGCCAACTGGTACGGCTTCAACGTACAGCTGGCCGCCAACATGCTGCGTGAAGCGGCATCCATGACGACGCAGATTACCGGCGATGTCATCCCCTCCAATGTTCCCGGCAATTTTGCCATGGCGCTGCGCCAGCCCTGCGGTGTGGTCCTGGGTATCGCGCCGTGGAATGCGCCGGTGATTCTTGCCACGCGGGCTATCGCCATGCCACTCGCCTGCGGTAATACCGTGGTGCTCAAGGCTTCGGAGCTCAGCCCCGCCGTGCATCGGCTGATCGGCCAGGTGCTGCAGGACGCCGGGCTGGGTGACGGTGTGGTGAACGTGATCAGCAACGCGCCGGCCGATGCGCCGGCGATTGTCGAGCGCCTGATTGCCAACCCGGCAGTACGGCGGGTCAATTTCACCGGTTCCACGCATGTAGGCCGCATCGTCGGTGAGCTGTCGGCGCGGCATCTGAAACCGGCACTGCTGGAATTGGGTGGCAAGGCACCGTTTCTGGTGCTCGACGACGCCGATCTCGACGCAGCAGTGGAGGCCGCAGCCTTTGGCGCCTACTTCAATCAGGGCCAGATCTGCATGTCCACCGAACGACTGATCGTGGATCACAAGGTCGCCGACGCCTTTGTTGCCAAGCTGACGGCCAAGATCAAAACCTTGCGCGCCGGTAATCCGGATGACAGTGAATCGGTTCTCGGGTCGCTGGTCGACGTGGGTGCCGGGACGCGCATCAAGGGCTTGATCGACGACGCGGTGGCGCTTGGCGCAACGCTGGTAACTGGCGGGCAACTGCAAGGCAGCATTCTGCAACCGACGCTGCTCGATGGTGTGACAGATGCCATGCGCCTGTACCGCGAAGAGTCCTTCGGCCCGGTGGCCGTGGTGCTGCGCGGCGACGGTGACGAGGCGCTGTTGCGGCTGGCCAACGATTCGGAGTTCGGTCTCTCGGCGGCGATTTTCAGTCGTGATACCAGCCGGGCCCTGGCGCTTGCGCAGCGGGTCGAGTCCGGGATCTGCCATATCAACGGACCCACCGTGCACGACGAGGCACAAATGCCCTTCGGCGGGGTGAAGTCCAGTGGCTATGGCAGTTTCGGCGGCAAGGCTTCGATCGAGCACTTTACCCAGTTGCGCTGGGTGACGTTGCAAAACGGGGCACGGCACTATCCGATATGAGGCATCCGATCTGAACCCTTCCAGGCCGGCGGCGACGGTCTTTGCACAAGACTGGGCCGCCGGTGAGTCAGGCACAACAATAACAAGGCTGCAGCCTGGTGCTGCAACGCTCGGCCCGAACCGCTGCATGGCGTTTGGCGCCTGCGTACCTTGATGGAGAGAACGCACGTGAGTTCCGATATCAGATCATCAACGCTGCAAAGTGAAGATAATCCACCGCGCTACCGCCAGGTCTCCATCGGCCACCCGCCCATCGAGGTGCGGGAAGAGCAGGGCGTTCTGCACATGCGTTCCCTGGAGCCCCTGGCACGATTGCCCGACCGGCTGCTTGACCGACTGGTGCACTGGGCGCAGTTACGTCCGCAACAGACCTTCATTGCCGCCCGCGACAGCCGTGGCGGCTGGCGCAAGGTCAGTTATGCCGAGATGCTGACGGATGTGCGCGCTATCGCGCAGAGCCTGCTGGCGTACGACCTTTCCGCCGATCGGCCGCTGGCGCTGCTGTCAGGTAACGACATCGAGCACTTGCAGCTTGCTCTGGGCGCCATGTACGCCGGCATTCCCTACTGCCCGGTATCACCGGCGTATTCGGTCATGTCTCAGGATTTCGCCAAGTTACGCCACGTCTGCGACGTATTGCGGCCAGGATTGGTATTTGTCAGCGATGCCGCGCCGTTTCAGCGTGCCATCGATGCGATCATTCCTGCGGACACGCCTGTCATCACTGTACGCGGACAGCTCAATGGCAGGCCCCAGCTGAGCTTCTCCAGCCTGCTCGAAGAGCCGGGTGGCAGCGAGGCCGAGGCCGCTTTCCTGGCCAGCGGCCCCAACACCATCGCCAAGTTTCTGTTCACCTCGGGCTCGACCAAACTGCCCAAGGCGGTGGTGACTACCCAGCGCATGCTGTGTGCCAATCAACAGATGCTGCTGCAGACGTTCCCGGTGTTCGGCGAAGAACCGCCCGTGCTGGTCGACTGGCTGCCCTGGAATCACACCTTCGGCGGCAGTCACAACATCGGTATCGTGCTGTACAACGGCGGCACGTTCTATCTGGACAACGGCAAGCCCACCGCACAAGGCTTCGCCGAGACTTTGCGCAACCTCAAGGAAATTTCGCCTACCGCCTACCTGACTGTGCCCAAGGGTTGGGAGGAGCTGGTCAACGCACTGGAGCAGGACGCCGAGCTGCGCGAGCGATTCTTCTCGCGTATCAAGCTGTTCTTCTTCGCCGCTGCCGGCCTGTCGCAAAGCATCTGGGATCGTCTTGACCGGGTGGCCGAGCAGCATTGCGGCGAGCGGATTCGCATGATGGCCGGACTGGGCATGACCGAGGCCGCGCCGTCCTGCACCTTTACTACCGGGCCATTGTCGATGGCCGGGTACATCGGCCTGCCCGCACCGGGATGCGAAGTGTGTCTGGTGCCGGTGGATGGCAAGCTCGAAGGGCGGTTTCGTGGTCCGCACATCATGCCGGGCTACTGGCGCTCGCCGCAGCAGACGGCCGAAGTATTCGACGAGAACGGCTTCTATTGCTCCGGCGATGCAATCAAGCTTGCCGATCCTGCTGCACCGGAGCTGGGCCTGATGTTCGACGGGCGTCTGGCCGAGGATTTCAAGCTGTCGTCGGGCGTGTTCGTCAGCGTCGGCCCGATGCGCAACCGCGCGGTGCTGGAAGGCTCGCCGTATGTGCAGGATGTGGTCATCACCGCGCCTGACCGCGAATGCCTCGGGGCGCTGGTGTTTCCCAGGGTGCACGAGTGTCGGCAACTGGCCGGGCTGGACGCACAGGCCACGGATGCACAGGTACTGGCCAGTGCGCCGGTACGCGAATGGTTCGCCGACTGGCTGGCGCGCCTGAACCAGGGCGCGAACGGTAACGCCAGCCGGCTGGAGTGGATCGTGCTGCTTGATCAGCCCGCGTCTATCGATCGCGGCGAAATCACCGACAAGGGGTCGATCAACCAGCGCGCCGTCCTGCAGTGGCGCGCAGACAAGGTCGAAGCGCTGTACCGTGATCAGGACCCGGACAAGCTCAGGGCAGAGACCAGGGCATGAGTGGCGGCGGGCAGTATTCGGCATTCATCGACGTGGCCATCTTCGATGCGGTGCGCACGCCCTGGGTGGATCTGGGCGGCGCTCTGGCGGCTGTCTCGCCCATCGACCTGGGTATCAAGGTCGGCCGCGAGGTCCTGGCGCGTGCTGACATCGAGCCGGATCAGGTCGACAGCGTACTGGCCGGTTCGATGGCGCAGGCCAGTTTCGATGCGTACCTGCTGCCCCGGCACATCGGCCTGTACAGCGGCGTCGCGCAAAGCGTTCCGGCACTGGGTGTGCAACGCATCTGCGCCACCGGTTTCGAATTGTTGCGCCAGGCCGCCATGCACGTGGGCGAAGGCGGGCAGATGGCACTGTGCGTCGCCGCCGAGTCCATGTCGCGCAACCCGATCGCGGCCTATACCCACCGCAATGGCTTCTCGCTCGGTGCCGCCGTGCAGTTCAAGGATTTTCTCTGGGAAGCGCTGTATGACCCGGCACCGGCGATGGACATGATCGCCACGGCAGACCACCTCGCCAAACGTCATGGGTTGAGCCGTGAAGCAGTGGACCGCTACGCCTTGCTCAGCCATGAGCGGGCGCTGCAGTCGCAGGTTTCCGGCAAATGGACCGAGGAAATTGTCCCGGTCAGCAGCGAGCGCTTTGCGCTGGAAGGCTATCAGCCGCGTGGCATCGAGTTGCCGCGAGGGGTTGAAGTGGTCGCGCAGGACAGCCATCCCCGTGCGACCCATCTGGCAGCGCTGTCGCGTCTGCGCGCCATTCACGCGAACGGGGTGCAGACCGCAGGCAATAGCTGTGCGGTGGTCGATGGCGCGGCGGCGGCCCTGGTGGGGCGTGCTTCACAATCGACGCGACCGGTGTTGGCGCACCTGCTGGCCAGCGCGGTGACGGGTGTCGCCCCAGAGTTCATGGGCATTGGCCCTGCACCTGCGATCCGCTTGCTGTTGCAGCGCAGCGGGCTGGCGCTGAGCGATATCGGTCGACTGGAAATCAATGAGGCGCAGGCCGCTCAGGTCCTGGCAGTGGCACAAACGCTGGAGCTGGACCACGAGCGGCTCAACTGCCTGGGTGGATCACTGGGCCTGGGCCATCCATTGGCCGCCACCGGTCTGCGCTTGGTCATGACCCTGGCCCGGCAATTGCGCGATACGGGCCTGCGCTACGGTATCGCGGCAGCCTGCGTCGGCGGCGGGCAGGGCATGGCGCTGCTGATCGAGAATCCCCACTGTGCGTCAAGCCGTGTCTAGCCAGGCAAATACCCGCAAATGCGACATTTTCCTGCTTTAAACGCTACGCCTCACGCAGGTCATCCTTTAGCGCTTGACCGAATCGTGGCGAACAGTGAATCTCGCACCTCTCGACCCCACGGAACCCCGTCTATGCGTGCCCTCGCTGAGCTTTCTTTCGATTTCGTCTGGCATTTGATGTTCACGGATGACAAGCAGCTCGACCAGGATCTGGCGGTGCGCTCGCTGGAAAATCTTTCCGATTACTTTTCGTTGATGTCCGACGAAGAGAAAAGGGCGTTCATTGCTGTGGCTCATGAACGCAAGGCGCGCCTTTTCGCTGTGCCCGATGCCGACGGCTACTCGCCGATACGTCTGGCCACCGAAGAGCAGGCGCAGTTTCTCGATCATGTGGTGTCCGGGCAGTTTTTCCAGCATTTCGAAGAGCCTTTGGCAGCGGATGCAAGCGAGCGCGTGGTGCCGATTCGCCGCTGAGCGGACCTGCGCCGCCCGGTTATTGCTCGACGGCTTCCGGCAGCCTGGCGATGACCTTGATCTCGAAATCGAAGCCATACAGCCAGGTCACACCGACGCCGGTCAGGGTCGGGTGCGGCGCGTCGCCCCAGAACTCGGGAATCACTTTCCATATCCGCTCGAACCTTGCCTCGGGATCGACAATGAACACCGTCACGTCGACCACATCTTCGAACGTGCAACCGGCCGCCAGCAGGATGGCATTCAGGTTGTTGAACGCCAGGCGCACCTGCTTTTCCAGATCCGGCTCGGGTGAGCCGTCTTCGCGGCTGCCGACTTGTCCGGACACGAATAGAAAACCATTGGAGCGTAGGGCGGGCGAATAGCGATTGCGCTCGTAAAGCGCCTGGCGGCCAGCTGGAAAAACGACGTCACGTTGGGTCATGGGTGTCTCCATCAACACTTGGGTACGAAAGCTGAAATCAGCGTTGAAGCCACAGTAGGGTCTTGCGTCAGCGCGATAAACGAGCAACCGTACTCAGCACTGTTTGGGAAACCCAAACAATCGACAGGCTGATGAGGCAAGACAGGCGGGGGCGAGGATGGATCGTTTCGACGCAATGCAAGCGTTTGCCCGCGTGGTGGAAACCGGCAGTTTCACCAAGGCTGCGGCTACGCTGCACATGAGCAAGACCAGCGTGACGCAACTGGTGCAGCAACTGGAGGCCCGTTTGCGGGTCAAGCTGCTCAATCGCACCACGCGCCGGGTCAACGTGACTGCCGACGGTGCGGTGTTTTACGAGCGCGTGGTCAGGCTGCTGGCCGACATGGATGACGCCGAGACCAGTCTGTCCAGTGCAGCGTCGCTGCCCAGAGGACGATTGCGCGTGGACGTGCCCAGCCCGCTGGCCAGCATGCTGCTGATGCCCGCCTTGCCAGGCTTTCATGCGCGTTATCCGGACATTCAGATCGATATGGGCGTCAGCGACCGTATGGTCGATCTGATTGGCGAGAACGTCGACTGCGTGGTGCGGGGTGGCGAAATAGCCGATCAGTCGCTGATGGCGCGGCGGGTGGGCGACCTGCAACTGGGCGTTTACGCCGCGCCGGAGTATCTGCAGCGCATGGGCACGCCTGTTCATCCGCAAGAACTCGAAGACTCGGCCCATCGCATCGTCGGCTATCTGTGGGCGCGCACCGGCAAGGCGCTGCCCTATGCCATGCACCGCGACGGGGAAAAGGTCCATGTACAGGGGCGCTATACGCTGGCGGTGGATGATGGCAATGCCTACGTTGCCGCAGGGTTGGCCGGAATGGGCATTCTCTGGCTACCGGACTATATGGCCAAGCCGTATCGGGAGCGCGGAGCCCTCATCCCGTTGTTCGAAGACTGGCAACTGGACAGCATGCCGATGTACGTGGCCTTCCCGCCGAACCGGCACATCAGCATCAAGGTCCGCGTGTTTATCGACTGGATCACCGAGCTGATGGCCGAGCATGCGCCTGTCACTCGGCCACCGACACGTCCTGCGCAATAGCGCGCCGCGGGTTCAACGCCGTGCCGACAGTTGCTGCGGGGCCAGAAATGCGTCATGAAAATAGTTGCGGAAGGCCTGCATGGCCGGGCTCAATTCACGTTCGCGGTGCCAGGCCAGGCCGACGCTCATGGGCGTTACCGTGTCGGTGACGGTGATCGTTTCGATACGCTTGCCTTCCAGCGACCAGGGGCGATGCACCAGATCGGAAAGGATCGCCACGCCGCTGCCGTTGGCGACCATGCTGCGTACGGCTTCCACCGAACTGGTGCGGATTCTGACGTTGGGCTGTTGCCCGGCCAGTTCCCAGTAGCGCATGGCGCTTTGTTCGGCTTCGTCGACGGTCAACAGGATATAGGGCTCCTGCGCGACGTCGGCGAGGCTGACAGAGGCGCGTTGGCACAGTGGGTGATGGCTGGACAGCCACAGGCGGCGCTCGGAGTTGAACAACGTTTCCGAGATGATATCCGGGTGAGTGATGTTTGCCGTCAGCACCACCGCCATGTCGAAGCGACCTTGCAGCAGGCCTTGTTCGATGGCTTGTCGTTCCTGCTCATGCACCTCGATGGCGACGTCCGGGTGCCAGTGTTCCAGGCGCTGCAAATGATGCGGCAGGAAGTAGCCGATGACCGTGTAGCTGGCGGCCAGGCGCAATACGCCGCTGGCGCGGATATCGGGCAGCGGGCTGTTCAGCGCATCATCGACGCTGCGCAGGATGACGTAAGCCCTGTTGAGAAAGTGGCGGCCTGCTTCAGTCAGGCTCATGCCCTGCGCCGAGCGCTGAAACAGCAGGGTGCCGAGCATGCCCTCCAGTTCCTTGATCGCCGTGGTGACCGCCGATTGGGAAATGTTCAGGTGAATAGCCGCCTGCGATATCTGCCCGATCTCGGCAGTTGCCACGAAATAACGGACCTGGCGCAGGGTCAGGGACATAAGCACTCCAGACAGAGGTTCTACTGGTCGGGGTATCTGTTTTTCAGAAGATAGCGTATCTGTTAATAGATCTACCCAAGGGGTGCGACTGAATTTAACGTGGTTTGCATGAAGCCGGATAGCCCTTTGTCCGGCCAGCCACAGGAGCAACAGCCATGCAGGTGGATTTCAACTCGGACATGGGTGAAAGCTTTGGCGCGTGGACCATTGGTGACGGCGTCGATACTGAATTGATGACCTTTATCAGCTCCGCCAATGTTGCGACCGGTTTTCACGCGGGTGACCCTGGCACCATGCGCCGCACGATCGAGCAGGCGAAACGCCTGGGCGTTGCCATCGGCGCACACCCGGGGTTCCGCGATCTGGTCGGCTTTGGTCGCCGGCATATCAACTCGACGCCTCAGGAACTGGTCGACGACATGCTCTACCAACTGGGAGCCCTGCGCGAACTGGCGCGGGTGCAGGGCGTGGCCTTGCAGCATTTCAAACCCCATGGTGCCTTGTACATGCACCTGGCCAGAGACGAAGCCGCAGCCCGCCTGCTGGTGGAAAACCTGCAGCGCCTGGAGCCCGATTTGCTGCTTTACTGCATGCCCGGTTCGGTTATCTGCAAGATCGCCGAGGAGCTGGGCCAGCCGGTGATCCGCGAGTTCTACGCTGATCGCGCTTACGACCTCAGCGGCTCCATCGTCTTCACCCGTCACGTACGCGCCCTGGACCCGACCGAAGTCGCAGCCCGCGTGGTGCGCGCGTGCCTGCAAGGTCTGGTGCGTACTGTCGAGGGTGAGGACCTGAGCATCGAATTCGATTCGATCTGCCTGCACAGCGACACGCCGGGCGCGCTGGACCTTGCAGAAGCGACACGCCTGGCGCTAGACGCTGCGGGCATCAAGGTGCGTGCGCCGCGTTGAATAAAAGGCATCGTGTGCACAGACGCACGAGCCGTGTTACTGATTTTTGCCTGCCGTTCTACAACGATTTCAAGAAAGGAACAGACATGGCTGATCCGATTCGCTACAGCTTTGGCGCTGATGAACATCTGTTCGCCGAGGTCAGTGACAGTATGTCGCTGGAGGCATTTTTCAAGGGGCTGGCGGTGACCCGTGCGGTCGAGCGTCTGGCGCTGGACGGTGTGCTGGACGTGTGCCTGGCCAACGCGTCATTCCAGATTCGTTTTGACCCGGACCGTATCGCACCGCACGTCTTACTCGAAGCGGTAAGGGCGGCCGAGGCCGGTGCGGTCGCCGAACGTACCTTGCAGACCCGGATCATCGAAATCCCGGTGCTGTACAACGATCCATGGACCCACGAAACCCTGATGCGTTTTCGTGATCGTCATCAGGACCCCGGTTCCACCGACCTGGAATACGCTGCACGCATCAATAACCTGGCGGATGTCGATGCCTTCATCGCCGCGCACAGCGGTGCACCGTGGTTCGTTTCGATGGTCGGTTTTGTCGCCGGTCTGCCGTTCATGTTCCAGATGGTGGAGCGCGAGCGTCAGCTGCAGGTGCCCAAATACCTGCGTCCGCGCACCGATACGCCCAAACACACACTCGGCCACGGCGGCTGCTTCGGCTGCATCTATTCGGTACGCGGAGCGGGCGGTTATCAGATGTTTGGCGTCACTCCCGCGCCGATCTATGACCCGCAGCAGAAGCTGGCCTACCTGAAAGAGCACATGGTGTTCTTCCGGCCGGGCGATATCGTCCAGTTCAAACCGCTTGACCGGCAAGCCTATGACGAGGCTGTCGCAGAGGTGGAAGCCGGGCGCTTCGACCTGCTCATCCGCCCGGTCGAGTTTTCGCTGGATGCCTTTCTGGCCGATCCGGTGGGCTATCCCAAGTCGTTGCAGGAGGTGCTGGCATGATCAAGGTGCTCAAACCCGGTCTGGCCACCTCGGTTCAGGACCTCGGTCGCGAGGGCTATTATCACCTGGGCATTCCGCCCTCCGGTGCGCTCGACCAGTACGCCCTCAGCGCCGCCAATCAGCTGGTCGGCAACCCACCCGGCGCTGCGGGGCTGGAATGCACACTGCTGGGGCCGGAACTGGAGTTCCAGTGCGATACATTGGCTGCAGTCTGCGGCGCGCACATGGCGGCGCGTCTCGACGGCGTGGAAATGCACCACGACACCGCCTTTGCGGTGAAGGCTGGGCAAGTGCTGCGTTTCGACTTCCCCAAGGACGGTGCGCGTACCTATCTGGCCGTCGCCGGCGGCATTGATGTGCCGCTGGTGCTGGGCAGCCGTTCGACTTACACATTAGGTGCGCTTGGCGGTTTTCAGGGTCGCCGACTGGCCGCTGATGACCAGTTGCCGATAGGCACACCCAGTGGCAAGGGACGCGCCGGGGCCAGCCTGCCGATGGCCTTGCGCCAATCGTTGGGCGGGGAAGTGTATCTGCGGGTGGTGCCGGGCCTGTATTACGAGCGCCTGACCGAATTTGCCGCCACCAGTTTTTTCTCCGAGCCCTGGAGCGTAGGGTCGGAAGCCGACCGCATCGGTTATCGCTTCAAGGGGGGCAGGGCGCTGACCTTCCAGCCCAGGGAGCAGCCCTTCGGCGCCGGTTCCGATCCATCCAATATCGTTGACAGTTGCTACCCGATCGGCTCGATTCAGGTGCCTGCCGGGCTGGAACCGATTGTGTTGCACCGTGATGCCGTGTCGGGCGGGGGCTACGCGATGATTGGCACGGTGATCAGCGCGGACCTGGACCTGATCGGTCAGATGCAACCCAATCAGACCGCCCGATTTGTGGCCGTAACGCTGGAGGAAGCGCTGGTGGCGCGCAAGTCCTACAAGAAGAAGCTGGCCTGCCTGAGCAAACTGTTTCCTTCCTGAGACCGTCAGTCGGTCTGCCCGGACTCCAGTTGTGCCCGCATCTTCGCGCGGCACACCTCGAGTATTTCGTCCGCCAGCGGCGAGTCATTCGGGCAGCTGCGTGACAGCAGCAACGCCCCCAGCGCATGGGCAAAGCGGTCGATGGTGTTTGCCCGCGCCTGTTTCCATTCTTCGTCGCCGGGTGCTGCCTGGTCGGGAGCAAGCGCTGCAAGCAGGCTTTCGATGCCGTCGGCGAAGGTCGCTTTGACCTCGCCCGACTGGCGCGCTGCATCGCCGCTCAGCGCGGCCATGGGGCAGCCCGTGCCAAGGTTGTCGCGGTGCTCTCGGGACAGGTAGTAATCGATGAACTGCGCTGGATCGATGCCGGTCGAGTTCGCCACCGTCTGCGAGAAGGCACAGGCCGCCGACTCGGCCATCAAGTCGGATTTGGAACCGAAATGCTTGTAGAACCCGCCGTGGGTAAAGCCCGCCGCTGCCATCAGGTCGGCCACCCCGACACCGTCATAGCCATGCTCGCGAAACTGGACGGACGCCGTCTCGACGATGTGTGCCCGGTTGGCCTGGGCCTGCGCCTTGGTGACTCTCATGCAGGTTGCCTCTTTGCCTGTCTGGTGGTGGCCATCTGGGCCTGGAAGAGGGTGAATATAGCATTGATGCTGACCGTCATCAAAACCGCTGATCGTCAGGATGCTGGCTGCAGGAGATGGCTGGCAAGCAACACGGATCTTCGCCCTCGCGTTGAAAGTGTTAGCGTGTTACCCGCGTTTTTCTTTGTAACAAGAAAGTTCAGACTAGTCGTCAACCTGTTTATGGCACACAAAGCCCCCAATGCTGATGGGCAGTTAGCCCCTCAGGAGAGAGCACTATGCATCGAACGAAAATTTCCGCCGCACTTGCCATGATTTCCGCAGCCACACTCGCTAGTTCGCTGGCCTACGGCGCGACCGCCATTCCATTGCCTGCCAGTGCGCCTGCTGACAAACCGATTGGCAAGCTCGAGCAGGTTCATGCCTTTTATGACGCGATGCCCACCGGTGTGACGGTGACTGAAACCGGGCGAATTTTCGTCAATTTTCCGCGTTGGGGTGACAAGGTGCCGTTTACCGTGGGCGAGATTCGTGACGGCAAAGTGGTTGCCTACCCTGATCTGGCGGTCAACAAGGAGAACCCCAAAGACCCCGGCGACGGGCTGATCAGCGTGCAGAGCGTGGTTGCCGATGGCAAGGGGCGTGTCTGGCTTCTGGACACGGCCGCACCGGGCTTTGCGTCTCCGCGTCGAGGCGGCGCCAAACTGGTTGCGGTGGACCTGGCCACCAACCGAATCGTCAAGCGCCTGGTGTTTCCGGATAACGTCATATTGCCCGGCACCTATGTCAACGACATGCGCTTTGACTTTCGCAAGGGAGCGGAGGGGACGGTCTATGTAACGGACTCATCCTTGAGCGGGCCGGGTGCGATCATTGTCATGGACATCGCCAGCGGTCACGCTGTGCGGCGCTTGAACGGGGCGCAGTCAACATCTGTCGATCCGGCTTTCGTACCCGTCGTCGAGGGTGTGGCCGTGCTGGGCGATGGCCCGAACGGAACGCGCAAACCGGTCGGCGTCGCCTCGGACGGCATTGCGTTGTCGGCAGACGGCAAGACACTGTATTTCTCGCCATTGTCCAGCCGCCATCTGTACGCCGTGGCCACCGAGTTGTTGAACGACAGCAAGGTCAGTGAGCAGCAGTTGGCAGCGGCGGTGCAGGACCTTGGTGAAAAAGGTGCTTCGGATGGCCTGGAAGCCGATGCCAAAGGCGCGGTATACGCAGGCGACTACGAGCATAATTCGATTCGCAAACGCCTGCCGGATGGTACCTGGCAAACAGTGGCACACGATCCGCGCATGCTGTGGCCTGACACCTTGTCGATCGGCCCGGATGGCTACCTGTACTTCATCGTCAACCAATTGCACCGCCAGGCCAACTTCAACGCCGGCCACGACAAGCGCGAAAAACCCTACAGCCTGCTGCGTTTGAAAATAGACGCTGCGCCCGCACCTACCCACTGATCGAATCGAATACCGGAGTATCGATAATGAACACACCTGCAAAGCCATTGGCCTTGATGGCAGTCCTGAAAGCCAGTGCCGGCAAAGAGTCGGCCCTGAAAACCGCATTATCGGCACTTGTGGAGCCGACCCGGGCGGAGCCAGGCAATATCGAGTACACACTGTTCGAAGCGCGCGATGAGCGCGGCACGTTCTATATGCGTGAATGTTTCAAGGATCAGGCAGCACTGGACGCCCATGTCGCCACGCCGCACTACCAACAGTTCGCGGCAGTCAGCGGCGAGTTGCTGGCAGAGCCGCCGCAGCTGATATTTCTCGATCAGGTATCGAGCTGAGTGTCCGAAAGGGCCCGGTCAGTCCGGGCCCATCCGCAGTGAGTTGATCAGTTCTGCGAAAGGGATGATAACGCACCGGACAGCGCAGCCACCCATTGCACAGCCAGCAAGATCACCAATCCCTTCGGCGCCCGCCGAATGAACCAGTACACCGTATTGAGCACCGCCGATATCAGATTGGCGAACCACAGTGCGGCAGCTGCAAGCACTCGATTTATTTGAGGCCAGTCGCCGTCCAGATTCAGAAAAAAGATAGCGATACAAACGCCAATAGCCATAATGGCAATTGATGCAAAGGCAATGTACCTGCTCAGGTAGAACGAGCTGAAGGGCATGCCCGTCTGGTTTTCCAATCCAGGGTAGGGTGCGGCAGGCATATCCATAAAGGCAGGGTGAATGGCTTTGTGAGGTGTCGCCTGGACGCCTGCGTGAGGCGCGGACGGTTCCGACTCAAGAAGACGGGTTTCAGGCTTTACTGAAGGTGGCGGACGGGCTTGATCAGATGCGTCATCCGGATGTGTACTGTTCATGGTGTTCGCTTCCTTTGCATGCTGCAGAGGTTATAACGAATGATTGGCGAATACGAGCCAAGGTAACCATGTCGGTTCGAACAGCAGACACGTCCTGCATCTGCTGTCCCGTTGCCTTAGAAAATATTGATCGGGTAACTCACGATCACCCGATGCTCATCGGAATCACGCTGGCTGGCGAATTCGGTGCGCAGTTGCGCGTGGCGTAGCGCGACGCTGAGGTTCTTTGCCGGACCGGACTGCACCACGTAACTCAGGGTGACGTTGCGTTCCCATTCCTTCTTGTCGCCGTCGGACGTCTGGATGTTCGAGCCGCTTTCATACATTGCCAGGAAGTTCAGGCCGGGGACGCCCAGTCTGGCGAAGTCGTAGCCGTAGCGAACCTGCCAGGTACGTTCCCCGGCGCGCTGGAATTTACCGATCATTGACTCGGTCATGAAGTAGGCAGTCGAGCCGTCACCCTGATTCAGCCAGACCGCGTCGCTGTCGCCGGTCACGGCCTGGTAACCCGCGGCGAACGTATGGCCATTGATCAGGTAGGTGAACTGGGCGCTGGAAAGGCGGCTGTCGACTTCACCCTTGGTGACGCCGTTGCCGTAATAGCCAACCGTGTAGAACGCCGGGTCGTGACCGTTGGCGCCGTCCGAGCGGTTGTCGAAATGGCGCAGGTCGGTGCGCAGGGTGCCCGGGCCCAGTTGCATGTCGTATTTCAGGCCCAGAAAGTTCTGCTTGTAGAAGTTTTCCAGGTTGCCGTAGTAGTACTGCAAGGTCAGGTCTTTGGTCGGTTTGTAATCGACGCCTGCGTAGTAGAACTTGTTGACGAACTCGCCGGTCAGCGGGTTGTTTGCACCCGGAATGGACATACCCATCTGATTGGTCGAACCACGGCCCATGACATGTTCCAGCTGGCCTGCGGTGAAGGTGAAGTCCTTCAGGTCGCCAGACTGAATCTGCCCGCCACGAAAAGTCTGTTGCAACATGCGGTCGGTGGACATCACCACCGGCAGCATGGGCACCAGCGTGCCGTATTTCAGTTCGGTCCTGGAGACGCGTGCCTTAAGCGTTGCCCCCAGGCTGCTGAATTCGTCGACCGCACGACCGTCGCTGTCTGTGGGGAAGATATTGCCGTTGAACGCCGTGCTTTGCGGGTTATAGTGACGGCCTTTGCCCGAGTCCAGACGAATGCCCAACTGGCCGAGTGCATCGACACCGAAGCCCACCGTGCCTGGCGTATAGCCCGACTGGTAGTTGAGCATGAAGCCCTGGCCCCACTCCTGCGTGTAGTTCGGATCGGCGGCGCCGCTGCGGTTGTCTGCGTTACTGAAGAAGTTGCGCGCAAGAATACTGGCCTTGCTGTCCTCCAGAAAACCTTCGGCGTAGCTCTGCTGAGCGATCAGCAGACCACAAAAGCCCGCAACGAAAGGGGTGGCGCGATTGATACGCTCCATCGGGATCATCCTCATGCTGTAATTAAGTGTTTTTTGAGAGGCAGAGTCAGGCGGCAGTCAGGTTTCTTGTTGTTTTTCAGGCGCAGGTGTTGCACATGAATCCGTTACAGGCGTTGCTGCACGGGGTACCTGGTGAAGGGTGACGCGAGGCAGACGATGCAGAACCAGCAGCGCGAGCACGCCCAGTCCGGCGCATGTCAGCAGCCCCGTGCCTACCGCCTGGGCGAGGGCGGTGCGGGCTATCAGCAGCGCCGCATCGACATTGGCGGGCGTGTGCTGCAGCAGAACCTGAGGGTCAGCCAGGCGCGGTAAGGCCGACGCCTGATCTGCTGCGTTCAGCGCACTTTGCAGGTTGGCGACATACAGCACCTTGACCAGCACGCCCATGGCCGCCGTACCCAGCAAACCGCCGACCAGCCGCAAGGACTGGGTCAGTGCCGTGGCAATGCCGAGAAATTGCCGTTCGGCGAGCGTCTGGGTGAACACGGTCAGGTTGAGCAGAATGAAACCCAGCCCCAGCCCCGCCAGCAGAATGAGCCCCAGCAAGGTGCTGAACCCGGCATGCAGCCCGACCAGTGCCAGGGCAATGCAGGCGACTGACAAGGCCGCGAACCCGGCGACCGGCAGCCGGTTGGGGTTGGCCATGCGTGTGACGATCCGGCTGTTAACGATGGCGCCCAGCGTAATGCTCAGCGCCAGCGGGGTAAGCAGTAACCCGGCGTCTTTTGGCGAGTAGCCGTAGCTGCCCTGCAAGAGCAGCGGCAGGTAAAAAAGAAGGGTGAACATGATGGCGCCGGCCAGCAGCGACATGATGAACAGCAGGCGGATGCTGCGGTTGGCGAACAGCCCCGCAGGCAGCAAGGCAAAGGCACAGCGGCGCTCCTGGAACCAGAGGCCGGCCATGGCCGCGAGGGTCACGGCGCCACAGGTCAGACTGATCGACAGAGAACGCTGGCCCAGCCATTCGACGAACAGTTGCAGGCTGCCCAGCGTCAATACGATCAATAAAGCCCCTAGCCAGTCGAGCCGAATCGCACCGGCAGAATGGGCTCGATACCCTTGCGGGCGATACCACGGCAGAAAGCGCCAGGCAAAGAACAAGGCAACCACGCCCAGGGGCAGGTTCAACCAAAAAACCGAACGCCAGCCAAACTCGCCGGACAGATAACCGCCCAATCCTGGGCCGATGGCATTGACCACGCTGAACATGGCGCTCAGCAACACCTGCCAGCGCAACCGCTGGCGAGTGTCGGGAAACAGCTCGGGCACACAGGCAAAGGCGGTACCGATCAACATGCCGCCGCCCACGCCTTGCAAGGCTCGCCCGATCACCAGCACCAACATGCTGTCTGCCAGTGCGCAGAGCAGCGAGGCCAGCGTAAAGATGACTGTTGCGGCCAGTACGAACGGTTTGCGTCCATAAAAATCGCCCAGCCGGCCAAAGATCGGGATGGTCACGATAGAGGCCAGCAGGTAGCCGGTGGCGACCCAGGCGTACAACTCGAAACCGTTGAGCTCGGCGACGATGCTGGGCAGTGCGTTGCCGATGACCGTCTGATCCAGCGCGGAAAGGCCCAGCACCAGTGATATGCCGAGCATGGCCAGCAAGGCCTGTTTGAAGGTCAGGGCTGGATGGCTCGGCGTCGTCATGTCGAGGTGCTCAGCGCAATGCAGCGACAGCAGTCGCCATGCGCGCGCAGCCGTCTTCAAGGGTTTCCAGGGCAGTAGCCGTAGACATCCGGAAAAACGGTGCCAGGCCATAGGCGGTGCCTGCGACAACGGCCACGCCCTGACTTTCCAGCAGGTACAGCACCACGTCTGTATCGGCTTCCAGTACCGAACCTGACGGTGTGGTTTTGCCGATCAGCGCGCCGCAATTGACGTAGAGATAGAACGCGCCTTCGGGCTTGATGCAGCTCAGGCCGTCAATCGCGTTGATCAGCTCAAGGCAACGATCGCGGCGCTGTTTGTAGACCTTGACGCTGTCGCTGACAAAAGACTGGTCGCCGTTGAAGGCAGCGACTGCGGCGGCCTGGCTCACCGAGCAGGCGTTGCTGGTGGACTGTGATTGCAGGGTCGCCATCGCCTTGATGATATCGTCGGGGCCTGCGGCGTAGCCGATGCGCCAGCCGGTCATGGCGTAGGTTTTCGACACGCCGTTGATGATCAGCACGCGTTCGCGCAGCGCCGGCTCGACAGTGAGCAGGTGGCTGAGCGGAGCGTGGTCGTAGCGGATGTGCTCGTAGATGTCATCGGTCATGACCAGCACGTGCGGGTAATCGAGCAGTACGTCGGCCAGCGCGCGCCATTCGGATGCGCTGTAGGTGGCACCGGTCGGGTTGCTCGGCGAGTTGAGCAGCAGCCAGCGGGTGCGCGGCGTGATCGCATTGCGCAGTTGCGTGGCAGTCAGCTTGAACTGATTTTCTTCCGGGCATGCCAGGGTCACAGGGCGACCGTCGCAGGCCAGAACCATGTCCGGGTATGACACCCAATAAGGCGCGGGGATCAGCACCTCATCGTCGACACCCAATGTCGCCGCGAATGCATTGAAGATCGCGGCCTTGGCACCACTGGTGACCACGATCTGGCCGGGCGCATAAGCAAGGCCGTTTTCACGTTGCAGCTTGGCGGCGATTGCCTCGCGCAGCGCCGTGGTGCCCGCGTTGAGCGTGTAGCGGGTTTCACCGTTCTCGATGGCGGCACAGGCGGCCTGACGAATGTGCGCCGGCGTGTCGAAGTCCGGCTCGCCAACCACCAGATTGATGATCGATTTGCCTGCGCGCCGCAGTTCATTGGCCCGATCGGCAGCAGCACTGCTTGGCGACGGTTTGATGCGGAGCACGCGGGCAGCGATGCGAGATGCGGTCACGTTGGCATTCCTCGTTGATGGCCTTGATGAGGAATACGTTACGAGCCAGCGAAGCGCTCGCCATAAGACGAGTTCGTTCTGGGTTGATAGGCAGCGCTTATGACCGCAGATGAACCAGCGTTGCACCAAAAACGGGCGGGCAATGGTTGCAGGGGGATCAGAGCCTGGGAAACCCGATCAGCGGAGACTGACATAGCAATTGCTTATGTCTGGTTTTCTGGAGCTGGCCTGGGTCTTGCTGAAGCCTCCTGATCGCGACTCTGGAGTGCAGCACCTTGAACCTTCGCCGTTTGAAATATTTCGTGAAAATTGTCGATATCGGCAGCCTGACTCAGGCTGCCGATGTGCTGCACATCGCACAACCTGCGCTGAGCCAGCAGTTGGTGACACTGGAGGCCGAGTTGCAGCAACAGTTGTTGATCCGCACCAAGCGCGGCGTCACCCCGACCGAGGCGGGCAAGGTGCTGTATGGGCATGCTCAGGTGATCCTGCGCCAGTGCGAGCAGGCGCAGAGTGACGTCAACGCCAGCGGTCTGGCTTTATCGGGGCCGGTGTCGGTAGGGCTGGCACCCGGCACTGCCGCTTCGACGCTGTCGCTGCCGTTGCTCAAACGCGTACGCGAGCGTCATCCGGGCATTCTGCTGTACCTCAATGAGAACTTTGGCACCACCCTCAGCGAGTTGATCATGAACGGGCGCATGGACATGGCCGTTCTCTATGGCGGGCGAGAGGTGCATGGCCTGAGTTTCGTGCCGTTGATACGCGAGCAACTGTATCTGGTGAGTGCCGAAGAGGCGCTCCAGGGCCGCGAGGAAATTCCGCTCAGCGAGCTGGCCGATATCGACCTGCTGTTGCCGCGCACCTACAACACTGTCCGTCGTCTGGTGGATGAGGCATTTGTGCGTATCGAGCGCAGTGCCCGGGTGGTCGCAGAAGTCGAATCTTCGACGACGCTGGCCGCAGCAGTGGCCGATCGATTCGGCTCGACCATTCTTCCCGAGTCTGCTGCACGGGTGCTGGCAGACACGCATGCGGTCAACCTGAGCCGCATTGTCGAACCCGAAATCGAAGCACCTCTCGCGCTGTGCCTTTCCGGGCACTTGCCGCTGTCGGTTCCGGCCCAGGCGGTCAAGGCGATCCTTCTGGAACTGGTCGCAGAGATGCGCGGCAACCGCCGCGCTCAATGATCCCGACGTCATAAGGGGCGCTTATCACCCCACAGTCAAACCGTCTTGGCGGTCAAAAACCTGCCTCGTTACATTGCCCTCAGCCACATTTCATTTGCCAGGCAAGGGCTGTTGCATGAAACCGGAACGTATCAAAGCACTTATCGACCTGATGGCCGAATCGGACCTGAGCGAACTGAGTCTGTGTGAAGGCGACGCGCAGTTGCGTTTGCTGCGCGAGCCCGCTCAGGTCGCCAATCGCGTCAATCCGGCTGTTGCGACAGCGCAGATGACGCCCGCAGCGCGCCCTGTTTCTGCGGCTCAGGCAAGTACGACGGCCGCCGTGCAACAGACACAGGCCTGCGCTTCGCTGTACGGGGTGTTGCACCTGACGCCGGCACCCGATCAGCCGCCTTTCGTCGAGATCGGCACGTCCGTCGAGGTGGGGCAGACCCTGGCCGTGGTCGAGGCCATGAAGATGTTTCATCCGGTGAAGGCTGAAGCGGCAGGGGTCGTGACTGCCATTCTGGTTGCCAATGGCGAAGAAGTTCAGGCCGGTCAGGCGTTGTTCAGCATTGCTTGATGGCCTTGAGCTGCCTTGCAGAGCGTCTTGCGGGTTCACCGATCAGGGGTTTTTGATGTTCGATAAAGTGTTGATCGCCAATCGTGGCGAAATCGCCCTGCGCATACAGCGCGCCTGCAAGGGCCTGGGCCTGCGTACGGTCGCGGTGTATTCCGAAGCGGATCGCGATGCCGGTTATGTACAACAGGCCGACGAAGCGCTGTGCATCGGTCCTGCCGCCGCAGGGCAGAGTTATCTGAATCAGGCGGCCGTGCTCTATGCAGCGCAACTGACCGGTGCTCAGGCGATCCATCCCGGCTATGGGTTTCTGTCTGAAAATGCCGCGTTCGCCGAACGCATCGAGCAGGCTGGCCTGACCTTCATCGGCCCCAGCGCTGCGTGCATTCGGGTGATGGGCGACAAGGTCGCAGCCAAGCGGGCGATGCGCGAGGCTGGCGTGCCGTGCGTACCCGGTCCGGACACCAGCATGCCCGACGATCCGCACGTCATCCTGCAAATCGCTCGCGACATCGGTTACCCGGTCATCGTCAAGGCCGCGGGCGGCGGCGGAGGGCGGGGCATGCGCGTGGTTCGGGAAGAGTCTCAGTTGCTCGATGCAATTGCGCTGACCCGCGAAGAAGCCCGACACGCCTTCGGCAATCCCGAGTTGTATATCGAGAAGTTTCTGGGTCAGCCGCGCCATGTCGAGATTCAGGTGTTATGCGATGCCTACGGCAATGCCGTCTGGCTCGGCTCGCGGGATTGCTCGATGCAGCGCCGCCACCAGAAGGTCCTTGAGGAGGCGCCTGCACCCGGCATCGACGCAGCAGTGATGGCCAGAGTAGGCGAGCGTTGCGCGCAGGCCTGCCGCCAGATCGGCTATCAGGGCGTCGGCACGTTCGAATTCCTCTTCGAAAAGGATGAGTTCTATTTCATCGAGATGAACACCCGCCTGCAGGTCGAGCACCCGGTAACGGAAATGACCTCCGGCATCGACATTGTCCAGCAGCAGATCCGCATGGCGATGGGCGAGCGGCTGAGTTTCAGTCAGGCCGACGTACGCGTTTCGGGCCATTCGCTGGAGTGCCGGATCAACGCCGAGGACCCGCGCAGCTTCATGCCGACGCCGGGGTTGGTCACCGGCTGGCAGATCCCCGGTGGTTTCGGTGTGCGGGTCGATTCACATGTCAGCCACGGCTACTGCGTTCCGCCTTATTACGATTCGATGGTGGCCAAGGTCATCACCCATGGCGCCAGTCGCGATGAGGCGTTGGCACGCATGCGTCTGGCACTGAGCGAAATGCACGTCGAGGGCATCTCGACCAACATCGCGCTGCATCGCGACATTCTGCAGGACCCGGTGTTCTGCAAGGGTGGCATGGACATTCATCACCTGGAGCGCTGGTTGCAGACAAGGAGCCAACCATGAGTCTCGTGCAGGCGCCTAATGCGCCAAGAATCACCTTGCTGGGAACCACCGCGTTGCTGTTCGAAGCACCCGGCGAGCTCGACCTGGCACCGCAGCAACGGATATGGGCACTGGCCCGTCTGAGCAAGGACTGGCCGCAGGTACGCGAGGCGGTGCCGGGGATGAACAACCTGATGCTGACCTTCGCGGCGCCACCACGGGACCTGGCCGGTCTGAAAACCCGTTTGCTGGAGACCTGGGAGCAGTGCCAGCCGCTGCCATTGCAAGGCCGGATCATTGAATTGCCGGTGGTGTACGGCGGTGATGGCGGCCCGCACATGGCTGATGTCGTCGCCCATACCGGGCTGGATATCGAAACCATCGCCAATCTGCACTGCGAGCCGCTGTACCCGGTGTACGCCTTGGGCAGCCATCCGGGTTATTGCTACCTGGGCGGCATGGACCAGCGCCTGGCAACGCCTCGGCGCAAGGTGCCGGTACTCGATATCGGTGCCGGGTCGGTCTCTATCGGTGGCGTTCAGACAGGTATTTCCGCGTCGGCCGGCCCCAGTGGCTGGAACACCATAGGACGCACGGAGATGGTGTTTTTTGATGCGGGCCAGCAGCCTCCGGCGCTGTTGCAACCCGGCGATCAACTGCGCTTGCGCATCGAGAGGATCATCCGATGATCGAAGTTATCAGCGCTACGGCACTGGCGACCGTTCAGGATCTTGGGCGACACGGCAGCCTCGGTTACGGCGTCGGCACGTCTGGCGCGATGGACACGCTGTCACTGCGGCTCGGCAACCTGCTGCTGGGCAACGATGAAGACGCGGCGGGCATTGAAATTCCGCTGTTCCCGTTCGAAGTTCGCTTTGCCGATGACTGCACCTTTGCGATCACCGGCGCCGCCTGCGCTGCGTCGCTCGATGGTGAGCGGCTGCCGGGCAATTGGGTCGCCCAGGCACGCAAGAATCAGGTGTTGCGGCTCAATTACCCGACAATGGGCAGCCGCGTGTATCTGTGCCTGGCCGGTGGCGTCGATGTGCCGTTGGTACTGGGCTCGCGCAGTACGCAATTGCGTGGGGCTTTTGGGGGCTGGCAGGGCCGTGCGTTGCAGCAGGGCGATGTGATTCCTGCGGGCGCTGCCAATGAGCCGCGTGCCAGTGATTTCGGGGTGCAATCGTCGGTGGCAGCCTTGCCGTTGTTGCTTGACGGGCTGCCGGCCATCCGCGTGCTGCCGGCTGCCGAATTCGACTGTTTCAGCGCCGAGGCGCAAGCAACGTTTTTTGCCGGCGAATGGAAAATCACCACGCAGAGCAACCGTTACGGCTACCGCATGGAGGGCACGCCCTTGCTTGCGCGCGAGGAGCTGGAAATCCGCTCTCACGGCATCGTGCCTGGCGTGATTCAGGTGCCCCACGGCGGACAGCCGATCGTGCAGATGCGTGATGCCCAGCCCAGTGGCGGTTATCCCAAGTTTGCCACGGTCATTGAAGCCGACCTGTGGCGCCTTGGGCAGGCGCCGATTGGCAGCAAGGTGCGTTTTGTGCAGTGCAGTTACGACGAGGCGGTCGAGGCGCTGGACACCAATCACGCTTTCATCGAAGACGCCCGGCGCATGCTCGCGCTGCGCAGCCTGCAAGGACATCGCTGATGAACATCAAAGAGATTCGCCAGCTGGCAGCATGGATTCGGGACGCCGGGCTTACTGTACTGGAACTGAAACGCCCGGGGTTCGAGCTGTTGATCCGCCGTGGCGAGCCTGTGCAGGCCTGTGCTGCGCCTTCTGCGCCACAAGTTGCCGCTGAACAGTCTGCGCTGACTGCGCATGTGGTGAGTGCCGATAACCCCGGCGTATTTGTGTCGAGTCATCCCGATGAACGCGACAGCTACGTGAAACCCGGCGATGCAGTGGCTGTGGGGCAGTTGCTGGGGCTGTTGCGTATCGGCCTGTTGTATCTGCCGGTGCGCAGTCATCAGGCAGGGCGCGTACTGCGCTTCCTGGCCGCCGAAAACGAGCGCGTCGGTTATGGCCAGCCGCTGGTCGAACTGGAGGAACATGAGCATGCGCATTGATCTGAATGCTGATCTGGGCGAGGGCTTCGGCCCTTGGACCATGGGCGAGGACGAGGCGTTGATGCCATTGATCTCCTCGGCCAACGTCGCCTGCGGCTTTCATGCCGGGGATCCGCTGATCATGGACAGTACGGTGCGCCGCGCCAAGGCGTTGGGCATCGATCTCGGTGCGCACGTCGGTTTTCCTGATCTGCAGGGGTTCGGCCGCCGCAGGATGAACATCGAACTCAAGGAGTTGTGCGCCATTGTGGTGTATCAACTCGGCGCTCTGGCCGGCCTTGCAGCCGCTTCCGGTTATCGCGTCACGCACATGAGTTTTCACGGCGCGCTGGGCAATATGGCCGCAGCCGATGCCGAACTGGCCGGGCCTTTGGTCAGGGCGGTCGCAGCTTTTGACCCGCAGTTGATCATCAGCTCATCCAGCAGCGCGGCCATCGAGCAGGCCGCCGAGGCGTGCAACCTGAGGGTGGCAACCACCTTTCTGGCTGACCGCGCCTATGACGAAAACTGTTTGCTGGTGCCGCGTGGCATTGCCGGTGCGGTGGTCAAGGACCCGGAGCAGGTCCGGGCCAGGGTTGCGCAACTGCTGCAGGACGGCACGGTCACGACCCTGAGTGGCAAGCGTGTGGCGGTCAACGCCCAGTCGATTCTGTTGCATGGCGACACGCCGGGGGCGGTGGAGCTGGCGCGCAGTATTCGCCTGAGTATCGAAGAGCAGGGCGGTGTCATCACCCCGGTTTCACAGTTGCTCGGGTCATAAGCGCAGCTTATCGCCACACAACCATTGTGTCTTGGTCGCTGCCCGTGACGCTCGTTAAAGTCCAGTACAAGGCGATCAGCATTAACAGCCAAGCGGCTGATCGACGCTTATTCAAGGAAACCCTGACATGCCTTTTTCCGATTACCAAACCGCGCTGGTCACCGGCGCTTCTTCCGGCATTGGCGAGGCCGTCGTCGAGCGGCTGTGTGCCGAAGGTCTGCAGGTCCATGCGCTGGCGCGCAGTGCAGACAAGCTGGCGGCACTGGCGCAGCGCACCGGTTGTATCGCGCACGCTATCGACGTAACGGATCTGGCTGGCCTGACGGCCCTGTTTCAGGCCCATCATTTCGATGTCGTGGTCAATAATGCCGGCGTCGACCGGCCCGGCTCGCTGCTCAAGGCGGACGCTGAAGGGATCGATCTGCTGGTCGATGTGAACCTGCGCGCGGTATTGCAGATCGCCAGGCTCTCGTTGCCAGGGATGGTCGAGCGTGATTGCGGGCACATCATCAACATCAGCTCGATCGCTGCCGCGTACAACTTCGGTGGCAACTCGACGTACCACGCGACAAAGGCGGCGGTGAGCATGCTGTCCCGGCAGTTGCGCATCGATGCCTTCGGCAAGCGCGTGCGGGTTACCGAAATCTGTCCGGGGCGCGTGGCGACGGATATCTTCGCCCACGTGCATGGCGACTCCGAGGAAGTGCGCAAGCGTTTCATCGAGGGCTATGAGCTGCCGGTGGCCAAGGACATTGCCGATGCGATCGCCTATGTGATTGCCGCGCCCATCGCAGTCAACATCGGCCACATGGAGATCACCCCGACGCTGCAGGTCCCCGGCGGATTGTCGACGGCGCGCCCGCAGGACTACGAAGGCTGAGGCTGCGTCTTCGAGGGCTGTACCCATCACGAGAGCGGCACCAGCCGCCATGCCATACCCGCGCCAGACTCACTGGCGCCTTGCTTCTGCCCTGGCTGAATGTCTATGGGAACAACCATGACGAGTAAATTCGATCTTTCAGCGATCCTGCAGGGCGAGTACGCCGAGCTGATCGTCAAGGGCATAGAAACGACCCTCCAACTGGCCTTGGTTGCCTGGTGTCTGGCCATGGCGGTGGCCCTGCTGCTGGTGTCGATTCGCCTGACCGGCAACAAGTACGCCGAGCGCCTGGTGGCGGCCTATGTGTCCTACCACCGCAATGTGCCGACGCTGGTGCAACTGATGCTCTGGTATTTCGGTATCCCCACCTTGCTGTCCGAAAGCACGCAGATCTGGCTGGCCAACTACAGCACCGAGTACCTGTTCTCGGTCATCGCCCTGGGGCTTTGCCAGGCGGCTTATTTCAGTGAAGACATCCGCAGCGGGTTACGCGCGATTCCGGCCGGGCAAGTCGAAGCGTCGCGCGCCCTGGGCCTGGGCTATGTGCGTTCGATGCGCTACGTCATCCTGCCGCAAGGGGTTCGCAACTGTTTGCCGTCGTTGATCAATCACACGGTCCTGTTGTTCAAGAACACCAGTCTGGTCATGGCCATCGGCGTGGTGGAGCTGACTTATGCCACCCGTGAGGTCGAGAACTACACCTTCCGCACTTTCGAAGCGTATCTGGTGGCAACCGTGGTCTACCTGGCCATTTCACTGATGCTGATGGGCCTGGGCGCGTTGCTGGCCCGGCAGTTCAGCAAAGCCATGGCGAGGTAGGCGGCGATGTTCGATGTCTTCACGATTGTTCGCGATAACTGGACCTTGCTGCTGGTCGGTCAATACCCCCATGGCCCGATGGGCGGCCTGATCTCGACGCTGATGCTGGCGGCGCTGGCACTCTTGCTGGCCTTTCCCCTGGGGCTGCTGTTGTCGCTGGCGCGGGTCTCACCGTGGCGCTGGCTGCGCTACCCGGCGACGGTCTGGGTCTATGTGATGCGCGGCATTCCGCTGCTGATGGTGATTTTCTGGACCTACTTTCTGGTTCCGTTGCTGATCGGGCATAACATCACCGGCTTCACCACCATGCTCTGCACGCTGGTGGTCTATCAGAGCGCTTATCTGTGCGAAATCATCCGCGGCGCTATTCAGGCGCTGCCCACCGGTCAGTACGAAGCCTCCCGCGCACTTGGAATGGGCTACCTGCGCACCACGGTCTGGGTGATCCTGCCGCAGGCGCTGTACAACGCCTTGCCGAGCCTGATCAGCCAGTTCATTTCGATCATCAAGGAAACGTCGCTGGGCTACGTGATCAACGTCCAGGAAGTGACCTTTGCTGCCAATCAGATCAATAACCAGCTGCTGACCAAGCCGTTTCAGGTGTTCTTCATCCTGGCGATCACTTACTACGTGCTGTGCTACGGCCTGACCCGTCTCGCCGCTGTGGTGGAGCAGCGGATTGCCCGCAAACGTGAAGGCGATGTATCGCCTGCGCCCATTCCCCGGCCTTTGACTACCGATAATTGAGGGTTGCCCAATGCATCCGATGATCATGTTTTCCAGGATCAATAAATGGTATGGCGAGTACCAGGCCCTGACCGATATCACCGCTGAGGTGCAGCGCGGCGAAGTGGTGGTGCTGTGCGGGCCTTCAGGCTCGGGCAAGTCGACGCTGATTCGCACCGTCAATCGTCTTGAGGACGTGCAGCAAGGCCAGATCCTGTTTGATGGCCGTGACGTGAACGGCACCGACGCCAACGTCAATCGGCTGCGCAGCCGCGTGGGTTTCGTGTTCCAGAGTTTCAATCTGTTTCCGCACCTGTCGGTGCTCGACAACATCATCCTGACCCCGACCAAGGTCCGTGGCCTGAAGAGCAGCGAAGCGCGCGCCCGCGCCATGGAGTTGCTGGATCGGGTAGGGCTGGCACACAAGGCCGGTGCCTACCCGGCGCAGTTGTCCGGTGGCCAGCAGCAGCGGGTGGCGATTGCCCGCGCGCTGGCCATGGAGCCGCCCGTCATGCTGTTTGACGAGCCCACCAGCGCACTTGACCCGGAAATGGTCGGCGAGGTGCTTGGCGTCATGAAAGGCCTGGCCAAAGAGGGCATGACCATGATGTGCGTCACCCACGAGATGAATTTTGCCCGGGAAGTGGCCGACACCATCTGGTTCATGGATGCGGGGCAGATCCTCGAAAAATCCAGCCCTGAGGTGTTCTTTCAGCAACCGAGCCATCCGCGTGCCCAGCGCTTCATTGCCGACCTGCGCAGCCATTGAGCGCAGGCACTGATTTCAGCGAATCACTCAATTCATTTCCAGGAGTCTCACCATGCGTATCAAGTCTGTATTGGCTGCACTGGCGTTGTCGCCGTTGGCTGTTTCAGCGGTCCATGCCGATCAGCTCAGCGATGTGATGAGCAAGAAAAGCCTGAGCTGTGGCGTGTACGCCGACGTTCCGCCGTTCTCGGCACCGGACCCTCAAACCCGCGAACTGGTGGGCATGGACGTCGATCTTTGCAAAGCCCTGGCCAAACACATGGGCGTGGAGCTGGAACTCAAGCCGCTGTCGGTCGAAGCACGGATCCCGGAAGTCAAAATGGGCCGCGTGGATGTGATTTTCGCCAACCTGGCTTACACCAAGAGCCGTGCAGAGCAGATCCAGTTCAGCGACCCTTACTACATCGCCAAGGAAACACTGGTAGTCCGTGCGGCGAATGCCGATCAGCCGAAATCGTTCTTCAAGGGCAAACGCATCAGTTCGACCAAGGGCTCTACGTCCGAGCAGTCGATCCGCCTGGCTGACGCAACGCCAGTGACCTTCCAGGACACCGGCTCTGCCTACATGGCACTGCAACAGAACAAGGTGGTGGGCCTGGTGACCAACACCATGACTGCGATCAAGCTGGTCGGGCAGGCCAAGGCCGGCGGCGTGGAATTGGCAATCGCCAAGGAACCGATGGCGCTTGAGCCCATTGGTGCCGGCATGCGCCAGGGCGAACCGGCCTTTCTGGCGAAGGTCAACGAATCACTGCGCGAAATGGAAGCCGCAGGCGAGATCGACGCAATCTGGGCGCACTGGATCGGCCCGAATACCGAATACAAAATGGTTCGCGAAGACAAGGTGCAAAGCCTCAGCGAATTGAAGTTTGATCCGTTGCCTTGATCAACGGTATGAAGCCGACCAAAAGTATGCGTCCGGCCAAGTCATCTACCCAGCCCCGCGAGGCCAGGACATGGTGTGCACTTAAATTTAGGTGGACACCAGTTCTAGCCTTTTAAGCGGGTATTTCATGCAGCCACAACGCCGTTCCTACTCCAAGTCCTTCAAGGCCCAAGTCATTCAAGAGTGTGCCCAGCCCGGCGCTTCTATTGCCAGCATCGCGCTCAGCCATAGCCTCAACGCAAACCTCTTCCATAAATGGATACGGGTACAAGCGCAGAAAAACACGGCGCCGCAACCTGCATTTAACGGCGCCGAATACGGCAAGAAAAAGCCGTACCGGTGATGGACATGGTGCATGCTTGGATGATCGCCCAGCGCGATCTCGTGCTCGAAGGTTCGGCCATCAGTAGAGCACTCGATTACAGCCTGAAACGCTGGGCAGCGCTGTCGCGCTACCTCGACGACTGAGCCGTACCCATTGACAACAATTGGGCCGAGAATCAAATCCGTCCATGGGTTCTTGGACGTAAGAACTGGCTCTTTGCATGGTCGCTACGCAGCGGAAAAAGGGCGGCGGCGATCATGAGTTTGATCCAATCTGCGCGGCTCAACGGGCATGATCCGTATGCTTATTTGAAGGACGTTCTTACACGCCTGCCGACGCAGCGGGCGAGCGAGATCGAGCAACTGCTGCCGCATCAGTGGGTGGCGGCAGAAACCACGTAACCCCTGATGATTTGGGACTTGCAAGGATGGCGCAATTAACGGAGTAGTCATAACGATGATTTTGGTTGTTGAAGGAATCAGCGCCAGCGGGAAAACGACTTGGTGCGCTAAGCATGGAGGGCAACATGTCATTCCTGAAAACGGCCGTTTTGAAAACGAACCGGATCGGATAAAAGATCCAGTCGGAGCAGCAACTTTTTGGGCAGAGCGAAACGTGGATCGTTGGCAAAAAGCGTTGGCCATGGAAGACATTTCTTCGTGGGCTTTGTGTGACAGTGACCCTCTCAAGCTCCACTACATTTGGAGCCTTTGGCAGATCGGCGAGACGAGCGAACACACCTGGCGAATAGAGTTGAACGCCACAAGAGAAACAATCGTACAAGGACGTATTGGCTTTGCTGACTGTTACATTGTTGGCCGCATAGACCCTCAGCTCGCGCGCGAACGAGCCAAAGCAGACACCACCCGCCGACGGAGTGGATTCGAGCTACACGTGCGCCTCCAACAAGCTCTGCTGACCTGGTACTCAGCTATGGATCAAGTGCTTCCCGGCAGAGTGAGATTCGGGTTTCCTTCAGCAATGCCAACCTTGAAAAGCCTTGATGGAAGATATGCGGTGGCGGCCTTTGATCAAATGATCGCATCGCTCCCACTACCTACTCACACCTCTTAGCGAGACGGAGTTTATATAGCAGTTGGAAGCAGATCGATGTGAGGACGAAGTAAAGATGTGTTCGCCATCCGCTTACGACCAAAAGGTCGGCTTCATGCAAGACCACACGATGGATTCCCGCCGCAACGGCACCATCGCATCTTGATCAGATCTTGATATTTCCTTGATGGTTTATTTATAGCCGAGGTTCAGAGTTCGACCGACAGTATCAATCGTCGGCATGACCCCGTGTGGGCGTCTCAGAGGAAAAAATGTCTGATCGCTCAGGTTCGGTTTCTGCATCGGCAGTCGGCGCTTCACTCTCCCGAAACAGACGTTTCGGCGTATCCCCGGTTTGGCTGGTTCCGCTGCTTGCTGCCTTGATAGGCCTTTCGCTGCTGATCGGCAGCACACTGTCCAAAGGCCCGAGAGTCTTCATCACCTTCCAGAGCGCCGAGGGGCTTGAAGCTCAAAAGACGAAGGTCAAGGTCAAGAATGTCGTGATTGGCGAGGTATCGGCCGTGGTCTTGAACAACGACCGCACAGGCGTGGTGGCGACGGTGGACCTTGATGCCAACGCCCGTGCGTTCACTGCCGAGGATTCCTTGTTCTGGGTGGTGCGCCCGCGTATAGGCGCCACCGGTGTGTCGGGCGTGGATACCTTGCTTTCCGGGCCATTTATCGCTGCGGACAGTGGCACGTCCGGGCGTACGAAAAAACACTTTGTCGGTCAGGAAACTGCGCCACCCATTACCTACGGTACAAAAGGCACACGTTTTACCCTGCATGCCGGGGACATGGGCTCACTGGAGGTGGGGTCTCCTGTGTACTACCGACGCATTCAAGTCGGACAGATAGCGGCCTTTCATTTATCCGATGACGGCAAGAGCGTGGATGCGGAAGTTTTCATCAATGCGCCCAACGACAGGTTCGTGACCACCGATACGCGCTTCTGGAATGCCAGTGGCATCGGCATGACGGTGGACGCCGATGGTCTGAAAATAAAGACTGAATCAGTTTCGACGATACTGGCGGGAGGGGTGGCCTTCGTCGAGCCGGATTACAGCACGAAGGCACCCAGGGCTGCAGAGCATGCACGCTTTACGCTGTTCGACGATCAGCAGAAGGCGCTGTCGCCGCCCGACGGCGAACCGGGTTACATCCGCATGATATTCAGTCAGTCGCTGCGGGGGCTTGAGGTCAATTCACCGGTCGAGTTCATGGGTATAACACTGGGGCGAGTCGTCTCGGTAGACCTGGATTACGACGCGGCCAGCCAGTCGTTCACCAGTATTGTCGAGGCGGTGATTTACCCGGATCGCCTGGGTATGGCCAATGAAAAAATCGTAAAGACATTGGGCGTTACCGACGATGCACGTACGGCGCAGTTGATAGCCGACTTCGTCAAGCGAGGCCTGCGTGCACAGCCTCGCAGCGAGAGTCTGCTGACCGGACAACTGTATATTTCGCTGGGTTTTATCGCCAACGCTACGCCGGTACCGTTCGATGTCAGTGCGCAGCCGCTGATAATCCCGACCGTGCCGGGGGAGCTTGAAAAGATGCAGGAGCAGGTACAGCAGATCATCGACAAGGTCGGCAAAGTGCCGGTGCAGGAGATCGCCGGCAACCTGAATGGCAGCCTCGGCGAGGCGCAGAAGACGTTCAGGCTTTTCAACGCGCAGGTGATGCCTGAACTGCACGGCGTTCTGCTGCAATCCCGAAGCACGCTGGACATTGCCGGCGCAGCGCTCGCCGAGGACTCGCCTGTGCGTCAACAGATCGACCGGACAATGGATGAGGTTCAGCGCATGGCCCGCTCGGTAAGGGTCCTGACCGATTACCTGGGCCGCAACCCCGAAGCCTTGGTCCGTGGCCGCACCCGGCAGGATCCACCGGGTGTCTACCAGAAGACCGCGCCTGCTCAGCAGGCCGATTAAGCCGAGCCGGACGGCTTCAGTACCTCGGTTTGACCGCCTTCCAGTCCGGCTTGTACTTTTGCATCTGCTTCACGTCATCGCGCTGCCGAATGCCACAGCTGTGATACTGGTCGTTGAGCTTGCCGAGCTGGTCATGGTCCAGTTCCAGCCCCAGACCGGGTGCGCGGGTGATGCTGACACAGCCGTCGACAATCGGCAGTTTGCCGCCCTTGATGACTTCCTCGTCCGGCTCCTGCCACGGGTAGTGCGTGTCGCAGGCGTAGTCCAGATTGGGCACCGACGCTGCGACGTGGGCCATGGCCATGAGGCTGATACCCAGATGCGAGTTGGAGTGCATCGACACGCCCAGGCCAAAGGTGTCGCACATCTTCGCCAGCGCCTGAGTGTCGCGCAGGCCGCCCCAGTAATGGTGGTCGGCGAGCACGATCTGCACGCTGTCGAGGGCCACGCTGCGGCGGAACTCGTCGAAATCGGTCACCACCATGTTGGTCGCCAGCGGCAGGCCGGTGCGTTTGTGCAATTCGGACATGCCGTCGAGGCCCGGCGTCGGGTCTTCGTAATATTGCAGATCATCGCCCAGCAGTTCGGCCATGCGAATCGAGGTCTCCAGCGACCAGTTGCCGTTGGGATCGATGCGCAGCGGATAACCGGGGAAGGCTTTTTTCAGCGCCTTGATGCACGACACCTCGTGTTCCGGCTGCAGCGCACCGGCCTTGAGCTTGATGCTTTTGAAGCCATAGGCTTCGATCATGCGCCGAGCCTGGGCGACGATCTGCTCTTCGCTGAGCGCTTCACCCCAGCTGTCGGGCGCGTAAGGGGCATCGGCATGCTGCGCGTATTTGAAGAACAGGTAAGCGCTGAAGGGTATCTGGTCACGAATGGCACCGCCGAGCAGGTCCACCAGTGGCAGGTTCATGGAACGTGCCTGCAAATCCAGAAACGCCACTTCGAACGCAGAATAGGCATTGCTGACCGCCTTGCTGGCGTGTGAGCCCGGCGCCAGTTCGGCACCGGCCAGGCTGGCAGGCTTATGCGCCGCCACGGTCGCCTGCACGATGCTGCGCAGCTGATTGAGGTTGAACGGGTCGAGCCCGATCAGCTGGGTCTGCACCTGTTGCTGAATCGCCAGTGCCGGGGCATCACCATAGCTTTCACCGAGGCCGATGTAGCCGTTGTCGCTTTCCACCTCGATGATCGAGCGCAGGGCAAAGGGTTCGTGAATACCACTGGCGTTGAGCAGCGGCGGGTCGCGAAAGGCGATAGGGGTCACGGTTACACGGATGATTTTCAAAGGGCGGTCTCCCGGAGGTCAGGGTTTGAGGCTGGAAGGGGTGCCAGTGACGGCAGGGCTGAGCGCTGCGGGCCGCTCAGCCCTGGACGGGCGGCCACGGTCACCTCGTGGCGTAGTGCGGGCGAAGAAGATCACCACCGCAGCCAGCAGCGATGTCGCTGCCAGCCCATACAGGCCGCCTTGAATCGAACCGGTGGTCTGCTCCAGAAAGCCGAACGTGGTGGGCGCAACGAAGCCGCCCAGGTTGCCGATGGAGTTGATCAGCGCAATGACCGCAGCGGCAATGCGTGCATCCAGATAGCCCTGAGGGATTGGCCAGAACAGCGCAGAGGCAGCCTTGAAACCGATTGCCGCGAAGCAGATGGCGACAAAGGCGAACACCGGACCGCCCACGGTGGACATGAACATGCCGGCTGCAGCGATGACCAGCGTGACCGCCACCCAGGCCTGTTGGTGCTTGAAGCGTGCCGCCAGTGCTGCAAAGCCGTACATGGCCACGATGGAGATGATCCACGGGATCGAATTGAACAACCCGACCTCGAGATCGCTGAAGCTGCCCATCTTGCGGATCATGCTCGGCAGCCAGAAGGTGGCGCCGTAGATGGTCAGTGCCACGGAAAAGTAGATGAAGCAGAACAGCAGGATCTGCCGGTCCGCCAACAGTCGGAAGACCGAGGGTCTGACGGTTTGTGAAGCTTCGCGCAGCCGTTGCTCTTCGGCGATGGCGGTGCTGAGGGCGGTTTTTTCTTCGTCACTGAGCCAGCGGGCTTCATGAGGATGTGATTGCAGCCAGAACCAGACGAAACCGCAGAGCACGATCGACGCGAAGCCTTCGATCAGAAACATCCATTGCCAGCCATGCAGGTTCAGGCCCTCGATGCCGAGCAGGGCGCCGGACACCGGTCCGGAAATCACCGACGCTATCGCCGAACCGCTTAGAAACAGCGCCATGGCCTTGCCGCGGTCGCTGGAAGGCAGCCACTGGGTGAAGTAATAGATGATGCCGGGGAAGAAACCGGCTTCGGCAGCGCCCAGAATGAAGCGCAGCACGTAGAAACTGGTTTCGCCTTGCACGAACGCCATGGCCATCGCGGCCGCGCCCCAGGTAAACATGATGCGGGTCAGCCAGGCGCGGGCACCGTAGCGCTGCAAGAGCATGTTGGAGGGGACTTCGAACAGTGCGTAACCGACAAAGAACAATCCGGCACCCAGCCCGTAAGCTGCTGCGCCGATACCCAGATCGGTTTCCAGATGGCTGCGTACAAAACCGATATTGACCCGGTCGATGTAATTGACGATGAACATCACCACGAACAGCGGCAGCACGTGGCGTTTCACCTTGGCGGCCGCACGGGCAAGCACCGTGGCGTCCGTAGTACCAGGGACGGTATTCAAGAGGCGACTCCCATTCATTGTTTTTTTGGGGATGAGTCGATCATGGAGGCGTGTATTATTCCTGTCCAATCCAGCTTTTGACTTGATTGATACCGGGAGTGGATCAATGTTCGAGCTTTCCCAACTGCGTTGCTTCACCACGGTGGCCACGGAGCTGAATTTCCGCCGTGCCGCCGAACGGCTCAACATGACACAGCCGCCGTTGAGTCGGCAGATTCAGATACTGGAGCACAATCTGGGCGTCGAGCTGTTCACTCGCAGTACCCGCAGTGTGGCCCTGACTGCAGCGGGCAGGGCTTTTTTCATCGAGGCGCAGACCTTGCTGGAGCGCGCGCAGCAGGCGGCCATTTCCGCGCGGCGCTTTGCCGAGGGTGACATCGGCTCGGTGACCATCAGTTTCGTCGGCAGCGCGGTGTATGAGTTTCTGCCCAGGGTGATCGCCGAGGCGCGCCTCAAGCAGCCGCAGGTGAAGATTTCCCTGACGGAAATGAACACCTATCAGCAGCACGAAGCACTCAGGGCGCGGCGCATTGACCTCGGTATCGTGCGAGCGCCACTGTTTCAGCCGGGTTACGAGAGCGAATGCCTGGTTCGCGAGCCTTTTGTGCTGGCCGTCCCGAGCAATCATCGGTTGGCGCATGCGGACTCGGTCGCGGTGGCCGATCTGGATGGCGCGCCGTTCCTGATGTATTCGCATTCGGCGTATCCACCGTTCAACGAACTGCTGACCGGTATGTTTCGCTCCGCACAAGTTGCGCCGGAGTATGTCCAATGGCTTGGATCGTCACTGACTATTCTGGCGCTGGTCAACGCTGGAATGGGCCTGGCATTGGTGCCGCGTTGCGCAACCAATGTGGTGTTCAAGGACGTCGTGTTTCGTGACATTGACCTGGGCGAAGGCGTGCAGAGCGAGTTGCACCTGGCCTGGCGTACCGACAATGACAATCCGGCGTGCCGGATGCTGCTCCAAGCCATTCGTGCGGCCGTCAGGGCAGATGAAAATTGAAGCGAAAAACCTTGCAACGTAGTGGCATCAACTATCATTCATTCAGTCGATAGTCATCATCAAGCAAGGCAAGTTCTGTTTTTCCGGCAAAGGAGGAGGATGGCGCCATAGCCACCTGCTCCAAAGGGAGACGACGCGATGAGAATCTTCAATCTGTTGACGTTTGCTGCCGTGTTCAGCACCAGCATTGTGTTCACTGCCCCCGTCAATGCTGCCGTCTCCCCGGTCTCCGAACAGTCCTGCCATTTCATGCCCGTCGTCGACAGCGCCGCGAGCCTGCAACACACTCAGTCGGTGGGCGTGCTGTACAGCGAAAATACTCTCAGCAACCTTCAGTATTTGAACAACTACCATTCGGTTGCACTCAGGAGCGGCAGCAATGGCGCACTCGATGCGCGTATCCGCAATGCATTCATCAACAGCTCGGACCCTCAACTTGCGACCGACTGGCTGGTGGGTTCATTAAAGAAAGAGTTCGCCTCGGTAACCGTTTACGACAATCTCGATGCGCTGATGCAGGCGCGGCCGGACGTGGTGGTCATGCTCGACACTTACAATCGTCTGGTGAGCAAGCGCAACAGTCAGGTCGAGGCGCGGTTCATGGCGCGCTTCTATGACAATGACCTGCAATACATCGGCAAGGCTGAAGGTGAGGTGGTTCGGGAAATGACCTCGGTCTGGGTGCAAGGCAAGGCCGCTCCGGAGATCGCTGCACAAATCGATCAGCAGCGTGATTTGCAGGTGAATGCCTTGAAACAGTTCGACGCTTCGCTAAAAGCATTGGTCATGCAGGCCGACCGGGCGCAGGTGGCGGCGAACTGATGGAGTGACTGCGTCAAGCCTGAGAGGCTGCTGGCCGACAGAAACTGCTCATCGACTTTCGCTGCTTCAATACCGCCAGCCATCAGCATGGTCGCCTGCAAATGGAAGATCGGCACGTTAATGCCCTTTATCCGTAGCGGACGCTTGAAAGGTGTACAAGCGTCATTAATCCAGGCGCGCGCAGGGGGAAAGTGACCGGCGGATTTTTTCAATTAAACCGATGCACGGCTCGGTTTTACCGTAAAGAATTAATCACATCCGCCGAGAGCCTGACAAGCGAACCGACAATTAGCTGTCCGGTTCGCATGATGAGCAGCAAGCCACGTGTGCTTTGACTGTGGTAACAGAGAAGCCTTGCGATGCTGAAAAAACTACCGGGTGCCTTGCGTGCCCTGATGTCTGTGCCCGCTGATAACCCCAGGTTGTTGCAGGCCCAATACGTTGCGTTGTCCCGACAACTGCCGTTGATGTACTTCGTGCTGCTGGTCAATACCTGGGCGTTGGCGTTCACCCATTGGCGAACAGCCCCGATGTGGTTGACGCTGCTGGTTCCGGCGCTGCTCACGATTATCTGTGCTGTCCGTGCACGCAAATGGTTGCGCACGGTAAACCGGCCGCCACCCGCTCCTGCGATCATTCTGGCCACGCTGCGTGGAACCCATGGCCTGGCGGGCGTGATAGCGGCGGGGTTTGCCGCCTGGTCCCTCTCGCTTTACCCCTATGGCGATGCCTATTCCCAGGCACATGTCGCGTTTTTCATGGGCATTACGGTAATTGTCTGCATCTTCTGCATGATGCACTTGCGGCCCGCCGCGCTGACCACCGCGCTGGTCGTCAACACCGCCTTCGTCATCTTCTTCGCCTCGACCTACAACATTACCTTTATCGCCACAGCGGTGAATATCGTGCTGGTGTCGATCGGCATGCTGATCATTCTTCATTACCAGTACCGCGATTTCACCAGCCTGGTGAATGTGCAGGTAAAGACCGAGCAACTGAGTAACGAGAACCTGCTGCTGGCCAATCAGGACAGCCTGACGGGCCTGCCCAATCGTCGGCAGTTCTTTCAGACCCTGGATGCTGCGATGACCGAGGCAATGGCGCAACGTAGCGGGCTGGCAGTGGGCGTGTTGGACCTGGACGGGTTCAAGCCGGTCAATGACCTGTATGGTCATCGAATCGGCGACCGTCTGTTGATGCTGGTTGCTGAACGCCTGACCAGCGCCTCTAGTGACAAGGTGCATGTATCGCGACTGGGCGGTGACGAGTTCGCGCTGGTGATCAAGGGTGACATGGACAGCGCCGCGTTGCTGGCGTTTGGCAAGCACCTGTGTGACCTCATGCGCGAGAGTTTCGAGCTGTCGGACATGCCGATCCAGATTGGCGCGACACTGGGCCTGGCGACGTACCCGGCCACGGCGGATAACGCGACCCAGCTGTTCGAGTTTGCCGATTACGCGCTGTATCAGGGCAAGAACCATAATCCCGGCACCACCTGCCTGTTTTCCGCCAGCCATCGTGAGCAATTGCATGCTGACGGCGTTACCGAACAGGCCTTGCGGCGCGCCAATCTGGAAACCGAGTTTCACGTATTGTTTCAGCCGATCATTGAAAGCTGCACGCGCGAAACGGTGGCTTTCGAGGCACTGGCGCGCTGGAACAGCCCTGAACTGGGGGCCGTATCGCCGGCGCATTTCATTCCGATCGCCGAGCGCATCGGCATGATCAACAAGCTGACTGCGCCCTTGCTGACCCGCTCGCTGCACATGGCCCTGTCCTGGCCTGCGCCCGTCAGGCTGTCGTTCAATCTGTCCGCGCACGACTGTGCGTCTCTGGAAAGTGTCAGCCGAATTGTCGAGATCATCAAAAACAGCGGCTTCGATGCGTCGCGGCTCGATCTGGAAATCACTGAAACGGCGGTCATGCAAGATATTGCTCAGGTGCAGCAGGCCATTACCCAGTTCCGCAAGCTGGGTTGCGGCATCTCGCTGGATGACTTCGGCACCGGTTTCTCCAGCCTCAGTCAATTGCACGCGCTGGCGCTGACCAAGCTGAAGATCGACCGCAGCTTTGTCACCGGCGTGCATCACAACCCGGCCAGCTACAAGATCGTCAAATCGCTGGTTGCCTTGAGTCTGGACATGTCCCTGGGCTGCGTGATCGAAGGCGTCGAAACGCAGGATGAGTTGAATGCACTGACCACCCTGGGTTGCACGATGGTGCAGGGTTACTTCTACAGCCCGCCGATCAGTTTTGCAGAGACGCTGGCGTGGATTGAAATACCCGATGAAGAGCGCACCTTCGGTTACGCCGCCTCGTGCCCCCTCTGATCGATTGCATGTGGGCGATTCACTCGGGCGCGCGTGGGGTAAGATGCCTTTTTTGATCCCCACGGAAGCCTTTTGATGAGCAAACCCGGGCAGACCGTCCTTGTTGCGTTGCGCAAGATGATTGCATCAGGCGAGCTGGCTGCCGGCGAGCGCCTGATGGAGGTGCCGACCGCCGAGCTGTTCGGCGTTTCCCGTATGCCGGTGCGCATGGCGTTTCGTACGCTGGAGCAGGAGGGGCTGCTGGTGCCGTTTGGCGGGCGTGGCTTTCAGGTGCGCTCGATCAGCCCGATGGAAATCGCCGGCGCGGTGGATGTCCGCGGTGTCCTCGAGGGGCTTGCAGCGCGGCAAATGGCTGAGCGCGGCGTGACCCAGGAGGCGCGCGACGAGCTTGAGGCCTGTCTGGTGCAGGGTGACGCGGTGTTCGAGAAGGGCCATGTCACTGAAGATGACCTTGAGGTCTATCACGACATGAACATGCGCCTGCACCGCGTGATCGTCGAGGGCAGCGGCAATCGCGCGATTGCCGATGCACTGTCGCGCAACGACCATCTGCCTTTTGCCTCGGTAACCGCGCTGGCCGTGGATCGCGACAACCTGATTCGCGAATACCGGCGGTTCAATTTCGCCCACATGCAGCATCACGCCGTGGTGGATGCGCTGGTCAACGGGCAGGGCGCTCGTGCCGAGGCCATCATGCGCGAGCATGCCAATGCCACCTTGCGTTATGCGGAAATCTTCGGCGCCGGGCAGAACGAGCGCATGAAGGTCATTCAGCGCCCGGACTGATCAGATGTCGAGCACCAGCACGGGCGTCTTCGAACGTGAGCAGCAGGGCGTGAACTGATCGTTGAGCGCCTGCTCGTCTTCGGTCAGAAACAGATCGCGATGATCCGGAATGCCTTTCAACACCCGCGTCAGGCAGGTGCCACAGACACCTTGCTCGCACGACAGCGGAATATCGATACCGTGGCTTTCGAGTACCTGAGCGACCGTCTTGTTGGCCGGAATGGCAATGACCTGGCCGGTGCTGGCGATCTCGATCGAAAAACTGCCGTCGTTGCTGGTGTCCACCGGCTCTGCGGAGAAGTACTCGCGGTGCAGAGTGTCCTCGGACCAGCCAGCGGCCCGCGCGCTGTCGAGGATGTATTGCATGAAACCGCCTGGCCCGCACACGTACAGATGGGTATCTGGCTGTGGGTTGGCGAGCACTTTGGCAGCGTTCAGCGCGGTTTTCGGCTGTTCATCGAAGTGCAGCGTGATGCGCTCGGCAAATGCGGAATGCTTCATGCGTTCGATAAAGGCGCCGCGCTCGGCGGAACGCACGCAGTAATGCAGCTCGAAATCGGCAGCCTCCAGCGTAAGCTGTTCGGCCATGCACAGGATCGGCGTGATGCCGATACCGCCGGCGAACAGCAGCGTGCGCCGGCTGTTTTCAGCCAGCGGGAACAGGTTGCGCGGTTCGCTGATACGCAACGGTGCGCCAGTCTGAATCTGTTGATGCAGGCTGCGCGAGCCACCGCGCGAAGCCGGGTCGTTGAGGACGCCGATCAGGTAGCGGTGACGCTCGTTCGGGGCATTGCACAGCGAGTACTGGCGGATCAGCCCGTCCGGCAGGTGCACGTCAATGTGCGCGCCTGCGGTGAACGGCGGCAACAGCGCTCCGTCCGCTCGCACCAGTTCAAAGCTGCAGATATCCAGTGCTTCATCGTTCCGTGATAACACCGTCACGTCGATCATGGTAGGTCCTCGGGTGACCGCGGCATGGGTCACTTCTGATTGTTGTCTTGGTGTTTCGACGGGCAATGGCCGGTCATTTTGTTGCCATCACGGGAATCTGCTCGCCGGGACCGGCCTGCTCGGCAGCGATCAGCCGCTCCAGAATCTTGCGTGACTGCACGCCACCGGCGTCGATATTGAGCTTGAGCAGGTTGCGATGCGGGTGTTTGAGCAGGTTCTGTTGCTGGCGCTCAAGCATTTCCAGGTCTTCGGTGAAAATCTTGCCCTGGCCTTCACGGATGCTGGCGGTCAGCGCTTCGTCAGCGGGATTGAAGTTGCGCGCCATGCCCCAGAAGTACCAGATGGACGTGTCGGTCTCGGGGGTGATGAAGTCGACGACGATGCTCGACGCCTTGAACTCTTTAGGCGCGTTATAGCCGCCTTTGCCCGCATGGGCGACGCCGACTTCGATCAGCACATGACTGGGCGGCGTGAAGCGGCAGATCTGCCAGCGATCGACCGGCACGTCATCGGCCAGGTTGTTGCCACGCAGTGCCATCTGCCAGAACGGCGGCGGCATGATGTTTTCCATGTGCCGGGCGGTGACCACTTCTTCGCCTTCGACCGTTGTAACAGGCGCGGCCTCGTCGATTTCCTTCTGGCCGATGCTGGACGCATGCACGTAGGTTTCGTGGGTGAGGTCCATCAGGTTGTCGATCATCAGGCGGTAGTCGCACTGGATATGAAACAGCCCGCCGCCGTAGGCCCATTCGTCGCTGACGGCCCACTCCAGATGATGAATGAGCGCCGGGTCGGCTTTTTCCCGGTCACCGGGCCAGACCCAGATGAAGCCGTAGCGCTCGACCGCGGCGAAGGTCTTGTTGCAAGGGAAGCCTCGAACACGCTGGCCGGGCATCGAAACAGTCTTGCCGTCGCCGCCCATGACCAACCCGTGGTAACCACACACCAGCTGGCCGTTCTCGACATAGCCCAGCGAGAGCGGGGCGCCGCGATGCGGGCAAAAGTCTTCGACGGCAACGACCTGCTGGTTCTGGTCGCGATAGAACACCATTTTTTCGTTGCAGATCTGCCGGCCCAGAGGCTTGTCGGCGACTTCATCCGCTGTGCAAGCGACGTACCACGCATTTTTCGGGTGCATGATGGTTCTCCACGGTTCGATTATTGGTCTTATGGATCCACAGAATGAATCAAGTTGTTTCCTCGCGATTATTAATGCCACAAGATCGCGATTAATCCAATGATTAATTCAGTTAACTATTATTTAATGGATCCACAGAGATCGATCAGCCGGGGCTCGATACCTGCAACGCTGCGCGCAGGCGCGGGGCGAGGGCTTCCAGCAGGGTCTGCACGGAACGCAATGCGCGACAGTCGGGGCGGGTCAGCAGCCACAGGTCGGTGCGGCATCCTTCCAGCGGGCCACTCAGGCGTTCGACCGCTCCAAGGCCCTCGACCGTGAAGCCGGTCAACGCCGCGACGCCCAGGCCGGCAGCGACCAACTGCGAGACAGCCGACATGTTGCTGCAGCGGTAGCTCGGTAATACCCCCGGAAAGGCCTGTTTGCGCCAGATCACCGAGGTATGGTCGGGCATCGAGTCGTCGGGGCTGATCCAGGGGAGCGAGGCAGGGTTTTGCGTCAAGGCCTCGCGGTATTCGGGGCGACCGCAGACAAAGTAGTCGGCACTGCCCAGGCAGCGCCCGATCAGGTGCTCGGGTGGCGTATTGGTCAGGCGCAGGGCGATGTCGGCATCGCGACGGCTGAGGTTGGCAAAAGCATTGGAGGTGGCCAGCTCCAGCGTAAGGGCAGGGTACTGCGGCATGAAGTCCGCCAGCGCCGGTAATAGCAGGCTATGCAGTACTGCATCGGTACAGGTCAGGCGTACCGTACCGCTAACCACTTGTTCGCCCTGTTGCAACGCGATGCGCGCAGCGGCAAGTGCCTGTTCGGCGCGCTCGGCCTGCTCGGCCATGGCCTGCGCGGTATCGGTCGGTATGTACCCGCGCCGGTTCTTTTCAAACAGCGCTGCACCAAGGGCTGTTTCCAGGCGACGGATCGAGCGGAATACGGTCGATACATCAACCTGCAACAGATCGGCGGCACGGGCCAGCGTGCGGCCGCGAACCAGAGCGAGCACCAGTGACAGGTCGGCGTGGCTGATTTCATATTGCATTGGTGCATTGTTCCTTTGCCTGAACGCCTATGTTTGTTGCGCAGGTGACTATCCTAGACTGGTTTCATTCCCGCTGGATAGCGTCCAAATGGCGCTGACCACTCAGATTTCACACAGGATTCAAGCTATGTCGCGACCTCCCTTGATCGGTGTCACCGCCTGCCGTCAGCAGTTGGGCAAGTATTCTTCTCACACCGCAGGCGACAAGTACGTCGAGGCCGCAGCCTTCGCCGGTGTGCCGGTGATTCTGCCCGCACTCGAGGTGCCCACCGAGCCTGCGCAATTGCTCGCGTCGCTGGATGGCCTGCTGTTTACCGGCTCGCCGTCCAACGTCGAGCCGCGTCACTACAATGGGCCGGCGAGCGTGGAGGGCACCGCTCATGATGTATTCCGGGATCGCACCACACTGCCGCTGCTCAGGGCTGCCATCGCTCAGGGCGTGCCGGTGTTGTGCATTTGCCGCGGTTTTCAGGAGCTGAATGTAGCCTTGGGCGGCAGCCTGCATCAGCGGGTCCAGGAGTTGCCTGGCTATCTGGATCACCGTGAGCCGCAGAGTGAGGTGCTGGCGGTGCAGTACGCGCCAAAGCATCCCGTGCAGGTGCAGATGGGCGGTTTGCTCGACTCGCTCGGGCTGGCGCCGGGGTTCGAGGTCAACAGCCTGCACAGCCAGGGTATTGACCGCCTGGCATCGGACCTGCGCGCAGAAGCGCTGGCCCCCGATGGCCTTGTGGAAGCGGTGTCCATGCCTGGTGCGCCAGGCTTTGTGCTGGGCGTGCAGTGGCATCCGGAATGGGAGTTCATGGACAACCCTGTTTCGCTCAGCCTGTTCAAGGCCTTTCGCGAGGCCTGCCAGAGCTATGCGCGCAGCAGCCGCTAGAGCGATGAGCTGCTGAGTGTTGTGGGCAAACGTGATTTAATATCCGGCTTGACGGGCGTCGGGTAATGGACGATCCATTGCGCCGGGGCGCTGCCTCATTCACCGGATATCTTTCACATAAGGCCACTATGGATACGGGAGCACGACTCAAACTGGTGCGTGAAAGCTACAAGCTGTCACAGCGTGAGCTCGCCAGACGCAGTGGTGTGACCAATGCCACGATTTCCCTCATCGAACAAAATCGTGTCAGTCCTTCCATCAGCTCGCTGAAAAAGCTGCTTGAAGGGATTCCCATGACACTGGCGGATTTCTTCACGTTCGATCAGCCTCCTGGGCAGGATCAGTACGTGTTTCGAGCCGGTGATCAACCCGACCTGGGGCGCAACGGTGCCCGCCTGCTGCTGGTGGGCGCGACCCTGCCGAGCCGGCAAATGCGTTTTCTGCGTGAGCAGTACGCGCCGGGCGCCGACTCGGGGGATGAACCCATCGTCCACAGCGAAGGCGAGGAGTGCGGTCTGGTGACGCGCGGCACTGTGGAGCTGACTATCGATGGACAGGTCAACATCCTCGGTCCAGGGGACGGCTATTACTTCCCGACCACCTTGCCGCATCGTTTCCGCAATATCGGCCAGGACGAAGCCGAGATCATCAGCGCCAACACGCCGGCCAACTTCTAGGCGCTGACAGCCAACAATGCCTTGCGCCTAACGAAGGCTCCAGGAAATGCCCGCATAAATCCCCATCCCGTCGCCGGGTGTCGAGCGCGCTATGTCTTTGCCGTTGTCGTCATAACCGGGTGTCACGGTGCTGGCGTAACGCTGGTTAGTCAGGTTGCGCAGGTCCAGCCAGGTCTGCCAGTCCTCGCCGGGTGACGCGTAGCCCAGTGTGGCGCCCAGCAACGTGTACTGATCGGCGTAAAACGAGTTGGCGTAATCGACCGCGATCCTCGACGCGTGCTCGGTATTCAGCGCCACATAAACACCGACAGGATGGCTGTAGCGCAGCTCGGCCTGATAGTAATGCCGGGGGATGCCCGGCAGCGTGTTGTCGCCGAAGCGGTCGTCGTTACGGTAGTGGAAGTCGCTGAACGTGTAGGCCTGGCGCAAATCGACCTTGCCCGCAGTGCCTCCCTGCCACAGCGGGCTGTCCAGGCTGAGTTCGATACCGGTGTGGATGGTCGGGCTGGCGTTGGACTCGGCAATGACTTGCGAGCCTGTCGCGCTGGCTGTCTGGGTTTCGACACTGAGCAGTTCATGCCTGACCTGCGAGTAATACCACCCTGCGGTCCAGTCGCCTGCTGCGCTGTTACCCTTGCCGCCGAGCTCCAGCGTAGTCGCGGTCTGATTTTCAAGTTTGACGCCGACACTCTGCAGACCGGTGGCCGCACCGCTGCCTGCAGGGAAGAAACGGTTGGAGCCCCAGATCATTGACCACGCGTGGGGCGGCTCGACCGAACGACTCAGATTGCCGTAAAGCTGCAACTGCGGTGTGAAGTCGTAGCGCAGGCCCAGCCGGGTGGCATAGTCCCAGGCATGAGTGCTGACGGCTTGTTGGGTGGCGGGGTAGGTGACCTCGGTTTCGCGACGGGTATAGAGGGCGGCAACACCCGTTGTCAGCCACAGGTCCGGTAACAGCTCCAGATCATTGCTCAGGTGCAGCACGCTGTCCGAGCCCAGATAGCTGTAATCCCGGGTTCTGGTCCCCGGCGCATAGCCTGCGGTGTTGCCGGCAGGCACGCGGACGAATTCCGATGCGCCGTTGTTGGGCAGCCCCTTGGTGGTTCGCAGCCCCAGCGTGGTAATGCTCTGACGGCCGAATACGGTGTCCTGACGTATGTAATTGAGCGTGCCGCTGATATCGGTGTAAGCGACTTTCAGGCGATTGGTGCCCTCGCGCAGGTCCATGGGGTAATCGTGATAGACCAGCCCCGTTTCCAGGCGTGAGCTGTCATCCAGGTAGACAGTGGTCTTGTTGCCGAGCCAGGTGCTGCCGGGTTGCAGTCGTTTTGAGTCGCGCGCACGGTTGAGCGCATTGGCCGCCTGCGGATCATGGCGGATCTGCTCGCGGGTCAGCCTGCCCGGCGAGTCGTTGTCGGTTTCCCGGTAACGAAAGAAGAAGCGGGTTTCCAGGTACGGGTTGAAACGGTAACCGACGTTGGCTGCGATGCCTTGGCTGCCGCCTGCACTCTGGTCCTGGAAGCCGTTGTAGCCTGAATCGGTCAGACTGACGTAATAGTCCAGATCGCCCAGTACCTGGCCCGAGCTGATCTGCCGTTTCGAGTAGCCGTGGCTTCCTGCTTCATAGCGCAACTGCAGCCTGGGTGCGTCATAACCGGTGTGGGTGACATAGTTGACCGCGCCACCCAGCGCCAGCGAACCCAGCTCAAAGCCATTGGCACCGCGTCGCACTTCCACATGGCTCAGCCATAACGGTTCCTTGAGCTCGTAGGGCGTGCCGCCGGGGCCGGTCAGCGGCAAGCCATCGAGCATTTCGAACAGCCCGGAGGCGTGCGCGCCGGGCGCCCGATTCAGGCCCGAGCCGCGAATCGAGATTTTTGCCCCCTCACTGTTGGCGGCCTTGGCGTATATACCGGGCTGGTACTTGAATACGTCTTCATTGTTGGCGACCCGTCCTTGCTCGACGGCGCTCATATCGACGACGTTGGTGCCGCCCGGAACTTCCCGTAACGCGTCGCGAGCGATTTGCGCCGGGCTGTCGGTACTCGAGCCGTCAACTTCGATGTTGGACAGACTGACAACATCAGCCTCGGCGACGCAGGCAAAAGCAAGAGCTGTACTGAAACCGAACAGTTGCAGCGTCAGCGCCAGGGGGGAAAGCAGAAACGGTGGGTGGTACTGCAAGTGCATACGCCTTGTGGTTCACGGCCGGCGTCAACAGCCGGCCCTGCGTGCTCTGAAAAAAGGGACAGGTGTTCGATGCCTGATGTGTGACAGGCGTCACTAATCGGGTGAGTGAACAGGCGACGCCGGGGGATAATTCGAGCCTGTTCAATGCCCTAAGTGAATATAATTTGATTTTCGTCTGCTCAGTGAGAACCCTTTGAGGCTTCGCCAGTCCTAGCCATTAGAGAGCAGGCGCAATAGCCCAATAAACAGTCGTGGAGTTTCTGGAGTGTCGGAAAATAAAGCCCGGGTCGACAATGCGGCGACGGGAGATATCAAGCATCAGGGGAAAGATATCTTTTTCGCGGCCGTAGAAACGACTCGGATGCCGATGGTCGTGACGGACCCCAATCGCCCGGACAACCCCATTATTTTTGCCAACCGGGCATTTCTGGAAATGACCGGCTATTCGTCTGAGGAAATCATCGGTATCAACTGCCGGTTTCTTCAAGGGCCGGACACTGACCGGGCAGCGGTGCAGTCGATTCGCGATGCAATCGAAGAGCGCGTCGATATCTCCACTGAAATTCTCAACTATCGTAAGGACGGCTCATCGTTCTGGAATGCGCTGTTTATTTCCCCGGTCTATAACGATGCGGGCGACCTGATTTATTTTTTTGCCTCGCAACTGGACATCAGTCGCCGTCGAGATGCCGAAGAAGCATTGCGTCAGGCTCAAAAGATGGAGGCCTTGGGTCAGCTTACCGGTGGCATCGCGCACGACTTCAATAACCTGCTGCAAGTGATGGGCGGTTATATTGATTTGATCGGCAGTGCGGCAGAGAAACCCACCATTGATGTACAGCGTGTCCAGCGCAGTGTTCATCACGCCAAGTCTGCCGTCGAGCGCGCCAGTACACTGACCAAGCAACTGCTGGCGTTTGCCCGCAAACAGAAACTGCAGGGGCGAGTGCTCAATCTCAATGGCCTGGTTTCCACGACAGAACCGCTGATCGAGCGTACGTTCGGTCCGGAAGTGGTTATCGAAACCGATCTGGATCCGGCACTGAAGAACTGCCGTATCGATCCGACCCAGGCAGAAGTTGCCCTTCTTAATATTTTCATCAATTCGCGCGATGCACTGATTGGCAGGCCCGACCCGAAGATATTCATTGAAACCCGCAATCTGATCGTCGACGAGTTGGCCAATATGTCTTACGACGGCCTGTTACCCGGCCGTTATGTCTCTATTGCAGTCACGGACAACGGCATTGGCATGCCTGCGAGTATCCGTGATCGGGTAATGGACCCGTTCTTTACTACCAAGGAAGAAGGCAAGGGCTCCGGGCTCGGTCTCTCCATGGTCTATGGCTTTGCCAAACAGTCGGGGGGTGCGGCGCGTATTTATACCGAAGAAGGTGTCGGCACCACGCTGCGCCTGTATTTTCCTGTAGACGAAGCGGTGCTTAGCAAAAACGATCCGCCGAAAGCCTCGGAAAGGCGCGTTGGCAGCTCCGAGCGGATTCTGATCGTGGAAGACCGTCCTGACGTGGCCGAGCTGGCGAAGATGGTGCTGGATGATTACGGCTATGTGTCGGAAATCGTCCTCAATGCCCGTGAGGCACTCAAGCGCTTCGAGGCTGGCAGCATGTATGATTTGCTGTTCACTGACCTGATCATGCCGGGCGGCATGAATGGTGTGATGCTCGCGCGTGAAGTGAGGCGCAGGTACCCGAAGGTCAAGGTGCTGTTGACCACCGGCTACGCTGAGAGCTCGATCGAGCGAACCGACATTGGCGGCTCCGAGTTTGAAGTGGTGTCCAAGCCCTGTATGCCGCAGGACCTCGCCAGGAAGGTCAGGCAGGTCCTCGACGGGCCGAACGGTATCGCCTGACGATACTGACAATGAACACATGAAGGCCTGCCTGTTCTCAGTCGGGCCTTCATGCTGTTTGGCGCTGTCTTTATTACGATACCTGCGCACACCCTTGTCAGGTTGGGTATATCCAGTGAGTGTCGGTATTCAAAAAGGCGGACAGCCGGTTAATGCCCGTCTGTTATTAACGGACATCAGACAACTCCTAATAGTTAGAGCAAACAACCTAATAAAACGGAACGTTTGTAACTCGCTTGGAGCATGGCGCATAGGTAACGTTCCTTTGATGTGCGTCACTATCAATACAGTTCTATTGTGCTTTTTCAAGCCTGAAAAAAAGTCTATAAAAATTTTAAACTTCTTGAACGTCGCTCGGGTCATTGAAGGGTACGCCACACATGTGTGCGTTTACTGCCAATGACTCAAAGGACTATGACTATGATTCGCGACGACCGTATCGCCCCAGGTGCCCCCGTGTACCACGAAACTCATGCAGCGGCTCCGCTGCTTAAACGAATCTCCTGGAGTGCGATTCTGGCCGGTGTTGTTCTGGCCATGGTTGTTTCGCTGTTGCTGAATCTGTTGGGTACGGCAATCGGAAGTGCCAGTATCGATCCCATGCAGGAAGCCAATCCGTTGTCCGGCATTGGTACGGGTGCAGGTATCTGGGTGGTGATCAGCTCGGTGATCTCGCTGTTCGTCGGCGGCTGGGCCGCTGGACGTCTGGCGCAGCGTGAAGGTGCATTTCATGGCCTGCTGGTATGGGCGAGCGTCTCGCTGATCACGGTTTATCTGGTCTCCAGCGCAGTGACTGGCGTGGTGCGCGGCGGCCTTAACCTGGCGGGCAGCGGCATGTCGGCACTGGGCAGCGGTATCGCACAGGTGGCTCCGGCCGTTGGCAGCAAGATTCAGGATCAATTGCGCGCCCAGGGCATTGATTTCAATCTGGACGATATTCAGGGCGAGATCGAAACAGCCATGCGTCAGACCGGCAAGCCCGAACTGAACCCGGATAACGTCAAGCAGGAAGCTCAGGCGACTCAGCAAGACGCGCAGAACACTGCCAAGCAGAGCGCACAGAATCCTCAGCAAGCCGACCAGCAATTGAGCGGCCTGATGGATCGCATCAAAGCCAAAGGCGACCAGGCATGGGATGCCGCTGACCGTCAGGCGCTGGTCAATCTGATCAAGGCGCGTGGCAACAAGACTGATGCTGAAGCCAACCAGATCGTCGATCAGGCTCAGGCCAGCTATCGTCAGGCTTATGCCAAGTATCAGGAACTGAAAGCTCAGGCCGAACAGAAAGCCCGCGAAGCGGCTGAAGTGACCGCCAAGCGTGTTTCGCAAGGTGCCTGGATTCTGCTGATCACGCTGGTGATCTCGGGTCTGGTAGCTGCGGGTGCAGGTGTACTGGGTCGTCGTACTCAGCCGCCAGCCAAGGTTGTTGCTGCGGTCTGATTCACTGCAATAAGACTTGAACTGAAGCACCAGACGGGGAGCGTTGATCGCTCCCCGTTTTTATTCATGATGCAGGTGATTGATGGCGTGCAGTTGATACTGATGCAGTCGACATTTTTTGATTGAGGTTACCTTTCGGCACATCCTCAATCTTCCACCACCTCATCATCCTGTCCTGCAGTCTGCTCAATAAAAGAGCGTTCAAAGAGCAAGCGTTCTGCCAAAGAGCTACCAGGAATATCGTCGATTTCAACGGTGGCCCCCGTGTCATCGGCATGGGTCACTCTGATTCGCTTCCCGGATAACACATCGTCTGCCGACCCACCTTGCCGCAACGGAGCGTCATTCATGCCATGTATGCCTGATGGCGTTGTATCCACGAGCGTGTTGGAGACGGAGTTGCCATTAAAACGAGCGATTCTCACAACCACACCATTGACAAACGGATCGTCAGTTGGCCAGTTTTCAAAGCCGGGTGAAGGCTTGCGGAATTCCAGCGTGAGATAACTGCCATCGCTACGAAACAGGCGTAAGCCTTTGACCACTTCGGGATCTGCCGCTCTGAACAAGGGTGCAATATTATAGGTGCCATTTTTCATCACTTCAGGAAATTGGTCATCAGTGAGCCAGCCCGCGTAGTACAAATAAGGAATGGGGTAAAGACGTGACCCTCCACCATTCAGGGTATCCGAAGGGTCAGCGCTATTAGTGACTGCGCACCCACTGCCGCCGATTTGCACAACTTCCCGATTATTGTAAGGGCAACGCTCCAGCGAGGTCGCATGAGGTCCGCCGAAGCTATGACCGAATTCGTGTTGCCACATCCATGGCTTGTGGCCCGAATTATTTCCCATGGCCCACCAGCCCGGCATTTCAGCAAGCCCACCCCAGGAGCACGAAGTAGAAGGAATCTCAACGGCGACATAATCGTAATTATCCCTGTCAGTTCCCTTGTCGCGTGCGAGTTCTATCGCTTTGTTCCTCAGTTCAGTGGACGGGCAACCTGAAGGTCTTGGGCCCAGGTCTAGACCGGTCACCGCATCCCCGATGAACTTCAGATGATCGCCGGAGGAAAAAGAGACCGCGTTGACAAATGATTTGTTATCACCAGGCGCTCCGAAGAAGGCCGCCCTGGTGGCCTCGAACTCGGTTTCTGGCTTGTCACTGTATCGGGTGTGCAGCAGGAGAACTTTTCTATCGCCTACGATGGGGCGTCTGGGGATTTTAGGTACTGCCAATTCAAAGTTCCATGTCACTGCCTTCGACCGTGACTCCGGTACCATCTGGATGGTGTTACCTGCAAAGCCCAGAACTTCGTTGGGACCGACAAGATCGTTGCGATATTTATTAGCCAGTACAAACCCTTCTATGAGGGGAATGAAGTTCCTGTTGTAACTCCAGGAACGCTCCGAGGTATACCCGGTACCCTGGCAGTTGATCATTTTACTATTTGACCCTAAGCACTTTTCTGTATCCCTGTCCAGCAGCGCGCGATTGGTCAATTTGTCATACCCCGGTGCGATGACGGACATTCGCCAGTCTTGGCCGGGCACACTTTTACAGGGAGAAAACTCGACGCTGACTTCATCTGCAGACAAAGCGAGGCACGTTTCCTGCCCTTTTTCAACGTTCCTGATGTAACCGTAACGCTTGGCGATACTCCAGCTCGCCGAGCCTTGTTCTTTGCCACCAAATATCAACTGTTCGCTGGCATTGATTTGTAGGTAGTTAGCCATTCCCAGATCACTGATATATTTGTTTGACAGCTGACTGGGGGTGTTGCCGTCCCGGTTCCACAGTCGCCTGGACTGATAGTCATGACTGCCCGCGCTGGCACACGCGGCCATTTTTACGCTGTTTGCATTCGCCGCAAACAAACACATTTCTTGTGCTGATGTGGACAGCAGTTTGTTTTTTACATAAAGCCTTTTTTCCTTGGGCGTAAAAGTCCATTGCTGACTGTCCCTCCCCAGGCACTTTTGCAGTACCACACTGGTCATGTCACCCGCCAATGTTAAACAGGCGTCCGGGCCATTCACTGTGCTGATGATTTCTTCGTAAAGAGGTTGGGTGATTGTCCATTGTGATGAGGCTCCCTCTGCAGGGCCAAATACCAACTGCTCGCTTTCATTACTGAGCAGGTAGTTATCAAACCCTAAATCCTTGATATATTTATTTGATAACAGGCTGGTGTGGTCACCGTCTCTGCTCCAGAGTCGCAAGGATTGATAGTCGTTGCTGTCGGCGCTGGCACAGGTTTTCATGCTGACGTGACTTGGGTTCGACGCCGACAAACACATTGCCTGCGTTGACCCGCCTAACGCCTTGTTTTTTAGGTACAGCATGGGCCCTGATGACACAAAGATCCATTGTTGGTAATCGGTGTTGACACACTTCTGCAGTGAGACAGAACTTAAATCACTGTCGAGGGTTAAACAGACCTGCTCACCTTGCGCAGTGCTGATGATCTGCTCATAAGGATTCATCTCTGTAGAGAAGGCGTTTGAATGGAAAAAACCCAAGAAAAACACGTACGTGAAAGCCGGCATTGTTTTCATAACTCTCCCTGTTGCTTGTGTCGGCGCATCCCTTGCGCCGTCTGTATTTTGCTTGCCCTATAACTATTTCTGAACTAAAAGTTCGCGGTTAATACAGGATTGACCAACACGGCCAGGTCACGCTTAGGCATGACCTGCATCAGGCTGGCTTATCTGTAATATTAGTAGACCTGCGAAGAGATTTATTGGGCCCGATCACCGGTCGCATCCTGCATGTCGGATGCGTTCTGGGCCACGGGGGATCTGCGCCAGGTCAGGCGTTCACGGCCGACTTTTTGCCGAGCTTTTGAACAAGCGTTGAGTGGCTGTCTGGTGTGCCGCCGGTTAACAATTCTTCAACAATTGGCGACTTATACTTCGCCAGACCGATTCGCTTGTTTGCTTGCCCCCCGTCAACCCGGTACCTACCTTGATGACTTCTCGTGTGCTTTCACCGTTGCTGTTGTTGCTGGGTGCAATGCTGTTTTTCCTCGCGTTGGGCAATCACCAATTACAAAACTCGACAGAACCCCGCGTGGCCGGCATCGCCATGGAAATGCACCTGAGCGGCAACTGGGTTACCCCGAAACTGAACGATCAACCGTTTCTGGAAAAGCCGCCGATGAGTGTCTGGCTCGACGCCGCGTTCATCGGGGTGTTCGGCGCGACTCCCTGGGCGGTCAGGCTCGCATCCGCCTGTGCAGGGTTGTTCAGCGTGTTGCTGCTTTACAGCATGCTGTGGCGTTTCGGGCGACCTGCCTCCATAGCGTGGGTGGCTGCATTCATGCTGGCGACCCAGGCCAGTTTCTGGAGCAATTCGCGACAGGTGGGCGAGGACGCGTTGCTGGCGCTGGGTGTGAGCATGGCGCTACTGGGGTTCTTTCACGCCAGTCAGCGTCTGCGCAGCGACGGATCTTCTGCAGGGGCCTGGTTGCTCTTCGTATTGGGGATTGCGCTGGCAACCCTGAGCAAGGGCGTGCTGGGCCTCGCGATGCCGGGTGTGGTCATTTTCGCCTGGCTGGTGTGCGAGTCGGTGCAGAGCAAACGCATTGTTCTCGCCCACTGGCTACGCCCGGCGATGTTCACCGTCCTGGCTTTGGTGCCTTTATTGGTATGGCTGTGCTTTCTATACGGTCAGGGCGGTACGCAGTCGTTGAAGGACGTGCTCTGGACCAACAGTGTCGGACGCTTCAGTGGTTCGTTCGAAGAGGCAGGGCATTACGAGCCCGTGCATTATTACCTGAGCAAACTGCCTGAAGCCTTTTTGCCGTGGAATGTGCTCGTCTATCTGGGGCTGTGGCATTTCCGCAAACAGTTGCTGGCCAATCGTTACCTGCTGTTTTTCAGCCTGTGGCTGATCGCGCAGTTTCTGCTGTTGTCGCTGGCCTCGAGTAAACGCATGGTTTATCTGATGTCACTGGCCCCTGCGGCGGCGGTCATTGCGGCGGAATATACCTTTATGTTGGGCGAGCGACTCAAGGCACGCTCGCAGCGCTCTCCGTATGCGGCGTTCGTTGTACGAAACGCAAGGGCGATGACGGTTGCCGCTGCCGTTTTGATTGTGGCGGGGTATCTCGGCGCAGCCCTATGGCTGGAACCGCGAGCGGATCGGCAGTTGTCGTTCCTGCCGCTGACCGACAAGGTTCATGCTCTGCAGGTCCAGGGACGGCATGTTGTCTTGTTTCAGCCCAGTGAACGGCTGGCAGGCGCCAGCGTGTTCTACAGCCAGAGCTTGCTGGACACGTTCACGTCCAGTGCTGAATTGAGCGCCTTTTTGACCCGTGCCGACGGCAATGTGGCGATCATGGAAAGCCTGCAGCCTCCCGAACCACCCCTGCGAGTGATCGACAGCGTCAAGGTCGGTGAGCGTATCTACTATTTCGTCAGCCAGGCTCCGGTGGCTGTCGGCAACTGACGGTCACCGGAGCAGGGCCGTTACACAGCCTGGCTGCTGACAAGCGGGTTACAGGCCGTCCACTGTTTTTGCGGGATTGGCAGGTCGCACGATTCGCCACGGCCGATGGGGAAGTAGTGGAAGCCGCGTTTTGCCAGTCGTTCAGTGTCGTACAGATTGCGCCCGTCGAAGATGACCGGGGCGTTCAGCCGCTGCTGGATCAACTCGAAATCCGGAGCTTTGAACTGTTGCCATTCGGTGCAGACGATCAATGCATCGGACTCGTTGAGCGCTGACTCTGGCGTGCCCATGAGAATCAGGTCCTTGCGATGGCCATAAATACGCTGGGTTTCTTGCATGGCCTCGGGGTCGAACGCCCGCACGCTGGCGCCAGCCTCCCACAACGCTTCCATGAGTACGCGGCTGGGGGCATCGCGCATGTCGTCGGTGTTGGGCTTGAACGCCAGGCCCCACAGGGCAAACGTCTTGCCACGCAGGTCGCCCTGATAGAACGCGTTGACCCGCTCGAACAATTTGTTCTTCTGCCGTTCGTTGATCGCCTCGACCACCGACAACAGATCGTTGGAGCAATGGGCCTCCCGGGCGCTGTGAATCAACGCGCGGATGTCCTTGCCGAAGCATGAACCACCGTAACCGCAACCGGGGTAGATGAAGTCGTAACCGATCCGTGAGTCGGCACCGATGCCCAGCCGCACAGACTCGACATCCGCGCCCAGGTGCTCGGCCAGTTCGGCGATCTGGTTGATGAAGCTGATCTTGGTCGCCAGCATGCAGTTGGCGGCGTACTTGGTCAGTTCGGCGCTGCGCAGGTCCATGAACATGATCCGCTCATGATTGCGGTTGAACGGCGCATACAGCTCGCGCATGACGTTGCGCACGGCTTCATTTTCGCAGCCGATGACAATACGGTCCGGGCGCCGGCAATCGTTGACCGCCGAGCCCTCCTTGAGAAATTCCGGATTGGAGACGATATCGAACTGCAACAGCCGGCCCGCCTGACGCAGCGCCTTGTCGATGTGGCTGCGCAAGGCGTCGCCACTGCCGACCGGTACGGTGGACTTCTCGACGATGATCAGTGGTTCGCGTCGATGCCGGGCGATGGCTTCGCCCACTGCGAAAAAGCCGCTCAGGTCGGCCGAGCCATCGGCACGGGAGGGCGTGCCGACCGCGATGAACAGGACCTCGGCATGTTCCACTGCCATCTGCTCGTCGGTGGTAAAGCACAGACGCTGCTGGTCCAGGTTTTCACGCACCAGGTTGGCCAGGCCAGGCTCGTAGATATGCACCTGGCCCTGACGCAATTGGTCGATCTTGGCCTGATCAATGTCCATGCAGACCACATCGTGGCCGACTTCGGCAAGCACCGTCGCTTGCACCAGGCCGACATACCCGCTACCGAAAACGCTTATTTTCATGGGAAAGATCCTGAAGTGATGGCCGGGGGATGCGCCGGAGGTTGATGGTCAAGACACCTGCCACGATCAGGGTGACACCCACAGTTTTCGATACCGTGAACGTCTCGTGGAAAAACGGCAGCGCTGCGGCGAGCGTATAAACCAGCGCGTAGCTGACACTGAGCAGCGAATAGGCACGGCTCAGGGGCAAGACCCGAAGAGCCAGCAACCAGAAAAGCATGGAGAGCGCATAAGCGGTGATCGAGGCGCAGACGACCATCAGGGCACTGAGATCGAGCTGCGTCGAATTGTGCAGTTCGAGCCATTGTGCGGGCGAGGGCAGGCGGGTCATGCTCCAGCGCATACCCAGCTGTGCTGCGCTGACCAGCGCCACACTGGCCATGGCGCACAGGGTTGCCCGGCAGCGGGTCACGCTTGATGCCCCAACTGAAATACCCCGACAAGAATCAGCGCGATACCCAGCCAGTGCTGTGCGTCAACCGGCTCGTTGAACAGATAGCGACCTGCCAGCGTGATCAGCACGAAGTTAGCACCCAGCATCGGATAGGCGATGCCGACGTCCAGGCGTTGCAACACCAGCAGCCAGACCAGCAGGCCGGACCCAAGGCAGGCCAGCGCCAGCCACAGCCATATCGAGCGCAGCGCTGCAAACGCGCCGGGAAATGCTCCGCGCCAGTCTTGTACCGCGTACTTCTGTGCGATCTGGCCCAGGCAGGTCAGCAGGCATGCGCTTGCCAGCATCAGCCAGGTCACGATTCGGGTTTCTCGTAAACGAGGATGGCCAGGTTGCCTTCGTCATAGCGCTGACCATCCTTGGGGAGACTTTCGAGCTCTTTGAGCTCCTCATCGCTCTTGCCGCGCATGATGACGCCGATCCGGCCTTGGCTGCGAGCGCTCTTCATCCAGACATCGATGTCCTGCAGGCGGACTTCGCGGCCCTGCACATCCGGATAGCCCAGGCCGTATTCCAGCTCGCCCCAGGTGTTGAACAGTGCAACATCAGGCCGTTTCAGGCGCCACGCCAATGCTGAGGCAGCGCCCAGGTCGTTGCTCAGCAGATGCGTGCAGTCCGCCAGTTCGGCCTGGTGCCTGACCACGAAAGGGTCGGGAGTCTTGTTGTTGATCACATCGTTCGGCAGTGCTGCGGGCAGCAATGCAATCAGCAGCCAACTGCCCAGCGCCGGCGCGGCCCAAAAGGTCAGGGGGCGCAAGCCTTGCAGGGCGTTGGCGAGTGTCCATCCGAGAAGCACGATGACCGCCAGTGACAGATGCATCGGTTCGTTTTCGTAGACGGGCTGCTTGAGTTGCAGGTAGATCAACGCCACAAGCCCAAGAAAAGTGACGGTCGCGTTGAATATTCCGTTCGCGCGCAACGCTGTGCTGTGGCCTTGATCGAGGCGCTCGACCAGAGTGTTGGCCATCAGCAGCGCCAACGGCAGCAGACACGGCAGTATGTAGGTCGGCAATTTACCTTTGCTCAGGCTCAGAAACGCCAGTGGCAGCAGCAGCCACAGCAGCAAAAAGGCAATGTCAGGGCGGCTTTTTTCTTGCCATGCCTGTTTCAGTGTTACCGGCAGCAGCAGCGCCCACGGCACACAGGCCGCCACCAGCAGCGGTATATAGAACCACCAGGGCTGGGCATGCTGGGCATTATCCCCGGCAAAGCGGCGAATATGCTCGTGCCAGAAGAAGTAACGCCAGTAGTCGGGCTCTTGCTGGTGGATCGCCAGCGCCCACGGCAGGCAGACGGCAACGGCAATCAGTACCGCTAGCGAGCCGAATCTGAGCAGCTCGCCCAGGCGTCGCTGGCACAGCATATAGGGCAGGGCGATGATGACTGGCAGTGCCCAGGCGAGAAAGCCCTTGGTCATGAAGCCCATTGCGCAGGCCACGCCGACTAACGCCCATGCCGCCAGACGCGCTCGACCGACGCTTCGCACGGCGTACCAGAATGCCAGCAGTGTCACGTTGGTCCAGAAGGTAAATTGCGGATCAAGATTGGCGTAACCGGCCTGGCCGGCGACAAAGCCGAAGCTCATGAACAGCAAGGCGCTGGCGAACTGCTTGCGCGGGTCGTTCCAGATCTTGCCGGCCAGCAGATAGGCCAGCAGCACGCTCAAGCCGCTGGCCAGCGCCGATACAATGCGCACGCCGAACAGGTTCTCGCCAAAGACCTGCTGCCCCAGTGCAATCAGCCAGTAACCGGCAGCCGGTTTTTCGAAGTAACGCAGCCCCATGAAGTGCGGCGCGATCCAGTTACCGCTGTGGAGCATTTCCTGGCTGATCTGCGCATAGCGGGTTTCATCGGGAATCCACAGGCCGTGAAAGCCCAGCGGCAGCAGATAAGCCAGCACGAACGCCAATAACAGCAGTGCAAGATGACGATGCCTGACGTGCATCACTGCTGCACCCCCAGCCAGCCTTCGCGGCCAGGCAGGTGGCCGCGAACGATATGCCCGGAAGGCAACCGTTCGATAGCATCGGGCAGCAGATGACCCAACGGCGCGAAGTGGATGCCTTGGGTATTGGCCCGCTTTAACAGTTGCCTGAAACCGTCGGCCATGATGATCCCTTCCACTTCGGCGTGAAGGGTGTAGACATTGAGCCGTCGTGCGGCGAAGCGGCCGAGAATGTAGTCGTTGAACGCATCCGGCTTGAGGTGCGCGCCGATCACCTCATCGAAGGTCGGCAGGTTCACTGGAATCTGAGCGGTACCGGGGCTACCGTCGGCCAGCAGCGGGCGAAACAGGCTGGCGCCACGGCAGTCGCTGTTGTAGCGAAAGCCAAACGCCTCTTTGGCCTGCACGACGCGCTGGTCGGCGCGCCAGCCTGCCGCTGCGGAGCAGACCACCGGATGGCTGAGGATGTCGCTCAGGCAATCGACCCCACGTTGTATCTGGGCGGTCAACTGTCTGTCGCTCCAGTGTCCGGCATTGGCTTGCCAGCCATGGTGATCCCAGGCATGCAGGCCGATTTCGTGACCTGCATCCAGCGCGCGGCGCATCAGCGGGCCAAGGTCCCGGCCGATCGGTTTGCCCGGCCATGCGGTACCGGCCAGCAGAATATCCCAGCCATACAGGCTCGCCGCCCTGGAGCGAAGCATCTTCCAGAAGAACGTGGGCCTTACCAGGCGCCATAGATGGCGCCCCATATTGTCGGGGCCGACACTGAAAAAGAAGGTCGCCTTGACCTGCGCTTCGTCGAGTATGTCCAGCAGCCGGGGCACGCCCTCACGCGTGCCCCGGTAAGTGTCGACATCGATTCTCAAGCCTGCCTGCATCAGCACTGATCCGCTTTTTCAGCCATGGCTTGGCGCAGGAAGAAATCCAGGGTTTTGCCGATGGTTTCGCTCAGCTCGATACCCGGCGTCCAGCCAATCAGCTTTTTGGCGTTGTCGATGCTCGGCGTGCGATGGCTGACATCCTGGTAGCCCTTGCCATAGAAGGACTGGCTTTCGACTTCACGAAAGCCCGCGAAAGGCGGGAAATGGCCGCGCAACGGATGGGCTTCAAACTGGCGAAGCAGCTCTTCACCCAATTGACGGATGCTGGCTTCGTTGTCGGGGTTGCCGATGTTGATGATCTGTCCGTTACAGCGCCCATCGCGGTTTTCGATGATCCGCGCCAGCGCCTCGATGCCGTCGACGACATCGGTGAAACAGCGCTTCTGGGCGCCGCCGTCCACCAGGCGAATGGGCGTGCCTTCGACCAGGTGCAGGATCAGTTGGGTGATGGCCCGCGAACTGCCAATGCGCGCCGAATCCAGGCGGTCCAGACGCGGCCCCATCCAGTTGAATGGGCGAAACAGGGTGAATTGCAGGCCTTTCTGGCCATAGGCCCAGATCACCCGGTCCAGCAGTTGTTTGGACACCGAGTAGATCCAGCGCTGCTTGTTGATCGGGCCAACGACCAGGTTGGACGTGTCTTCGTTGAAGTTTGCGTCCTGGCACATGCCATAGACTTCGGACGTGGAGGGGAAAATCACGCGCTTGTTGTACTTCACGCAGTAGCGGACGATCTTCAGGTTCTCTTCGAAATCCAGCTCGAAAACCCGCAGTGGATTGCGCGTGTATTCAATCGGCGTTGCGATGGCCACCAGCGGCAGCACGACATCGCATTTCTTGATGTGGTATTCGATCCATTCGGTATGGATGCTGATGTCACCTTCGATGAAATGAAAGTTCGGCTTGGCACGCAGGCGCTCGATGGCGTCCGAGCCGATATCCATGCCGTAGATTTCGTAACGGTCATCCTGCAACAGACGCTCGGACAGGTGATTGCCGATGAAACCGTTGACGCCGAGGATCAACACTCGGGTACGACGAACCGGCCGGCGCTTTGCCTTGTCGAGCAGTTGCGAGCCTGCTACCAACCCGAATTCGCGTGCCAGTTGTGCACCACTGAGGTACAAGCCGCTGTCACCGCGTTGCCCTGCGGTGATGACCAGCGAGCCCTCGCCACAGGCGATACGCAATGGCTCGTGACTGATGACCGTGCCGGGCGCCTCGCCATTGCTGCTCGTGTCCACGCTGGCAGCCCAGACGATCAGCTTGTTGTCGCCGACCGGGCAAAACGCGCCAGGGTAGGGCTGTGTTACCGCGCGGATGAGGTTATAGAGCTGAGTGGCTGGCAGCGACCAGTCAATCAAACCGTCGGCCGGGGTGCGCCTACCGAAATACGTCGCACGGGATTCATCCTGGGGCGTAGCTGGCAGTTGCCCTTGCGCGGCCAGCAGGGGCAGTGTTTCGCAAAGCAGGTCAGCGGCGGCGTCACGCAATTTGCCATGCAGCGTCAAGGCAGTATCGGTGGCACTGATCGACACCCGCTGCTGAGCGACTATCGGCCCGGCATCCGCGCGTTTGACCATCTGATGCAGGGTAACGCCGGTTTCACTTTCGCCGTTGACCAGCACCCAGTTGGCCGGCGCGCGTCCGCGATAACGCGGAAGCAGCGAGCCATGCAGGTTCAGCGCAGCTTTTTTCGCGCAGGCCAGCAGCGAATCGCCGAGCAGCTGGCGATAGTAGAAGGAGAAAATGAAGTCCGGCGCCAGTTTGCCGATGCGCTCTACCCATAGCGGGTGATTCGGGTCCTCGGGGGCATGCACCGCAATGCCGTGCCGGGCGCACATCTGCGCCACAGAGCCGAAAAAGGTTTTTTCTTTGGGGTCGTCGGCATGGGTGAACACCGCCGCAATCTCATAGCCCGCGTCCAGCAACGCCTGCAGGCCGACACAGCCAATATCGTGATAAGCGAAAACGACAGCTTTAGTGCTCATGGCGCGACCTTGTTCATATAGGGAGTTACAGAGGAATCAATGCTGTCGGTGGCAACCGGTGACGAGCTGCGCACGACCTTTTCGATAAAGAACCGCGGACGCGCACGCACATCGCTGTACATCCGGCCCAGGTATTCACCCAGCAGTCCCATGCCGATGAACTGCCCTCCGGTGAACACGAACAGCACGGCAAACAGTACGAACATGCCGTCCCCGGCCCATGACGCGCCGAAGATCAGGCGCAGAACGATCAGCAGGGCCGCGAACGAGACACCGAGCAACGCCATGCTGAAGCCGATGATGCTGAGCAGGCGCAGGGGCGTGGTGGTCATGCAGGTGATCAGGTCGAACATGAGGTTGATCAGGCGCATCGGGCTGTATTTGGAGTCGCCGTGCTTGCGTTCGGCGTGATCGACCAGCACCTCGGTGGTGTGTCGCGCAAAGCCGTTCGCCAGAATCGGAATGAACGTACTGCGCTCCCGGCAGGCGAGCATGGCGTCGACAATCGTGCGCCGGTATGCGCGCAGCATGCAGCCGTAATCGTTCATGGCCACGCCGGTGGAGCGCTGCACCGCCAGGTTGATGAGTTTCGATGGCCAGCGTCGCCAGGCGGAGTCCTGACGATTGCTGCGCACCGTGCCGACTACGTCGTATCCCTGTTCAGCGAGCTTTACCAGACGAGGGATTTCCTCGGGTGGATTCTGCAGGTCGGCATCGAGGGTAATGACCACGTCGCCCTGGCACTGCTCGAATCCGGCCATGATGGCGGCGTGCTGACCGTAGTTTCGATTCAGGATCACTGCGACAAAGGGGCTATCGGCGCGCTCGGCAGCCCGCTGGAGAATGTCTGCCGAGTCGTCGCGGCTACCATCGTCGACCAGCACGACTTCGAAGCGGTGGTCGAGCTGTTTGCAGGCCGCTTCAGTACGGCGCAACAACTCTGGCAGGCTTTGTCGTTCGTTGTAGACAGGGATGACGATCGACACGAACTTGATGGGATACGGTTTCAATGGCTGGATTCCACGGTCGATTCAATGGCACCGACAACCCGCTCGACATCATCGAGGGTCATGTCGGGAAACAGGGGTATGGAGCACAGCCTTGATGAATTCCATTCCGTGTCGGGCAGGCGGACGTCGGGGAAACGCTTGCGGTAATAGCTGTGCAGGTGAGTCGCGATGAAGTGAATGCCGGTGCCGATGTTTCGCGCTTGCAAGGCCTTCATGAAGGCGTCGCGATCCAGCCCGCAGCGCTCGGGATCGATACGCAGAATGAACAGGTGCCAGGCGTGTTGCTGGGCATGCCGGGGCAGGGCGAGAGGTAGAACAGGGCTGCTGGCCAGTCGTTCGAGGTAATGGCTGGCGAGCGCCTGGCGCTGTGCATTGATGGCATCAAGGCGTTGCAACTGCACCCGCGCAATGCTCGCATTGATGTCGGCCAGGTTGTATTTGAAACCAGGCTCCATAACCTCGGCCTGGGGCTTGCGACCCAGGGTCAGGCGGTCGTAAGCATCGACACCCAGGCCATGAAATTTGAGCTGACGCACCCGATCAGCCAGTCGCGCATTGTCGGTGACCAGCATCGCGCCTTCGGCACAGGTCATGTTCTTGATCGCGTGAAACGAAAAGATCGCAGTGCCCTGCTGGCCGACCGGACGTCCCTGGTAACCGGTGCCGGCGGCATGCGCAGCGTCTTCGATCACAGTGATGCCGTGCCGGTCGGCCAGCGCATACAGCGGGTCGAGATCGAATGCAGCGCCTGCGTAATGCACCGGCACGATCGCCTTGGTTCGCGGGGTGATGGCTTGCTCTATCAGCGCAGCGCTGGTCATCAGGGTGTCACGGTCGATATCGACGAACACCGGAGTGGCCCCCAGCAGGCAGATCATGTTGGCTGTCGACACCCAGGTTTGCGACGGCGTAATCACTTCATCGCCATGCCCTACGCCCAGCGCCAGCAGCGCAATGTGCATTGCCCCGGTGGCCGAAGACAGTGCCACTGCATGCTGCGCGCCGATCCGCGCGGCGAACTCCTCCTCCAGCTTCTGACATTCCGGGCCAGTGGTGATCCATCCGGAGCGCAGCACGCGCGTTACCGCAGCAATTTCTTCATCGCCAATGGACGGCCGTGAAAAGGCAAGAAAAGTTTGACTCATCTACAGAGACTCTCCGATTGACGCAGCAGGGCCGAACATAAAAAAGTCACACCACGAGTGCGCGTGAGTGCGGTGAACTTAGGCGTTCAACTATGAAAATAATGTCCAGACGCCGTTGCTTTTTTGTATCGCCTGGCAGGCTTTCGAATCATAGAGTAGGGTGAAAGCCAAACGAACGACAACGCCGTTATGCGTCCATGTAGAATTATTAATCTGCCGTTCAGGTTTCATCGAACGCGTCATGAACAGACAGCTTTAGTTCAGCTTGCTCATGATAATCATGGAAAGTTAAAGCGGATGAAGTGTGTTGCAGTTGCAGGTTTTTTTAATGAAGCTTTCATGACCGGGGAATGGGTTTTGCGTTGTTGGGCAGGGTCGAGCCTGACTCGAAAAGGTTGCTATTGACCAGGTTTCATTGGGGGGTCAGCTTTTTTCTCGGTTCTTCGAGACGCAGGCGTTGCATTCGCGTAAACCCCGGTCAGAAGGAAGCTTGCCGGGTGTAGAAAACATGACCGCTATCAAGTGATATATATAACCAGGCGGTAGGGTCGGGCAGTGCGGCAGAGAGGAAGTTTGCTGATAAGGAACAGGTTGGTATAGGTAATCATCGAGAAATGTTTGGGTGAGTTATAAGGTCAAGGCAGTTTCATGCAGGCGTGCTGATGGGGGCGAAGTGTTCAAGGCTTACTTCATGTGCCTTTATATTCGACACGCTCCTGTAAGGAGAGGGTACCGACGAAGTAGTTAACGATGTGTGTAGAACGACGGTCCGCTTGACTGCCATTGCCAGGTTTATTCTATGCAGCAAAGCAAAGGGCCACGCGGCGTGCTTTGCCTCGTGCGAACAGGTGGCGGACTCGGATAACCCATGCCACCCGTTTATCGACCCTGCGCAGGCTGCCGACCCGCTCACCCCGTTCTGTCTAGTTCCGGCCAGAGATGTTAAATTAGCCGCCATGAACTTCTTCCGAACCCATTGCTCGCCCATTGCCTGGATACTGTACGCAGTTGTCCTGTTCAATGGTCTTGCGTGCAGCATCGGTCACGGCCAGATGATGGCCGCCTTTGCGGGCACTGCAATGGCTTCGGTTTCCCATGCAGATCATGGGATGTCTGATATGCATGCCGGGCATCACACGATGCACATGTCCATGCACGATTCTTCCAAGAAGATGGACATGTCAGGCAGCATGAAGGCGCAGTCGGGAGAGTGTTCGTTTGCCGGCACACTGACGCTGGCGATGATTTTCTTCGTGGCGCTGGGCTGGTTGATCCGTGTCCGTCGTACTCGTTTTGTGTTGCCCGACTTCTGGCTCGGCAACCTGCCAAGGTATACCCTCCCGGGACTCAATCCACAGGCCCCTTAGGCTCTGTACGAAAAGTGGCTGCGCTCGGTGATGCTTCGTTAAAAACAGGCTCGGAATGCTCATTTACAACACGTAGAGTCGAACGCGACCCCGGCCGTTCCTCGTCTGTTTTTGCCTTGCCTGACCTTCGCTCGCCGACTTTTCGTATAGAGCCTAGTGCCCATCGTGGACGTGTGAGTACTACTCGCACGAACAACCGATATTGCCTTTACAGCCTGCCGGAAGGTCATTCCGGCGGGGCGCGTTCATACGTTGGTGAGTCCCTATGTCTGCATCGTTTTCAAGCCCGGAGCCACGGCCTTCCGGAGCATTTTTCGCCTTTCTGAAAAGGCTTCATTTTTACATCGGCGTATTCGTCGGTCCGTTCATGCTGGTCGCGGCCTTGAGTGGCGTCGTCTATGCACTGACCCCGCAGATCGAAGATTCGCTCTATGCGCGTGCGCTGCACACAGACAGCCGTGGTCCTGCCATGAGCTTGCAGGCGCAGATCCAGCGCGCGCAGGCATCGGCAGGTCCAGGCCTGAGCGTTGCCGCAGTGCGCCCGGCACCCCGGGAAGGGGATACCACTCGGGTCATGTTCAGCGATCCGGGCTTTGGCCCGTCAGAGCATCGGGCGCTGTTCGTGGACCCGGTGAGTGGCGAAATTCGCGGCGACATGAAGGTCTACGGTACCAGTGGCGTATTACCGCTACGTACCTGGATCGATCAGTTTCATCGGGGCCTTCTGCTGGGCGATGTCGGCAGGATCTACAGCGAGCTGGCCGCCTCATGGCTGTGGGTGGCTGCGCTCGGCGGTCTGGTGCTGTGGGCGGTTCGCCGTCGTCGGCAAAGTCGTGAACGCGGCAACGTGCGCCGCTGGCATGCAACCACCGGCGTATGGCTGCTGCTGGGCCTGCTGTTCTTCTCGGCCACCGGTTTGACATGGTCACAGTACGCCGGCGATAACATTGGCGTACTGCGTGCCTACTACGGCTGGTCAACGCCCAGTGTGGCCACCTCACTGGGCAAGTCGGCGGCGATGCCCATGTCTATGCCCATGGACGAGCACGCCGAGCATCATATGCACATGGCGCCGACGACACAGGCGTCCGAGCTGGACCCTGCCTTGTTCGACAGTGTTCTGGCCAAAGCGCGCGCCGAACATATCGATGCTGCCAAGGTTGAAATCAGGCCATCCGCAAGCAATGACAAGGCCTGGGTAGTCAGCGAGATAGATCGCAGTTGGCCGACGCAAGTAGATGCCGTGTCGATCAACCCGCAAACACTGGACGTGGTGGATCATGTCAAGTTTGCAGACTATTCGCTGCCCGCCAAGCTCACCCGCTGGGGCATTGATGCGCACATGGGTGTGTTGTTCGGTCTGGCCAATCAATTGGTGCTGGTGGTGTTCGCCAGTGGCCTGGCGGCCATGGTCGTCATGGGTTATGTGATGTGGTGGCGACGCCGTCCAATGCTTTCTCAACCACGCAATCAGCAGGCAACGCTCTTGAGTCTCTGGCGCTCGTTGAATCCGGGCGCGCAATGGGCGTTGATCCTGGGTGCACTGCTGACTGGCTTTGCGCTGCCCGTACTGGGCGTGAGTCTGCTGGGCTTTATCATCCTGGACGCGCTACTGGGCTACCGGCGAGCTGCAAGCCCCTTTGTCGAGGGCAAGGTGTAACCCTTAGTTGCGCGGATTACCAAGCGCATCGAGCAACTGATTCCCGACCAGGGCCGTCTGCTCGATGGCTTGTCAGTAGCGGATATCGCGGTCGCTCAATACGCTGCGACCGTTCCGTCCTTCCTCGGATCGGTCCCGCCCACGTACCCATGCGCGGTGCGCTGAATAATCTGCGCACCGCCGAAGGCAAACACGCCGCTTGGCTCTTCGACATCGATGTCGTGACCTTTGGCGCGTAGTGCTTTCACCACTTCGGGGTCAAACGCACGTTCCACGGCGACTTTCAGGCCGGCTTCGATTCTCCAGCGCGGTGCGTCGGCAGCGGCTTGCGGGTTCTGTTTGTAGCGCAGGATGCGCATCATCATCTGCAAATGACCCTGCGCCTGCATCGGGCCGCCCATCAAACCGAAGGACATCAGCGGCGTGCCGTCGGCATTCATGACAAAACCGGGGATGATGGTGTGGAACGGGCGTTTGCGCGGCGCGACGTAATTGACGTGCTGCGGGTCCAGCGAGAAGCCCGCGCCGCGGTTCTGCATGCTGATGCCCGTACCGGGTACAACCACACCCGAACCGAAGCCCATGTAGTTGGACTGGATGAACGAGATCATCATGCCGCTTTCATCCGCTGCCGAGAGGTACACCGTGCCGCCCGGTTTTGGCGAGCCGTGCCCGGGATTGGCGGCCTGATCGGTGATCAGCCGTGCGCGTTCCGTCAGGTAAGCCTGGCCCAGCAAATCGGCTGAGGGCACGCGCATGTGCTCGCTGTCGGCGACATGTTCGTCGAGGTCGGCCAGGGCCAGTTTCATTGCTTCCAGCACCGGATGAACCGTCTCGAGGCTGTCCACCGGGTGTTCACCGACGCCCAGTGCTTCGAGCATGGTCAGGCCGGCAAGGGTGGCAATGCCCTGGCCATTTGGCGGCAGTTCATGCACCACAGCGCCTGCGTATGGCACCGACAGGGTGTCGATCCAGTCCACGGTGTGCGTCGCCAGGTCGTCGAGGCTCATCACGCTGCCATTGGCGTTGGCATGGGCAATGATGGTTTGCGCCAGTTCGCCGCGATAGAACGCTTCGCCTTTGGTCTGCGCGATCAGTTCCAGCGTACGGGCGTGGTCCTTGAGCTGGATTTTTTCTCCGGCCATGGGGGCCTTGCCATCCGGCATGAAACACTCGGCAAAGCCCGGTTGGTCCTTGAGCAGATGTGCGCCGCGTTTCCACAACTCGGCGATAATCGGCGTGACCTGATAGCCGTCGCGGGCGTAGCCAATCGCCGGTTCGGCCAGGGTCGCGAAGGGCAGTTTGCCGTAGCGCGCTGACAGCTCCACCCAGGCCGATACCGCACCCGGCACGCTGACTGCAGGCCAGCCGCGTTGCGGCATCTGGCTCTGGCCTGCGAAGTATTCCGGTGTCCAGGCTTGTGGCGCGCGGCCGGACGCGTTCAAGCCTTGCAGCTTGCTGCCGTCCCAGACGATGGCAAAGGCATCGCTGCCGATTCCGCAGCCGGTGGGCTCGACCACAGTCAGTACCATGGCCGCGGCGATGGCAGCGTCGACCGCATTGCCGCCACGGCGCAGCATGTCCAGCCCGGCCTGAGCGGCCAATGGCTGAGAGCAGGCGACCATGTTGTTGCCCATCACCGGCGAGCGGGCCGACGCGTACGGTTGGTTGTAATCCAGATCATCGAACATAAGCGTTTCTCTTTGGCAGAAGACGAAAGGTTTAGCCCTTGGGGTCCAGCGCATCGCGCAGGCCGTCACCCAGCAGGTTGAAACACAGGACCGTGATGTAGATCGCCACGCCAGGCGCAATCGACATCCACGGAGCCTGCTCCATGAAATTCTTCGCAGTATTGAGCATCGAGCCCCAGGACGGCGACGGCGGTTGCTGGCCCAGGCCGAGGAACGACAGGCTGGCTTCGGCCAGAATCGCCGAGGCGATGGTCAGCGTTGCCTGTACCACCAGCGGCGACATCACGTTGGGCAGCACGTAACGCAGGATGATCCAGCGATCCGGCAGACCGATGGCGCGCGCACCTTCGAGGTAATCCTCGTGCTTGATCGACAGCACCTGGCCGCGGGTCAGTCGGGCAAAGATCGGCATCGCGGACAGGCCGATGGCGATCATCGCGTTGGTCAGGCTGGGGCCGAGAAAGGCGCCCAAAGCGATGGCCAGCACCAGAAACGGGCAGGACAGCAGCGCTTCCATGACTTGCGAAATGATCATGTCCAGCTTGCCGCCAAAGTACCCGGCCAGCAGACCCAGCGGCACGCCGATAAACATGGCGATGGCCACCGAAACACCACCGGCCAGCAGCGAGCTGCGGGCGCCATACAGCAAGCGCGAGAACAGATCGCGCCCCAGTTCGTCGGTGCCCATCCAGTAGATCAATGAGGGCGCCTTGCGTACCGCGAGGAAGTTGGCTTTGAGCGGATCATGGGGCGCAATCCAGGGCGCCAGAACCGCCGCCAGGACAAACAGCAACAACACCGCCGCGCCAAGCACCGCGCCTTTGTTGGCCAGGAATTTCTTCAGAAAAGGCGAGCGACTGCGGGGCAGTATCGCGCTGTGCGAGAGGCTGGCAATAGCGGTCATCAGGCAGTCCTCAGACGTGGGTTGATCAGGCGATAAAGCACGTCGGCCAACAGGTTCAACATCAGGAAGCCAATCGCGACACACAACACCACGCCTTGCACCACGGCGTAGTCACGGTTGAACACGGCGTCGACGATCATCTTGCCGAACCCCGGAATGCTGAACACCTGCTCGGTCAACACCGCACCGCCGAGCAACTCGCCGAACAGCAATGTCGTGAGGGTGATGATCGGCATCAACGCGTTGCGCAGCGCATGCTTGAGAATCACCGTGCGCGGGAACAATCCCTTGGCCCGGGCGGTGCGCACGTAGTCAGCGCGCAGTACTTCCAGCATGGCGCTGCGGGTATGGCGCATGAGAATCCCCGAAAGCCCGGCACCCAATACGAAGGCAGGCAGGATCAGGGTCTTCAGGTTTTGCCCGAAGTCCTCGCCCATCGGCACGAAGCCGGAGGCGGGCAGCCACTGCAGTTTCACCGCAAAGACCATGATCAGCAGAATGCCCAGCCAGAAGTGCGGAATGGAAATCCCCGACAGCGCCACCACGTTGGCCCCGTAATCCACGGCGGTGCCTTTGCGTACCGCCGAAATGATCCCGGTGGGAATGCCGATCAACAGCGCAATCAGCAGGGCCAGCACCGCCAGCTCAATGGTCACTGGCAGTTTCGACGCCAGCAGCGTGGTTACCGGTTGCTCGGTGCGCAGCGAAGTGCCCAGATCGCCGGTCAGCACGTTGCCGACCCAGTTCAGGTACTGCAACGGGATCGGGTCATCGAGCCGGTACTTGTCGCGCAGGTATTCCATGACCGCCGGATCGCGCTCTTCCCCGGCCATGGCCAGCACCGGGTCACCCGGCAGCAGCTTCTGCAGGGTGAAGACGAACAGCGAAACCAGAATCAGCGTCGGGATCGAGCTGAGCAGGCGTCGCAGGATGAACATCAGCATACCGGAACCTCGCAGGTGCGCCCGTCAGTCATTGCTTGAACGCGACATTGTTCAGACGAATCAGACCATCCGGGTTAGGGACGAAACCGGTCACGTTGTTACGCATGGCAATGATTCGCGGGTCGAAATACAGGTAGGCGGTCGGTACTTCATCGGCCAGCAAGCGCAGCGCGTCGTTGTAGAGTGCCTGGCGTTGTGCAACGTCGTTCACGGTGCGCGCCTTGTTGAGCAGTTCGTCGAGCCTGGCGTTGCAGTACTTGCCGTCGTTCTGACCGCCTTTGCAGGTCACGAACTGATGGATATCGCCATCCGGATCAGGACGGCCTGACCAGGCGCTCATGCCGATCTGGAAGTTGCCGCTCGCCTGTTCGCTGAGCATCGTCGCGTATTCAGTAGCAATCAGGTTGACCTTGAAGCCCGCTTCTTCAGCCATGGCCTGAATGATCTGCCCGACCTGTTGCGCGATGGGGTTGTTGGCCACTTTCAGGTCCACCGCCAACGGCAGTTTCACGCCGGCCTGAGCCAGCAGCGCCTTGCTTTTCTCGATATCGCGAGCCGGGATCGGCAGTTCCTTGTCGTAATACGGGCTGTTTTTCGGGAACGGCTGAGCGCTTGGCGCGTACAGACCCTCGAACACCACTTGGTTGATGGCATCGCGGTCGATGGACAGCTCAAAGGCCTTGCGTACGCGCTTGTCCTTGCCCATCGGCGAGTTGGCTTTTTCACCGTTGCCGATGTTGAACATCAGCTGCATGTAGCCCAGGCCGGGTGTGTTGTAGATCGCCAGCTTGCTGTCGGCCTTGACGGTTTTCACATCGGTTGGCGCAACACGCTCGATGATGTCCAGGTCGCCGGAGCGCAGGTTGGCCAGGCGCACCGAGGTGTCCGGAATCGGCAGGAACACCACTTTGTCGAAGTGATACGCCTGTTTATTCCAGTAGTTGTCAAAACGCTCCAGCACGATTCGATCCTGCTGCACGCGCTGGACAAATTTGTAAGGGCCGGAGCAGACCGGGTTGGAGGCGAACTCGCCTTGCGCGGCTTTCGGCGCGAGCATCATCCCGGCACGGTCCGATAGCTGAGAAACCAGCGTGGCATCGGCTTGCTTGAGCTTGATGGCGACGGTTTTTGCGTTTATCACCTCGACGCTGTCCACCGAGGCCAGCTCGCTTTTGCGCAGCGAGTCGGGGAGGGTGCGGGCGCGGTCGAGGTTGAACTTCACCGAGGCGGCATCAAAAGGTTCGCCATCGTGGTACGTCACGCCTTCGCGCAACGTCATGGTCAGGGTTTTACCGTCTTCGCTCCAGTTCCAGGCAGTGGCCAGTTGCGGCGAGTAGGTCAGGTCCGGGTTGACGTCCACCAGTTTGTCGCACAGCGCGGTGTAGACCAGGCGGCCGGAGTAGGTGCGCGAACGATGCGGATCCAGCACATCGGGATCGTCCTGAATGCCGATGCGCAACGTCGATTCGGCGAAGGCAGCGTTGGCGGCCAGCAATAACAATGTTCCTGTCACGACGTGTGCGATTTTCATGGCTGGCTCTCCACTGCAAGGGATTGATGGTGTTTGAACAGATTCAGGCGCTGCGTATAGGCAGCGCTGGGTGTCGGAAGGATCAGCGTGGCGCTGCCTGCGTTGGCGATTTCGCGCCAGAAGTGGCAGGCGACCTGGCGTTCGGCCTCGACGGTTTCCATGACCGGCGCAGCCTCCTTGCACAGCGCACGGGCGTGCGGGCAACGGGTATGAAAGCGGCAGCCTGAAGGCGGGCGGCTGGGGCTGGGCATGTCGCCGCCCAGTAACGGACGTGGCTGGCGCAGGTCAGGGTGGCTGACCGGCACGGCGGCCATCAGTGCTTGGGTATAAGGGTGCAACGGGTTTTCGAACAGCGCGTCGACCGGCGCCAGTTCGACGATTTCACCCAGGTACATCACCGCCACGCGGTCGCTCATATGACGAATCACGGCCAGGCCATGGGCAACAATCACCAGGGTCAGGCCGAATTGATGCTTGAGGTCTTCGAGCAGGTTGACCACTTGTGCCTGCACCGAAACGTCCAGCGCCGAGACCGGTTCGTCACCGAGGATCAAGCGCGGCTCGGAAGCCAGCGCGCGGGCGATGCCGATGCGCTGGCGCTGACCACCAGAGAATTCATGGGGATGCCGACCGCCGTGTTCCGGAGCCAGACCTACCGTGCGCAACAACTCGGCGACTTTGGCCTGACGGTCGCTGCGGCTGGCTTTACTGTGCAGCCAGATCGGTTCGCCAACGATGGATTCCACGGTCATGCGTGGATTCAGCGAGGCGAACGGGTCCTGAAAGATGATCTGCAGGTCACGGCGTACCTGACGCAGCTTTTCCGGCGTCAGGTTGGCGAGGTTGCGGCCCTCGTAAATCACGTCACCCGCAGTCGGTTGCAGCAGGTTGAGCAGCAAGCGGCCAAGCGTGGATTTGCCCGAGCCGGACTCGCCTACCAGTGCCAGCGTCTCGCCCTTGCGGACTGACAGGTTGACTTCATTGACAGCCTGTACCGGTGGCTTCTTCGGCTGCAAAAGACCGCTTTCCACGGCGAAGTGCTTGCTCAGGCCGATGCCTTCCAGAATGGGTTTCTGCGCGTTGCTGTCGGGGCTGACGCGCCCGGCGATGTCTGGTTTGGAAAGGTTCACGCACTGACTCCCACATGCTGTTCCAAAGGCGCACGGATGCACGCGGCGAAGTGTCCGGGGGACAACTCAAGCAGCGGCGGGCGTTCGTCTCTGCATTGCTGGATCACAAACGGGCAGCGTCCGGCGAAACGGCAACCGCCGGGCATTTCTGCCGGCGTCGGCACTCGGCCGTTGATCGTTGCCAGGCGGCCTTCACGAGGACCGATCGAGGGCATCGAGCCCATCAGGCCGATGGTGTACGGATGCTGCGGATCGTCGAACAGGGTTTTCACCGGGCCGCTTTCCACGACGCGTCCGGCGTACATGACCATGACCTCATCGGCGACTTCGGCAACCACGCCCAAATCGTGGGTGATCAGAATCATCGCTGTGCCGGTCTCGGTCTGCAGGTTGGCGATCAGCGAGAGAATTTGCGCCTGAATGGTGACGTCCAGCGCAGTCGTCGGTTCGTCCGCGATGATCAGCGCCGGGTCATTGGCCAGCGCCATGGCAATCATGGCCCGTTGCCGCATGCCTCCCGAGAGTTCATGCGGGTAGGCGTCCAGCCGCTGGCGAGCGTCCGGCACGCGGACTTTTTCCAGCATGTCCAGAGCCCGCTGGCGGGCAGCCTTGTCTGAAAGGCCCTGATGACGCATCACACTTTCAGCGATCTGCTCGCCAATGGTGAAGACCGGATTGAGGGAGGTCATCGGCTCCTGGAAGATCATCGCCATGCGGTTACCGCGCACGTCCAGCAGCCGCTCTTCGGACATACCCAGCAAGGCTTCATCGATCAGCAGCGAGTCGCTGGCGCCTACCTTGGCCGTGGTCGGCAACAGGCCCATCAGGCCCATTGAGGTCACGCTCTTGCCGCAGCCGGACTCGCCGACGATGGCCAGGGTTTTGCCGCGCTTGACGGAAAACGACACGCCGTCGACAACATTGGCGGGCGCACCGGCAAAGCGGACGGTCAGGTCGCTGATGCTGAGCACCGTGCCGTCGCCGTTTTCTGTGAGGTGGGCAGTGGCGCTCATAGGCTGGCCTCCAGGTCTTGGTTGATGACGGTGTTCAGGGCCTGTTGCAGCGCACGTAAATGGCCGCGCATGGCGGTGGCGGCCTTGATCGGATCGCGGCTTTCAATGGCGCTGACGATGTCATCGTGATCGTGGCTGTAAGTGTCGAGGCGGTCGGCATTGCGTGCCCGGTGACGCAAGTCGCGCCAGGCCGGGTCCAGACGGATCGCATCGAGCATTTCGAAGATGTCCAGCATCAGCCGGTTACCCGCCGCTTCGGCAATGGCGCGGTGCAGGGCGCTGTCCCACAGCTCGATGCCCTCGGCATCGGTCTGCTCGGCGACCTGCTGGCGAGTGGTGCGCTCGGCGAGGCGGCGCAGAATCGCCATCTGTTCACCATTGGCCCGTACCGCTGCCAGTGAGGCAAGTGCCGGTTCCAGGTGCAGACGCGCTTCCATGACCTCGGTGAAATTGGTCCGGCCGGAAAGCCGCGCGAAGCTCATGGCGGCGCTGGGTGGCGTCGGTCCGACAAAAGTCCCTTTACCTTGTCGGCGCCAGACCTGGCCTTCGGCCTCCAGCACCGACAGGGCGCGACGAACTGCGCGGCGGCTAACCCCGAAATCGGCTGCCAGATCGCGCTCGGTAGGCAATGCCCGCTGGGGGAAGGCTGCATGCTGGGCAACGATCTGGCGCAACGCATCCAGCGCCAGTTTCGAAGAGTTGTCGATGGGAATGTCAGGGTCGAACCTTTGCATCGTGGTACTCGCGCCAGACCGAAAAAAGAGGCCCTGAGCTGCCCGCAGGCAGGGGTTCCAGGCAAAAGGGCTGGTGCAAGAGCGATGCCAATGAAAATTGGTTCGGTTGATTTTGAGCGACAAGATGACCAGCGACTGGCGACGATCAAGCCTGGCGGGCCAATGTTCAAAGGTCCGCCTGACTGGTACGCGACGTGCTGAGAGGATTGGTTCGCCGGTGGGTGAACCAATTTTTCAACTGGTACGGATTTGTTGCATGAATGCGTGCAGGGTGCGCCAAAGTGCGCCGCTAGGGGGGCGACCGAAGTGTTGCATTGGCCGGCGCGGCTTGCCACTCCAAGGCCAGATCGAGCAGTGCGGCCCCCAGCGCCTTGCCGTGGGCATCGAGCGCCAGTGACCGTGTGACTCCGCCACGCAGGATGCCGGGCAGGACGAAGTTGAGCGCACCTACACGCGGCAGTTCGTAGCGCCTTACGGGGTGGCCATTCAGGTCCAGCAGTTCGGCAAAGTGTTCAGTGACCCGCTCCACCGTCAGCAGCTCAGCCAGACGTGGATAATCGTCGATGTGAAAGGCAACGATGGAGATATTCGAGACGTCACCCTTGTCACCGGTACGTGTGTGCGCGATGTCCCGCAGTTTGGTGGTGTTCATGTCAGGTCCTCCAGGTGTACGTGCAGGTTGACGTGGTCTCTCGGCACAAACAGTGACGCCACCGCGACCACCTGGCGGACTGACTTGCTCGCACCGCCGCCGCCGTACGGGCCGTTGGTGTAGAGGGTTTCTACTTCATTGCCAACGCGTACCGCATCGTTTTTGTCCACGCAACGCGCGGCCACCCGAAGGCGTACCTCCCAGGGCTCGCCCTCGGCTCGCGCTCCTAGGTGACTTCCATGCAAGGCGTTAACGCCGATCAGCTCGGCTCGAATGTCCTCACATGCCACGCCTGTCAGGGCCAGACGTTTGAGCACGATGTCCTTCGCCAACTGTCCGCGAGCCAGCGCGCCGGGGCCGCCGTAGGACATTTGTCCTTCGCCGATCCAGCCATCGAGAAAACCCACTGACACCTTCAGCGTCTCGGGACGTGCGCGTCCGTTCGCCCCCTGAACGCGTACTTCGTCTCTCGCGATGGAATCGAAGGCCGCATGAGTGAAATCTGCGCTGACATCGGGCGTCAGGTAGGCGGCAGGGTCATGCACTTCGTACAGCATCTGCTCGGTGCAGGTGGCGGTATCAATGCGGCCACCGGAACCCGCCACTTTGCTGATAACGGCGTTGCCTGCCGCATCTATCTCGGCCAGTGGGAAGCCCAGGCGGTCGAGGTCCGGGACGTCTTTAAAACCGGGATCCGCGAAATAGCCGCCGCTGACCTGGCCGGCGCATTCGAGCAAATGCCCGACCAGGGTCCCGCGGCCCAGCAATGCCCAGTCGTCCTCGGCCCAGCCGAACTCGAACATTTGCGGTGCGAGAAACAGTGACGGATCGGCGACCCTACCGGTAACGATCACGTCAGCATCGGCGCACAAGGCCTGGATGATTCCTTCCGCGCCCAGATAGGCATTGGCCGAGATGAGTCTGTCGCCGATGGATCGCAGAGACTTGCCGTTGTCGAGGGTTTGATCGGGCTGCTGCAGCAGGGCTGCGAGCACGTCATCGCCTGTCAGCGCTGCGACTTTCAAGCCGGTCAGACCAAGCTCTTTCGCTATCCGGCGTATTTCGCTTGCGGCGCCAAGCGGATTTGCAGCCCCCATGTTGGTGATGATTCGCAAGCGACGGCGCGTACCGTCAACGCCTTTGCCCACAAAAGGCAAGACCCGGCGCATGCGCTCGCTCAGCAATGGATCGTAGCCTGCTGATGGGTCTGCCAGACGCGACTGTTGTGCGAGCGCAATGGTACGTTCCGCGAGGCATTCAAATACCAGGTAATCCAGTTGCCCATGCTCGGCCAGCTCGATCGCTGGCTCGATGCGGTCGCCGGAATAACCGGCCCCTGAACCAATCCGTATGGTTTTCATTCAGAAAACTCCTATGACCATAGCGGTCAGGGTCATGATGACCGAGGCCGCAAACAGGAAAGGGATAGTGAAGCGCTGATGGTCGGCCAGTTCGATCTTGCACAGCCCGACCAGCAGAAAGGTTGCGGGCGTCAACGGGCTGACCGGGAACCCGGTGGTATGCACGCCAAGCAGCGACGCTTGCGCGACCTGCATCGGGTCAACGCCGAGCGCTTTGCCGACCTCGGCGACCACCGGCATGATGCCGAAGTAGAAGGAGTCCGGATCGAAAAGCAGGCTCAGGGGCATGGATATAAAGCCTACGACGACCGGGATCAGCTTGCCGTGCCCGGCCGGGATCTGGCCCACGGCCACTTCTGCCATGGCCTTCAGCATCCCGGTGCCTTGCATGATGCCTGTGAACACCCCGGCAGCGAGCAGAATACTGGCCATGGTCAGGGCTGTTTTGGCGTGTGCGTCGATACGTGCCCGTTGTGCGTCAACGGCAGGGTAGTTGATGCACAAGGCAATCACGGTGCCGAGCATGAACATCACCACCGGATCGACAACCCCCGCGATCATCGCGCCCATCACCACCAGCGTCAGCAGCAGGTTGACCCAGAACAACCGAGGCTTGCGCAGTTCACGCTCGGCATCGCTGAGCACGCGTTGGTGGGGTTTTACATCAAGATTCTCGGGGCCCAGGCCAAGGCGTCGCTCTTCGCGCCGTCCCAGGAAAAACGCGCAGGTGAAGACGAAGATCAGTCCGACGATCTGCACCGGAATGAGCGGCTGAAACAGATCCGAAACCGGCACGTGAAGGGCGGCGGAAGAGCGCAACACCGGGCCCGTCCAGGGCAGGAAGTTGACCCCCGCAGCCATCGCCGTCACGCACGCCAGTATGCGTTTATCCATGCCAAGGCGCGTGTACAACGGCAGCATTGCGGGAATGGTCACGAGAAAGGTCACCGCGCCGGAGCCGTCCAGATGTACCAACAGCGCCAGCAGTGCGGTGCCCATGACGATGCGCGTTGGCCGCGTACCGACCCGTTTGAGGATGCGATCGATGATCGGATCGAGCATGCCGGCATCCGTCATGATGCCGAAGAAGAGGATGGCGAATACAAACATCCCGACTACGGGCGCAACGTTCTTTATGCCTGTGATGATGAAGCCACTGGTTTGCAGACCAAAACCAGCGAGGAGGGCGGCGATGATGGGAAGGGCGATCAAGGCAACCAGGGGAGATATGCGTTTGCTCATAATGCTGACGAGCATGGCAAGGATGGTTATCACACCAATTGTGGCGAGCATAGGCTGATCCTCTTTGGCATCCCTGTGCGCGGCAGCGACGAGACACCCTATTGTTGTTTTGCAAGAGTAATAGCAACGACGCTACGCTCTGTGAATTGAAATATTCAGTGGGTCATGTTCGGAAAAACAAAATGAAGAATTCGATCCAGCACATCCGCGCCTTCCTGTCAGTGGCTCGGACCGGCAGTTTTTCCAAGGCTGCAGCCGCTCTCAACTTGTCGCCGTCTGCACTGACCGTGCAAATCCAGCAACTCGAGGATTGGCTGGGCGTTGCCTTGCTGGAACGAAGCCCACGCCATGTCTGCCTGACCGGCGCCGGGCAAAATGCGCTGTTGCCCATGGAGAAACTGCTGCTGGATCTGGACAACATCGTTAACGCCGCGCGGGACATCGCAGCCTCACGACGCGGCTTGATCAGCATCGCCGCCTTGCCATCGCTGTGTTCCGGCGTACTGCCTGCAGTGTTGAAGACGTTTCGCGAGCGGTTTCCCGGTGTCGAGGTCAGGCTGCGAGATGTCGTCGCGCAGCGAATCGACGCGCTTGTACTAGAGCGCGAGGTGGATTTCGGATTAGGCGTGCAGGCTAGACCCACCCATGGGCTGGAGTTCAACGCCATCCTGGAAGACCGGTTGTGCCTGTTCGCTCCAAAAGACCATCCCTTGGCGAATCGCCGCGCAGTGAGACTGAACGAGATAGCTGGTTTCCCGATCGTTCTTACCGGCAGGGAAAGCAGCGTTCGCGATCTGGTCGAGCGAGTGTTTGCTGACGAGCAACTGCCTTTATCTGCGGGTCTGGAAGCCAATTACATGTCTACCGTGCTTGCTTTGGTCAGACAGGGGCAGGGCATTACGCTTCTTCCGGAGTCAGCGGACGATGGGCGGGGAGACCTGAGGAAAGTGCCAGTCGATCATCCGGGTGTTGTTCGGCAGATTGGGCTTATTACCCGTACGGAGCAAACAATGGCTCCAGCCGTTGTCGAATTTGTTCGGTTGCTGGAGGATCTGCGTACGCTCGGCCGACACAGCTGTTGACTTGCTATGGGTACAATCACGCAGACAACTGCTTCGAATTCTCCAGCTCACTTGAAATGAAGACCCCATGCAACTCATTACCGAAATCATTCATCCCGAACTGAAGTCCACACAGGGCAGAATATTCCGACGCCATGCGGCACGCGGCATCGTATTGCGGGATGAAAAAATACTTTTACTGTTCACTGAGCGCTATAACGACTTCAGTTTCCCCGGAGGCGGCCTGGATGCCGACGAGGACGTTGTTACTGGTCTGAAGCGTGAACTTGAAGAAGAGACGGGTGCTCGTGAAATTCAGGTGCTCCAGCATTATGGTTACATCGAAGAATACCGGCCCTATTGGAAGCCCCAGTATGATCTGATGCACATGACTTCGCATTTTTACCTGTGCGAAGTCGCGCACCAGTTAGAGCCTGTGAGGATGGAAAGCCATGAAATAGCCAATGGCATGCGGCCCGTGTGGATCAGCGTAACTGAAGCCATTGCCCACAATGAGGCTGTTATGCAGCGCCAGGAATCTTCGATGGGGCAGTCCATACAGCGTGAGACCTTTATGCTGAGAAAAGTCGCCTCAGAGTTGATCGTCCACCGGTGAGCGTTTTATGTCTGGGTAAAGTGTAAGAGGGGCGCTTGTTGGTGTTGATGAATAACTCAACTAAATGACTGTTTAGTTGAGTTATCCATCTCAGGGGGTTTAAGGCTGGGCGAGGGCGGTTGTTCGGCAGCTCGACCTGATGTTTAATCATCTGCTAAAAAGAGACCCGACCGGTAATGCATTTTTGAACCTCCCCACCAACCCAGATGCGCTCGCCAATTTGTTCCACCTGAATTCGTCCGTGACGCCCCAAAGCCGTACCTTGGCTGACGGTATATCGTTTTTGCATTAGTCCGGCTGGTATTAGCCATTGGGCAAGGCTGGCATTAAGGCTACCAGTAACAGGGTCTTCGGCAGACCTGTCACTAATGAAGGCTCGAACTTCAATATCAGCTCCTGCATCTCGCCCGATCCAAGGCGCAAAGGCGCCTACGTTTAAACCGTTCAGTGCTGCATAGTCTGGATGTATTGCCAACAATTCTTCACGCGAGCGCAGCATTACCACAACCCAACCCGGACCGTTGTCTGCCCATTGGCTCGCAATAATACGGTCAGGTGCAACACCCAATCCATCGATGATGCGGTGCAAAACATCGTCTTCAACCGCACCTCCACGCAGCAATGGTGGTGCCGCGAAAGCCAGGCGAGTGCCGTCGCGGCGGATGTTAACTAAGCCTGCACCACACTCCTGAACGACTTCTTTACTTTGCGAAAAACCATTATCCCCCAGCCACACGTAACAGCTACCTAAGGTAGGGTGGCCAGCGAAGGGAAGTTCACGCATTGGCGTAAAGATACGTACACGATAATCCGCATCAGGATGGGTAGGACGCATGAGAAATGTAGTCTCGCTGAGGTTTGTCCAACGTGCGAACGCGGCCATTTGCTCGGTGGTCAGATCATCAGCGTCGCATACGACTGCCAGTGCATTGCCTTCCAATGGCTTATTGGCGAATACATCAACCTGGTGAAAACTCAGTGTATTGGGCATAAAGCTCTCGTCGGTTGGTTTGCGTGGGAACGGTAACCCTAAATACATCGCAGGATACTGTCCACATAGACGCGAGTTTGCCGCCTTGCGAATACTCGGCGAAGAGCCGGTTCTTGCGTTCAGGAGCCCATGGTTGGATCTGGTTCTCGACCCCAGCGCGCTCTTGAGTGTTTTCAGGCTCGTGATAGATCAACGTGCAGTACGTTCGAGCTTCTGCTTTTTCGCGGTCGCCACTGGGACTGTTTGCAGGGCCCGGAAGCGGCGATTCAATCGCCGCGATGAAGTGTTTGCATGGCTTCTGAAATGCGGTGGGACTGGGCCAGGCTGCGTAACATCTTGTTACGCATAATGTATATTATGTTAAATTGTGTATGTCTCTGTGTCTGCTTATGTATAGCCGCCTTCACCAACCTCCTAGCTCGTGTAGCCTTGATGCGTTCGCGAAAGTAGTAGAAATCCACCCTGGGCTTCCCTGAACCCCGCGTCAGATATGACCTCCAGCGTTCTTGCCGGGCTTGCACAGGACGTCGATTTTGCAAAAATGTGTAGACACCAAATATCGAGCTATCACGTTGTTATACATGAAGATTATTGGATTCTAGTCCTGGTTTTCGTCCATTGACGGCATAGCCCTTTTTTGCAAAAACTACGAGAATGGTTGCGCACTCATCTACTCACCCAAAATAGCCTGAAAGCCCCGGATTGCGTGGCCTGCAGCCAATTTTTCACAAACGACGATAAACGCCCACCTTTCATTTACTAGGAGAGACGTCAGCAGGTTCGGGGGCTGGATTGCTCCCCAGGCAGCCCTAGCGCCTGCAGGCCTTGCTGTGTCGGCCTACTGGGTGTTTTTCCGCACTAACACCGGCACCTCCGACGCGACGTCAGCCCAGTAGGTACTGACGCGCTCAATCCACTCCCCAGCGCGGGGAGTTAGCCCAACATTGCCGCTCAACCACGTCATATCCACATGCGTGCTCCCGTGAATCCGCCTAGTTAAGGGCTGTTTATTCAATAACAAGTAGAATCGCCATTTTTTCAACAATCTGTAGAAGTGTTCATTGTTCACTAATCTGTAGAAACGTAAAATGCAAAAACCTGTAGAAAATCATTCTTTCCTAATTCACTCTGATGGAATGAGTACATGAGCTGCTCGCGCTGCAAAAAAATACCTGCTGCACATCTGCACAATCAAGAGTCTGTTGCGCACTTGTAGGTACTGCAATAAATTTTGGCCATCGAGAGGTGCATCTAAATTCAATGCCGTAAAGACGTGTAAGCCCGTGTAAAGAGCCTAGGTCAGCACTAATTTCAGCCACTCACTGAAAACTAAGTATTAACTCTATTGCCCACTACATTTATCTGTAATGGCCTGGCCGGCCATAGGCCAATGCTCACTGGCATTGCGGTCGATTTCGCGGCCGGCCCCTCTAATCTTCTCGACATTCCCTGCGCGGGCTGAGACTGTCCCCGCCAGCCGCCAGCCGCCAGCCGCCAGCCGCCAGCCGCCAGCCGCCAGCCGCCAGCCGCCAGCCGCCAGCCGCCAGCCAACGCCCGGACTCGGCCCAGGCAAGCCAACCCTAAGGGGGAGCCACAAAGCCAACCCACACCTCCCGGCAATCCCGGTACTCAATTTACGTCAAAACAGAGTGATGCAGACATCCAAACTGGTACTCTCAATTAACAAGCAAACCATATGATAAGAAATACCAGAAAATAGAGTAAACGCCTCGGATGAATAACCCCAGCGACAATATACTTTTAAACCGAATAATCGGATATCTCAGGCTATATCGCTAGTGCGACTTCAAGCTTAAGTCAAGACTTAAGATCGAATTCTATCGATCATGTACGTACCATGAGATTTGAAGAGCGGAGTTGCGCGCAAGCACAGAGAGGACTAGTATCGGACATTATCAAACGATCATTCTATTAATCAGCTGATGGCGAGGGCGGGATTGTGAGGCACATCCTTCTAACTTCCAGTTACTACCAATACTGGAAGTTTCTCGCTGAAGCTAATCACTCGGTAAAGCCTTCTAATGTCTCAACTGCCGCGGCCTATATTTGAGTCCTATGAGATCTTCATTGATCAATGACTTTAGTTCGCCTGAGCCTGGCATGGTGTGTGTTCGAGTTTACCTGGACTCATTTGAGCCCATGGTTGAGGCACACAAGGGTTACCTAGCTGTGCGTAGTTTTCTGAGGTCATTCTCGGACAACAGTTTCACCTTCACGTCTTACCGCACACATGTGGAACGATTGCTCCTATGGTCGATGCTTGTTAAGCGCAAACCATTTCAGCCTGAAATCTTCCAAAGCTGCTCGTCGTGAGAAGGAAAGCTGCGGTCAGCACCCAGGGGTGGAACTACCCGAGAGCTACAAAGCGTCTCAAGGCACCATCAATCAGGTGTACTCAATCAGTAGTCGTTTTTTCGAACATCTGGTCGAAGACGGAGCAGTTGCTGCCAATCCGTTCCGCATGATCAAGAAAAAGGGGCAGAATCGGAGCACTCCGCAAGAAGAAGGCGCTCATCGCGCATTGACGCCTCTTCAGTGGGACTACGTTCTGGAAACCGCTGAACAGATGGCGTTGACCGAACCTGAGCGTCATGAGCGAACGCTGTTCATCGTAGCTACCCTCTTCGCCATGTACCTTCGGGTTTCAGATATCGTCGGCAGACCTAATTGGCACCCGATCATGGGAGATTTTCGACAGGACGAAGAAGGAAATTGGTGGTACCACGTCATCGGCAAAGGCAACAAAGCCGGGAAGATTGCCGTTAGAGACGAGTACGTCACTAAATATCTCAAGCGCTATCGGCGTTTCGTTGGCCTGCCCGAGTTGCCACAGTGGGAGGAAAAGACACCCCTGCTCACTACGCTGCGCGGCAGATCAGGTCTTTCAGGACGACAGGTGCGCGCCCTCCTCCAGGCTGTTTTTGATAACGCGTTGTCTCGGATGCGAGATGAAGACCGAGAGGAGCACGAGCTGATCAGCCTTAAAGCTGCTTCTGCCCATTGGCTTAGGCACACGGCGGCCACGTTCGATGCGCCGCTGCGCAGTGCTAAAGATCTGCAGCTGGACTTACGCCACAGCAATCTCAGCACGACTCAGAATGTTTATTACCACTCCCATGATCAGGAACGCAGCCGATCGGTGAAGAAAATTGGCATGCGTGACAGGGGTTGAATTGCGCAGATGGGGATGGCCTGATCACCCACCTTGGAATCATTTGCCGAGCAGGAACCTCATTACCCATTCGAATAGCCCATAGTATTCTAGTGAGTCTCCAGTGATATTGATCCGCTCCATACACGATTTGATTGTTACCTCGCATGCGTGGGCTATGAAGCGCGAGATGATGAGCAAGAGCTACGACCAGCATTCACCAACTGATGCGTTCCCAACCACATTAGCCCAACCGCCCTCCTCTGGCGGGGTCTTAGTCCCATTTAGCTCAAGGCTTTAACCCACTATCCCCACGGCCAGCTTCCACTTTAGCTCGGTTGGCTTCTATGGCTCTCAACGATGCCGTCCCACCTCTCTTTGTAAGATCGATTCCGATAATCTTGATGTCCTCTACGTTGGGAAATTTCGAAGCGATAGTCAGCCAGTGCTCCTGCAGTGCTGTGACCAAACCCTCAAACCGTTGCCGGCCCTTATTTGGTGTCACCCAGGTAACCTGCACGCCATTGCTCACGAGCAAAAAAATGCCGCAGCTTGAACTGATATCGCGCAGATAGTCCCCATAAAGCTGGTTCTCGAACCGCTCGAAGTGCTCTGTACCACTCCAGTTTTGCGAAAGCTTCAGCTCAACAGGTGCCGGCGCGTAAACCTGGCTATTTTCGAATCGATAATCAGGGCGCTTGTCGTCGGCCAGCTGTTCCTCTTGCGGGATCACGTAGCGTACTGCAGCGCGCGCCCTCAGCCAGTCACCTATGAATTTGCGGATGGACGTTTCCTGACTAATAGGTAGCAAAAGCTCCGAGATGCTCGAGTCGCTGTCCTTCAAATCATGCTTCAGGTCGAGCAGACGATCTATCGCCAGATTCCAGAGTTCACGATGGGTGGACTGCGTGCTTTCCAGTGACTCGTGGAGTTCGATGACCTTGGCTGGCTCCCAAGGTGGCGTCTTCGAATCAGCGGTGGCCTTTTGCTGAGCAAAATATGCAGTCCATGGGCGTAAACGCTCAGCGGGATGTGAATGAGCAATTTCCTCCAGGTCATGAAAAGCTTCCTTTCCCGGCGTCTCGCGAATGAATGCTAGAAGTCCATCACGCGCGCTTTGGGCGTCGTCCCTCAGGCCTGGTGAATACACCCCTTTGCCTGCGCGATCAATATCATCTTCGAGTCGTACATGAGTGTGAGTCAACAGGTACAGAGACTTTGCATGCTGTGACTATGACTCAATTTACGGGCTAGTCACCACCTTCACATCCGCGGCCGACACGCTCTTGATGTACGAGTAAGTAGTACCGAGCACAGCTAGTTGGGCAGCTGAAATTTTCGACACCGAAACCGCAGGCTGCACTATCACAAATTTGAAGATCATCTCGTGGTCGTGGCACTTGTTTCGCAACAGTTCCAAATCCTTTGGTTCACCCTTCAGAATTCTGTCAAACCCTTTCGGTAGCGATTGCTGATATCTGTACATCAACCGATCAAAGAATTTCTCATGGGTATAGAGCCACTTGACCGAGCGTGATGCCTGACCGCAAACCTCATAAACATCCTCCACCTGCGCGCGGGGTTTTGCTTTCTGACCCTTTTTCGCTGGACAGAACTTGCAGTGGTACAGGTCGATTTGAATAGCGCCTTTGCTTTCTCGGATAGCTACCAAGTCCGCGATCTCACCATTACCATCGTCATTGAAAATGAACGAGTAATCATTCTGAATCTGGCCAAAAGTAAACCCTTGGACGCTTTTGGGGTTTCGCGCAGCCTTCATGGACTCAACTTGGATCGGGGTCGCCCCCCAATCCCATGCCTCGATAAGCTTCTCGGGCAGCTTGAGATCCAAGCTATTGGGGCTGTAGGAGCGGTAATTTCCTTCCACCATTGACCCATCTACCGCAAGCAGTACCAGTGGGTTGGCATCTAGGTAATGCTCAAGCGAGCTTTCTTCCGAGAAGATTATTTTTAGTTCTGGGCAACTGACCTTAAAGCCATCGTTCAGCAGTCGGATGGTGATCTCTGGGAGCTGCCGCTCACCATCAAGCGCTGCAGCAGAGACGGGAACGGTCAGGTTGAGGTCGTTGGTACGTTGAGGTTTACCTAACTCAACGTCGAGCAAATTAAACACTTCTCCTTTATAAAGCAGTGAAATTTTCTGCTCATTCTCGATCGCGATGGACTCTGGCCAATCTGCGTAGAACAGTCCCTGCGGCCACCGGCCTTCAATCTTATCCGAGCGCATTACATCTCTGAGCACATCTGAGGATTTTATCGATCCATCGTTGAGCTTCAGGGAAGCACGCTTGCACCATTCGATCCAGTAAATGACGCTCTCTGAGTTCATTTCCCAGATCTTACCCTTGTGAGAACAGCCCACCGTGGTGCGCTTACCGCCCTCAAAGCCAGAAGCAAAAATGTTAGACTTCTTAGCGGTACCATTTTCGATTTCAGTGATGATTGCGTTGATGTCTCGACCGACATGCATCGTGAATCTCAGATCTTTGCGCGCCCGGGAAAGGCCAACGTTCTGCAGCTTCATGAGCTTGATGTCATGCAGGGTTCGGAAAACCGGCTCTCCACTAATACGCCTCGCACCCTTGGCAACCAGCCCTTGAAAACGTGCTAGCTGCGTCTCATCGCCTGATGAGTGAAGGAACAGGGTCTTGTCCGGAGCATAGTAGTAGGCAAGATAAAGGAGCCAATTGGTATCTGCGATTGCCGAGGTTTGCGCCCACCCTACAGGGGTATCACGACGCGTGACCATTATGACGGTGTCCTGCTCATCATTGATGGATAGAAACTGCAGTTGCTCCCTTTTCTGAGAAAAATACTGAGCTTTTTCAGGCTGCCAACTTTCTTGTTCGGCATGGTAAGCGACCGCGCTGATTTTGGGATTTGGATTTAAACCCAAGATCGCCTCAGAGTCCGGGTCATCCGAGAATTGCCCGCTGAACGCCTCTTTTTCAATCTCCCGGGTGATCTTGTCATTACTTACGTCTCGAATTACGGCACTCCAATCAGCGCTCTCCTTGTATAGAGCGGCCATTTGGTAATCCGTCTTTTGATTTGCAATGTTCGAGACGAATTTGGCCTCCCCAAGGGTTGGGTCAACCCGTGTTAGTCGGCCGATAAATTGTAGAGTGACAGCTGGACTTCGATGCTGATCATGAATCGCCGCGATTTTGAGCTCAGGCAGGTCAAACCCCTCACCTAGCATGTCTACGCAGACGATGATCTTGTGTTTTTTTTCTACAATATCAGTCATCAGCTTGGCTCGATCAGGCACCTTGCTGTGTATCAGTACGGGCGCCAGATCTTCATGCGTTTTGTAAAGATCAAATAGGGCTGTAGCACGCGCTTGAGATCGTGCTCGCACCATTAGCAGATGGTTGAAACCCTGCGCTCGGTCAGTTCGCAGCAGCTCCACTGCCTTGTCAGCCACCGCTTGATCAGCCAGTTCCAGGTTGTACTCTCGTACAGCATGAAACTCGATCGATTTGAAATACCCGTCATTTTGGGCCTCCTTCAGCGGGTAGTTGTAGATGATCGTTCCTTCCAAGGGCTTGTTGTCTTCACGGAACGGGGTAGCGGTGAACTGCAGGCAGGGCTTCTGTTTGAATGCGATCTTCACCCTGCCCCAGGTCTGGGCGGCCACGTGATGCGCTTCGTCAATGATCAAGTGAGTGCAAAGATCGGCTAAGGCTTGCAACGCTTCTGCGTTGAAACGCTGCAACGATTGAGGGGTCGCGATCACAACATTTGCCGCAGCAAGCTGTTGTACATCTTCAACTGACATCCCTGAACGAACAGCTATTACTACAGGGTTGAGTGCCGTCTCGGACACAGCACCAATCTCGCGAAGCTTTTTGAGATCGCATTTCTTCAAAAGCTGGGATCGAAGAGCATCTGAAGGAACAAGCACAAGTGTCCTGGCCAACCTGCCTGCGATGAGCAGCCCAAGCATGGTGTCCGTCTTGCCGGTACCTGTTGGCATCACAACCGTCGCGGTCGTAGAGGGGGATGTTACAAGGTGGCCCAACGAGGCATACAGCGCGGCCAGCTGAGGTTTCCGCAGGCCAGCTGTATTGGTTTCTTGCACTGCAAGATTAAAATTGAAGAGATGGTGCTGCCAACTTTGGTAGACGTCTGAGTACTTCCCTGCCGATTCGGCCATCGCGCTAACTCCTTAAGAATAAATACGTACCGTACTGATGGCCACATACTATCATTGACTCAAGGCTTGGACTCATAGCTCGCGACACATGACACGCCAAACCAGTGGAACCTAGGAGAGCCACAAGGGCCAACACTGTAGGGCTCCAAAACATTTTTGGCGCGTCCTGAGGCTGATTAGGCGTTAAGCCTCTGATCCCCCTACTATCTCGCGAAGCTGGTGAACGTATCCTCCGCTGGCTGATGCGAATAGATCCGTTTCCGGCTGCGGCTAACATCAGCGTCACTGTCTCTCGTGATTTGGAGTAGCAATGTCGAAACTCGCAGAATTCCGCCAACTCGAACGTCACCTCGTCGACCAGCTCGTAGCGCTTGAGGCCATGAAAGGCGACAAGGGCCTGGAGCAGGAAATCGAATTTGAAACCAAGCTGCGCAGTCTCTTGGGCGAGTACAACAAGAGTCTGAGGGACATCGACTGAGTTGATGTTCATCTCAGGCTTGGTAGTCCAAGCTTCCAAGTTCGCCGTTTCGCTATTATCGCTACGGCGTCCCCACCTCGATAGCCTCCGACGGGGCCTGGAAGCAAATCGACGTGAGTATTGACACCCGCCAAGCGCTAACTCCGGTTAGAAGGATATCCAATTGAGCATCAAGCAGCTGACGACGGAACCTACTGAAGCTGAATTCGAGGCTAGAATTCGAGGCGCAATCGCGCAAGCTTTTCCTTGGCTCGGCCCGGCAGCGATTAAGCATCAGACAAAATTCTCTGTGCGCCTTGGGCGCAAAAGTATTGAAATTGATTCCCGCCCTAATGAAGCCCGAGCAGACATCATCCTCTACAGCGGTAGTCGGCCTCTTGCAGTGCTTGAACTCAAGCGTCAAGGGGGTGTTCTGACGGATGGAGATGTTGAGCAAGGACTGTGCTACGCCAAGCTAGTCAACCCGGTTGCGCCACTGACCGTTGTTAGCAACGGTGTGGACACGCAGGTGTTTAATACGCTGACAGGGCAACCCTGGGCTCCTGAGTCGCCAGATGCACAGACCTTGGATAACCTGTTCAAGAATATCAGCCACTTTGCGGCTGCTCAGGTGAACGAAGCAGTTTCAGCGCTACTCGGCAGCGATTCCAGGAGCTGGATACCCGCGATTAACGCTGTGACTAGGGAGCAGTTGGATGAGATGATGGGCGATTTGAATGACGCTCAGCTCCCCTTCGCCAGAGACTTCTTGCTTCCCCGGGCCGCTACGGTGTTGTGCCTCGATTATTTGAATCAAGGGAACCGAGTGGTGGTGCTTTCGGGCTCGCCCCTCAGCGGTAAGAGCAACGTGCTTCGCGATATCTGCCGGCACGTGGAAACTGATCAAACTGCGGGGGTACTTTTTGTCGAGGCGGCGCATGGTGTTGGAGTGATACAGCAGATCGCTGACGCCCTGGAGAAAACGCTGGAATGGCAGTTGAGCAAACAGGAGGTGCGCCGATGGCTGCGCAAGCGGTCAGAGAGCTCGGGATCAAAGCTCATTGTGCTTATTGACGATGTCTCTAGCGGAGATCCGGTCGTGCGCAAAGAGATCGAGGATCTGGCTTCGAGATACTACAGCTCAGGTCTTCAGGTCGTACTGGCCCTGCATGACAACGCGGCGGATGTCCTGCAAACCTCTGAGAACTGGCTGAGCCGGTCGCCTATTGGAAGAATAGCAGTGCAGGTTAGCGTTGAATCACTTAGCGACGACGAGTTCCAAGATGCGGAGCAGGCAGTGCTGGGAATGGGGATGGCATTCGCACCAGGGGCGCAGTTTGCTCCTGAATTACGAGAACCGTGGATATTGCGCTCCCTCGCAAGCATCGCGATCGACTCTGTCGAAGATGGAGAGGACGGCCCCCCGCATTCGCTACTTCAGCTGCCGCCGCTGCTGGGTGTCGATGTCATCGCACATGCCCGGTCTCGTTTCGATGATCCAGAGCTCAACAGGCTATACCAAGGCATGGCCACTGCGCTGATGCTTGATGCCGATGACAGGGCGCGCGATCCCTCGCTGCTATTGTCATCGATACATACGTTTATGGTTCGCCGCCGAACCTTGATTGAAGCTATGCAGCCTCGAGACGTTGACGCTCTCATTCAGAAGGGATTTTTGCGGGCGTTCAGGCATGCATCGGGGGATGAAATGCTCTACGTGCGAATGCCCGAACTGGTGGCAAGCGAACTCGCGCACCAAGTTGGGGACAAGCTACTTAGTGTAAAATCGGATAACACGACGGCGTATCTTCGGATGGTTGAAGAATATTCCAGTGTGTTGCCCATGGGTGACCTGATCGTCGCGCAGGCCCTGTTGGACGCGTCACGTAACGCGCCAGATCTGATCACGAACGTTATGCAAATCATTCGAGATCAACCCGTCCAGGCGGCACCGGTAGACGGCCTGCAAGCAGGCGCGATCATGCCGAACGGGCAGTACCTGACCATCGTCTTCGAGGCCGGTAATGCAAGTATCACGATCAACGGGAAAACGCGCCGACTGGAGGGTGTCGACCCCTCGGAATTCGGTTCCACCTATTCTTTTGTCTATTCATGGACGGTACTCGGTCATCTGATTAAGTACTTGATTGTCGACGTAGGTAATGAGTCGGCCGAGTTGAACGAGATCCTCCTACAGGCATGCCAGGCTCCCCTACCCCTCAGGAAACCCGACCTACGTTTTCTGCCGCAACAAGAGATAACCACTGCTTCGGGTAAGAAAGTGTCACTCATGCTGCCAGATCAAGGCTTTCTGGACTCTGTCACCTACTCGCTTCTGCCCTTGTTAAGCAGTGGGCGAGAGATTGCGGATGCCTGGATCACGCAAGCTATAGCCACTCACTCTATCCATCTGCTGGGCAGGATCTCGACTGCGCTGAAGGTGATTACACATTCGGCGGACTCTGCGCTTGCACAATGGGCCTGCGAGACGCTGCGTACACGGATATATCCTGAACAAAAGCTGTGGTTAGCAGGGGCATGACCGTGTGTACGGCAACGGCCCTTGCAAAAGGTGTGACCGACGAGGAGCCTCCGGAGACCGTCGACCGTGAGGCGCTTGAAGTACATGCGTATCGTGTGCTCCTGGGACGGCCTTACTCTGAAATGGCCGCATTCGCCGGATACGCGGGAGGCTTGTCCCCTTTCGATACACACCATGGGGTGAAAGGCTTGGAGTTTCCACGGGTCATGGTAATTATCAACGATGAAGAGGCCGGAGATTTTCTCTTCAGCTATGAAAAACTGTTGGGTGTAAAGGCCCCCTCAGAAAACGATAAGAACCAGCAGGCCGGTAAGGACGCGACGCTTACTGTACGTCACTTGCAGCAGGGCTGAGGAAAACCTCGCTATTGTCGTGTACACCTCTCATCCCGAAACTGCCATGCAGCGCGCTATCGAGGCCGGTTGGCTTACCGCTGAGGAAGTCGAGATTCTGTGATCATGGTGGTCAACCTAGTCCGTGGCTATTTGATCGCCCCATTTCCGGCGCAAGCGTTGATGGCTGCGGCTCCCCCCTCAAAATTATGGTTCAGCAATAATTATCGCTGAGCCATAATTCCAAATAACGCAAGCCGTAAGCTTTGCACTGTCCGAAATTTCGAGGTACTCATCAAGGACGATCCAGCATGCCCGAAACGCTCACCACATCAGAGACTACCCTATAGTTCGCAATGCTCGGTCTGGGCGAATGCGGCCCTCTCCGTAGATCGGCCATCCCTTGTGCGGGTGAAGCCCCTTGCCCTACCAAGCACCCCACCATCGACTCAATCTGCCGCTAAGCGTGGGACTGCGATCAGATGCGAATGGCAGCAATGGATTTGAAAATGACACACTCAACACTTAAGACTTGCCTACAGATGATGAATTTGAAAAAAATGCTGTCCGAAACACTGGCAGCAGCGACGATGGTTCTTGCCTCGTTCGCACTGAACGCAGTTCAAATGGCCCATGGCGAAGAGGCACCTGCGATGGCCAGGATTTACACCCCTGAGCCATATGAACTCAGCATGGGCACCTTTATAGGTGTTGCGCTTGAGAGCCTCGACCCGAACTTCGTCTCGGGTATGGTCTACCAGGATGTGTACGACCATTTCAACAACGTGGCCATCCATAAAGGGAGCCGCCTGTTCGGGCATGAGGTAAACATAGTCAACGGCCGCCATGACGTCCTCTGGACTGAGATCAAACTGGTCACCACTGGTGAGACTTACACCCTCCAACCGCCGTTGCCAGCTACATCTCCTCTAGGAGATCGAGGGCTGAAGGAGTTTCGACCAGCGTCCCTCGCCGGCGCGATCTTGAGCAATGACCTTCGCCTCCCTCATTGATGCGGCAGTCCACAGCGTCCTTAGGACGCTGCTATTGAAGCTGGCATACCATCCGCAATTGACAAACCATAGGCCTCATTTTGTTCAGCATATTCAGATGGCTCCAACGAGAGAAGCGTCATTCCACGCAGCCAAACTTCATGATGAGTGATGACTACAAGGATCTGCCCGGCAGCCAAGGGCCCTCAGTCGACGATGTTCGCTTCGAAGCGATTGAGTTTGAAAAAGCCGTTAAAGGCTACATTGAGCGCCATACCGGAGAATGGCCTAAGGATGTCGGGCTCGGTAAGCTGATCCGAAATGAGTTACATGAATACCCAATGCACCCTGAACTTCCCGATCTCTGGCCGAAATTTTTACAAGAAGCCAAAGAGCTCAAAGCCTTGCGCAATAAAATTGTGCACTCCGACCCTTCCGGACTGCCTACATTGTCCGACCTTTACGAGCGCTTCCATCGTGCAAACACGCTGCTACGTCCATTCGGGTTTGTGGGCAGTACTTCGCGAGACAAATTCTGTGAAATGGAGTGGAAAGGAGATCATCTTCACTTCAAGATAAATGACGCCTGCTACGCGCTTAACGGCCCGGATATCAACAACCTGCTCAGCGAGCTCGACCCATCGAGTCGTGGGAAAGTGCATTTTAAAAAAGGAAAGCTTGTTAGCTCCAAGATGCTGGATTACGGCTATGAGCGATGCACGTACTACATCGAAGAATGCGAGCCTTTCGAGCTGGTTGAGGAAGAGTCCATGGCACTTCAAGATTTACTGATCTGTTTTCTCAATGACCCAATACTGAAGTATCCGTAAATTACTGTACCGATTGGCACCTGTCGTGGCTCGAATGCTGTACTGTCCACGCAGGGATTTAAAGCTGACAGAGTCTTTCAAGGATGGCTGAAGATACTGAGATCGAACTGCCCATCATCGCATTACGACTTGCGCCAGGTGACGGTGTCCCTGTCCGTTGCGGGACAATGCTGCTGTTTGCGGGACAATGCTGCTGTTTGCTGGGCTGATCAAGCTTGATGGCGACCTTTCGAAAGCCTGTGAGCCATCAGATGAAGCTGAGGGGCCGGCCTTCATCTGACTGTCCCACAGCAACGACCTGGCGCACGCCACACCTATTTTAAGAATCGCAAAGATCTTGCGCAATGCAGGGGGTATCGTCTTGCTCAACTAGCCAGTAAAAAAGAGGACGACGATTTTCTACAGCGAAGCCTCGTGCGACGATACATCCATCGATTACCAGACCGAGCCCTTACTTCGCAGGAGCCTACATGACGATTGCCCGGTGCAAGCAAAACCTTCTTGCCGCGCTTGACGACCAAACCAACCGTGTCATCGCTCTTTCCGGCAAATGGGGTACAGGCAAAACTCATCTGTGGCAGCAGATTCGCGTTGAGTCCCCCCATCTATCCATCAAGAATGCCGCTTCAGTTTCACTATTTGGTGTCAGCACTATCAACGATCTAAAGATGAAGATCGCTCAGGCGCTGCTGCCTAGACTGGACAGCGACAAAGCCCTTACCGCAAGCGTCACCACTGCTCTCGTTGGGCTCAAAAAGCTCGCGAAGTCGTTTCATTCAGGCTTTGGCGCTTTGGATGAGCTTGCCCTGCTCGCGCTTCCAACCCTGCTCAAAGACAAGTTTATCGTCATCGACGACATCGAGCGTAAACACGAAAAGCTCAGCATCGACGAAATACTCGGTTTCATTGACGAATGCGTCCAGAGCTCCAAATCTCGAATCCTCTTGGTGCTCAACGACGACAAGCTCATCGACAGGAAGGTTTGGGACTTGTTCCGGGAGAAGGTAATCGACCAAGAACTGCGACTGGATACCTCTGCGGCTGAGGCGTTCGAAATTGCTCAAGGCCTTGTCCCGACGATGTGGCCTGCCGAACTCCAAGCAGCCACCACCGCCTGCCATCTCACCAACATACGAATTCTTTGCAAGGTGATTCGTGTCACCAATCGACTACTCGAAGGCAACGGCGAGCTGTCCGCCGAAGTCATCAAACGTGTCGTGCCGACGATCGCACTGTTGAGCACAATCCACTACAACGGCTTGGTTAATGGCCCAACCTTTGATTACATCCTGAGCTACGATGGTGCGATGTTTGCGACAGTACGGGCAATACGTAAACAGCAAGCGAACTATGAAGAAACGGATGAAGATACGCTCCACGAAGAGTGGGACGCGCTGATCAGAAGGCTAGGCATTTCACAGATCGGCGAGTTCGAGACAGTCGTCGTGGGAGTACTTCAAACCGGATTGATAGACACCGGAGCAATTCGGCGCTCATTGAACGCTACCAGCAAGACGGACGCATTCTAGCGACCCGCAATCATGTGTCATCTTTCTTCACACGTCTGAACTGGCATCCGGAGGTGAGCGACGGTGAACTCACTTTGAAACTGCGAAACCTGATCCCAGTCGCTCATTTTATCGAGCCGCCTACCGTTAGCTATTTGATTGAAATTGCCGACGATTTGACGGGTAACCAGACACTGGGTCAGCAGTTTATCGACGCATGGACGGCAGCACTGGATGCGGCCTATCCAGATGGCCTAGAGTACTCGGGATCGGAGCTACATCGCCCCATACATCCTAAGATCGGAGCGGCTCTGGACGCAGCTTATGCTCGGCACTCGTCTGCAGTCACCTATGCCCAGGCATGCCAGCAAATACGCTTTGAGAGAGCCTGGGGCAGCTCAGAAGAGCACCTGCTGAAAACTATCAGCGAGGCTGAAATTGAAGTGGCAATACGCTCGGCTACCGGGGCTGACTTGGAAAATATCTTCCTGCAAAGCCTTAAGTTCACGGTGCAAAGGCAAAGCTATGAGAACAGTTTTGGAGACATCGGCGAACGCTTCGTCAACGTCTGTAAAAAAATCGTGGCCGCTGAGCCCAAGGGACGGTTCGCAAGCATCATCAACAGATATTTCAAGGCTCGTGGGCAGCAGGCGCTGTTGGAGCCCTGAGAGATACCATGATTGAATTTCGGGGATGGCTTTAGGATGGAGGCCGCCCCGGAACGCCGTTAAGATAGGAACGCTCGCCGAATTACAGCTGCAGTATCAATGCACCTTGTCCATAGTACGCGTCAGCGATCACCTGATTGCTTTACCATAAATGCGTTCAAGATGGCCCAGTGACCAGATAAGAACTGCCATTCAAAGGGAAGGCTGGAGTTGCGCCTGACCGGTGACCATGACACAAGACAAGGAAGGCGTTGATGCCCAATGAGCCTGCTGCTCCAGTTGCCCCTATTCCACCACCGGCACCGCTGCAAGCCCCCCCTCCGCCACCGCCTATTGCACTGGCACAGGATCGCACTGGTCTGCAGGCTTACCTCCCTCCAGGAGGCGAATGGTTGCCGCTCAATGATCACGCATACGCTGTACTCAACGGCGAGCCGCCCACAGAGCCAAATCAGACAGCGCAGTATCGCTCGGCTTTGGCAGACATGTTCTCTAATGCACTCCAAGTTCCCAATCTCTGCTTCCTAGCAGGGAGCGGAACGTCCCTTGGCCCGGTGGGAGGGCCCAGCATGGGCTACCTTTGGAGCTTGGCAATGTGCGAGCCAGCCTCAGGCACCCTGACCCTAGCTGCTTCCAGTGTCATGGACAAAGTCAGGTACCCCAACGGGTCGACAAACATTGAGCACTTCTTGTCTCAGTGTGATGCCTATCTATCGTTCAACGACGACCTTCAAGTTCGGGATTTCGTGAGCGATGTGAAGGCGTTGATTCTTGATGCCTGCTCGACGTTCCTGCAGACACCCCAGTCTGATATATCTGCCTACCGCCACCTTCTACAAAAACTTGCCAGGCGTCGAGTGCGAGATCCAAGACTGAAGGTTTTCACCACCAATTACGATATGTGCTTCGAGACAGCTGCATCAGATTTGGGCATGGTAGCGATCGACGGATTCTCTTACACCAGAAGGCGCAGGTTTGATGGCAAACACTTCACGTACGACATCGTGCGAAGAGAGGCGGATGCTCATGAATTCACTGAAGGCGTCTTTCAGCTCCTCAAGCTCCATGGCTCAGTCAGTTGGAGCCGCGAGGGCCTCGACATTTTTGAGGATGCCGCGCCAACACCAGCAAACGCCTGTCTGATTTACCCAGCGAAAGGCAAATATCAACAGGCATTTCTGCAACCTCACTTGGAATTGCTCTCGCGTTATCTGGAATGTCTTCGTCAACCCAACAGCTGCCTGATGGTGGCGGGCTTTGGCTTTAACGATGATCACCTTTCGGAGCCCATCTACTCTGCCATCCAGTCGAACCCAAGCCTGAAGCTCATCTTGTGCGATTTTCAGTGCATCCCTCACGTGCACAACCGGGGTTCCATGGTTCTAGTCCTTACTGGGGACGGTTCCATGATCTGGCCCGGCAGGGGTTAGACATCCACTTCGTCAGCGGTACGTTCAGCGATCTTGTCAGCTACATCCCTCATCTGCGCACTGCCTCACCGGCAGGGCAGCTCGCAAACGCTGTCCGGCGCATTGGAGCCAACCACTCATGACATCGCTCGATGGGATTCTCGCGAGTAACATGAAAATTGGCGTGGTATCGAGCGTCAGCGCCCAGCTGATCAAAGCCAACCTGGCGCACGCAGGCAACGTCAGTGGGCAATATCTTGGACAAAATATTGCCGCTGATGCGATTTTGACCCAGCTGCCGGAATTCATTGACCTCCCCAAGCTCACAGTGAACGAAGTATCTGCGCGGGATTTCGGATGAAGCATATAGGTCACTCAAAATCAGCAGCCTGGGTCAAAACCGCATCAGCGCCAATACCCATTAGGCCTTGCATAGATTGACGGAAACCCTCAAATCGATCCTTGGCAACACGGTTTTGCATGTGCAAACGACAGTAAAATACCGTGTGGGTATATGTGTCTGTTTAAGGGCCGCACGCGGTAATTCCGCCACGCCCCTGAGTGTTAAAAATGGTACTTATCATGACGTCGCTGAAATGCCTCCTCTGACCCCTCCATGATGTCCAGCACCGCTGTGGCACTTGCCTTAACATCCATCCCCCCTTGACTCAGTACCCGCCCTCTTCCGCCCACTGACTCCAGCGCATACACGAACTCACTATCAGCGTTCACAGGTAAGTTGGCGTTGTGCGTAGCCAGAATTATCTGCCGTTGTGTCTTCGCTTGCCGCAGCAGCGGAACCAGCTCGCGATAAATAAAGCTTGCATCAACCTCGTCCTCTGGCTGATCGATGACCAACGGCCCATCGCCTTTCACCAGCAGCAAGTTGAGAATCGCAGTGTTTCGTTGCCCTTCTGAAAGCTGATTACCCGATAGGCTTCCGATGAGCGACCCGTCTGCCCGGTGTAGCTCAATGTCCACCAAGTCAGGAACCCGGCTAACTCTCATGCTCCGCCACAACGGCATATTCGCAGCTACGTGAGGTATCAGCTCAGAGCTGAGCTGCTGCAAAACCTCAGGCAGCCGAGCAGGATCATCAAGAATCCAGGTAAGGTGTTCCCATGGACTGACGTGTTCGGTAGCAGCTGCCGCAAGGAAGCTTTTCCAGAAGTGTTCTCCGACATCATCCCAGATCTTACCCAACCGTGATCGACGGTCGGGCTCGATCGACATCCAGGGCTGCATAAAACCTGTAGCGTAACCGTAGGGCTTGATCTGCACCTTGATCGTGCCGTTAGTTTTGCGGGTGATCTCCTCAGCAGCCTGTTTGCGTAAGGCAAACTGCTCACCCCATAGAGCGACCAACTGCTCGAAGGCATCGGCCAAGGCCTTTTCGCTTCCCGCCAGTTTCTCCCATTGCTGCGACTTCGCATCAAGCGTGCTCTGTTTCGATTGCCTTGTGCGATCAATCTCCTGCATGCGAGTGACATCATTTGGCTGAATGCCCTTTTTCTCGCAAGCAGCGGTGAAAGTGTGGCGCGCAGCTTCGAGCTCTCCTGAAACCCGCGTCCATTGCTCGCTGTGATTGAAGAGCCTGTCCGCGTCTCGCTGCATGTCTGAAATCAGTGCCTCCAATCTCGCTTTGTAGCCAACGCGTAGATCGTTGATATCCGCCGCTTGTTGGGTAAACCAGTCTGCATGCGGCCAAAGCGCCGAGATAATGGCTGATGGATCTTCCACAGGAGTCAGGTTCTTCAGGGCTGTTTGCAAGCGATCTTTGTCTATCGTGTGCTTATCTATAAGACCGGTGAAGTATCGCTTGGCGTACTGGGCACGCTGAAACGCCTGCGCTTCTGCCTGGACATCTTGGCGCGCCTGCCACTGTCGATCCAGCTCGACCAATTCCTGCGTTAGGATCGTCATTTCCGAGCTAATGGCTTGCGCCTGATCCTGGTCGGCAAACAAGCTTCCTATCAACGCGACAAGGGTGCGCTCAGCGCCATATAGCCCTTCCAATTGCGCCGTGCATACCTCGTCGATCATTTCGAGAATCTGAGGCTGTGATCCAGGAGCGGTCAGTTCGCTCAATTGCTGCTGGCTATAAAACTGGATGGGTAGATGTCGTAGGTACGTGGGCAGGTCATGAGCATTGCCTTCAACCAGCTCTAACCCATTTGCCATGCTGAAACGCAGTGTGTCGCGCTGGCCGGGTATCCCATGCCAGTCGACCTCAATCATGACCTGTTCGGTAAACGTTTCCTTCGCCCGATCAACCTTCGCCTTCGCTTTTTCGGATAGCGCGTCTGCACCATCGCGGGCGAACATGATTCTGAGCAATTCGAGAATCGTCGACTTGCCACTCCCTCTCGCACCAATCAGGCAATTCAGGTTTGGTGAAAATTGAACGTCCTGGTCTTCTAGGTATAGCAGGCCGGTCATACGAACGGATGAAAGACGCGGATAGGAATAAAGGTCACTCGGCCGAGTCGTACCCAGCTTCAGACGCGAGCTTGGATCAAGAAAAGCTTGTTTGAGAGCTGCAATCGAGGGCGTCGAACATTTGACCCAGGTTGACCTATACCCGAGGGCATTGGCCAGGGGGATGCCGTGAGCATCTGCCTTGAGCGATTTAGCGTCAGAAGACTGTACGTAAGCCGGCTGTTTACCAGGTCGAGACCACTCACGGTTTTTTCCACGAAGGATATCTGAAACCTTCTGGCTAAGTGGAAATTGAGTGACCTCTACAGCAAGTAATCCCTGCAGGCCGTAATCACCTCGGTTCGACGACCGCTCCAGCAAGCCACTGTCGCTATCAGCGTGGGCGGCGATGACGATTCCATTGTTTTCGTCCTGAATCGTTTTTAGGAGTTCGGCCAGACTGACCCATTCATGATTGCGCCGCAGGGCTGCAGGAATGCCTTTTTCAAATCGCTTGTCCTCGGGCAAACCGAGCTGGGTCAATATTCGGTTAACACGTTCGAGATCGCCTGATTTTTTCGCTGGCTCAAAGAGGCAGAGAACGTGATAGCCGATGTCCACTTCGAACCCTGGCAAAATATGGATCGGCTCCCTGCCAAGGTCTCGGGCGACAGCCTTGTTCAGCTCAACCAAATGCGTCAGGAACCAGTCCCTGGGATTCGTCTGCTCGGAAAAATTGTGGTCGGTGAACCCAACGATCTGCAGCTCCAGCGTGTGACATCGGACTAGAAACGTTCGAGCTTTTGCCCGTATGCCGTCCTCAGACGGTTCCCCTTCAATTTTTGGCCGTCTCGGGTTGCCCAAGCGCAGGTCTTCATCACGCCAGTGCCTATTATCTTCAGGCGTCTGCACCTGAAAATCAGCCTTAAACCAGCGCATTCCATGATAATCGCCCATGCTTTTCCTTTTAATAAAAACGTCAAAGTTCACTAGCCTTGCGTGATGATATTTTATTCGAAATATTGGCGAGACGGGCTGGTGAATATCGCGCCTTCACTAGTCATGCACCCCAACTCCCGCCAAGTGCCACAAAGGCGCAGCATGACTAAAAACCGCTGCGGGAACGTGTGTTCGACCAGACACCATGTAGCTGAATCAACGGCCTGTGATAGCCTCACCTCAGTGCGCTTATGTCGGCCGGATAGTTAAGGTCGAGGAGATTCTGGGTTACGTACATCTTCCCGGCATTAACCGCACTGCTGGCACCGTAAGCCAACGCTAACATGATGCGAAATCGCGGGTTCATTCGGCCTGGCAGGGTGTCGGTGAATGCGTCTACAAAACTCGCTCCGCTCACCCTGCATGACCAAGTCGTAGGCTTGCGCATCGGCTTGATGGGTTAGCCATTATCCTGAAGCTAGACAATCCATCGCCGAGCTGGTGACAAATTGCTACTAGACATGATCCCTTAACGTCCGTAGCGTTCTGGCGGCATAGGGTTGCAAGACATTCATTATTCAAGGGACGTGTGATGGGCGAATGGTCAAAGAAACTGGGAGAGCGCGGTGAAAACATCACTGAGTCGCTGCTCAACTTGATAGGTTGGAAGGCAGCTCGCAAGGGACACGAGTTCGACTGTGTGAAGCCTGTCCTGCACAGCACGACCGGCAACCCCAGAAAAACTCATGGCGCCGATTTTGTCTTCAGTTGCCTATCCCCACTAGAAGATGGCGTCCTCAAGCACCTCGTGATTTCTTCGAAATTCACATCTGGCCCCTACCCGACTTCACCTGGGCCACTATTCAAAGACCATTTCTCAGACCTTGCCACGACAGTCGAATGCTTCAACCGCTCGCCTTTAAAAAGGTCGGTAAACCTGGGCTATCCAGGCGCGAGTGGTCAGTCGCTCGCAGGCATCCTTTGCTGGTTCAGCGCCGCATCGGACGCAGACGCAGACGTCGTCAGCCTGGTCGCAGGCTCGCGGAATCTGGACAACGCAAATTATGGCACGATCTACGTCATTGATAATCACCGAGCGAGCTTTCTCTTCGACACGATCACATACGCAAGAAATCGCTTCGGTGCAGACAATGTTCGCTTCCTCTACCCCTCCACCGGGAAAAACGTGAGCCCCATAGAGAGGGTCACAAACGGGACGATATTGCCTCCCGAATACCTCAACAGCGGCTTGATCCCATTCTTCATCCAGGAGCACGAACGGAAATCACTGCTTATCTGCTGCCAGGATCCTTTCAGCATCGAAGCGGTAAAACGCTTGATCGGGTTTTCGATGGATATCGCCATGGAATTTCCCGACAAGGTGGCCCTCGCGTTCCCTGACTACAACTACGTAGATCATGAGGAAATTGCAGACATCGCAAAGCTGTCGATCGCGAACAAGGAGTTCGCTTCAATCGTCGAATTCGAATCCTATCAAGCCGATTTCAGAGGATGATGCAATGAGTAATCAAAATATTGACTCTATCCTTCCCCAAGGTGAGGCGCTGCGTACATATCTGGCTCAGCCTTACATCGGTGCGGGCGATATCAAAACAGTTCTGAAGAGCCGAGGCGTATTCATCAGCAGCTCAGAAAAAGAGCACTCCATCCCTGCCCTGACCCTGTCCCTGATTCGCCCCAGCGAGTTTTCTAAGCTCCAACTCGCCTACACCACCAAGGAAGACAACCCCAAGATCACCACCCAGACAATCAAGTGGCAAGGTGAGGATACTCTGCTAGATGCGATACCTACCGTCATGGATGTGAACAAGTTGCTGGATCTTGACTTCGTGAACTTCAAGGTCTTGGGAACGCCGGAATTCTATCCAGTCAACAAAGATCTCAACACGATCCGGATGGACTACCTGCTGGAACGGGTTGACCGCTCCAAAAGCTGGGCTGACTCGCACAAAAATTTCAAAGGCTCCATCGAGATCAAGAAAAATAAGGCCCAAGACGAGCTCATCCTGATCTTCACACACACTGCGCCGGAAACAAAGACGACAAACAAGGCGATGTCGAAACATCTGATTTCACATTTCAAATCGGTCAAGCAGATCAGTGAAAGTGAGCAGGCGACCTCGATCCGTTTCTGCGATTTTACCAACGAGAACAGGTTCAATTACCTGTTAGGGCTCACGCAACACAGCAAATTGATCGCACTGTCCTTTGAGGAGGTCGTCGACATCGGGATCTCGCCCGACCCAGAGATCCTCCTCCCGTCAGCCCTGGACTGGATGAAGGAAAAGATTCGCAACCTGGACTTGAAGGGCTTCAGCCTTGAGCACTCTGACTTTCTTTCAGATGTGTCCTATCGCCCTAGCCTGTTCCTGCACAGGATCGATGCCAAGTTCCGATTCAGCACCTCGGGCCTTGATGGTGACTGCGTGATCTCGCTGGGCTTCCCAGAATTTTCTGCGGGCCAGAAAAAAGACAGTGAGATTGAATTGAGGATCAAGCAGATCAGCTTTGACAACACAGGCCGTTCTATCGACAAGAACGACGCAAAGGAAACGATTCTGAAGGAGTTGGAATCCGAGAAGATTGAGACCTTCAAGACCCTGTCGATTCCTGCCGGCGGTGCGGTTACGCCGTAGTCTTGGCTTGGGCTATTCATTGCACCTGCATGAAGACAGAAGAGGCTGACCAGGTTTCGGAATCTCCAAGCCCCCCCCGTACCTGTCCAGAAACAGATAGAAACGCCAGTCGTAGATTTCATTAAGGAGGAGAAACGTCTACGAGATTTGCTAAAAACCGTAGAAAGGCATCAGGTATATTCTAATAATTTGAAAAGACACGATTAAAAGCCTATATAAACCAATTAGGTAGACGATTCTACTCCTTTCGCAAACGCATCAACGCGAGTCGTCACAATGGCTCCGTGCAGCCCGATCTGTTTCCTGAGATCTTGCGGCCATCCTTTTACCCCGAAATCCTCTGAACCCCCCGAAACCGGGCATTCGATGGAGCGCAGCGCCAAACGCGAGATCCGTGGCTCCGGATCTGTAGGCAGTGCAAGGCATACCGAATACTCCAAGTGCTTACCCAAGAGATCCCATCGCGCCCCTACCCGTTCGAAGCTGTCGAATGCCTCAGCAGAATGCTTGCTGACTAACACCGGTGATGAACGACAGCGGCGCTCGGCTAAAGACGCCGCTGCGGCGATTTCAAATCATTGATGATGCCATCGATCGCAAGGCGCGCCTCGACCTCAGTCAGATGTATTCATGGTCACGCCCCGATCCGACTTACGCTAGGATTGACCTAGCGTGAAACGCGAGAAGCGTTACTGCTCCCACACCTACCCATTGAGACCAAAAAGGCTCGAGCCAGGCGTAGGTATCCTCGTTAAGCCAAACGCTGAACGCAGGCATGAGTGCAATCCAGGAGAGCCCGAGGCAGACTGGCCAGCTGTAGCGGAGGCCCACGCCTAGTAGCCCTCGGCCCAGGCAGTATCCAAAGAGCCAGGCCAGACCCAGCCTCCCCAGGACAACGCCGGTCGTGGCGATGTCTAGATGTACTTGGGCAGCCAAGGTGACCACAGCACAGAAACACAAAACCACGGCCCAACAGATCAAGATCCCGGCAGACGAGCTGCTGCTGTAACTTCCACGCATTGTTGTACCTCACTGATGATCAGTGATGTATCAATGCCCTTCAGCTGTTTTGATTTCAACTCAACTTCGAGCACTTTCTTCCCGGTCTCCTGAAATCGCTTGATGCCGGCGCCCTTGCGGGGCATCTTCCCTACTCTGCGTCTCTCCTGCCCCCAGCCTGGCGCTGGCCGTTTGAAGGCGTGTCATGGATCGGACACCGATTCAGTGATCGCGGCGGTCAGACCTGCACGCCGGTATGCACTCGGTTGAAAGCTTCGTTAAAACGCTGACGATTACGCACTCCCGTTACAATCGGAGCAGTTATAGGTTGAACAGTCCTACGGGGCAAATGGTGGTTCGCTCGAAGTGCGACCAGACAAGCGATCTTGGCAGACCTCCATCGTTGTCCAGGTCTTGCACGCCATAAAGCTCGACCAGCTTCTGCAGGAGCTCAATGTTTCCAGCTTCCCGAAGCTTGGTCATTGGAGGGATTTCTGCGCCAGCGCCGTCAATTCGCGATTGGTGCACTTGTGAGGTGCTTCATAAATGAAGCACCTCAACTATTGCGGCAAGCAGCAGGCAGACGCTAGCCACGGCGGTAAGCCGTAATCGCATCGGAAGGTACCAGGCAGGCAAGCTTATAACCCGCAAGAGCTGCCTGTCCTGCCAGAGGTGGACAACAAAGCCGATGACCATCAGCAAGCAACCCAATGGCATTGGCAGTAACGTGGCAATCCAGGCAATAAGTGCAGGGATGACACTCCAGATGAACCGGTCGCTGCGCTGCTCGGCTTTCATGTCTTGCGCGGTCATGGCGAAGCCCCAGTGCAAGGCGCCGACGAAGCTCAGGATGACGGCTCCATAGTTAACAAGCGCAATCGCAAACAGCGGCCGATAGTTGCCAGAGAACGGGATCAGCAGCGCCAGAGAAATAAACGGTAAAAGGCCGCCATAACCCAGCAGGCTGACGTGCTTTGGCAGAGAGGTTGAAGGCAACGCGTTCATGTGTATTCCTTGCAGTGAGCGACACTCAAGACTGTAGGCCCAAAAGCCCCGCTTGAGCGAGACATTGACGGCAGGTGGGCTCCGCCTCATTACCCGGCCTTAAGGGTAACCTCATATCGTGATTGAGCCGAGAGCAGTGACCATTTGAGTAAATTGAACGAGATTCCGCATCGGCCCCCTGCCCGGCTGAGGCTCTCCGAAGTGTTTGTCGGAATTCGATAGCCACCGTTAGCCTGATGATGAAAAACCGAGTGCTACCGGGACTCGACCCACACCCACAAGGCCACTCTTGACAATTTCTCATCGCCCGACAAATACTTCGCCTTGATTCATATAAATGACTATATAACAAGGTGAATCACTCAATGAATGCTGTGCACAACGAAAGCCGTATGCCCCTTTATCAGCACCTTGATGACCCCTTGGCTCAGCAGATTGCAAACATTCAGGGGCGCTCCGGCGAAGCTATTCCCACGGAGACGCCGCTTTCAGCTGAATACCTGCTATCAACCTGCATCGTACCCAAGGCGGTAGATGCGCGGGTCAACGCAGGTTTGCTGGAGCGTCAACAAGGGCGCCGCACATTCGTCCGTCGACCTCTTCGCTTGCCGGACATCAAAGGCCTCAACCTTGGTGCTGCATGTGCCCGCGCCCATATTCGCCCCACACCTAAACTACCTGACAGCATTGGCATAGCAGCAGAATACGGCGTGTTCGCCTTTCCTAATGCGGCCTTTGCACGCGGATGCTCCCAAGCTTGATTTTTAGCGTGCTTCGGCAGCGTTACGACTTTTTTCCAAGGCTGAGTACAGCCTCAGCGCTCCCATTACTGAGACCTCTTCATGACTACCCTAGATATACAACTTCTAATGACAGCGCTTGTCAGCGTCTTGGTGCTGGTGGCACTGATCGTGTCACGACTCAAGATGCACCCGCTTTTGGCCCTGTTGATCGTTTCCGTTGGAGTGGGCTTTGCCACCCAAATGCAGCCCGAAAGTATCGTCGCTCATTTGATCACTGGTGCCGGAAAGACACTGGGGGCAGTTGGGATCGTAATTGCGCTTGGCGCGATGCTCGGCAAAATCCTGGCTGATGCTGGCGTCACGGAGCAAATAGCCGAGGTCATCCTTAAGCGCACCTCGGATCGCATGATTCCTTGGGCAATGATGATGGTTGCGTTTGTAATTGGCATACCCATGTTTTTCGAGGTGGGTCTGGTGATCATGCTACCGCTGATATTCAGTGTGGCGCGAAAGCTGGAAAGCCAGGCTCGCTTCAAAGGCTCGGCGTATGTTTATGTCGGTGTTCCTGTGATTGCCGCGCTCGCCGCTATGCATGGCATGGTACCTCCGCACCCTGGCCCGTTGACGGCCATCGCCGCGCTTAAAGCCTCAGTAGGTCCGACAATGCTCTACGGCTTTATCGCGGCTATTCCAGCAATGATTCTGGGCGGTCCGCTATACGGTGCGTTCATTTCGAAGCGCATGAGCACCAGGCCTGACCAGGCATTACTTGATCAGTTTACTCTGGCTGAAAAAGCCGACAATCAACACCGTCCCAGCGTTTGGCTCGGCGCACTGGCAGCCCTGCTACCGGCGATCCTGATGCTGATAAATGCCGTCGCCGAGATGCTGCTACCCAAGGGCAATGCGATCCTGCAGATGGCCAGTTTCGTGGGCAACCCTCTGATATCCATGCTCTTAGGCGTGCTTTTCGCTGGCGCAAGCTTGGTACTGGCGCGTGGTGGCAACGCTGAAAAGCTGCGCGATTCGCTGGGTAAAAGCCTCAAACCTATTGCCTCCATCATCATGATCATTGCTGGAGGCGGGGCATTTCAGGAGATGCTGACGAGTGCCAAGGTAGGCGATGCGATTGTGCACTTGACCCAGCAGTCTGCCTTCCCTCCGTTGATCCTGGGTTGGCTGATTGCGATGTTGCTCTCGGTCTCTACAGGTTCCGCAACTGTGGGTATCGTAGGCGCTGCGGGCTTGCTGGCGCCGCTTGCGGGTGCCGATCCCAGCCTTAACCTGCCCTTGCTGGCATTGTCCATCGGCTGCGGTTCGCTGTTTTTCAATTATGCAAATCACGCAGGCTTCTGGATGGTAAAGGAGTCCTTTGGCATGACAATGGGAGAAGCCACGAAGACGATCTCGGTGGTTCAATCCATTGTGGCTGTGGTCGGATTGATTGTGGTGTTGATCCTGAATGCGGCTATTACAGTTTAAGCGCCCCGCCCCGCCCATGTGGCTACGCCCTCAAGCGCATGGGTGACCGGTGAGGAATCGGTTGCATGCTTCGATGGTCGCCCAGCGTGATGTTGTGCTCGAAGGTTTAGACCACTACAGCTCTCTGATTTTGAGAGGCTTCATAAATGAAGCACCTCAACTATCGCGGCAAGCAGTAAGCAGACGCTAGCCACGACAGTAAGCCGTAATCGCATCGGAAGGTACCAGGCGGGCAAGCTTATAACCCGCGAGAGCTGCCTGTCCTGCCAGAGGTGGACAACAAAGCCGATGACCAACAGCAAGCAACCCAATGGCATTGGCAGTAACGTGGCAATCCAGGCAATAAGTGCAGGAATGACACTCCAGATGAACCGGCCGTTGCGCTGCTTGGCTTTCATGTCTTGCGCGGTCATGGCGAAGCCCCAGTGCAAGGCGCCAACGAAGCTCAGGATGACAGCTCCGTAGTTAACAAGCGCAATCGCAAACAGCGGTCGATAGTCGCTAGAGAACGGGATCAGCAGCGCCAGAGAAATAAACGGCAAAAGACCGCCATAACCCAGCAGGCTGACGTGCTTTGGCAGAGAGGTTGAAGGCAACGCGTTCATGTGTATTCCTTGCAGTGAGCGACACTCAAGACTGTAGGCCCAAAAGCCCCGCTTGAGCGAGACATTGATGGCAGATGAGCTCCGCCTTATTACCCGGTCTTCAGGGTAACCCCATATCGTGATTGAGCCGAGAGCAGTGACCCGTTGCGCGCCACCGTTATTGCCCTTTCACGTGCGCAATAAAGCAAATCTTATGGCCTTCAGATATCAGGGAACTGACAAGCAAGTATGAGCCACTTAGACGACGGTGATGTCTGGAACCCTTTGGTGCGTGACATTCGATGTGATAGCGACACTCCCAACTAACGTGGCTCGAACAACGAAGGACATAAGATGCTAAATAGAATTTCATCATCCAGCCCGACCAGCTATGTCAGTTCAGGCAGCTCATCGGCAGGTATCAACCCCAGTATAAATGTCAGGCCTCCAAGGGGTGGGCCCGTTGATACGCTAGTCGGCGCAGCCAGTGACAACAACCTTGTGTACATTGGTGATGAGCACGGTAAGCTCTTCATACCTAAACTCATAACCGAGTCCGCTGCAAAACTTAAAAATGCAGGCGTCGACCACCTGGCGGTAGAGTTTGTAAAGCACTCCGATGGCGCCGCGTTCAGAGAAGCATTGAGCGATGGAAAAAGCGCTGTCAAACACTTTCTGGAAGCATCATGGGGTCGACACGGAGATGCTTGGCTAGAAAAGGTTTCTGAGGCGCTGTGCAGTGCTCATCGTGCAGGAATTTATGTTTCTGGAATTGATAGAAGAATGGCGATAGATCAGCCTAAAACGCCGATGCAAAAAATTTTGTACATGAAAAAGAGACTAGCTTTAAATGTAGCGTGGGATGCGGCGGCTTCAAGAGAGGCTTCCGCTGTCTGCGCGAACAAAAGTATCGTATGGGGCGGTGCCGGCCATTTCAGCAACAGCAAGACTGACGGACCAAAAGACATGCGGCCAGGCTTGGTAATCTCGTTTGATCTGACTGGAAGAGGCTCTAGCAGAATCAATGATGCTGATGAACATAGCCATATCGTGATCGCTGGCGAGGATAACTAACGAAAACCATTACTGGTTAATTTTCCTTAGCCATTGCATTTGACGTCCTGGCGAAATTCCGAGCAAGGTCATTGCTTCCGGCCAAACCGTTTATCGCTTCGACTGGGCTGACTGGGCTTTTGGCCCAGTCAACCCTCTTACGGGCGCAACTCACTCACCCCCCCTCCACCGCTCCCTCGCTAACGCGCGAACTCGCTTTTTTCAAGCCTGTTCTTCAAAACAAAGCTGCGCCAAGGTGTTAAGTAATGTTATATAAAAATTAACTTAACATTATCTGATCGTTGGACGATGATCCTTTCGACATCCATGACGCCCTGAAAAAAATACAAAACGGGACGGGAACCAAGATCCCCTGTATCGACACTGGGGACATTGCGCCGCGGTGGCACCATCCCAAGGGCCAGCGAAACGCGCGCCAAGTAATCACTCCTGCAGGCATCGGAACGCAGGACCTCCTAAAACAAAAACAATAGGACATAACTCATGCATAGATTCATTTCACGTCCCGCGATCGGGCTGTTGTTTTCTGTAGCTTTACTGGCCTCCGCCGTCAATGCCGCGCCCTTACCCGCCGCAATCGAGGGCGACTGGATTGCCCCGCAGTTCACCTTCCATACCGGTGAGAAACTCGCCAACCTCAAACTGCACTACATCACCCTTGGCAATCCCAAAAATCCCGCCATCCTCTTTCTGCACGGCACCTATCGGCCAGGCAGCGATATGCTGAGCAAGGATTTTGGCGGGGAGCTGTTCGGCCCTGGTCAGCCGCTGGATGCAAGCAAGTACTACATCATTTCCACCGATGGCATTGGCGTAGGCCAGTCCAGCAAACCATCGGACGGCTTGCGCACTCGGTTTCCGGCGTACAACTACGACGACATGGTTCAAGCCCAGTATCGCTTGGTCACCGAAGGCCTGGGTATCAAGCACCTGAGGCTGATCATCGGCAACTCCATGGGCGGCATGCAAACCTGGATGTGGGGCCAGAACTGGCCGCAGATGATGGACGCACTGGTGCCCATGGCTTCCCAACCCACCGAAATGTCATCCCGCAACTGGATGATGCGCCGCTTGCTGGTGGAGTCGATCAAGCAAGACCCGGCCTGGAACAACGGTAACTACAGCGTGCAACCGCCGTCCCTACGCTTGGCTAACGCGATGTTCAGCATCGCTACCAGTGGCGGTACTCTGGCGTATCAGGCGGCTGCCCCGACCCGCGCTCAGGCCGATAAGCTGGTGGATGAACGCCTCGGCGCTGCACAAACCGCCGACGCCAATGACTTTATCTACCAATGGCAATCTTCCGCCGACTTCAACGCAGCCCCCGGTCTGAAGAAAATCCAGGCGCCGGTGCTGGCCATCAATTCAGCGGACGATGAGCGCATCCCACCGGAAACAGGCCTGATGCAGGCCTCGATGAAAGAACTCAAGCACGCACGGCTATTACTTATCCCCGCCAGTGCCGACACCCGTGGTCACGGCACCACGAGCATGGCGAAGTTTTATAGCAAGGAACTCGGGCAGTTTATGCGCGAGACTGAAAAGGTGAAATAAATCCACCCCCTCGCCCCAGCTTCAGCTCAAAAGTCCGCCACCTTGCCCCAGGCGGACGTTTGAAAGCGGTCCGGATGATAAGGACGCGGATCAACAATGGGGCTCACACCGCTGACAATATCGGCAATAAGATGACCCGCGCCCGGGCCAATACCAAAGCCATGCCCGCTGAACCCGGCCGCGATCACCAACCCCGGCAGGCTGGACATTTCGCCGATACCGGGAACGCCGTCCGGTGTACTGTCCACGTAACCGGCCCATGACGCCTTGATCGACGTACCCTGCAGTGCCGGCACCAGTTCCACCGCGCGCTTGTAAGTCAGCGCAACCGCGGAGGCGTCAGCGTTTGGGTCGAGAATGCGCATTCTCTCCATCGGCGTGGGCTGGTCCAGGCGCCAGCGCTTCAAGCTTTCGTGGCCTGCTTGCCAGCCTTCCAGCCCCCCAGGCGCAAGGTTGCGCCAGCGGCGCTGAAACATTGGCAGGAATTGTGTAGAGAACCTCAGCAACTGCGGCGTGATATCGACTCGCCCCCGGCCACTGATCGCCAGCGTGTAACTGCCATCAAAGCGGCGGGTCATGGACGCGCCGGTGGTATGCAGCGCACTGGGAATTTCCTGGCTCGGTGCGGTGACCGAAAGTACGGTCTGACGAATCGTCGCTTGCGGGAAGCGAATACCATACTGGCGACAGAACGAAGATGCCCAGGCGCCTGCGGCAAGCACCGCGAGCCGGGTGCGGATGGTGCCTTTTTCGGTGACGACTGCCGACAAGCGACCGCCTTCGGTCTCGACGCCCCGCACGGCACAATCCTGATGAACGCTACTGCCCAGTGCCATGATCGCGCGTGCGACTGCGGGGGCTGCGCGGGACGGGTCGGCAATGCCATCGGTAGGCGCAAACACCCCGCCTTTCCAAGGCTTGCCCGTCGCCCTGCCCCGTTCGGCGGCCTGCTCGGCGGTGAGCATCTGGGTCTGCACGTTGACGGTACGCGCAAACTCGCCCCAGCGCGCCCACCCTTCCAGCTCCTGGTCGTTGTTGCTCAGGTAGAGCAAGCCGCACCGCGTAAAGCCGGTCTGTTCACCGGATTGCTCGGCGAATTGCTCCCACAGTTCCAGGCTTTTGGTGGCCATCGGTAATTCACGCGCATCGCGATTCTGCTGACGGCACCAGCCCCAGTTACGGCTTGACTGCTCGGCGCCTATGCGGCCCTTTTCGACCAGCGCGACCTTCATGCCGCGCCTGGCAAGGTAATAGGCGGTAAACGCGCCGATGATACCGCCGCCGATCACAACCACATCGGCCTCCGCCGGCAGATCTGCAGAGGTATGCACGGGAGTTAAAGGTGCTGGCATGTTCTGGTTATCCACATGAGTTCAAAAGAGAAACCTGTTGCTAGAGCCCGACCAGTCCGGCCAGCCCTCCGATATCCGCGATCTGGTGGTAGCCGAAAGCAGCATTGGCCGGCTGTTCATGCCCCCGGGCCACGAAGGCTTTGTGCTTGATCTTCATGTCGTGGGCCGACATCAGGTCATAGCGGAAGCTCGACGAAACGTGCAGCACATCCTCTGGCCCGCAGCCCAGGTTATCGAGCATGAATTCGAACGCCGCCAGACGTGGCTTGTAGGCCTGGGCCTGCTGGGCGGTGAAGACCTTGTGAAACGGTGCGCCGAGCTTGTCGACGTTTGACATGATCTGTTCGTCCATGGCGTTGGAAAAAATCACCAGGGGAATCTTGCCAGCGATTTTCGCCAAACCCGCCGGCACATCAGGATGCGGCCCCCAGGTCGGCACGGCGTCGTAATACACCTGGCCTTCGTCGCGGTATTCGATGCCCCAACGCTTGCACGTGCGCGCCAAGGCTGTCTTGAGAATCTGGTCATAAGGCAGCCAGCTACCCATGACCTGGTCCAGGCGATAGGCCGCGTAGTCCTTGATGAATTGCTCCATCCGCTCAACCGGTACTCGATCGGCAAACAGATCGCGCGTCAGGGCTGCGGTTTTGAAATTGGTCAATGTACCGTAGCAGTCGAAGGTGATGTACTTGGGGCGAAGATCGCTCATGAATGCGGTCCTTGATCAGTGATGAGGTCATTACGGCGCAAACGGCTGTGGTGTGCCGAGCATCTGGTCCTCATGGGTTTATTACACCATCATGAGGCCGTAAATAAGCGCTTAAACGCAGGGCTGTCTGGTACAAAACGCCGTTTAACAGGCCCGCCTCGGCAGACTTTATCGAGGCGCCTGGGTGGGCTTCACAACTCGGCAAAAACGCTTTCCAAGGCGTCTAGCAGGCGACCCGCCTCCCTGGCTGTCCAGATCAAGGGCGGGCGAATTTTCAGAATGCTCGCATCGGGTCCGGTGGCGGAAATGAGCACCCTTTTTTCCCGCAGATGGTTGACCAGGCGCAGAGCGGTCTGCATGTCAGGCGTTTTGCTGGCCCTGTCCTTTACCAGCTCGACGGCGAAGTACATGCCGGTGCCTCGCACGTCGCCAATCTGCTCATACCGCGCAGCCAGGTCTTTAAGGCCCGCCATGATCAGGCTGCCCACACGATTGGCGTTGGCCATCAACTGCTCTTCGGTAATGACATCCAGCGTTGCCTGGGCGGCCGCAATCGCCACGCTGTTGCCGCCAAAGGTATTGAAATAGCGCATGTCGCGACCGAAGCTTGCGACCACCTCCGGACGCACCATCAACCCCGCCACCGGGTAGCCGTTACCCATGGGTTTGCCCATGGTGATGATGTCCGGCTCCACCGCGTGGCGCTGATGCCCCCAGAAATGCGTGCCGCTGCGACCGAACCCTGACTGGACCTCATCGGCGATGAACAGGCCTCCAGCCTTGCGCACTACCTCGGCGATCGGCCCGAATACATCGACCGGATCACAGAAAACGCCATCGGACGAGAACAGGCAGTCGGCAATGAACGCCGCGACGCCGCCGCCATGGCGCTGGATATCGCGGATCTGCGCCGCCACCTGGTCGGCCATGTAGCGGCCCAGTGCTTCACGTGGGATGCGATAGGAGTCCGGAGCAGGCACCCGGCGCACGAACGGGTCGAGCTTGGCATTGATACCCAGCGACGGCGAAAAGGCTGCCACGGTCGCCGAGTTGCCGTGGTAGGCCTCGGCGGTGACGATGACCCCCGTATTGCCGGTGTGATGCCGTGCAATGCGGATGGCAAGATCGTTGGCTTCCGAACCGCTGCACGTGAACATCAAGTGCCCGTCGGCGCCCATCTCTCCGTCCGCCGTGGCGCGCAGCTGTTCGGCGTAGTCAAGAATGCCGTCCTGCATGTAACGAGTATGGCTGCACAGCTTATTCATCTGCTCAGTGATCGCGGCGATAACGCGCGGATTGCAATGCCCCACCGACACCACATTGTTGTAGGCATCCAGGTACTCGTTGCCGTCCTTGTCGTACAGGTAAGCCCCTTTGCCACGCACGACACCCACCGGCTCGTTATAGAACAATCGATAGGCAGGCCCCAGCAAATCGGTCCGACGCTGAATATGTTCACGTGCAGCAGCGTCGAGGCGATCAACGTTGGCAGGGTTGAAGCCGTTGGGCATGTCACCACGGATGGCCTGGATGTTTGAGTTGCTCATTTAAAACCCCCTAAGCAATGGATGAATCAGTGGGCGAAGTCCATCAGAAGCGCTGATATCTGTGACGGTGACCGGTTAAGCATCCAGTCCAGCTGGCCCCATCCGGGCGCCGCGTTCCTCAAGATGTAGGCACTGTTCTGCGGGAAAAGCTGCGAGCGCCAGGTGGTAATCAACGCTCTGGCAACCAGGCGCGCCATGGCCAGGTGCGGGATAAGGGCCAGCTCCTCAGGCGTGAGGTCGGCAACGTGCAGGTAGCCTTTGAGCAGATCCTTGGCGGGGGCAAAAATGTCGAGGTCCTGGCCGGGGTGCACTGCGAGCAACTGGTTCATCATGGCAGTGGACACATCGATGGCAATGGCGGTCTTGACCGTGTCGCCGAAATCGATGATCGCCCCGACGCACTGCGGGCGATGCGCATCGATGACGATGTTCGAGGTATTGAAGTCGTTATGCAGTACTTGTTGTCGGCACCCGGCGATCAACCCCTCGACCTCGCCAAAGCGTTCGAGCGCCCGCTCCAGCGAGTGCCGACGCGCGGGCTCGACGACACCATTGAGCAGGGGCTCAAGCACACGCAGGTGCTGCACATCCCAGCACACCTTGCGGGACGCTGCCGGGTGGGCGAAGTCGGCAGTCGCCAGCCTGAGGTGCGCGAGCAATTGGCCGATCTGCTCGCGCCCCTGGGTATTGAGGGTGGTTTTATCCAAGGGTGTGCCTGGCAGAAAGCTCAGAAGCCTCACCTGCCTTGATTCACCACTTTCCGTTACGACGGGGGTCAGGTACCCGCCGTCCAGCGCGGGGTAAACCCTGGGAATCGGCAATTGGGGCGCCCTGCGCCCAATATGCTGCATGACTTCGATTTGCAGCGAGAGCTCAACAGGAGCTTCCTGCGGGTTAGCGATCTTGAGCACATAAGACTGACCGCTTGAACAATCGCAGCGAAACGTATCGTCTTTTTCTGTGGCGAAGCGCGTCAACTGCGCGCTGATACCAAATTGCTCCAGCACAATGCGCCGGCCTTCTTCCAGCGACACTGGCGTGAAAGGCGCCGCCAAATCGCCCTGCAAGGCGATAAGGCTTTCGCTGAATTCTTCTTTTCCAATCACTTGCATCGCTGGACTCCTGAACGTGGAAGCCATGCATGGCACGACGTCGATGCGCAGATATTGTGCTACAACTATTTTTATTGGAAGCGAATATTTTGGCCGAAAGGCCTGATTTGCAGGTGATATATTTTAAAAACACATAATAATCATATGGTTGAAATGGTATGAAAAAATATTGAAAAATAAAATTGTTGTACAAATTAAAAAGAAGCTTGGGTGTTCACTGGTGTCCGCACACCCAGTCGTACTAGAATCGCGCACTCTACCGAGCCCCAACCCCCGTCGTGGTTACCATGATTCTTTCCAGCGCGAACATCGAAACATCCCCAGCCAGGCTCTCGGCGGTCGAAGCACTGGCCGCGAAGCTCAAGGCCAGGATCCTGAACGGCGACTTCGAGCCAGGCGAATTCCTGCGGGACGTCAAGATGGCGGAAGAGTACGAAGTGGCGCGCAACACGTTTCGCAGTGCCGCACAGTTGCTGGTGTCATTCGGCTTGCTGCTGAAAGTGCCTCATCGCGGATTCTGCATACCCGAGTTCGGCCCGGACGACGTCGTCGACATCGCCCGGCTGCGCGGGGTACTGGAAACTGAAGCGGTGCGCATGATCATCCTCAATGGCACGGTCCCGGCTGACGCGCTGGACGCCGTAGAAAGACTGCGCAATACCGCACCCGATACCCCACGCTCCGAAATTGTCACCGCTGATGGCGACTTCCACCGAGCGATTATCCGCGCCAGTGGCAGCGCACGCCTGCAGCGCAGCTATGCCATGCTGGAAAGCGAGATTGAGCTGCTGCTGGTACTGCAACAGCCGTGTTACGAGGACCCCAAGCAAATCGTCAAGGACCATGAGCACTTGATAGCCTGCCTTCGCAGTCGCGACTTCGAAACAGCCCGTACTGCGTTTGTCGAGCATTGGGAGGATTTGAGCGCCAAGCTGTTACGCGCACAGTTCGAGCGACGGCAATCGCTGTGAAGCCGTGCAACATCGCTCGTCATTCAACGCTGGGAAATTGCACCCTACGCCCTGCCCCTCACATCAAAAAAACGGACCTTTTCAACGCAAAGGCGTCCAACCTGGGTATCGCTACCACCGATCAGCCTCATAAGCCCTCGACCCAGGACAACCCATGACCTTCTTCATTTTCCTTCTAGCCTGCTGCGCCGCCGGAGCAACCGGCATCATCTTCAAGCCAGGAGCATGGTACGAATCTCTTAAGAAACCGAGCTTCACCCCACCTGACTGGGCGTTTCCGGTGGCGTGGACGACGATTTATCTGCTTCTCGCCTGGGCCGGCTATCGCTTGACGCTGATCCCCGGCAGCGAGATCGTGCTGGCCTTGTGGGCGGCTCAAATAGCGCTTAACACGTTGTGGACGCCGGTATTTTTTGGCGCGAACCGCCTCGTTGCTGCGATGGTGATTCTGGTTCTGCTGTGGATCGTGGTTGCCGCGATGATCGTAATGGCCTTGCAACTGGACATCATCACCGGGCTGATTTTGTTCCCCTATCTGGTCTGGCTCTCGGTGGCAGCGGCGCTGAACTTCTCCATTCTGCGCCATAACCGATAAGGGCCTGGCGCTCGCTGCGTTATGCTTTCCCGAAGAATATAAGCGGAATGTCGATTAACTGAATCATGTGCGCCAGGGACGGCCAACATCATCAGCTAATCTGTTCCGCTCATCTCGGCATTCATAAGGCGCTACAGCGCGTAGCGCCGACAATGCTCAAGGTAGCCTTGCTCGTGACTGCCGACCAGCTGGACGACACTCGACCATAGCCAGGAGGGAGCGTCCAGGGTATCAGACCGATTGGCTTGCAGATCCCTGATCCACGCCGCGCGTGTGGCCAGGTCCATCTGTCTGGCGTGGGCGTTACCAACCACTTTTGCGAGATACGCTGCGGCCTGCATGGCCTCTTGCTCAGTGAGCTCATCAAGCTCCAGCTTCATGTCCTGAGGAAGCAGCTCACGTATGAAGAACGAATGATCCAGCATTCGCACGGCAACCATGCGGCTACCCAGGCCGGGCGACAGGTTGCGGGCGCCCTCCACTACCCGTTTGCCATTGTCTCTGGGCATGCGAGCCCTCGCCGTACGTGGGGCCGCCGCTGCGATGGCTTCCTTGACGTCGAGCAAGCAGAACTCTTCATCCTCTTCATCACCAACACCCATCAGCACTGCATAGCGAAGCAGGCCCAGAGAGCTGCATCCTTTTACCCAATAGGCGGAGTCGAGTAAGCGCACACGGTCATCCTGCGACCTGCCTTTGAGCGAGGTCACCAGCGCATGAATCTCCGGCGTTTCACAAAGCTCCTTGATTGCATCGCGCTCCGCACGGGACAGTTGCCAGAAATGCTTGCCAAGCGGAATGGTCGGTTGCGTACCTTCGAAGCGTTCTTTGGCAAGATGCTTCCACGTGCGTTGCACCGCGCTGCGCATTCCGGCTTTCACTTGCGCAGGACGATCGGGCTCTTCATCGTCGTCGCCCATAAAAGCTTCTTCGTAGCCCTGCATCATCTCTTCCAGCATTCTTGCTGTGGTGACACCGGGCAGATCCGAGCCACGAGCAGCCGTCGCTAACGACAACCCCAGCCTCACCAGGTCATGGGCAGGATTACCGATGACGGCTTGATCGAGGTCGCGGATATGCATGTCGATGCGCCCTCTCGAATCCCCTGTGGGCCCCAGATTGCCGGCATGACAATCGCCACAGATCCAGACCGGCGGACCGCTGGGCAGGCGTCTACCCGACTGGCTGTGAAGCCACTCATAGAACTGGGCGGTATTGCCTCGAACGAACGCGTGCGCAGACCGCGCCATTTTTAGATTGCGCAGATTGATGAGGGATTTGAGACGTGTATTGGGGCGAGGCGTTTTCATCGGAAAACCTTGAAGAGGGTTATTCCATTGACTCTTCATGTGACGCGAATGTTTCAAGATATTTCAAATTTGATCAGTAGTCTCCATCCACTGCACAGCCCGACTCAGGCTACCCCGCTCCATTCCGGAACGCGTGCAATGCGCTAATTTTGCAGTGTCCGTGGGCAGTTCAATCCGCATGAATTGCCACAGACCTTAAAGCAGCGTTTCCGATTGATCACCCGTTGTGGTGAAAATCTCCTGTTTTTTATGAGCTCCGACATTGGCGGAATACTCGGTGGGAACGAGACCTTGGCTGAATGCGACATCCTTGAGCAACTGTCGGTTGGACATGCTATTGCTGTCGTCTGCCAGGTAGGCTTGCAACGCTACCCATTTGGCTTCCTCTATTTCGGCAGTGTCCAGGATGTTTATTCGCTGCGTCAGAGCCGTCATTCGGCAGATGAAGTGGATATTTGATTTGCCAAATTGGTAGGGATGTTTGGTAGTAAACGCCACAATGGATTCGAACTTCGATTCGATCCCGGTTTCCTCCAGCACCTCACGTTCGATTGAATCCTGAATTCGTTCAGCGTTGTCTACGTGCCCTCCCGGCAGCTTGAACCCCTGGGTGCCTCGCTCCTTCACGACAAGGAGTTCCCCTGCTTCATTAATCACGATGGCCCCCGCTCCTACAGTATGGGTAGGTATGAACGGGACGAATACCTGATCTAAAGGGCGCCGCACCAGAGTAAGTTGATCGGTCAGACAGCTATGGAAGGAGAACCCGGCAGCGGTGAAGATCGGAATACTCTGGGCATTGCTGATGGGCAGTGTGACCCAGGCCAGCGCCAGGCCCTCATTCTCGATGAGGATAACTAGCGCGTCGACAGCGTCTTGCAACGCTTGCGGATCATTTGGCAATGAAGCTGCGTTGACAATGATCCCGTTGAATCTGTCCCGTGTGAATTCCAATGTACACCTTTGGATTGGTCTATCTGCCAGGATTGTAATGAGGCGGGAGCAGCTTTGCGAATGCTCGCGGCTGGACAGGTCGACATTCTTAAGCAAGTCGCCTCTGCAAACTGGCGAGGTCGACCGTCAACAAGAGAAGAAAAAGAGAAGCAGTGTGCATTCCCGGCCCAAGCGGTCCAGACGACCAGACCGGGAATACACCTGCACACAACGTTACAGCTTGAACTGCGCAACCATGGTGTTGAACGAAGTCGCCAGACGCGACAGTTCATGACTGGACGCACTCGTCTGATTGGCGCCCGCCGCCGACTGTGCGCTCAGCTCCTGAATGTTGACCAGGTTGCGATCCACTTCGCGTGCCACCTGGGCCTGCTCTTCGGACGCCGAGGCAATCACCATGTTGCGCTCGTTGATCATCCCCACGCCGCTGGTGATTTTTTCCAGGGCGCTGCCGGCGCGCTGCGCGAGTTCCTGGGTGCTGGTGGCCGTCGCCAGGCTTTTGCTCATGGCAGCGACTGCACCGTCGGCGCCGGACTGCACGGTACCGATCATGCCTTCGATTTCCACCGTTGAAGCCTGGGTACGGTGTGCAAGGGCGCGCACTTCGTCGGCCACCACGGCAAACCCTCTACCTTGTTCGCCGGCGCGTGCAGCCTCGATGGCAGCGTTCAGCGCGAGCAGGTTGGTTTGCTCCGCAATGCTACGGATGACCTCAAGCACTTTGCTGATATCCCGGACGTGGCCAGCGAGCGTGGTCACAGACCCCGTCGACTCGGTAATTTCCCTGACCATCGTGCCGATGCCCTTGACGGTGTTATCTACCTGGCCACGACCGTTGGCGGCGTCGGTTGCCAGTGATTTCGACTCCTCCGACGTAGACACCGCATTGCGGGCTACCTCTTCAACAGCCGCTGTCATTTCGTTCACTGCCGTTGCAGCCTGTTGAATCTCGTCATTTTGCCGAGTAAGGCCGCGAGTACTTTCTTCGGTGACCGCGCCAAGCTCTTCGGCTGCGGAGGCAAGCTGATCGGACGCGCTGGAAATCTCCTGAATCGTGCGTTTCAAATTGCCCTGCATCGTGCCGATCGCATTGAGCAGGTGCCCCGCTTCATCGCCTCGGGTGCTGGAAACGCTCTGGGTCAAGTCACCCGATGCAATACGTTGTGCAACTTCGATAGCGCTTCTCAGTGGTCCGGTAATCATACGAGTGATCAGAATACCCAACATGATCGCCACCACAAACGCGATGACAATACCCGCCGTCAGCATGAATACCGAAGTGCTTTGCAACCTGTCAGCGGCCTCTGCGCCCTCTTTGATCTGGCGCTTGTTGGAGTCGATCATGATCTGCAGGTAGCCGCGAGCCTTATTGAACTCCCCATCGGCCAGCGCGTTGAGACGATTGCGCGCGTCTTCCAGTTTGCCTGCCTGCTGCAGGTCAAAGATGTTCTGGGAAGCAGACATGTAGGCTGGCATCAAGGCGTCGTACTGATCACCCGCTGCACGTTCATCATCCTCCAGTGGAGTCGCGCGGTAGATGGCATAGACTTTCTGCGCACGCTCCAGCTCGGCATTGATACTTTGGCGCATTTTCTCCGCCGTGGCCGTGTCCTTGGCATCGAGCAAACGGTAAAGCCCGCGGTTATGCGTGGTCAGGGCGGTCATCGTCTCGTTGGTGTTGGCCACTGAAACCAGATTATTCGAGAACGTCAGCTCAAGGGCATCGGAAAGCCGGTTGATACCGAGCATCCCCAAACCACCCACAGCCAATGTGATCATGGCGCAAACGATGAACGCGGCCATGAGTTTTTTAGCGAAACTGGTGCGATTTATCATGTTCATTGATTATCCATCATCTTTAAGTAAGGGGGCACTTCTGTCCGAGAGCCCTACTGCACTAGAGGCAGGTGATTACACGTGGATTTTGCGCACTTTTGCTATAAGCGGTTCGTTGGGCTACAGAAATGGTCAGCCAATTTTCTGTGCCAGAGCGGAACCTGCCTACAACAACTAACGGTACCTCCGTGTAGTGGCTATCTGCCGCCAAATCGTGAGCTTTACAGGCCGCAAGGGGTGGAAAGTGCTGTTCATGGCACTTAACCTTTCGCGATCCCTGACTTTATCGGCACTGATTGGATTTTATGAACAGGCATAGGGTGGAACGGACTAAAAAAGTTTGTTGATTAGATGAGGACGGGCACTGATGTGCTGGGTGCGTTCAGTAGAGTCCAGAGAGGAAACATATCGAAATGCGAAGTATTCTCTCTGGTGCTTATCCCTGTCAGGGCGCCTGCCTCAATGGCGGATTACACTGTTTTATCAAGGCCTGCGGAACAAACTTTTAAGCCTCTCATGACCATCATCGACATAAGTAAAGATAACGGGCACTACCAACAGGCTCAGTACGGTCGAGGCCAATAGTCCGCCGATGACGACCACCGCCATCGGCTGGCGGAAGCCAGACTCGCCACCCCATCCCAGTGCGGTCGGCAACATGCCTGCCCCCATCGCAATGGTGGTCATCAGGATCGGTCGGGCGCGTTTGTGGCATGCGTCGATCAACGCTTCGTAGCGGCTTACGGTCGGCGCACGGCGAGCCATGATTGCGTACTCCACCAGCAGGATCGAGTTCTTGGTCACGATCCCCATCAGCATCAGCAAACCGATGACCGACGCCATGGAAAAGCTCATTCCGCCGATCAACAGTGCCAACAGTGCGCCGCCAAGCGATAGCGGGAGCGCCGAGAGGATGGTCAGCGGCTGCATGAAGTCATGGAACAGCAACACTAGCACCGCGTAGATGCAGAATACGCCAACGGCCATCGCCAGACTGAAGTTGCCAAACAACTCGCTCATCAACTGCAACTCGCCCTGCTCCACCAGTTTCACTTGCGCTGGCAGGTTCTGCATGACCGGCGTTTGCCTGGCCTGTTCCATCACTTCGCCCAGATTGCTGCCATTGAGTTCGATGGACAGGGTGATATTGCGCAAGCGATCGATACGATCAATCTGCGCGGGGCCGCTGCCCATGCTGAGTTCTCCCAGCGACGCCAGCGCGATCTGGCCATCACGCCCGGTGACCCGCAACTGAGCGAGGCTCTGCAGGTCGGTACGTACTTGCGGCTGCATGCGCACCCGCACATTGACCTGGCGCTGGGACAGATTGATCTTGCCCAGGGACGAGCTGTATTCGCCATAGGTGGCCATGCGCAGGGTGTCGGCGATGTCCTGGCTGCTGACACCCTGCTCTGCCGCGCGGACAACATCCGGGCGCATCTGGATTTCCGGTCGTTGCACCGCCGCACTTGAGGTGACGTTGCCGATGCCTTTTATCTGGCGCAACTGCGGTTCAAGCGCGGCGGCGGTACGCTCCAGTAAATCGCCATCATCGCTGGCAAGGACGATGTCCAGCCGTTCGCCGCTGGCGTCACCACCGACCGTCACCCGCACACCAGGCAAACTGCGCAGACTTTCACGCATGCTCGCTTCCACCTGGGATTGTTTCAGGGCGCGTTGGTCACGCGGCAGCAGATCGACGGTCAGTATCGCGTTGCGATTGCCTGCACTGCCGGCATCGCCGCTGCCCGCCGAAATGAACACGTGGGCCACTTCAGGGATCGCACGCAAACGCTTCTCAGCCTGCAAGGCAATCTCGCCGGTCTGCGCCAGACTGCTGCCAGGTGGCAATTCCAGGCTGACGGTGCTGCTGGCAATATCCTGGGCAGGCAGAAAGCTGGTCGGCAGCAAGGGTATAAGCGCCAGCGAGCCGATGAATAAAGCGCCCACAATGGCCATGGTGGTTTTGCGGTGGCTCAGGCTGGTATGAATCCAGCCCAGGTAACGCCTCATCAAACCGCCGTCGTGTTCGCCATGCGAGCGAGCCTTGAGAAAGTGCGCAGCCATCATCGGCGTCAGAAGACGGGCGACCAGTAACGAAAATATCAACGCAGCGCTGGCGGTCACACCGAACTGGCGAAACAGTTTGCCGGAAATCCCGCCCATGAAAGCGGTCGGCAGGAATACTGCGACCAGGGTCACGGTGGTTGCCAATACCGCAAGGCCGATCTCGTCGGACGCTTCGATTGCCGCCTGCCTCGGGGTTTTGCCCATGCGCAGGTGTCGCGCAATGTTTTCGACCTCAACAATGGCATCGTCGACCAGAATGCCGATTACCAGCGCCAGCGCCAGCAGCGAAACGGTATTGAGGCTAAAACCGGCAAAATACATCACGCCGAAGGTCGGGATGATCGACAAAGGCAGTGCCGTGGCCACGATCAAGGTCGCCCGCCAGTCACGCAGGAACCACCAGACCACCAGCACCGCCAGTAACATCCCTTCGTAGAGCAGCGCCATGGAGCCGCGATAGTTTTCCATCACCGGCTCGACGGCATTACTCGCCTCTTCAATACGCACATCAGGGTGCTGCCTGGCGAACTCACTGACTGCCTGGCGCAAATCCCTGGTCACGCCGACGTCGGAAAAGCCCAGGGAGCGGATGACCTGAAAGCCAATCACCGGTTTGCCATCGCGATACGCCAGGGTGGTGCGCTCGGCATGGGTGTCGCGCACGGTGGCCAACTGCTGCACAGCGAGCATCCGTCCATCGCTGACGGGAATGCGGATAGCGCCCAGCGCCGCGGGGTCGTCAATACCGCCGAGGACACGCAGCGCCTGTTGACCGCTGCCCAGATCGCCTTGGCCGCCGGAATTGTCTTTCTGCATCGCACGCAAACGATCTGCAATGTCCGTCACACTCAGACCCAGACCGGCCATCAGCGCCGGATCAAGGTCAACCTGGACTTCGCGGTCCACGCCGCCCACCCGGCTGATCTTTGCGACACCACGCACGGTCAGCAGTTGTTTACTCAGCTCGTTGTCGACAAACCATGACAGCGCTTCTTCGTCCATACGTGGCGCATCGACCACATAGGTCAGCAACGCCGTGGTATTGGTGGTCAGGCGGGTTACCGATGGCGTATCGAGGTTGGCTGGCAATTCAGCCGCAGCGCTGTCCACCGCATTGCGTACTTCGTTGAGGGCTTCGTTGCCATCCTTGTCGATGTCGAAGATCACATTGATGAGGACACTGCCTTCGGTAATTTGTGTGGTGACATGCTTGAGCAGGCGCAGCGAGGTCAGCTTGTCTTCGAGCTTGCGCGCGACTTCGGTTTCCAGTTGCTCGGGGGCGGCCCCTTCCAGCGACGCACTGATTGCTGGCATGACACATATCAACGACATCACGATCGATGACCAGCCCAATGCGCCCTTCGGAGGGGAAAAGAATTCCGGCCTCGGCAGATTCAATGGTCAATACGCAGTGGATGAGTTCACGCGGGCCCATTGGGTCACCTGGAAAGCAGGCAGCCATCACTATCCGTTCTGAACCGGGCCCATTGATGAGTGGGCGGGCAACGACCGTTGCTCGTTCAACTGAAACTACAACAAGAAGAGAGGCAGCCTATGAACAATCTGGCCTGTGCATCCACCGAACAGCTGGTGTGTTCCGAACGCCTGATGAAGTGGAAGGAGTTCATGAGTGAACACCTTGGGCGTACGCCGGATTATATAAGGCGCCTGGAGTCGACCTTCATCGAACCCCTCAACGACCGCGACTTTCAGGGACGACTGGAGTACGGCGACCTCGGGCCGCTGCGTTTCTGCCGGATGACTGCCAGCGCCCACCGCTATTCGCGTCACCTGAGCAACGCGGTCAACGCGCTCGACACTCCGCGGATGCTGATATTGCAGACTGCGGGCGTCAGCCATGTAGAGCAAGGTCTGCAGCACAGCGTGCTGGCGCCTGACGACATGCTCCTGGTCGATTGTGGCAAACCCTTCAGCGTCACCAGCATGCAAGGCTGCGAGCATTTCATTCTGCTGCTTGAGGGCACAGATGATCGGCTTGCGGACAACGTAGACGTGCACCTTAACGGACGCACTGGCCTGGGGAGAATCCTGAGCCACTTGATCAATGATGCGTATGGCCAGTATCCCTTGCTCAACAGCCATTCGGCACGCCTGATCGGCGATAGCATCGTCGGGGTACTGGATAATGCGTTTAAAAACAAAGACGAAGAAAAGCAACTCACCCATGACTTCCGTCTGTTCAAACAGAATCGCCTCAAAGCTTATATTGAACGTCACCTTGCCGACCGGGACCTGACTGTGGAGCGCATCGCCAGCGTCGAACAGTGTTCGGTGCGCAGCCTGCACAGGACATTCCAGGTGGAACAGGGTTGTACGGTCAGTGAATATATCTGGCAACGACGCCTGTCGCGTTGCGCCGAAGAACTGCGCAGCAATGAGCATGCCCATCGTTCACTGACCGATATCGCCTATGCCTGGGGCTATGGCAGCAGTTCGCATTTCAGCAGGCACTTCAAATCGACATTCGGTATGTCGCCTCGGCTGTTTCGAGAGATGGCGCGCGGCAGGGATAGGCCGTCGAGCGCCGCCTGACAGCTGCAATCAAGCGACGGTTTCAGACCGGTTTCGAGCCGTGCAGTGCCGGCAAAGGCACGCCAGCTCGACAATCGGCGCGCGTTGCAAGAAACTTGGCAGCAAGGTCTGCCCGTATCGGCATTCCGCCTCGGCACCATGACCTTCAGCATCCCTGCTCCACAATACCCTGCAACGGAAGTCGTTCAGCAGGGCCAGATCGACCTTATTACTGCCCGTGCCGTTGACGCAGTTATTCACTTCATCGATATCGCCAACGGAGCACGTTAATGTTTCATGTCATGTTCAGCCTGCCCTGCCTGTACGTCATCGCCCGATTCCTATGGCCGATGCCCTGGGCGTTATCGGCGAAAATCGCCGTTGCGGTGCTGCTTGTCCTTGCCTCGCAATACCACCTGTATTGCCGATTTTCCTCCGGCAGCGTGTTCTCGCCGGAATTTCCACGCTACATCGTGATGCTGTTCAACTGGGCGTTCGGCGCGATCCTGTTGCTTGCGGTGCTGCAAATCATCGTCGACATCGGCACATTGCTGACGATGCTGGTGCGCCGGCAGACGCTGAGCATTCCGGCCAATCTGCGTTACTTCATCGGTATGGCGGCCCTGGTGCTGGCGGCAATCGGCGTCCAGCAGGCCGTGCGCGTGCCGCCGGTGAAAGACATCCAGATCGCGATTAAAAACCTGCCTCCGCAATTCGAAGGCTACAAGGTATTGCAACTGACAGACATGCACATCAGCCGTCTGTTCGACGCGCCGTGGACACAGGCGGTGGTACAGCAGTCAAATGCGCTGGGGGTGAATCTGATCGTCATCACCGGCGATCTGATTGATGGATCGCTAAGCAACCGGAAACAGGATATCGAGGCCCTGCGCGATTTGCGCGCGCCGGATGGCGTGTACGTCATCCCCGGCAACCATGAGTACTTTTTCGATAACCAGGCGTGGATGCAGCACTTCGTCTCACTGGGCATGATCCCTCTGGCCAACAGCCACACGATGATCGAGCGCGACGGTGCACGCATCGCTCTGGCCGGCGTCACCGACGTCACGGCGCCGAAAACCGGTTTCCCTGCGCCAGATCTGCAGAAAGCCATAGCAGGCATCGCGAAAGACACACCGATCATCCTGCTCGACCATCAACCCAGAAACGCCGAGGAAACAGCGACCCACGGCATAGCGCTGCAACTCTCCGGACATACCCATGGCGGCATGATCTTTGGCCTTCACTGGCTGCTGGCCCTGGCCAACGGCGGATTCGTATCCGGGCTTTATGATGTGGGCGGAATGCAACTGTACGTCAACAACGGCACTGCACTCTGGCCGGGGTTTGCCATTCGTCTTGGCAAACCTTCGGAATTGACCCGGATCACGCTTCGGCGGGCGCTTTAGCGCCCCGTCAGCGGGGCGTTGGCTGTTCGTTTAGTGGGTCTGCTGTCTTCTCCCGGGACTGCGCCAAAAGATCATTCAACGCTGCGTTCAGCCTCTGCAATGCACCTTCCTTGTCTACCCACCATTCCGTGGACCATAGCCGCACCAGGTTCCAGCCGAGGCCACTGAGAATTGCGCCGCGGACCTTGTCCCGATCCCGGGCAGTGGCAGCGCTGTGATAGGTAGCGCCATCGCATTCGACACCCGCCAGATAGTCACCCGGGCGGTCAGGGTGAACGATTCCCAGGTCAATGCGGAAACGCGACACACCAATCTGCGGCACCACTTGCCAACCAAGGCGCCGTAGCCCTTGAGCGACTGCTTCCTCGAACGGCGAGTCATAACCACCGACCGAGCCCTGTACCGCCTCGGCCAGGGCTTTTGGTCCGCGCTGGGCGAATTCTATGAAATGCTTCAGATCCCGGACTGCACGGGCGTTGGTGCGGTTCAGGTCGATCATCGACGGATCAAAGGATGAGAACACCAGCATTTCCCGGCGAGACCGTGTGATCGCCACGTTAAGCCTGCGCCAGCCACCGTCCTTGTTGAGGGGGCCGAAGTTCATGGACATGACCTGCGCACCCGGCTCGGTCGGGCCATAGCCTATCCCGAGCATGATCAGATCGCGCTCATCACCCTGGACTGTTTCCAGATTCTTCACGACAACCGGCTCGGTCTGTGTGTCCTGGAAAAAAGGCTCGATCTGCGGGTACTGCTTGCGGGCGTTGTCCAGCAGATCATTGATCAGTTTTTGCTGATCAGAGTTGAGCGTGATAATACCGATCGAATGGCCAGCAGCCACGAACGCAGGATCGGTAAGGCGCTTGACTGTCTCGCTGACGATGGCTTCGGCTTCAGCCTGGTTGTAGCGCCCTTTGCCTTTTGCATAAACACCGTCAACACGGCGCCACTCCACAGCACTTGCACGGGTCTCTGCGGCCGGGAAGGTGATGAGATTGCTGTCGTAGTAACGATGATTGGAGAAGGCAATCAGGCTTTCGTGGCGACTCCGGTAGTGCCAGCTCAGACTGTGGCTTGGCACCCCTGCTCCCAGGCATTCGTCCAGAATGCTTTCCATGTCTTCCGCGGTATCGTCGTCGCTGGCATTCGGGCCACGGTTGAAGAAGTTCGTCGGCGGCATTTGACGCGGGTCGCCTGCGATAACGACTTGCCTGCCGCGAGCTATCGAACCGATTGCGTCCCATGGAGCAATCTGCGAAGCCTCGTCGAAAATGACCAGATCGAAGGGCGGTTGATCGGCGGGCAGGAATTGCGCAATCGACAGCGGGCTCATCAGCATGCAAGGGGCCAGGCGATTCAGCGCGTCGCCCATCTCGACAGCCAGTTGCCTGACAGGTTTGTGCCGGCGGGACTTCTGCAATTCATGTTTGAGAATGGCAAAGCCGCTGCTTTTGGGTATGTCATTTTTGGAGGGGATCAAACCACACAGTCTGGCCCGGATGTAACGCACCGTCAGTTTGGCCATTTCGTCGTCCAGACGAGCGAACGCCGCAATGTCGCTCATGTGCTCGGCAGCCACGAAATTCCGCAACAGAGGTTCGCCGTCTATACCCTGCGTAGCGAACCAATGAGCATAGGCCGTGACGAAGGTTTCTTCGCTTGCTGCAGGTGACAGACTCCCTGCCTCGAGCGCACGGGCCAGACTTGCCAAACCAGCCTCACCCGCCTGCTCGCGAACCCGGCACCAATCGCACCATGCCTTGAGTTGCTCCTCGTGTTGCTGGATCGAGAGTGAAGTAGCCCGCAACGCGCCAACGCCTGGTTGTGTGTCTGTACCGGCTGCAGATAATTCGGCAAACAGTCGAGCGGCGTCTTCATAGCGAGACAAAGCCTGTTGCAAAGCCGATAGCGCTACGCCGATTTGCCCGCCCGGCGCCAACATTTCATTTGCCTCAACGACCAGACGCGCGACGGCGCTGCGCAATGAAATGAGGTGGTCCGGTGATTGGGCCAGACCGCTCATCAGCCCGCGCAGGTTTTCAGCCATTGAGGCTGCACGAAATATCTGTGACACGTCACTGGTCAGGCCCTGCCAGCCCGGGATCGATTGCAGGCTGCCGGCCAATGTGTCCAGTTCGTTCAGTTGCGCGTACAGGCGCTCGAAAATTGCCAGGTCGCCAAGTGTGTCCGGCAGGCCTGCTGCGCCGCCTGAAGAGGCCAGTTTCTTCGCGACCTTTTTCTTGGCGATAGTCGCCAGGAACCAGAACTTTCCTTCGGCATCTCGCCATTCGCTGCGCATCGCCTCAACGGGAACGCGACGGCAGGCTTCGTCTGCATAATCCAGCGAAAGACCTTCTTCAAGCTCTCGATAGCTTTCGATTAACCGGCACGCGCGCCGGGCTGCTTCGATACGCGCTACAGCATCGGGTGCAAAAGCGAACGAGAGGTTCAGGCCATAGGACTCCACGACCAGAGTCGTCAGTTCGTCAAGGTGCTGAACCTGCGCCACTTCAGCTACAGGCAAGTCAAGGTGCGTAAGGCCAAGAAGACTTTCACTCGCGGCATTCAGCGCGTCAAGGGCCTGCGGCAACTCACGTGCGGCATTCGCAATGTGTGCCTGCCAGGCGTTCGACCACTGGGTCTGCGCCAGAGCGCCGAATTTGCCTGACAGATTACGTGCGGCATCACCGTTCAAGCCTAACCGACGCGAAAGGTCCAGCAACTGGCTGTACTGGGCTGCATCATGTTGCGTGTCTGATGGCCAGGTCAGCCTGGGTGTTTGAGGGCCATGATCACGAACCACACGACCAATCGCCTGATGCAGGGAGAGCCCGTTGCTCCAGCGTCGGTGCAGTACCTCGACCAGTTCGTTGAGTCGCGAGCGCAGCGTCTGCAAACGAGTGGCTTCACGTTCCCACTCCTCCGGGCTCAACGCATCGCTGACATCCCAGGCGCGGTCCAGTTGTTTGAGTACTTCAACTTTAGAGGCCTTGCTTGAATGCAGCTCCAGGCAAAACTCGCCCAGCCCCTGTTCTGCCAGGCGACGGTAAACCACGTCCAATGCCGCGCGCTTCTCTGCCACGAATAGTACGCGACGGCCCAAGGCCAGATTGTGGGCAATCATGTTGGCAATGGTTTGCGACTTACCGGTTCCCGGAGGCCCATCCATGACGAAGCTATGAGTACCGGCAGATGCCACCACGGCAGATAACTGTGAAGAGTCGGCCGGCAACGGAGCGAAAAGCATGGCGGGCGTTACTGACGAGTCCAGATGCTCTGGTCTGGGAAACTCGTCTGAACCGGAGAAGCCCTCATCTCCCTCAGAGGGGTCAAGCAAATGCTTGACCAAAGGGCTTTGCAGCAGCTGTGCTGCGTTGGCATTCAGGTCTTTCCACATCAGGTATTTGGCAAATGAGAAGGTGCCCAACACAAGTTCGGTACTCACCTCGAAACCTGGCACGTCACGCACTGCTCGCCGCACCAGGTTCCAGATACCCGTCACATCAATGCCACTTTCATCACTGGGTAGTTCGCCGTCCAGTCCAGGAATTACCAACTCGAAGTCATGGCGCAGCAATTCAAGCAGCGTCAGGTTGAAACGCGGTTCTTCATCAAGAAGACTGAGCGTCACCCCGGACAAGGCACTTTTGCGTTCAAGTTTTACTGGCAGCAAAATCAGGGGCGCGGAATAGGTTTTAGGGTCGTCTGCACTCTTCTTCCATTTGAGAAAGCCGATGGCCAGAAACAGTGTGTTTGCACCGCCCTCTTCCAGATCGCTACGCGCCTTGCGGAACAGATCAATCAGGGTTGCTTCAAGTTTTACCTTTTCCAGAGTGGCGAGCACTTCACCACGAGCAAGCGCCTGACGAGCAACTTCGTCGACCAGGTTCTCATTATTCTGCTGCTCGTACAGGGCCACATCCCGGCCACTGCTTTTCAGGTCAGGCACCGGCAACACGCGAATTCGCTGGCCACTGGAGAGAAGGTCTTCAAGCGCTGCCGGATCAGGGCACAACAGGCGTACGCCTTTTGCGCTGTCCGGGAGATGCAGGAGGCGGTTGCGGGTCGTCAGATCCAGCAGCTTGCGTTGCCACAGCGTCAGCTTGCCCGCTGGACCTTCACTATCCGTGTTAATTTCGACATCGAACCCCGGAAGTGCCGGAGCCTCCTCCAGCCCTTCAATAGTGGGTGGAGCATCGGCTGTCTCATCCGATCCCTCGGTTACTGAGACGAGCGCCATCGGACGAATCTTCTGCATCCGGGCACGGTGCAAATCGATGGCCATGATGAACTGCTCATCATCGAGTTGCCGCTCGGCGGCTGCAATGGCCTGGGAGAAGCCCGGCACAGGTGTCTGTGTAGAAAGGGTGGTTTCGAATACCACCATTTCCTTCAGATCCAGGCGTTTGCGTACTGCCGACGCCTCATCGGTCAACAATTGGGAAAACTCTTGAGGCTGCAACCAGACGCCTGCGAATGCGTGCCCCTTGGTCATGATCAGCAGAGCGTTCAAGCCCGCCTGCTCCAAAGCCGCGGCAAACAGCAATGCAGTGTCCAGGCAGGTCGCCACGCCGTTTTCCAGAACCACACTCGGAGGCCGGACCTTTTGCCCCTCTTGTTCAAAACTGGCCGGGGGCAATGCATAGCTCAACTGAAAGCTGCACACTCCGGACCAAATGGCAGAGGCAAGCTCCCAGGTTCGCGTGCGCGACTTGCTTTCATAGCCGTCGATGCCATCTTTCTTGCCTGCGCGCCGCAAAACCTGTGAGGCCGCTTTGAGTACCCGATCTACTGCGGGATCATTGGGCATGCAGAAAGCCGCAAGCAGCTCCGGCATGGCGCTCAAGCCGCCCCATTCTGTGCGCGCCAGCAGTTCTGTCGGGAAGCGCTGCTCGACGAGTACATTGTCGCCCTGGGACAAGCGCATCACCACGTCAGCGCTAAGGCTTTCAGTCAGCCCGGACAAATAACCTGCGTTAAGCTTGATATCACGCTCGGAAATGTTGAGGCGATCACCTGCATGAATGCGGTCTATACGCCAAGTGCGGCTCTCTACGAAATCCGGATCGGTGCTTAAAGTCAGGGTCAGGTTTTCAAAACCGCTTTCTTCCTGGTTCCAGATACTCAATTCACGTACCAGCGGTACGGCGTTCTGGTGGGAGGCGAAACCGATCTTCCGGGCGATCAGCGCCTCAATCTTGATGTTCATTCACGGGCTCCTGCAGATGCGAGCGCTTGCCTCAGAGAGGCAGCCAAATGGGCATATAGTCCATGAGTCATCGACAATAAGGAATGCTTATATCTGAATCAGGCACCTTATCCGCATCAGGCACTCACGTAGACGCTATCAGCGCCAATCCCGATCACAGCTTCACGAGGGCGCCGCAACTCGCTGCACTGGCAGAAAGCCGCAAGTTTTATTGAGCGCCAGGTACTAGAGAATCTCTCATCGCCTCTGGTGAATCCAAAGTTCCGCATTGAAGTTCGAGAGCGCCTGACTTGAAGCGCATGAACCTTATTTTCCAGGAACCGCCAACGCCCTGACCGGCCCTTCGGAAACACTCATTGCCAGCAGCTCTTTCACCTGGGCCAACGGCAACGGTCGTCCGAACAGGTAGCCTTGGGCAAAGTCGCACTCATGGGTGGCCAGCCAGTCTGCGAGCCGTTCGTGCTCAACGCCCTCGGCGGTGATTTTCATGCGCAGGCTTTTACCCAGAGCGAGGATGGCCTTGACCATCTCGTTCTGGTTCTCAAGCGTCGTGTCGAAGAACGATCTGTCGATCTTGATCTTATCGATGGCAAGCCTGGTCAGGTGATAAAGCCCCGAATAGCCGGTACCGAAATCGTCCAGAGCGACGCTCACGCCCATCGCGCGCAGACGCTCCAGGTTCAGGCGGGCACTGTCGACATTGGCGACCAGGGCATTTTCCGTCACTTCCACTTCCAGCCGATTCAGCGGGAATCTTCCTTCGCTGGCCAGCTGTTCCAGCCAGTCCGGAAAGTCGGGACTTTCGATCATCAGTGAGGTGACATTGATTGCCAGCGTGAAGTCGCTTGGCCAATCGCGTGCCTGATCGAAGGCTTGAAGCAAAAGAGTCGCGGTGAGTGGTTTGATCAGCCCCAATTGTTCGGCGACGGGTATGAAGTCAAGCGGCAGGATGATCCCACGCTCGGGATGCAGCCATCGCGCCAGCAGTTCGAACCCCGCCAGGCGTTGTTCGGGAAGGCTGACGATAGGCTGATAGAACGGTTGAATATCCTTCTCTTCGATAGCCAGGGTGAGCTCACGCGCGAACTGTTCCTGCAGGCGCTGCTCGCGCTCGAAGCTGACTTCATAGAAATGGAACCTGGCTCGGCCACCGGTCTTACCGCGGTACATGGCGCTGTCCGCACGTTGCAGCAAGAGGTCGGGGTCTGAGCCATCCATTGGCGCAATGGCAATGCCGAGGGTTGCACTCAGGACCACACGCGGCAGGCCAACGCTGGATGCCGCGATTTTGGCCAGAATGTTTTCAGCGAGCGGCGCCAGTTCTGCGTGACTGAAGTCACCACTGACCGCCAGGCCAAACTCATCGCCGCCCAGTCGAGCCACGGAAGCCTGCCACCCGACAGTGGCGTCGCGCAGGCTTTCGGCAACGGCGCAGATAGCCGCGTCTCCCGCCGCATGCCCGTGGGTATCGTTGATGAGCTTGAATTTATCCAGGTCGATCAAAAAAACCGCAGTTTGTGTCGCTGGCTGCTGCAAGCGTGCAACCAGTTGCTCGTGAAACACACGCCGATTGAGCAAGCCGGACAAAGGATCGTGGCGGGCCAGAGATTCGCTGAGCGCCTGTGACTTGAGCAAGTCGTTGTAGCTACTGTGCAGTCGTTGCATCAAGCGTTTCAGAAGAATGAACGGTATGACCATCGACAACACTGCAAAGCCGGTCGAGGTCAGTACAAAACGCCAACGCTCGGCATTTTCGAAATCCTCGTCATAGGGCAAGCCCATGGCGATCATGGCGACGGATTCAAGTTCGAACTCCCACGCGATTGCGAAGAGGAAAATAGAAAACACATAAAACCACAGCAAGGTGTAAAGGTACTTACGAACCATTTGTGGGCTGCGCAGGAAAGGCATAGTGAAAGTGCTCGAAAGGACGGCGGGTGCAATGGCTATAAGCAGGTCATCGTTAGCCGGATATCAACGTAGTTCGATGATTTTGGTAGTATGCGCCTCGCACAAGTGCTGGCTCATGGATTGAATAAAACACACTCATTTAAAACTTTTATAGACAGAGGTCCCTGCCACTATCGATGAACGTTCTTTCCTGTTCGTTGGCCTGCTCAGCGAGTGACTCAGGGCAGTGCGCTTTTGGCGTCCCTGAGTCGACCCGACTGTTCACACTTAACTGGAGCGCTGGTCTACAAACCGGCTGACGGCCCGCACTACCGTGTTCGCGCCGTGCTGAATTTCCTGAATCACACGGTCTGCGTCGTTGGCCAATACCAGCGCCTCGGACGCCTGTTCGGTGCTGCGCACAATCACGCCTACCGCGTCTGAAGCCAGGCTCTGGTTGGTCTTCACGACGTTTACGATTTCTTCTGCGGCTTTTGTCGTGCGGGAGGCCAGCTGGCGCACCTCATCGGCGACTACGGCAAAGCCCCTGCCCTGTTCGCCAGCCCTGGCGGCTTCGATCGCTGCGTTCAGCGCGAGCAGGTTGGTTTGTTCGGCAATGCCGCTGATGGTTTTGATGATTGTTCCAATCACCTGACTTTGCGAATCCAGTGCTTCGATGCCTCGTGTGGCCTCTTCCATAGAAATGGTCAACTGGCCGAGCATCTGCAGCGTGTCCTTGATGACTTTGCGGCCCTGCTGCGCGCTGCTGTCAGTATCGATAGATGTTTGATAAGCCATTTCCGATGCTTCGGCGACGGCTTTCTCGCGCTCGACCTGTTCAGTGATGACCGTCGCGAACTTGGCAATTTTATAGAGTTTGCCGTTGGCATCGGTAATCGGGTTATAAGACGCCTCCAGCCATACATCACGACCGCCTTTGTCGATTCGACGAAAACGATCGACGATAAACTCACCCCGGCGCAGTCTTTCCCAGAATTGGGTATACGCGTCAGAAGCGGATTCTTCAGGCAGGCAGAAAATCTTGTGGTGTTTGCCCTTTATCTGATTCAGTTCGTAACCCATCGCCTTCAGAAAGTTGTCATTGGCACCGATGACAATGCCATCGAGGGTGAAATCGATAACGGCGGTGGAGCGTTGCAATGCATTGACCAGCGCCTCGTTCTCGCGTGAGGCTTCAATGGTTCGCGTCAGAACACTCGAGTACAGGGTAATCTGCTCGACGCCGCCAGTTTCGTTTTTGTACGGGACGACAATGGTTCTCAGCCACACCCTCGACCCGGTCTTGCTGACCAGGCGCAACGTGCCGCTGAAATGCTTGCCGTCGCGAATTGCGGTCAATGCGCGCTTCTGGTGAACGTCACCGCTCAGTTCCGGCGGGCTCAGCTCAGACAGATTGCGTCCGACCAGTTCTGCTTGCGCGTAACTCATCTCCGTCTCGAACAACGCGTTGACGGACTGTACCTTGCCCGTGCCATCCAGCACGACGGCGACTGTCTCCAGATTGAGGATTTGCCCTGCTTGCTCAAGCATGGCGAGGCGGCGCTCCAATGCCTTATTGGTGTTTTTCAAATGCGAATTGAACATTGCGGCTATCCGGAACAGTTTGGGTTTGCACTCTGCATCGGTCATAAAACCGCAATCTTGAGCGGCGCAATCAAACTTAATACGAAAACAGCCTGCCTATTGTCCGATTGTGACTGTGGGATCCAAAAGTTATAACTATTGATCAGTCGACAGTGGTTATATTCATGAATCAAATCAAACGCGCTGTTTCAGGTTTCATTATCACTGTCGAGTTGTGCTGACCGTGTTCTCCCCGTTCAGTCTGCCGAGAAACTCCTCCCGTCTTTTTCGGTCCGCACTCTCCTTGTCCAGCAACTCGGGTAACAGTTCGTTCGCCTGTTGCGGACTCAGGATAAATACCCCGTCATCATCCCCGACTGCGATATCCCCTGGCTTCACCTCCACGCCGCCTATATGGATCAGTCCATTGAGCTCGCCGCTTTCGCCAAGACTGCGCGTCGTCATTGCGCTGACTCCCCGGCTGAACACGGGCAGGCGATGTTCGCGCAAGGCGGCAACGTCGGTGACCGCGCCAGAGACGATGACGCCGGCAAGCCCCTTGATGAGCCCGGCCAGGGTGCGCAGTTCGCCCCAGCAGGCGCAATGCTCGTCGCCAACACATTCAATCACCAGTACATCGCCTGGCAGGCTGTTCAGCAGTGCGTCGCGCAAAATGCTGCCATCGGGCAGCTGCAGTTTGACCGTCACAACGTTGCCGACCAGTCTGGCACCCTCGAACAGCGGTCTGATCCCGCGCAGATAACCCACGTCGGTCAGGTGGCCAATGGTTGACGCGGCAATGTCACGGTATTGCTCTATGACGGCGTCGCTGAGTTGTTGCTGGCGGTGTGCAATCTGCTTGTTCATCGACATTTTTTGGGCCTCAGTAACGGACAGGTCGAGCAATACTCGACGGGGTTGCTGGCGTCGTAATAGAAGCAGCAGGTGCGCCGAAAACGGATGCTTTTGCCTTCGGCTTCCAGCACAACCGGCGGACGGCGGAAGTGTTTGAGCGGGTTGTAGGTCAGGCCGAACAGCGTGGGATCTGCCTGGTGCAGCAGCCAGTCGAAATCGGCTTCACAGCGCTGCCGGATCGCCGGGTCTTCAACCTTGTCCATGCGTTTGTCGTACAGCGAATACACACGTACTGCGGTGTTTTCCCACAAAATGCGTCGGGAAATGCCAGTGACACGGTTGAAGGTTTCCCACAGCGGCTGAAGCAGGTCGCGGAACAAAGTGGTAGCGATCTGATCACGCCATGCTTCGCGAGCGCCCGGCTCATAACCCACTGGCGTTGTATCGAGCAAAGGCATTGAAGAGGTCCAAAGGCCGTCATCGTGCGCGTATTCGACCACGCTGTTGTCCAGCGACAGGGCCAGGCCCTTGTCGTAGACCGACATCGCGTACAGGCAGGCACCGGTGCTGAGGAACGAAAAGCGCTTGGCCAGCAATGATGCCGTGATTGCCTGGGTCGGAGAACCGATCACCGGCCCCAGCTCGCCAAGCAGTTGCTCGCAGACTGCGTCGTCCAGCAGCGCGCGGGCCGGGAGTGAGCGCGGATCGTGCTCACCTGCCGGCCTGAGCCGCAGCGCCTCGGACAGCAACGCCCATTCTGACTCGCTGAACGCCTGCGCCAGACTCATTGCGGCAGTTCCCGGCCAAAGGGGATGCACAGCGGCGTACCAAAGAATGGATCGGCGATGATCCGGCAGTTGAGGCCGAAGACCTGCTTGACCAGCGCCTCGCTGAGAATATCCGCCGGACGCCCCTGGGCGAAGGCGCTGCGTTCGTGGACAGCGACCATATGATCGGCGTAACGGCAGGCCAGATTCAGGTCATGCAGAACCATCACGATGGTCTTGCCCTCTTGCCGATTCAGGTCGCGCAACAGGTCCAGCACTTCGATCTGATGAGCCAGATCGAGAAAGGTCGTCGGTTCGTCCAGCAATACAATGTCGGTATCCTGCGCCAGGGTCATGGCAATCCATGCGCGCTGACGCTGACCACCTGACAGCGCATCGACGGGTCTGTCGGCCAGTTCCTGCATGCCGGTTTGCGCCAGAGCCCGTGCAACCATGGCTTCATCCTCGGCGGACCATTGCTGCATCCAGTTCTGATACGGATAACGCCCCAGCGCCACCAGTTGCCGCACGCTGATGCCTTCCGGCGCGCTGGGCATCTGCGGCAGAATCGCCAGTTCACGCGCGACGGTCGCAGTGGACTTCTGATGGATATCGGCACCGTTGAGCACCACGGTGCCCTGCTGGGGTTTGAGCAGGCGCGCTAAGGATTTGAGCAAGGTGCTTTTGCCGCAACCGTTACTGCCGATCAGCACGGTCACCTGGCCTGCAGGTAACTGCAGATCAAGGCTGTCGATGATCACCTGCCGCTGGTAACTCAGGGTCAGGTCGTGGGTTGCGATTGACGCCATCCGTAATTCCTTAATGCCGCTGGTTGATCAATAGGTACAGAAAAAACGGCGTGCCCAGCACCGCGACAAAAATCCCTGCGGGCAGATCCAGCGGCAGGAACAGCGTGCGTCCGGCCAGATCGGCAAGCATCACCAGATTGGCACCGATCAACGCCGCCATCAGCGCCTGACCGACGAACCCCGGCGGCATCAGGCGTTTGGCGATATGAGGCGCGATCAGCCCGACAAAGGCAATCGCCCCGCCCCAGGCGACCGCCAGCCCGGCCAGTGCGACGCTCACCAGCAGCAAACCGGCGCGCAGCCATTGCACGCGCACGCCGATGCCCTGGGCCAGCGCGTCATCCAGTTGTTGCATGCGCACCTGACGGGCGAGCAGCGCCAACAGCGGCAGCGTCAACAATAGCCAGCCGGCCAGCGCGCGGGGCTCCGGCCAACTGGCACCATACACGCTCCCGGTCAGCCAGACATAAGCCGACAAGGTGGTGGTCAACGGGCTGAACACCAGAATGAACGTGGTGACCGCAGCCAGCAAAGCCGACACCCCTACCCCGATCAACACCATGCGCAAGGGTGAAGCGCCCTGATTCCAGGCCAGCAGATAAATGACCAGTGCCGCGAGGCCTGCGCCAGAGATCGCCGCCAGGGGCAGAAACTGCGCGCCCAGTGCAGCCGAGAAGAATGACAGGTACAACACGGCGGCGGCGCTGGCACCACTGGTGATGCCTAACAGATCCGGTGAGGCCAGCGGGTTGCGAATGATGCTTTGCAGGATCAGCCCGGACACCGCCAGGGCCGCGCCGACCAGGGCAGCCAGGGCCAGCCGGGGCATGCGCAGTTGTTCGACGATGAAGACCAGGCTGGCATCCGCCTGACCGGTAAAAACATTCAGCAGGGTCGCTGGCGACAGATTGATCTTGCCCACGGCCAGCGAACTCAGTGCAACCAGCAGCGTCAGCGACAGGCCCGTCAGCAAGCGCGTCAATGCAGTCAGGCTGAACTGCCGGGAAAAACTCCGGTAGCGCACGGTGAAATGCTTATCCATAGCGCGCGCCCCGCCGAACCAGTGCAATGAAGAACGGCGCACCGAACAGAGCCGTCATCACTCCCACCGGGACTTCCTGAGGGACAATCACGACGCGCGCCAGCGTGTCGGCCAGCAACAACAGCGTCGCGCCCAGCACTGCGCAGCCGGGCAGCAGCCAGCGATGGTCGATGGACAGCGTCTTGCGCACCATGTGTGGCACCAGCAGACCGATGAAGCCGATACTGCCCGCCAGCGCCACGGCGCTGCCTGCCAGGGCAATGATCACCACGCTCATCATCAGGCGAATCAGCCCCGTACGCTGGCCCAGCGCCGTCGCGATGGCTTCCCCGGTGTTGAGCACGTTGACCTGCCCCGCCAGCACCAGCGCGCCGACAAGCCCCATGACCACGCAGACGAGCAACGGCGCGGCAGTGCTCAGCTCGCGCTCCGACAACGAGCCGGCCAGCCAGAACAGCACGGTGTCCAGACCGTCCTGATTGACCACCAGCAAGGCCTGACTGAATGCGGTAAACAAGGCAGTGATCGCTGCGCCGGCCAACACGATGCGCAATGGATTGAGGCTGCCCTGCCCCCGGTTGCCGATGACCCAGACAATCGTGCCCGCCACCGCAGCGCCGATGAACGCGCACCACAGCCACTGGCTCATGGACGACAGTGAAAGCAGCGACGAACAGGCGATGATGGCAAACGTCGCGCCGGCATTGATGCCGAACAGGCCAGGCGACGCCAGCGGATTGCGCGTCAGCGCCTGCATCAGCGCCCCGGCAACCGCCAGACTCGAACCGACCGCGACGGCCATCAGGGTGCGTGTCAGCCGTGTGTCGAGCAGCACTTGCTCGATAGCGCTCAGCGCATCAGCCTGCCAGACACTTCGTACAATGGCAGCGGGCGATATCCAGGTGGCCCCGGTGGCCAGACTCAATCCCATGCACGCTACCAGTATCAACAGCCCCAGGCCCAGTTTTACCGCAGCCGTCATGAGGCGCTATCCGCCAGGGCCACGCGAGCGATCTCATCGAGCATGCGGTTGGCGCCCAGAATGCCGCCGGACAAACTCCAGGCCACGGCATCGACGCGCCATACCTGGTAGTCCCGTACTGCACGCAACTGTTGCCAGAACGGGTTCTGTACCAGCTTGTCGTAGGTGTGCTGCGCGGCGTTGCTGTCGGCGCGCTGAAAGACGAAGAACAGGTCGGCATCGACCACAGGCAAACTCTCTTTACTGCTGAGTTTAAGGGACACGCCCGTGGCTTGGCGGGCCGCGGGCGTCCAGGCAAAGCCCAGTTCACTGAGCACCGAGCCGGCAAAGCTGGCCGGCAGATAGCTACGGATATGGTCTTCGCGAATGTCGAGCACCGACACGGTGATTGGCCAGCGTCCGGCGAACTTCGCCTGCAACTGGCCACGCAGCGCTGCCACACGCTGTTGCCAATGCCCGAGCAGCTCGATGGCCAGTTGTTGACGCTGCAGGGCCGCGCCCATCATCGCCAGGGTGCGCTTGAATTCGAACACCTCTTCGAGCATCAGCACCATGCTGATCTGTTCCAGTAACGGTGCGATGCGTTGATGACGAAAGCGTGAGGCGACGATCAGGTCCGGCTTGAGCAGCACGATATCTTCCAGGCTCGGCTGGGTTTCCAGACCCACATGCGGCACCGCCGCCAGCGCCGGGCGCAGGTAGCGGTACATCGGTTTTTCGCTCCACGAATCCACCACACCGCAAGGCGTTACGCCAAGGGCTACGGCAGTGTCGGACGCCCCTTGAAACAGGGTGACAACGCGCAGCGGCGCTGCCCGGGCAATGCCAGGCAGCGCCAGTAACCCCAGCGAAAGGCGCAACACGGTGCGCCGTGAAGGATGCAGGGTTCGGTCAGGTTGCACGGCGCAACCTGTGGAACGGGTTGACCACTTCGCCCTTGCCGAACGGCATGCTGCCCGGACCGCCCGCGCGCTCGATCATGGGCGTCAGCAGAAGTTTCTGCGGCCAGTTGGGGGCTTCGAACAGTTGTTGCCTGATCATGCCACGCGCCTCGTCGTCAAATTCGATGGTTGTGATCAGATTATCCAGAACATCGCGCAATACGGTCCACAGCGCAGTGACCGGTACGTCATACACTTGCGCCAGAGTATCCATGATTGCCCGCACGTTTACCTGAATACCCAGCGTCTGCAGCCAGAACAGCAAGTCCTCGGGGCGGTCATGATAAAGCGTATTGGCATGACCTTTCTTGATTCGATATTCCGGGTCGTGCATACCGTTGCGCTCCAGCCAGGGCACGAAAATACGCAACGAGTCGTGGTCACGCAACAACAGCCCTTGCGCCTGTCCGGCTTTCCAGACCATGACCGCGTTCTGACCATGCACTTCGCCGAGCATGCCCAGGCGGAACATGCGCAGGTTGATGTCAAAGAAACTGTGGCTCAGTTCGCGAAACAGTGTCAGCACCGAAGCCTGATTGCGCGGCAGGTCGCGGTAGTCCATCCACTCGTCGAAGAAATGCCGATTGCTCCCCGGTAGCGGTGTACCCAGTGCCGCCATGGGCAGCAGGCGGCACTCCGGATCATCGAGCAAGGCGGCCGGATAGCCGCGCACCATGGCCGAAAGATGCCGAGGTCCTTCGTCGAACAGCGTGGCGTGCGGCGGCATGAATGCCCACCATTTGCGTTCGTCGCACAAGTGCAGCGAACGGCTCAGGGTTTGATCCTTGTCGACCACCTGACGCAGCAGTTTTTCGCTCAGCCCGCCGTTGATCATTTTGACCGCTGGCAGATAGCGCGAAGCGCCGAGCGAATAAATCGCCATGGGCAGCTTCAGGTAGTCAGCGCTGTTGAAGCACGGTGTCATCGAACGCAGCGACGACGTGGCATGCACCTGCGCATGATTGAAATCAAGCCGCTGGCAATCGCCCTTGGCGAATGCATCGCCCAGCTGAGCCTGCAGAACATGCTCGAACTGCCATGGGTGAACCGGCAGCGCAACATGGCTGCCGGCAATGCCACGCGCCTGCATCTCCTGGTCAAGCTCTGCTTGCAGGTTCTCGGGCAGCAGATAGCGGGCCGGAAAGGATGCATTCAAGTCCTCCACGCCGTCGCCGCATTGCAGCAAGGTCTTGTCGACGGCCACCCAGTTCAGCGCTACCGGCCGGGCGAATTCGGCCTGGTAGTGTAAGTATTCCTGCTCGTTCAAGCCTTGTTTGGCCTTGGCCAGCGGGTGATACGGGCGATCACGCAGTGACGCCCACTGTTCCATGGTCCTGAAGAAGGTGGCGCCGTCCTGAGCCATCAGGTTCTGCTCGTCGACCTTGTGGTCCAGCGACAGCGCGGTCTGCCAGACACTGATGCGCAACACCTCGAGAAACAGCGCGATACCCTTTTCGTTGTCCTGACGCTCGCTGTCCTGAAGCAGCGTCGCCTTGCCAGCGAACACCCACTTCATGAAGTCTTCCGGCGACAACTGCGTCCAGCGCTCGTCCTGTCGGCCCAGTACCGGGGTGCCGGGCACTTTTTCCCATTGCTGGGTGATGCCGGGGCGCAACGCGATGCTGATGAAGCGTTGCTCCGAATCATCGCAGCACCACTCCCAGATTTGCAACGCACTACCCTGCTCTACCAGTTGCGGAGCCTGTGGATGGCGCAGTTGCCATTGGCTGCTGTCCTGCAGGCGCAATGGCTCGCGACCAAAGAAGTCCTCAGCCAGCAGGCAATCGACCAAATCCTGCATGACCAGGTCAGCGGCGAGTGAAGTGAAGTTCATGGTTTATTTTCCTTCTGCTGAATGTTGAGCCAGGCGGGCCTGAAGCGCGCGAAAGGCAATGCCACGCTCATCCCCGAGGACAAAGGTGTTGACCCCGCGAGCCTGCCAGCGGGCAGCGTCACCGGGTTGACGAGGGATCGCGCAATAGGCGACGCCCGCCGCATGGGCGGCTTGCCAGGTTGCAAGCAACGCGTTTTGTACATCTGGTTGATCGATCTGCCAGGGCATGCCCAGTGACTGCGACAGGTCTGCAGCGCCTTCAAGAATCATGTCCAGCCCCGGCACGATGGCGATCTCGGCGGCACGGCGTACGCCTTCGGCGCTTTCGATCATCGCCACCACCATGATCTGTTGATTGGCGGCCTCCACGTACTGCGCCAGGCTGTGCTTGCCGAACGAGCCGGGACGTCCGGCGTTGAGGCTGCGGCGACCCAGCGGATGGTATTTGCAGGCGGCAATCGCATCCGCCAGTTGCTCGGGGCTCTCGATCATCGGCAAGACGATGCCCTGCGCGCCGCCATCGAGCAGGCGCAGCAGGGTTTTCGGGTTGAGATCGGCGACCCGTACCAGTGGTGTGAGGTCGTAGCTCTCTGCCACACGGATCATGTTTTCCACGGTTTCCGGGTTGATCAGCACGTGTTCCATGTCGATGATCACGAAGTCGAACCCGGCCTCGGCGATCAACTCGATGGCGGCCGGGGCCGGGATCGAACTGATCACCCCGTGTGCTGGCTGTCCGTCGGCAATTCTGCTTTTGAGCGCATTGGTCCTCAGCATCATTGCGGCCTGTAGGTGTGCAGTGGGTTCGGTACCGAGCGGAAGCGACGCTCGCCATCCCCCAGCAGTCGACGCTTGGTCAGCTCTTCCACTTCGTACGACGGCGCAAACACGTCAAACAGCCCGAAACGGTCGCGATGCTGCGGGTGAGCACGCTGATAGTCGAGGATGACGTCGGCGGTCATCTGCCAGAACAGTGACTCATCCAACTGGTATTGCTGACGCAGGAAAATCGCCATTTCAGCCAGGCAGATGAAGAAGAAACAGTCACAGGAGAAATCGCGCACCGCGTTGACGTCATCGGTGATGATGAACGAGTTGCGGTTGAGTTTTGCATGGCTGGCGGGCAGCGGCACCAGCTCTGGGCACAGTTCGGGACGTCCGAGGTGCGCAGGTGAATAACGCACGCCGTCATGGAAGTCCTTGAGGGCGATGCGCTGCGGCCAGCCCTGCTTGACGATCAGCACGATGTTCTGGCCGTGGGACTCCATGCCTATGCCTTCGGCATAGAGCATGTGAATGATCGGCGGCACCGTGACCTGCAGCAGTTGCCGGGTCCATTCCTTGAGCCCGTACTGGCTGACCCAAGCATCTATGAACGGCGTCTGCTGGCCATCACCGTAACGGTTTTCTACATGGCTGAGGCCGTTGAACGGCACCGCCTGCTCGTCGTCCCGGAGGTACTGATGCAGGCTTTCCCGCCAGATGGCACCCAGCGTGCCGTAGGTCTGCGCCGAACGCGATTCCGGCAGATGGCGGTAATCGAAGCTCACCCCCGCCACCTCACCGAGAATCACGAAATCCAGCGCACGAGCGGTGCTATCGGTTGCGATCAACTGGTGCAGCCAATCGGTGATGATCGGGCCGTTCAACACCGTGTGGCGCGCCAGGATGCGTGTGCTGGAGGTGTTGGTCATGCTCATCGCCAGCTTGACGTATGGGCGCTGTGGCTGACTGGCGTTGGCCAGCGTGCGAATCGACTGCTGAGCCTTGTAGCTATCGGTCGACGTACCCAGGTAAATCAGCTCGCCGCTGGCCAGTTCCGGGTAGAAGGTCGACACCGTGACGTTATCCCACTGCCACGGATGCACCGGCATCAGTTGATAGTCGTCGATGGACTTGCCCTGCGCGGCCAGATCCCGAGTTATTTCCTGCCAACGTTGTGTGCCCAACTCCTGACGGATGAACGCCTGAAAATCCATGCTCCGCGAGTGGCCGACCGAGGCGCTCGATTTCGCCACGGCCAGCCAGACCACCGCGAAAGGCGTGGCAAATTCTGGTCCGTAGTGGCGGTTGTCAGCCAGGGAAAAGCCGATCCGCGACTTGTAACATGGGTGATAGCTGTGGGCATCCATGAAGTGCTGCTCCAGCGCATCGACATCCAGCTGATGCGCTGGTCTGGCGGGCTGATAACCCTGATTACGCGCCTGCAAGTCCTTGAGCTGGGTCTGCTCGATTTCCTGGATGAAGCGCGTCAGGTGCGGGCTGTCCTTGAACGGGCTGAGCAGCTCGGTCAACGCCAGATGCAGATCCGGCACGCTGCGTTCGCCGGCACTGTCCACCCGCTCAAGGGTAGCGTGATCGAGGCGGATCAGCTCAAAGCTGGTGCTCAGCAGGCCCTCGCAGTGGTATTCCACACCGCCACTGACGGCCACTGCAAAACGATGCCGATGATCATCCAGCGGCTCACAGCGGTAAGGCAGCGCCGCCTCGTACAGCAGGGTTTGCAGCAGTTGGCCGATCACGCGGCGTTGCACTTGCTGATAGCGCTCGGCGCTGACGTCGGCCAGCCAGGCACCAGTACCCTTCGTTTTATCTGTCGTTGTCGAAGCGGCGTTACGTTGCAGCGGTAAAGGGGTAGCCATGTTCATACCTCGAACGAAAAATTATCGGGGTTCGACCGCGTCGGGCTGGGCCTCGGCGCGCTCGTCGTTAAGGGGGAAACGCCAGGCACAAGGCAGTGCCAGCAGGATCAGCAGGCCGGTGGCGATGAACACTTCGCTGATGGCCGAGGGCGTGGCGGCCGGTCCCGCGGTGTTGAGGCGGAACTCCAGCCACAGCGATGCGATGACGATGGCCAGCGACGCGACCAGACGCCGGGAAATGTTGTTCATCGCAGCGCCCTGAGTGACCATCGGCTCGGGCAAGGCATTGAGCCCCGCCGTGGTCACCGGCATGTAGGAGAGCCCGAGGCCGGCACCACGAATCATCATCAGCACGAACACCACGCCGATCGCGGCATCGGCCTTGAGCATGCCCAGCGCCAGGGTCGAAACGCCGGTCAACAGCAGGCCGACGGCGACGACGGTGCGCGGGCCATGGCGGTCCAGTGCCTTGCCGCCCCACTGGCCGAACAGACTCGCGAAGCTGGCGGTACACAGCAGCGCCAGGCCGGTCCAGATCGGGTTGTAGCCCAGCACGCTCTGCACCAGCAGCGGCAACAGCACCAGACACTCGAACATGCCGACCGATTGCACCACGGCGATGATCACGCTCAGACGATAACCGCGCAGGTTGAACAGGCGCAGATTCAGCAGCGGTGCCTGGCGACTCAACTCGACGCGGACGAACGCCACCAGACAAGCCACTGCGACCAGCACCATGGCCTGATTGACTGGATCGAGCAGCGCCTGAGCATGGTGCATGCGGCTGATGGCGATCATCAGCAAGCCGATGCCCGACGCCACCAGCAGGTAGCCGATAAGGTCGAACGGCTTGCGCTCGGCAGGTTCGGAGTCCGGCAGTACGCCGACGCCCAGCAACAGTGCCAGCAGGCCGATGGGCACATTCATGAGGAACAGCGAGCGCCAGCTGAACCACTCCAGCATCAGGCTGCCACACAGCGGACCAAGCGCCGGTGCGAGCATCACTGCTGCGCTCCAGAGCCCGGTCACCCTGCCCCGTTCGTGCTTTTCATACACCGAGAAGATGATCGCCAGCGACAACGGGATCATCAGCCCGCTGGCAACGCCCTGTACCACCCGTGCGGTGATCACCAGTGCGATGGAGTCGGCCAGCGCGCCCAACAGCGAACCGCCGATGAACAGCGCCACACCCCACAGGTACAGGCGTTTGCGTCCGATGCGCTGACTGAGGAAGCTGGTCAGCGGCATGGTCATGCCCATGCTGGTCATGAACCCGGCGACAATCCAGGTGGCCAGCAGCGGGCCGATCCTGAACGCTTCCATGAAGGTGGGCAGCGCAGGGTTGAGCGAACTATTGCTCAGGCTGACCGTCAGCGTACCGAGCAGCACGTTGAACACCACCCAGCGGCGTGGGACGTTGAAACTCATTGGCGAACCCGTTCACCGTTGCGCACGAAGTGCTGTGACGGTCTTGGATGGCAGAGAAAGTCGGCGTGGGAAATGTTGTAGCCATACGCCCCCGCCAAAGGCAGGACCAGCAGATCACCAATGTTCACGCCTTTGAGTGGCTGGCGACGGCTCAGTACGTCCTTGGGCGTGCACAGCTGCCCGACAATGGTGTAAGCCTGCTCTGACGAATCAGTGCTTTGCGGCGCAGTCGGCAGGTGGATAACCGGATGGTCATGGCTTTGCGCGACCGGCAGGCGAAACTGGTGAGTACCGCCGCGGCAGACCAGAAAATGCTCGCCGTGGCTGGTTTTGCTGTCCAGCACCTCGATGGCGTAATAGCCGCAATAGGCACTGATGAAGCGTCCCGGCTCGAAGCGCAGGATCGGCGCATCGTGCTGCTCGCCCAGGCGTTTTTCCAGATAACGGCACAGCCGCTGCCAGTCGAACTGCTGACTGTTGAGGTAATCGACGCCAATACCGCCGCCGACGTTGAAATGGGTGAGCTGGCCTGGGTCGCGGGCCAGAGCCTTCCATTCCTGCCAGCGCTGCAGGTAGAAATCGAGCAACTGCTCATGACGTTCGACCGACATCTGATGCGACATGGCGTGTACATGGAAGCCCTTGAGCGTCAGGTGGCTGGCGCTGTCCACGCGTCTGACCGCCTCGACCAGATCGGCTTCGTCAATGCCGAACGGTGTCGCGGTCCCGGCCATCGCCAACCTGCTCGACTGCGCAGCGGGCAGTTGCGGGTTGATGCGCAGGAACACCGGCTGCACGCGCCCCGCTTGTTCTGCGAGCTGTTGCAGACGCGCGATTTCGTTGAGGCTCTCCAGGTGGATGGCTTCAACCTTGTGCAGCAACGCCGAGCGCAGATCGGAATCGAGTTTGCCCGGGCCCGAGAACACGTAGGGCTTGCGTGTCGGACAGGCCATCACCCGCTCGATCTCGCCCCCTGAAGAAATCTCAAAGCCACTGACCAGCGGGGCCAGGGTTTCCAGCATCAGCGCTTCGCTGTTGGCCTTGATCGCGTAATACAGCTCGACACCTGCAGGCAGCGCCGCCATGACTTCACTGACATGCTGCTGCAGCGCGTCCAGATCGTAGACAAAGGCCGCCAGTGGATCGGTTTCCAGCGCCCGAGCCTCTCTGATGGCCGCCAGTACGGTTTCCGGCACCTTATGCATAACGTGCCTCCGTGGCCCACGGCGACGCAAGACGCACATAGTTGGCTTCGCGATCGGCCTTGGCAGCGAGCCGGACCTTGAGGTTGGTCTTGCAGGCAATCGACTGGCCTGCGATCAGCGCGTCCAGCTCGGGCGCAGGCAGCACCAGTTCGTCACGAATACGCTGCAATTGCCGCTCGACGCGCTGCCACATCAGTGGTGCCAGGTGCGGACGCTCCCAGCTCAAGGCCAGTACCGCCTCGGACAGGTTGTTGATCAGCAGGCAATAGGTAATGCGGTTCCAGCCCTGCTCGCGGCTGTAGAGCAACGACTGGCGAATTCTCGGGTGCAGCCCCACCTGAATCGCCTTGATGCCCAGCTCTTCGGTGAGCTTGACGCCTTCGAAGTCGCGCAACAGCAGCTGTTGCGGGCGTCCGTTATCGTGAATCAGCACTGCATTCTGCAAATGCGGCTCCATCACGATGCCATGGTTGAAGAACAACGCCATGACCGGGCTCAGCAGCAAGGCCTGGTACTCATCGAACCAGTCCAGCAGGTGCTGGTCCTCAAGCTCCCCACCATTGAAGCGCTCGAGGAAGTCGTGCACCAACGGGCGTGAACGCAGATCACGGGCGAACAGTGTGCCCGCCATCACGCTGCAATCGGCGCCGGAGCGGCGGCAGAAGTTTTCCCGCAGAATGGCGCCGGTCTGCTCGCGAAACCAGTGACCATCCGCCTCGCTCACGCCTTTGGGGGCCCAGCTCATCGAGCCGGGTTCGGCGACTGTAGACAGCCCGCCGAGGGTTTCCGGGCGGGTTTGCTGCAGGCGCTGGAACAGTTCGTCGATGATCAACGTGCTTTCCAGTTCATACCACGCGTTTTTCCTCACGCAGTTGGTGATTCGTACATTCAGCGAGCCCTTGATGAAGTAGTCGTGCCCCTCAATGTACCAGGTGCGCATCGACGCCGTCGGGCTGGCCAGCAGCCCACTGGCACCCAGGTCCGATATATCCCCCAGCTCAAGCAGCCTTTGCACGCGGCGGTCCTGCATGAACAGTTGCGCCTGTACCGGATGCATGCAGATCAGCGCATGCCCGGGCCGGGCCCGCGACTGGTCAGCGAAGCCTGCCATCACCTCTGCGTCGCTCAAGCCATTGGAGGTGATTCGCAGCCCTTCCAGCGGCACTTCGAACAGATGCAGCGCAGTCTGCGCCTGAAACTCCGGGGCGTAGGTCTCCTGCGCCAGATGCTCAGGCCACAGGCGCGCCTTGGGCGCCGGATGGTTGGGGTGGCCGAACCACAAACCCTGCTCACTGGCCAGATAGCCGCTGAGCGGCGCCGGGTGCTGGCCGGTCATGTTATGGGCAACGATGGCGGCAGTCAGGTGCTGGCTTTGCAGGACCTGGTCCAGCAGCTCGTCATTGCTGGCACGGGTCATGTGCTCACAGGCGGTCAGCAGTTGCCGGGCGAATTCGGCGAACGCCAGACAGCGCCAGGTGCCCTGCCCCTGACGTGCGTAGACATCGGAAAGGTAGCGATGGCTGCCCAGGTGATCGCGGCGGTCCACCAGGACAAAGAACTGCTGCTGATTGGGCAGGCTGATGGTGAGCGGAATGCCCTTCCATTGTCCGCCATCGACGAAACTGCCAGGCGCTATGCCTTGCATGCCTTCAGGCCAGGTGTAATGCAGGCACTCTTCCGGCAGTGCGAATTCCTTGATCAGGCAATTGAGTAACGCGCGAGTGGTTGCCAACTCGCTCACCATGTTTGATAAGACGGTGCGATCGGTATTAGTCATGTCTGCTCCACAGTCGCCTTTACGCTGACCGTTTAAATGACGTCGCAACAAACGTTGTTTTATCGCTTGCGGCACAACAATCGAGCTATCGAGGTGCGATAGGTTCGCCCAGCCAAATGTTGTGTGCGGTGTTGTTTCAATCGTGATATCAGTGTCACGATGATGGCTGTTTATGCCCTGCTTATTACATAGCTTTTATTTACGTAGCTGGGACAGTGCCGCCTTGAGGGCTTGTTCAAAACGCTGGATCACCAATTGGCATTGTTCCTCGGTAATGATCAACGGCGGCAATAAGCGAATGACGTTGCCATTGCGACCACCCCGTTCAAGTAACAACCCCTGTTTGAAACAATGCTGCTGAATGGCGACAGCCAGATCCGGGTCCATCGGCAGGCTGCCGAGGCGGTCCGCCGCTTTGCGCTCATCGACAATCTCGATGCCCAGCATCAGGCCGCGGCCGCGCACATTGCCAATCGCCGGATAACGTTGTTGCAACAGGCCGAGCTGTTCCTTGAGCCAGTCGCCACGTTTTGCGGCCTGGCCAGCGAGGTTCTGTCGTTGCAGCACTTCAAGGGTCGCCAGGCCGGTGGCCATGGCCATCTGGTTGCCGCGAAAGGTGCCGGCATGATTGCCAGGAGACCAGGCGTCGAACTCGCGTTTGAAACCCAGCACTGCTAACGGCAGACCGCCGCCGACCGCCTTGGACATGACGATGACGTCGGGTTCGATCTCCGCGTGTTCGAAGGCAAACATCTTGCCGGTACGACCAAAACCGGCCTGCACTTCATCCAGAATCAGCAGAATGCCGTGCTTGCGGGTAACCTCGCGAATCTGCCGCAGCCATGCCGCAGGCGCCGGATTGACACCGCCCTCGCCCTGCACCGCTTCCAGAATCACCGCCGCCGGGAGCGACACACCGCTTTCCACGTCTTCGATGAACTGGGTGAAGTAGTAACTCAGCGCTTCGGTGCCGGCCTCGCCGCCAATGCCCAGCGGGCAACGGTATTCATGGGGGTACGGCAGGAACTGCACACCGGGCATCAGATTAGCGACGGCGTTTTTTGGCGCGGTGTTGCCGGTCAGCGCCAGGGCACCGTGGGTCATGCCATGGTAGGCGCCGGAAAAGCTGATGATGTTATGCCGGCCAGTGGCGGTCTTGGCCAGCTTGATCGCGGCTTCGACCGCGTCGGCCCCGGACGGACCGCAGAACTGCAGGCAATAATCACGTCCCTGTCCTGGCAGCAGACTCAGCAACGTTTCGCTGAAGGCGTCCTTGACCGCTGTGGTCAGATCAAGGGTGTGCATCGGCATGCCCGAGGTCAGGAAGCTGTCGAGGCTGGCCATGATGGCTTCGTGATTGTGTCCCAGTGCCAATGTTCCGGCGCCGGCCAGGCAGTCCAGGTACGTGGTGCCTTCAACATCCGTGACCCACACGCCATGAGCCTTGGCTATCGCCAATGGCAACTTGCGCGGGTAACTTCTTACATTCGATTCAAACTTGCTCTGCCGGTCCAGATAGTTGGCATTGGTTTTCTGCGACGTAGTAGAGTGCAATAAGCCATTATTCAACATCTGTTAGTCCTCGCTGGATTTCCGGATGCAAATTATTATCATTTACCAAAAAGTGCAACCCAATATTTCGAAAACAAAGATGAAATTTAAATGAACTTTTCTACGTACCTGATAATGAATAAGGCACGCAGCTATACCGACAGGATTAATCGGTATGACTCAATGTGCCACTACTGAAAGTGGCCATTTATTATTTTGGCGTTATGACAAAACAGCCTATCTAAATAACAAACTGTTGTGTCGCCGTGTTGATGTTGATTATTTAATGCTGCACACAGGTTATCCCTCGATGAGGACTGCCGGTCGTTCGCTATGCACGTGAGCCCTTCCCTGGGCGTCACGTATCGACTCAGAAACCGATGGTGGCCGACAACAGATAGGTGCGCGGCGTCGACAGGGTCAGCCCCGGCTCGCTGTCATCCGACGCGCCGGCCGAACTCCAGTAGTACTTGTTCATCACGTTCTCGACGTTGGCCCGCAGCGTGATGTCCTTCTGATCGACCTTGAAGGCATACCGCGCCCCTACGTCGAAACGCTCCGATGAATCGATGCTTTTGCTGTTCGCCTGATCCAGATACTGCGAACCGGTATAGATGCCCCGTCCAGTAAGGGTCAGGCCGTTGACGCCCGGGACGTCCCATTCGGCGCCCAGATTGACGTTGTACTTGGGGGTGGCCGGTGCGCGGTTGCCGTCGAATGTGCCGTTGACGGTATTGGTCAGTTCGCTGTCGATGTACATCACTCCGCCCAGCAGGCGGAAACCCTTCATCGGCTCACCGAACATGGTCAGCTCGACACCGTCGTTACGGCGCTTGCCGTTCGGGCCGAACACACGGGAGGTGGTGTTGGTCTCGTAGGCCGGTTGTTTGATCCGGAATACGCTGGCGGTGAAGGCAAATGACCCCAGGTCATACTTGGCGCCGACCTCGACCTGACGACTGACGAACGGCGGGAAGATCTGGTCTTCGTTCACCGAGGTCGACGGAGCGATCTTGCCCTGGCTCAGGCCTTCCATGTAGTTGGCGTACACCGAAAAGTCGTCGGTCACCTTGTACAGAATGCCGCCTGATGGTGAGACCTTTTCCTCGTCGTAGGCGGTGTCGCCTTTCACGTCATCGGTCCAGTCATCAACCTTGACACGCTGCCAGCGGGCACCGAGTGTCAGCAGCAGACGGTCCTCGAAAAATCCTAGCGTGTCAGTCAGCGCCACACCGCTGAAGCGGTTCTCGGTGTAAACCTTGGAGTCGGCTCGCGTGGGGTTCGAAGGTGTCGGCGTGTCGACCGGGTTGTAGAGGTTGCTCGGCGCTGCCGCGTAGCGTGCACCACCGTTTTCAAAGTCCATGTAGAAATAGCTGGCAGCCAGATTGACCTCATGGCTGACCGGCCCGGTGTTGAACCAGCTGCGTGCGCCGGCAGTGGCGGTGCGCACATTTTCGTCACGGGTGAAATCGCGCGGCTGAACGCTGAAGTCACCCGCGTCGTTGGTGACCGATACCGCATGGCGCAGGAAGTCATGGTTACTTTTGCGCGCGCCGACACCGCCGTACAGCATCACCGAGTCGCTGAGGTCATATTCGGCATTCACTGCGCCGAAGGTATCCTTGGTGCGCGCCTTGCTCCAGGACTGCGCGTAGTTGTCGCGCACATCGTTGGCATTGGGCACCTTCGCGTTGGCACCGACCTGCACGCGTTCCTGCGGAGCATCAGTGTCGCGTTCGGTGTGCCCGATGTCAGTCGACAGACGCAGACGGTCGCCGCGGAAATCCAGGCCCAAAACGGCCATGTCGCGATCGACGCTCTGATGATCCCATTCAGTGTCGCCGGACTGCTTCACGCCGTTGAAACGAATCCCGAACTTGTCGTCTTCGCCAAACCGACGGGCTACGTCGACTGCGGCACCCACCTGCCCCTTGGAGGCGTAGCTGGTGGTGAGCTCGGTGATCGGTTTATCCGTCGCGCGCTTGGGGACCACGTTGATCCCTCCGCCGACACTGCCTCGCGGCGAAATGCCGTTGATCAACTGGCTCGGTCCCTTGAGGATGTCCACCCGTTCGGCCATTTCCATGTCGATCGTGTAAGTGGGCAGGATGCCGTACAGGCCGTTGTAGGAAACGTCGCTGTTGAACAGGCTGAAGCCGCGAATCGTGAACTGCTCGTAACGCCCGCCTGCGGGGTTGGTGGCGCGCACTGACGGGTCACTGGCGATCAGATCGCCAAGGGTTCGGGCCTGCTGGTTTTTCACCGCGTCCTTGGTGTAGGTGGTCATGCTGAATGGCGTTTCCATGAAGTCCCGGGAACCCAGCATGCCCTGCGAGCCTTTGCGTGCCACCTGACCGCCTGCGTATTCCTGACCGTCCGTGGCACCGCTGTCGCCAACGATCGACGTGGGGGCGAGTTGCAAACCTGCACTGGCGCTTTCAGGTGCCGGGATCAGCGTGTAAGCCTGCTCGCCGACGGGCATCAGCTGCAGGCCGGAACCTTGCAGCAGGCGCGCAAACCCTTCCTCGACCGCGAACTCGCCAGACAACCCCGAACTGTTTCGGCCGTTCACCAGTGCAGGGTCTACCGACAGATTGACCCCGGCCTGCCCGGCAAAACGGGTGAGCGCGGCGCTCAGGCTGCCGGCCGGCACCTCATAGGCACGTCTACCCGACGTTTCTGCCCAACTGGTCGAGATGAACAACGGACTGGAACTCAACGTCAGCAACAGGCTGAAATGCAAAAGCGGACGCAAACGGTAGGAAGACACTGCGGACATAGAGGGAAGCTCTCGTATTTTTTGTGCACTTACCTGGAATGACCAGCGAGACAAAAAAAAGGGACAGCGTTACGCACTATTTTTTGTCGAAATGTTTTTTCGAGGCACCAGGGTCACCCAGTAACGGGTACGCATCTGCACGTCCACCGGCAGACTGGCCGCCAGCAAGGACAGTACGCGGTCGGTATTGTCGAGCCTGAAACTGCCGGTCACCCGAAGGTTTTCCAGCTCAGGTTCCCAGCGCAGCAGGCCCTGGCGGTAGCGACCCAGCTCGCGCAGGAAGTCGCCCAGCGGCTGGTTCTGCGCGGTCAGTACATCGTCGCGCCAGCCAGGCAGCAAGGCGTCGAAGGCACTGACAGGACCGATGCCGCTCTGCTTCAGAGTGACCTGCTGCTGCGCATTCAAGGCCAGCACCGGCCCGCGCAGAGGGTAAAGCTGCACCGTGCCGCTGACGACCGAGACCCGGCAGTCGCTGGCGTTGAGACGCACACAGACTTCGCTCCGACCGACCACGATACGGCCATAAGGACCGTGGATGGTCAGCGGCGCGCTGCCAGGCACCTTGAGGGATATTTCGCCCCGCACAAGCGTGATTGCCCGGGCGCCCATATCCACGTTCACCGCACTGTCGGTATTCAGTTGCAAGGTGCTGCCATCGGCCAGCGACAGGCGCTTGTGCTCGCCGACTGCGGTTTGCAGGTCGGCACGCCAGACATCCAGCGGCAATTGACGCCCCAGCAGCCAGACTGCGGGGACCAGTGTCACGGCGCCCAACGCTCTTTTTAGCGTCGCGCGCCTGGCCTTGTCAGGACGATCCAGCGTCGCCATGGCCAGGTTGGCAGGCAGACCGAAAAAACGCTGACGCAGCTGTTGGGCCTTTTGCCAGGCCCGTTCGTGACTGGCGGAACTGTCACGCCAGTGTTGCAGCATGGCGTGATCTTCATCGCTGGCACCGCCGGACTCGAGAAGCGCCAGCCACTGCGCCGCTTTGCGTACGACCTCGCGTTCTTCGTTCGAAGGTGCCGGGCGAATCACCAGTCCACCAACAGACAATGCTCGTAGGCTTGCGCCATATAGCGTTTGACGGTGCGTTCAGAAACGCTCAGGCGTTCAGCGATTTCCCGATAGCCCAGCCCCTCGAGCTGACTCCAGAGAAACGCCCGGCGCACCACTGCCGACAGGCCATCGAGCAACTCGTCCAGCGCCTGCAGGGTTTCCAGCAGCAACCAGCGCTGCTCCGGCGACGGCACGCTTTCTTCAGGCAACTGCGCCAGTGCTTCCAGATAAGCCTGTTCAAGGCTGCGGCGAGTGTAGAAATTACTCAGCAGGCGCTTGCCCACGGTCAGCAGGTAGGCACGCGGCTCCTGCATATCGGCGATCTGCTGGGAGCTGGAGAGCACGCGCAGGAACGTATCCTGACTCAGGTCAGCAGCATCCCAGGCATTGCCCATGCGTCTGCGCAGCCAGCTTTCCAGCCAGCCATGATGATCGCGGTACAGGGAATGCAAGGTCTGCTGTGATAGCGTCGCTGCTTGAGTCATGTCAAAAGCCTTGAGCGATGGGATGCGCCAAATGAGACTGATTCTAATTAGTGTTATATCCCGAGTCCACGCTCTTTTTTTCAAAAGACCCATCGCCACTGCGTGAAATCGGGGCTGTCAGCCCGCAACACGTTGATCCGCGCTGCATCCGGGCGATTCACCCAGACGACAAATGAGCGCTGAAAAAGCGTCCTGCGTGTCCTGTTTGTACGTTTTCCGAGACAAAGCCTGCCAAGGATTGATCAGCCGCCCATTCAAGCTAGTGCACTCAGCGCCGCGCGATCAAGATATAGGTCTACGCCAAGCTCCGTCGTGAATCCTGACCGGGCGCGTGAAAGTGCCATGTTTGAGTTAACGCCGGGTGATCATAAGCGTCGGCCCACCGGTTAACGCACGGGCATTCTGTTAAAAGACCGCGCCGGTTCAACAATTAAAAGTGACGTCCTAATAATGCAGCGGTTAGGCGAGCTAGAAGCGTCAAGCTATCAGTCAAACACTATCTATAGCTTTTTTAAATAAATAAAGCTTGGATGTGGTCTTGATGACCTCGACCTCCACCTAAGAGAGAGTACTTGGGGCGGCCAATCCAGCGACATGTATTAACAAGGGCGCACTGTCTCGGAGCACGCGCAAAAAATGAGTGATACCTAAACAGATTGCTCGTGCTTTTATCGCATGGCCCCTGCGGTAATCCCTGAGTAGACATGATGATTTTCAAAAAAACCCTTCTTGCACCACTTTGGTAAGCCAGGCACAAAAATAGAGCGCCCTAGTTCAAAAAATAATCAAAAAAAATATTGACTTCGAATAATTCGTTAATCAATATTTAAGTCGCAAGGTGAGTACTCAACTGATACCCGAAAATGTTCGCGGTATCCAGCGCTCACGCAGCCAAGGCAGGCAAGCTCTTGAACAATAAAGTTTTCAAGTGCCCAAATATGCGAGGGATCTATGTTCAAAAAAGTTGATGATGGCAGCCTTTCCTTAGTCTTTTCTATTGAAGGCTTACAGTTTGAGCCTAATCTCACATCGTTAGCTAAATCACCCACTGGTTTTTGCCATAAGAAACTTATTTCCAGTCCCGGCCCTCTCATTTCAGACTTTGTAACTCACGAGAAAAATTTTCATTATTCTACTTATGGAATTCACGTCGGACAAGATGACCGACTCACGTTCATGGGAGATCCGATCGTTGAAATTGATGGTTTTTTCGTGGATTGTAGAGAAGGCAGTGCTACGCTTCATCGTATAGTTCGCTTGCGCTTTAAGCCCTCTTTAGAAAGACGATTGGTCATCCCCCGAGGCGTGGCGCATACATTTGATAATCTCGAAAGCATCGTGACACGCGATGAGCCTGTATGGTATGTGGATCACGACAATCCCGCATGGAATCTGGACAATGATCTGGTTTCAGTTCCTCGCTCTTCAGCGCTAGACGAGTTTCCCATCATCAGACCAAACCGGTATACATTGCCTGATGAGGCTCATCTTTTTTTGTCAAAGATATCCCAATCACTTCTTGAAAATCCGAAGTCGTACCTCGCACGTTTTTCCGTGCAAATTGCTGGCGCCAAGAAATTTGTAATGCTTGAGCCCAAGCAATGGGCAAACGATGACCGTTCATTGGCGGCGGTTGTAGAAAAAGCTAAAATCCCAGGTGTTGAAGTCAGGCGTAATCGTTACGCATTGACAGGGGGTAAATCATTTACCCTCGTACCAAATACTAATGCTTGTGTTTCAGATGTTTTGCTGCTCAAGTCAGATTACGCAGAATCCGCTGCTTACCACTGGCATGCACGCACCAGAAAAATATACACCTTCCTAAATAATGAAGGTGCTGAAATCAATCTAAGCTTTATTGACCTGAGAGAGAACTCTGAAACATTTGGACAGATGACAAACCACACAATTATTTCTGATCCCAGGATAAATATAAGAATAGAGCAAGGTATCGCTTACCGTATAACAAGCACCCAAGACATATTGATTCGTTGCGAGCATGAGGTCTTCGTTGACAAGAACGAGCCTAGAACGGATATCCCTATGTTTGGACAGGACCTTGTTCCATTATCAGATACTCTTCCTTACCCGAGAATTTCGCTCCCTACGCTACAGTGCCCGCACAGCGTAGTATATAAGATGGCAAAATTTGAACAGCATAACTTTACCTGATTTGGGTGTGCACACACTTGCTTTTCTCATAACGATGGAGATTCACTATGCAAGAAGTTATCACAACACACAGCATGTCGTGGAAAACCGAACTTGCCGCGTTGGTGGCCTCAGCCAAGGATGAAACGGAATGCGTTGCGCTGGAAGCGTTTCAAAAAGCACTGACTCCTTATTTAGATACACCTGACTCACTTCGAACGTTGCTTGGGAAAATTCAAATGTTGGCGCCCGCTGCTGAAGCGCTTGATTTGAAAAGTAATTTCGCAAGCCTCGATGAATTAAAGAGTGCGATACCTGAACACTTTGAAATCATAGCAGCCTGATGCGTTAACGCAAAAATAACGGATGGACACTGTGCACACCCTTCCCTATTCAAACAAAAAGGTACTCTATATATTTGCTTCGGTGGGCGTGCTGATTGCGCTCTCCGAAGCGGTATACGACTTGGCATTTGCCAACCTGGCCTACACGTTGACGGGCTCAACCCTGTCCGTCATGACGACGTATGCAATAGGTTACAGCGCTGAAATACTGGTCACCCTGCTAGGGGCGGGGTTTATTGATCGATTTGATAAATGGAAGCTGTTCATCGCCACGCAGATCATAAATATCATTGTTTTTACGGTGGCTGTTACGACCCTTTCGACGCCAGGCAGTTCTGTCGAACAGGTATGGTTATTTGCTTTCCTGGTTGACCTCGTACATCAGTACGTCCGGCTTATCATGTTTTCCTTTATTCCTTTCCTCTTTTCAAGGGAGGAGATAATACGGGTCAATGGCTTTCTTGCAATTATCAACGGCGTCGCCAGAGCGGTAGGTCCTGCCATTGGTGCGCTGGTGATTTTCCAGGTCGGCTTGTCCATGGCTCTTACTGCCTCAATCGTCTTCATGATGGGCGCTTTGTTTCTTGCGCTCAGCCTGTGGTCAGTGGCCGCAGGCACGAGTGTTACCCGCCCAGATGTCGAGTCTTCATCATTCAAAGCGCGTTTCCAGGAAAGCGTGACCGGCGCTTCGATGGCAACCGTGAACCTCCTAAGGTCTTCGCAGTGGCGTAATTTCCTTGCCTCTTACTCTACCTGCGTTCTGGTGATAAGCGTGCTGGCGCTCTTATGGATTCCTTTTCTCCGAGATTTCCATGCGTTTTCTCCCGAGCAAACAGGTTATCTTTATGCGCTCGGAACAACTGGCGCAGTGCTGGGAGGATTTACGATGTCGTCTTTCCAGGACAAAAGCCTAATCACCACCATACTGTCCGCCCACGCGTTAATGTTCACCGGTATCGCAATGACCCTGTGGTTCCGAGGAAGTTTCTTATGGGTGGCTGTCGGTATGTTTCTATTCCAGTTTGGTACCACCGTATATTTTCGCAGTACGGCTAGCGCCATTCAGCTTACGTTACCCAAGGAGATCATTGGAAGCTGGTACGGCGCCATTGATTTCATGAGTCGTTTTGCAGGGCTGGTGGGCGTTATTCTGGCCGGTTGGTCATACGATTGGATCGGCGCGTACTGGGTGTATTCCGTGTTGTTGGGGCTCCTTGTCCTAAGCGGACTGGCATGGAAGGCAGGAAATCAGGTCGCCTGGTTGAGCCCTTCCTGAATGAGGCTCCCGGGTTGTTCGCTCTGTAACCGCACCCAGGCGACCAATCAAACCCCGCCCACAACCCCGACCCTTCTATCAACTGCCCGCCGGTGCAGCAGCGCTATCAGGCACAAGGCCGTTACCGACAGCCAGACGCTGACCAGCAGCACCGGTTGAGCGTTGTCGCCCGATACCCACTGCGACGCAAGCAGCGGCCCGAAGGCGCAGCCCAGCAATTGCATGCCGGGAATGAGCCCTGCGATGCGTCCCGAGGGATCGATTTGAAGCGCAATGCGTACCTGAAACGGCGTCAACATCAGGTAGATCAGGGCAAACAACGCGCACAGGCCCAGAAATACGTTAATCCCCTGATCGGCCGTTATGTACATGCCCAATGCAATCCCGGCCAGGAGAAACGCTGCGATGGCCAACATCGAGTAATCAGGCACCCTGCGTACCAGCAGAATGCCCAGGCAGCCGCCCAGCACCTGCATGAACAACATCGCGGACACCAGCAATTGCGCCGCATGAGCGCCCAGCCCCGCGTGGATGCCCAGCGGTTCCAGATACGCCCACAACCCGCCAACGGCCGAGAGCTGCATGAACACCAGCATCAGCAGCAGCACTTGCTTCAGGTTCCACCTGAAACCTGCTGTATCCGGCTGCCTGTCAGGCTGCCTGTCAGGCTGCTGCGGCAAGCGTCCAGGTAGCCAGACAACGAACAGTACCGAGCTTGCGGTCAGCATTCCCAGAAACACGAACCCTGCATGCACGCTACGATCAGGCAGTATCAGGTACGCAAGCGCGGCGGCCATCAGTGCCTGGGCTAGCGTCTGGACGACCATGAACACCCCTGCCACCCGGTCCGGCGCCGGCCCCTGAACGATAAGGCTGACGGCGCCCCATAACAGCAGGCCCTCGGCCAGCCCTGCCAGCGCACGTGCAGCGGTCAATGGCCCGTCGCCGGTGACATTGGCGGTGACCAGATCCATTCCGGCAGCGCACAGGATGGCGATGACTGTCAGCAGGCGCAGGTTGAGCACCGACCGCAGCAGGTCGCCCAGCACCACACCGAGCCCCAGCGCGACGATTTCACCCATCGCGACCAGCCCGACACCTTCCAGTGATACATGGTCTTGCGCCAGTAACTCGCCAAGAAGCAACGGTTGCAGCCCTACCATCAGCACCGCGACAGAGCCCAGTGCCAAGGCGGCACTCAGGTGCCTGCGAGTTACAGCGGACGACGTTTGCATGGCATGCGCCTCTTCGGAAGTTTCAGTAACCGCGGGTTTCGGGCGGAATCCGGCCTTCGGCAAAACACTGCGCCGCCCGCTTCTCGTCTTTCATCAGCCTTCCGTTGGCCACCAGCACCACCCACCAGGGCAGTAACGTAAGGTTCGTGCCGCATGCCTTGGCCAGCGTATAGGCCTTGGCGCATTTCTCGAACAACTCGGCATTGAGGACCATCCGCGCCCCTGTAGTGCCCATCACCACCGGGGTGCTGTCGATCACCGCAGCATTTCCCCCTCGCTTCAACAGGCGTACCAGCGTTTGTTCGGAACTGGCGGGCGTGGCCATATGGCCTATATGGCGTGCCTGCTCATCAAATAGAATCGGCAGGACTCCGCCAAAATCCACCAGGCTTTTGGCAAAGGCACCGCCGCCAAGCAGAACGGCGCCGACGTCAGCCCGGGCCCGGTAGATCGCCGCGTGCGTCTGGCCGTCGTCCGCTGCCGAGTCGTTGCAATCAACCACCTGCGGCGCCAGGTCATCGAGTTTGCCCAGCCACATGCTCTGTTCGCCCGGCAATCGCAACGAAACACTGCTGTGCGAGTCCACCTGGCCCATCAGGCGTTCACGCAGATCAAACCACTGCTGTCGAAGTGAATCGCGCATGCTGCTCACCTCACACCAGTTGAAAGACAGCGTCAAAGCGTTCGAGCGAGTCGTCGATGACATCGTCGGTGTCAGCCAGGCTGGTGTACAAACGGCTGCCGGCCAACGTGATCAGGCCGTGAGCGGTATACGCGGCACCCATCTCTTCCATCATGTGCTTGCGGGTCTTGGCTTCATTGCGCGCCCTGAGCAGCTTGAGCGGGTTGCCGGTATCGAGCAGCAGGACGCCGGACGTCTGCAGGTGAACAATGGAGCCCATGTTGTACGCCACATAGGGCAAGCCGCGCCTGTTGATGATCTCTTCCAGTCCTGCGCGCATGCGGTCGCCCGCCCTTCCCGCCAGCGCCGGCGCGTTCAGGCGGCGGGCTTCGACCAGTGCGTAATAGCCAGCGACGCATGACAACGGATTGGCCGACAGCGTACCGCCGACGAACGCCCGTCGCGAGGATGTGCCGATGCCACCGGCAAGCAGTTGCATTACGTCCCGGCGCCCGCCAATGGCACCCGCCATGGGGTAGCCCCCGGTCAGGCATTTGCCCAGTACCGTGATGTCCGGCATGACATTGAAGTAAGCCTGTGCGCCGCCCAGACCGGCGCGAAATCCGGTGACCACTTCGTCGAAGATCAGCAGGGCATCGAATTCGTTGCACAGCGCGCGCAGTTGTCGGTTGAAGTCGGCGTGCACCGGACGCGTACCGCTTTCCGGGCCAAAAGGTTCGACCATAATGGCTGCGGTGCCACCACGCAGACGATTGATTTGCAGCCTGCGGCGCAATGCATCGAGATTATTGGGCGGGCTTTCCTGAGTGTTCGCGGTGGCGCCTCGGGGGATCCCCACCGCCTCCATGCGCCCGGTGCCCGGCAAGCGCATGCCATAGACCAACTGGTCGCTCCAGCCGTGGTAGGCGCCGCCGATCTTGATCACCCATTTCTTGCGGGTATAGGCACGGGCCAGACGAACTGCGGCCATGACCGCTTCGGTGCCCGAGCCCAACAAGCGCAGCATGTCGACACCCGGCATCAATTCGCAGACCAGCTCAGCCAGTTTGACCTCGTATTCATGCAGCAAGCCGGTCACCGGCCCGCATTCGTCGAGAATCCGGTCAACCTGTTCGCGAATGGCCGGGTGATTGGAGCCCAGCAACGTCGGGCCACCTGCCTGCAGGAAGTCGGTGTAGCGATTGCCATCGACGTCGGTCAGGTGCGCACCGTGGGCCTGGGCGAAGGCCAGCGGGAACGGATAGTTGAACGCCAGGTTGTGTTGCACGCCCCCCGGTATGACCTTTTTGGCTGCCTCGGAAAGCCGCTTCGAGCCCTGGCAGCGCTCGTCGAAATAGCCCATGATTTTGTTCATCGCGTCGCGCTTGATCGGGCGAATCGGCTGTTTCACCAGCTCATCGAAGCGGCGATAGAGTGAATCGACATCGGGCCATTGCGACACGGCCGATGCGGGAATGTCAGGGATGTTGGCAGGATCGAGAGGTCTGTTCATGATTGAGTCTCTGAAAAAGTCTGAGGGCTGAGGGCGTGCGAGCCGGCACTGGTCAGGGCGTCGATCAGGCGTGCTATTGCAACGCGTGATTCGGGTTTGCCACGGCTGTTGGCTTTGATCTGGTTGAGAAGATGGTCACGACAGAATGTTTCCAGGTCTTCCAGGCGCTTCAGGGTGGTTTCTATGTCCGGGCCACAACACAGAACGCCGTGATTGCGCATCAGGTAGGCGTTCTGGTCAGGCCGGATGGTCTTCTCCAGCTTGCCCGCCAGCCAGCCGGAACCGGATGGTGCATAACCCACCAGCTGAATTCGCCGCCCCAGCGATTGCCATAGCGGCGGGTAAGGTACGTCCAGCGATTTGCCGAACAATGTGCAGGCGCTGGCCAGTGGCTGATGGGTATGAATGCTGCAATTGACGTCCGGGCGACTGCGCAGGACTTTCGCGTGCAGCTCGCTTTCAACCGAGGGCGAACGTTCGCCCGACAGCTGCTTGAGGTCCTTGAGTCGCAAGACGCAGACGTCCTCTGGCCGCATGCTGAAGTAGTCGGTGGCCGACGGAGTGACCGCGATGTGCAATGCGTCGATACGCAGCGCAAGGTTGCCGCCGGTTGCGGCAAAGAAGCCGCGGCGTGACAGATGCCGCGACAGGTCGACGATCTGCTGTTGAACATTGCTCATGGTGCCGTCTCCTGCGATGGGTTCAACCTGCGATAGAGCGGCGCCAGACGTTTGCGGACTTCCTTGAACGTGGCGAAGCGGTCGTCATACAGGTTTCGGGTTGATTCGGAGGGTTCGTACAGCCGATGCGGCCGTTGCAGGGCCGGCAGATCGTTGAACTGCAGTTTTTCGAGCGCTACTGCAGCAATGAAGGCCGCACCGCGTGCGTTGGTCTGAATCGGGTTATGCGGCTGCTGAATGACCCGCCCGCAGACATCGGCCATGATCTGGCACCACACATCCGATTGCGCTCCGCCCCCGGTGGCGACGATGACTCCGCGCGACTGGCCGATAAACTGCGAGAACGGTTCCAGCATCCAGCGCGTGTTGTGCGCGACGCCTTCCATGAAGGCCCGAATGATGTCTTCCCGCGAATGCTCCAGTTTCAGGTTGATCAGGCCGGCACGCAGGCTCGGATCACCTACCGGAGAGCGCTCGCCACACAGCCAGGGCGTGTAGATCAGCCCCCGCGAGCCCGGTGGAACTCGGGCGGCGATACGGTCCAGCAAGGCGTACACGTCCGGCTGCTGCTCATCGCTCAACAACTCGTCCGGGTGATACAGCACCTTGTCGCGCAGAAACGACAGATTGGCACCTGCAGCCGATTGCATGGCCATCGCCAGATACCGGCCCTTGACCGCACTGGGTACTGCAGCGATGTGATGGCGTACGCTGGATTTCTTGAACGGCACGTGAGCGCCGACCCACGAAGAGGTGCCCAGATAAAGATGCGGCGCGAAGTCGCGCACGGTGGCGCCAACGGCCACCGCCGAGGTGTCCACGGCACCCGCCACCACGGGTGTGGATCGAAGCAGCCCCAGGGCATCGGCAAGATCGGGCTTCAAGGTGCCGATGATTTCCGTCGAGCCCACCAGCTCAGGCAGTTTGCCTGCTTCAATACCCAGTGCCCTGATCAGGCTGGCGTCGTAACGGATGTGATGAGGATCGCGATTGTCGGTCACCCAGGCGGTCAGCATCGAATCACCTGTGGCGCAGAAACGCCCCGACAAGCGCATGTTCATGTAGTCGAGCACATTCAGAAACTTGTGCGTCTTGTCATACCTTGCCGGGTCGTGGTCAAGGATGTAGGCCATGTGCCCGGCCGAGTCCATGCCCGACAGTGACGCTACCCCGCCGGTCAGTCGCAGCGATTTCCAGAGTTTGAGCGGCCCGTAGCCGCCCAGATTGCACCAGCCTCCGCCCATGCGTTTTTTGATCGAGTCGGCGCCGCGTTTGTCCAGCCACAGCAGCGCCCGGCCAATCGCGGTCCCCTCGCGATCGACACAGACCGTGCCTTCGCTTTGCGTCGAGCAACACACAGCCACCACCTGCCGACGCCTGAGCGGGTCGGCTGCCAGCAATTCGTGGGCACCGAGCATAAACGCGTTCCACCAGTCCTCGGGTTCCTGCTCGGCACTCAGACCACTGACGTGCAGCGGTACGCCGTGAAACGCCCAGGCGCGGATGTCTCCCTCCATGGAGACCAGCGCGCACTTGCAGCCGGACGTTCCCAGGTCGATCGCGAGGACGAGTTGCTCCAGGCCGGTAGCCGCCTCAGGCGTCCGGGAAATGAAAAGCGAAGTCATAAAGGTCTACTCAGAATGTGCGGGAAATCGAAGCTACCCAGCGACTGCCGTCCGTGGTGCGCACATGTCCGTCGTCCTCGGCCATATACAGCTCGCGCGCCCTGGTCTTGGTCGTCACCCAGTCAAGCCCCCAGTCGAAGCCCCACCAGTGGTGGACCACACCTGCGCCATAATCGGCAAAGTCGGCTTCCGAGAAGTTTTCGATCTGTTGGTAGCCGGCGTGCAGCTTCAGATTGGTGTTGATGCCCAGCGCGTATTTGTAGTCGAGGTCATAGAGCATGCTGCCCCGGGAGTTGCGATCACCCTTGGCATAGCAATCGAGGCCTTTGGTCGGGTCATCGCGGAACTGCAATTGCGCGCCACACACCCCGCCGCTGTTGGCGCCCCGGTAGTTTTTCGAGAGGACCCGGGCGATTCGCCCTTCGAGCGCGCCGTAACCGATTTCAAGCACGGCGAACTGGCTGTTGTAATTGGTCGAGTGCTCTTCACCTGGCGTGAACGTCTCGAAATCGAACCGGTTCGGCGCCTTGAACTGAGCCCCGGGAAACATCTCGGCCGCAAGCCCGACGCCGTAGTGCCAGGCATCCGGATCGCCGAAGCGATAGCCGCCAGCCAGCAGTACACCCGCGCCGTCGCCATCAAGGAACTGTTTCTTGCTGACCGTGGTAAATTCGGCCAGCGCCACCAGGCCTGTTTCATGGGCGACCTGAATGGTCACTTTGGCCCCGGGGCGATTCAGCGAATCGGAAATCCCGCGGGTACGAATGTCCGAGCTGACCTTGGCGGTAACATCCACTGCGTAGCTCGACATTTCATCGGCGATGGCCAGCGTCGGGCCTGCTGCGGAGCACAGGGCTGCAGCCATTACATAACGGGTTGTATAAGTGCGCATGATTCTCTCCCACGCTAAAGTGCCGGATTTACGATTTGCAAACCGGGGCAGGAGGCAGTGTTGCGATTCGCTCGAATTGCTCTGTCTTGCCGAGAACTTCGGTGCCGACAAAAGCCCTTACATTGAGGCGTCCGTCCTTGACTCGAACGGCGCCCTTATATTTTTTCTGATCACGCGGGTCGTACACCCAGCCATCGCGCCAGGCGTCCTGGTCGTAGCGGGTCAGCTGCAGAATTTGTACGCCGCAATCACTCGACGTCGAGGCCGCATCCTTGACCCAGACAATCTGCCCGCAGATAGCGCCGGCCTTGTCTGCGCAGTCGTCAAGCCTGACCACCGCGTCCTTTTCCGCCGTCAGCCAAAGGCCCTTGGCCTCGAGCGGACCGGCAGCAGCATGAATGCCGGTGGAGCACATCAGAACCGAAGAGAGGAAAAGCCACTGCCGTACGTTCATAGCGTCACCTTTTTTATTTTTTGTTTTGACAGACCGTCACAATAACGACGCTTCAGTTATGATAGTCATCGCTACACGATAGTTATAGCTATCATTTTATCGTGCAGCAACTGTTTTTTGATCCTCATGCTGGCGCCCCACTTTTCTTGACAGGTATTTATGGCCAGGCTGAAAACCGAAATCCTTCCCGAGCAGATCGCCGGGAAAAGCGTTGAACGCAAGAAGCTGCCCGCGCAGCAGCGTGCTACCGAAACCTACGAACGCATCCTGGTCGCCACGGCAAATACCCTGTGCGAGGTCGGCATAGAGCGCTTGTCGACCAATCTGGTATGCGAACGGGCCGGCCTCACGCCGCCCGCGCTGTATCGCTATTTCCCCAACAAGTACGCGCTGCTGACGGTTTTGGGTGAGCGCCTGCTCGAAAAACAGAACGAGCGGATCGATCACTGGATCACTCCCGAGCTGATCGCAGGCACGCCGCAGGCGCTGGAAAAGGCACTCGCCGAGCTGATTCTGGATACCTACCGGGTCACTGACGCCACACTGGGTGGCATGTGGACGCTCAAGGCACTGCGGGCGGTTCCCGCGCTGGAGCATGTACGGCTCGACTCACACCGCAGGGTTTCCCAGGCCCAGGCGGCGATCATTGGCAGTGCTTTTCCAGACGCCGATCCCGAGCGCATCGCCATGGTTGCCCGCGTCGCGGTGGAAATGATTCACGCGACCATCGAGTTGTTGTTCGATGAACCGCTGGAGCCCGCGAAAACCTGCGCGATGGTGGCGGCGATGATCGTCAGTCATCTGGATCGCCTGGCGTCCGAACCCGCGCATGGCGAGCAATGAGTGGCATGCAGGTTGGCCGTTTGGACCACGTTAACCGGCCGGTTCGCCCCTCCATCGGCCGGTCAGGGTTCTATACGGTTACGTGAGCCAGGAAATACACACCACTGCTGACGCGTCTGCAGTTGCGGCAGATTCCATCTGCCGTCATGCAACCCCTATAAAAACCACGCAGCCACAGGAGCAGCGTCATGAATCAACCCGCCAGGGTTCCGCCAGCCACGACGTTCCACGCGGCCGGGCTAACCGAACTGTTCGAGGCACAGCAGGCTGCATTCCTCGCCCAGGGTGCGCCTTCCTTCGATCAACGAATCGCAGACCTCAATGCCGTTCTGCGTATGGTCAGCGATAATCAGGACAGGTTGCTCGAGGCGGTCAGCGCAGACTTCGGCAACCGCTCGTTCGACGAAACCCGGCTCGGTGAATTGATGCCGGTGGTCAACGGCATCAAGCACATCCGCGCGCACCTCAAGGCGTGGATGCGCCCCTCCCGGCGCAAGGCGGGTATTGCTTTCAGGCCCGCCACAGCCCGGGTGGTTTATCAGCCGCTGGGCGTCGTCGGCATTCTGGCCCCGTGGAACTATCCGCTGACGCTGACACTGGTGCCCTTGATAGAGGCGCTGGCTGCGGGTAACCGGGTAATGATCAAGCCTTCGGAACTGACACCCCGAACCTCCGAGCTGCTCAAGCAACTGCTGGGCGAAGCATTCCCGGCTGAACAGGTTGTCGTGGTCACTGGTGACGCCACGCTGGCGGGCCAGTTCAGTGAGCTGTCTTTCGACCATCTGCTGTTTACCGGCTCGACCCACGTAGGTCGCCAGGTCATGGCGGCGGCCGCACGTAATCTGACACCGGTCACACTGGAGCTGGGCGGCAAGTCTCCAGTGGTGGTGTGCGACGATTTTTCGATCGGTAAAGCCGCGCGGATGATCGCTATCGGCAAACTGTTCAACGCCGGCCAGACCTGCGTAGCACCTGACTATGTGCTCGTGCCGCGTGAACAGGTGGACAGCTTTGCCAGCGAGTGGCTGGCTGCAGCGAAAAAACTTTACCCGACCCTCGATGGCAATCCGGACTACACCTCGATCATCTCCCAGCGCCACTATGACCGGCTTATCGCGATGGCCAGCCAGGCCGTCGCGACGGGGGCCAAGGCATGGCAACACAATGCGCCTGCGACGGCGGGCGAACGCAAGATCGCACCGATGGCACTCACTCAGGTGTCCCTGCAAGCAGATGTCATGTGCGAAGAGATTTTCGGGCCGCTGCTACCGATCCTCGCGTATGAGTCACTGGATGAAGCCATCGCCTTTATCAACGCGCGCCCGGCACCGCTGGCCCTTTATTGCTTTTCCAACGATCAGACCTCTGTAGACCGGGTGCTGAACCGCACGCGGTCCGGCGGCGTGACCATCAATGGCACCATGCTGCACGCGACTCAGGATGACCTGCCTTTTGGCGGTGTCGGCGACAGTGGCACCGGGGCCTATCACGGCTACGAGGGCTTCGTTCGTCTGTCCCACGCCCGCGGGGTTCTCAAGCTCGGTCGTTTCAACATGTCCGACAAGGTCTCGGCACCTTATGGTCGGCTTACGCGCCTGGTGACCCGGTTCATGATCGGAAAATAGACGCATGCCAAATGTTATTTCCCCGCCATGTCGCGACTTTATGTGCACATGCGCGGGGATCTTTTTCACTCCCTACTTCCCGTCACAACATCAGGCGATACGAGCTGACACTGGTTCGCCCGACCGCTTTCTGCCCCCTCCTTGCCCACCGTCCGACCGATAACCATCACTCTTTCTGATAGTGAAGTATTTAGGTAACCTCAGGACGATAGTCTTTGCTGTACTTCACTGGCGGTGCTCTAGCGAGCATCTAACGCTGATTTCGTGCCGGAAACGCCAACGCCCAAGTTGATGTGACTGCGCCATGCTTACAGCGTCTACACCCTTGTCAGCAGTTTTAAATTCATGGATGACTACATGCCTAACACACTACTTCCGCAGATTGGCAGGGCCATAGCCAGCATCGGTAGCGGGAATTTTTCCAGTATGTTCCACAAACTGATCGACACTCAGCTTGCGGTAGATGCCACGCACCTCTCCTCCCTGCCACAGCCCTGGCAAACACCACCTGCCGCTGCACTAACGGTCTTTAACGAGACCGTGACGTCATCACGGGGCACGCTGTTGCTCAGTGACTCGATTCATCTTTACCCTGATCAGGCCTCGGAAAGCTTTAGCTGTAAAATAACGGTATTTCGGGCGCTTCCCGCGCACGAATTTTCAGAAAAGGAACGCCGGCAACTAGGCGATATTTCTCCTCTGCTGTTTTCGATACTTGAAAAACATGTCAATGCCCTGCAATCGGCAATGCCCGGCATCGAGCCTAAAAAGCCGGAAAGCATTGAAAAGCGCTTTCAGGAACGACTGCGCGAAACAGGACTGACGTTATCCGAACGCGAAACCCAGGTGTGCCTGGGACTGCTCGCCGGCCATACTGCACTTGAGCAGGCCGAGCGGCTCGCACTCAAGGTCAATACCGTGGGCAGTTACCAGCGCCGCGCGGCGATCAAGCTGGGCATCAGCGGTCGCAATTCACTGATGCGCTGGATGTATGGCTCATCAGCGGGCGTTTTTTCAACCTGCTGACCGCCAGTCGATGTAAAGGACGGGGCGATATCGATCGCCCCTCCCGGATCCGCCCTCACTGCCTCCGATGCCAGACCTTCTTGCGCTTGCAATGGCTCATGCCCCATATCCCCCGGTTCATTGCGTTTCCCCCACACCCACTGCCAACCCGTCATACCACCAGGCCGCCAGGCTATAGACGTCCGGCGCTTTCAGGACGCTGAAGTGGTTGCCCGGCCCGTGCCAGAGTGAAAGCTGCGGCAGCAAGTGCTGCCATTCGCTTGCGCAAGCGGCATGCTCAAGTTGATTGTCCAGCGCATCCAGTTGCGGATCATTCACCAATACCAGACTCGCCCTGCCGCTGTAGCCTCCCGGCTCAGGTCGATAGACCGTGCGCAAGGCGCTGGCAAACGTGCGGACAATGCCTTGCAGAGCCTGTGCCGCCAGACGTGGCGGCAATAACCCGACGCGCACCATGGCCTGCTGAAGCAGGTGCATTTGCGTGACCGTATTGCTGTCGGCAAACGTCAGCGGGTCGAGCTCGAGGCTTCTTCCGCTGGACAACTGCAGCGCCTCGATCAGGCGTTCCAGCACGGCGGTGGCAGTATAAGGTTTGCCGTCCAGGCCCTCGCCGCCGGGTGCTTCGCTGTCGATCAGGGTCAACGAGACAACCTCGCGGCCACGGGCCTGCAGCTTGACCGCCATGGCGTGCGCTGCCCAGCCGCCGAACGAATGCCCGACCAGATGCAGCGGGCCTTTCGGATACAGCGCTTCGATGGCCTGCACGTGGCTCTGCGCTGCCGCTTCCACCCGACTGTGCGGAACACTGCGACCGTCCAGGCCACGCGGTTGCAGGCCGTGGATCGGCCAGTCCGGCCCCAACGCCTCGGCCAAGCCAATGAAACTGGTGACGCTGTCACCGGCGCCCGGTACGCAAAACACTGGCGCATGCCCGTCACGCCCGCTCTGGATGGCCAGCAGCGACTGATGAGCCGGTGCCGGCGGTGGCGTGGCAGGCACGCTGTGCAACGCCTGACCGATGTTCAGACCGAGCACGGCCACATACGGTGCCTGCATCATCGTCATGTGGTCCCCCGGGACATCGACGCACTGCAGTTGATTTCTGGAGAGAATCTCACCCCAGCCCAGGGTCGAACTGCTTCCGACCGGCGCCATTGGACGCTGTTCGGCGCGGAACAGGTGAATTGGCAGGCTGAGCGGCTCCAGCTGGTAATGCGCCAGAGCCTGACCGTGCGCCACTTCCCGGTCCAGGTAATGGTGCAATTGCTGATCGCTCGCCAGCGCGAGTTCCTCGTACAACAGGCCTTCGTCATGGCACAGTTGCAACAGCGTCGCGAAGTCCGGCAGCGACGCTTGCTCGCTCAATGAGTTCAGACGCGCCAACTTCGCAGCGCCCTCACCCGCCTGGGCTTGCCAGTGCGCAGTGCAATGCGAGAGCAATTGCCGCTCGAGCAAGTCAGGTCCCTGCCAGCGCGCCTTGCCCTGATCGGTCAGGCGTGGCACATAGCTGTCGATCAGGCCGAGGAATGTCACGGCCTCGTCCATGCCCAGCAGTTGAGTGGCCACTTCGTAGGCCAGAACCCCGCCAAACGACCAGCCGGCCAACCGATACGGGCCGCGCGGCTGGACCTGACGAATGCGCTCCACCATCCGCGCAGCCAGGCACTCCATGGTGCGTAATTGCTGCTGCCCAAGGCCAATGCCCGGCAAGCCGTAAATCGGGAAGTCGCCTTGCAGATGTTGCCCAAGCACAGGGAAATAAGCATCCAGCCCGGTGAAATCGTGCAGCAGAAACAACGGTGACTCGCTGCCACCGGCGCGCACTGTGATCACCTCCCGAACCTCGTCCGGCGATACTGGACGCTGATCGAGCAATCCGGCCAGCGCTGCAACGCTAGGGTGCTGGAACAGCTCGGCCAGCGTCAGTGACACGCCTGCCTTTTGCAACAGGCTGACCAGACGGATGGCCGACAGCGAATGTCCGCCCAGTTCGAAGAAGCTGTCGTGCCTGCCGATTTTCCCGACTTCAAGAACCTCGGCCCACACGTCCGCCAAACGCTCTTCCAGAGCCGTTGAAGGCGCTTGGTAGGCGAGGTTTGCCAGTGCGTTCAGGTCCGGCGCAGGCAATGCCTTGCGGTCGACCTTGCCGTTCTGGGTCAATGGCAGCGCATCGAGACCTACAAACACCGCAGGCACCATGTATTCCGGGAGTTGCCCCAGCAGATGCGCACGCAAGGCGGCACTGTCGAGTGACGCGTCACGACGGGTGAAGTAACCCACCAGACGCAACGTGCCATCGTCCAGACGCTGGGTGGTCACCACCGCTTCGCCAACGCCCGGGCATTGCGCCAGGTGCTGTTCGATCTCGCCTGGCTCGATACGCACACCACGAATCTTCACCTGATCATCGTTGCGGCCCAGGTATTCAAGCGTCCCGTCGGACAGCCAGCGCACCAGATCGCCGGAGCGATACATCCGCGCACCGGGCCTGTCGCTGAACGGATCGTCGAGGAAGCGCTCTGCGGTCAGGTCCGCACGGTTCAGATAGCCGCGAGCCACGCCTGCGCCACCGATGTACAACTCACCGGGCACCCCGAGTGGCAGTGGCTGACCACGCGAATCCAGTACGTACAGTCGGGCATGGGAAACCGGCTTGCCGATGTGCAACACCTTGCCTGGCTGCATCCGGCCAGAGCTGGCCACCACCGTGGTCTCGGTCGGGCCGTAGTTGTTGACCACGGCAAAACCGGGATCACGGTTGAAATGGCGCAAGCGATCACCGCCAATCAACAGCGTTTGCAACGTCGGGTGGTGTAATTCACGGCTGAAGGCGTATTCGGCCACCGGGGTCGGCAGAAACGCCACCTGCAGCGGCTGGGCCAGCCACCAGTCGAGCAGCACATCGAGCTGTTCGTTGCCAATCTCCGCAGGCGGCAGGTGCAGCATCGCACCGGCACACAGCGCAGGCCAGACTTCCCAGGCCATGGCGTCGAAACCGAACCCGGCAACGCTGGCGGTATGACTGCCGGCCCGCAGGTTGAAGGCTTCACAGTGCCAATCCACCAGATTGTTCAGCGTGCGGTGCTCGACCATCACGCCCTTGGGCAGCCCGGTGGACCCCGAGGTGTAAATCACGTAAGCCAGATGTTGCGTAGTCATTTCCGGCACGGACGGGTTGTCGGTGCGCTGTGACCAGTCCGGGCGATCAAGCGCGATCACCGGCACCTGCAGTTCGGGCAGACGCGTCAGCAGGTCGAATTGCGCCAACACCACCACGGGTTCGCTGTTCTCCAGCAGGTAGCTGATGCGTTCATCCGGGTGGCCCGGATCGACCGGTACGTAGCTCGCCCCGGCTTTCAGCACTGCCAGCAGACCGGCCAGGGTCTCCAGACCGCGCCGCGCGACCACCGCCACCCGGTCGTCAGGACGTACGCCCAGTCCGATCAGATGATGGGCCAATGCGTTGGCACGGGCATTCAACTCGGCGTAGCTCAAATGCTGGTCGCCCGCCTGAGCGGCCAGTGCGTTCGGCTGATCAAACGCCTGCTGTTCGATACGTAGATGAACCGGCAGCGGGCACTCCGCCGTAAGGCGATCGGCATTGAAGCCATCGAGCAGTTCGCTTCGCTCGGTGCCGGGCAGAATATTCAGTGCTTGAATCGGCTCGGACGGCGCCTGCTCGAGGGCGTTGACCAATCCCTCCACGGCGCAGAAAAGATACGCGCAAATACGTCGGGCATCGATGCCTGTCGAGGTTAGCGCAGTCAGGTCGAACGCTTCGCCCAGATCATCGACACTGAGCGTCAACGGATAGCTGCTGCGCTCGCCAGACTGCAACAGCTCGATGCCCTGCCAGGCCTTGCCGGCAGCCTCGTTTGCCTCACCGGGCGCCGCACTGTGGCGGTAATTCAACAGCGCACTGAACAACGGTACGCCCGCAGGCAAGGCGCTGCAACGCTGAGCGATTGCCAGAGAAGCCTGTTCGTGGGCAAGCAATCCAGTCAGGCGGCGGTGGGTCTGGGACAGCGCATCGCGTGCCGTCTGATCGGCCAGGTCGATGCGCAGCGGCAAGGTGTTGATGAACACCCCGAGTGTGCGTTCGGCACCCTCGCTGCCGTTCAAGCGACCCAGCAGTACGGTGCCGAACACCACGCTGTCACGCCCGGACAGGCGGCCCAGTACCTGCGCCCAGGCCAGGTGCATCAGGCTGGCAGGGCTGACACCCAGCTGCCGCACCTGATAGCGTAAACGCCTGCTCAGGTCCGCATCCAGACGCAGTCGGGCCTCGCCTGCAACCTCCGGCCCCGGCAACCAGGTCTGAGCATACGCCAGGGTTGGCTCATCCAGATCGCCCAATTGCTCGCGGAAGAACGCTTCATGCGCATCGTCACCCGCCCCCAGCAAGGTCTGCGCGATGTAGTTGCGGTAAGGCACTGGCGCAGGCAGTTGCGCTGCCTGATCGAGCAGTACCGCCTGCAATTCCTGGCTCAGCAGGTCCAGGGCAACGTGGTCCATGATCAAGTGATGGAACAGCAGGACCGCGACGATACGCCCGTTGTCCGGGTCATCGGCGTGAATCAGCCGCAGCAGCGGTGCACGTACAAGTTCCAGCGGCTCGGGATTATCCAGCGCCGCCAGCGGCACCTCGATCACCGGCAGATCGGCATGTCGCCAGACCACTTGCACAGGCGTTCCCAAGCCTTCCCAGCACAGTGAAGTGCGCAACACGTCGTTACGGGCGATGACCTGTTGCAGCGCCTGGCTGAAGGCCTCCAGTCGCGAGCGGTTGGCAAAGGCGAAGCGTGCCTGCAAGCGATAGGGATCATCCTCGGCGGCGGACAGGTAGTGATAGAAAATACCTGCCTGCAGAGGCCCCAGCGGGTAGATGTCCTGAATATTGCTCGCACCGCCGGTCACGCTGGCGACGACGCGATCGATCCCTGCCTGATCCAGTTTCACCAGCGGCAACAGGTCCGGGGTGATTGACGTGCAATCCGCACCGATCAGGTTGGCCGGAATCTTCACCTGAGCGCCGCTGCCGACGGCACGCGCCAGGGCGGCCAGGGTCGGCTGGGCAAACAACACGCGGATATCGGCATCCATGCCACGGCGACGCATACGTGCGATCAAAGTAACAGCGAGCAGCGAATGGCCGCCGAGTTCGAAGAAGTGATCGGTGCGCCCTACTTGCTCGACTTGCAGCAAATCGCTCCAGATGTCGGCCAGGGCCATTTCCAGCTCGCCTTGCGGCGGCGCGTATTCACGTCCTGGCAATGCGTCGCGATCCGGCATCGGCAAGGCACGTCGATCGACCTTGCCGTTGGCGGTCAATGGCCAGGCATCGAGGCGCACGAACGCACTCGGCACCATGTAGCCCGGGAGACGGTCCAGCATGTCGGCACGCAGACTGGCGATATCAAGCACCGGGCGCGGGCCTTGCTCAATGAAGTACGCCACCAGACGTGACTGTCCAGGTTCGTCCTCGCGCGCCACCACCATCGATTCCTCGATACCCGGCAACGAGGTCAGTTGCGCCTCGATTTCGCCCAGTTCGATGCGCATACCGCGGATTTTTACCTGATCGTCGTTACGCCCCAGATAGTCCAGCGTGCCGTCGGCATTCCAGCGTGCCAGATCGCCGGTGCGGTACATGCGCGCCTGCGGGTTATCGCAGAACGGGTCACTGAGGAAGCGTTCGGCAGTGAGTTGCGGCTGATTCAGATAGCCGCGCGCCACGCCTTCACCGCCGATGTACAGCTCGCCGGCAACACCGGTCGGCACCAGTTGCTGCTGCTCATCCAGCAGGTACACACGGGTGTTGGCGATCGGCTTGCCGATGTCGAGGCTGCCGTCAGGCAACAAACGACCGGAAGTGGCAACCACTGTGGTTTCGGTCGGGCCATAGTTGTTGATCACGGCAAAACCCGGATCGCGGTGGAACTGCCGCAGGCGGTCGCCACCGATCAGCAGCGTGTGCAGCGTCGGGTGATAGAGCTCGCGGCTGAACGCATATTCGGCCACCGGTGTCGGCAGAAACGCCACGTGCAGCGGCTGCGCCAGCCACCAGTCGAGCAGCAGGTCGAGCTGTTCATTGCTGATCTCGGCGGGCGGGATGTGCAGCGTTGCCCCCGCACACAGGGCCGGCCAGACTTCCCAGGCCATCGCGTCAAAACCGAAGCCGGCCACAGTGGCCGTATGGCTGCCGGCGTGCAAAGCGAACGCCTGGCAATGCCAGTGGACGAGATTGGCCAGCGTGCGATGTTCGACCATCACGCCTTTCGGTTGTCCGGTCGAGCCGGAGGTGTAAATCACATACGCCAGATCGCCGGGCGTCAGCCCAGACACCAGCGGATTTGCCGGTTGCTCAGGCCATTGAGGTCGATCAAGCGCCAGCAGCGGCACCGTCAGTGCAGGCAGGCGCGCCATGAACGCCTGTTCAGCGAGCACCACCACTGGCGCGCTGTCGGTCAGCAGATAGTTTATGCGCTCATCGGGGTGCGCCGGATCCACCGGCACATAGCAGGCACCGGACTTGAGCACGGCCAGCAGACTCACCAGCGTGTCCAGCCCACGGCAAGCGACGACCGCGACGCGATCATCCGGGCGCACGCCCAGGCTGATCAAATGATGGGCAAGGCTGTTGGCCTGACGGTTCATCTGCGCGTAGTTCAGTGACTGCTCGCCGACCCTGGCGGCAACGGCTTCAGGCATGTCGTCGGCGCGTGCTTCTATCAGGGCATGAATGGTCTGACCTTTCGGCAGGCTCACCGCGCTGGCGTTAAAAGTGTCGAGCAGATACTCGCGCTCCTGCAGGCCCACCAGCGGTATATCAGCGAGCACCATCTGGTGGTTATTCACCAGCGTGCGCAGCAACTGTTCGAAATAGCCGCAATAGCGCTGCACCGTTGCCTCGTCGAACAGCGCAGTGGCGTAGTCCAGCGTACCGAACAAGGCATCACCCTGTTCGCCGAGGTTGAGCGACAGATCGAACTTGGAGACCTGACTCTGCTGTTCGACCGTCGCCAGCGACAGCCCGTCCATCTCCGGTAAGGTAGTTTCCCCGGCCAGCCAGTTGAGCGTTGTCTGGAACAGTGGGCCATGGGCCAGGCTGCGTGTCGGGCGGACGATTTCCACCACCTGCTCGAACGGCAGGTCCTGATGGTCCTGAGCCTCCAGGACTCGCGTCCTGACCTGTGCCAGCAGAGCATCACCGGTGGTTGCCGATGCTGTGTCGATGCGTATGGCCAGCGTGTTGACGAACAGGCCGATCAGCCCTTCCAGCTCGGCACGACCACGACCCGCGATCGGGCTGCCGACCACCACCTCGGCCTGACCGGAAAGACGCGCCAGCAGTGCGCCCCACGCAGTCAGCAAGGTCATGTACAGCGTAACGCCTTGCCGTTGTGCCAGCGCACGCAGGCCGGCAGTCAGTTGCCCATCCAGCCGTACGTTGAGGCTGGCACCGGCGAAATCCTGCTGCGCCGGACGCGGCCGGTCGGCAGGCAGGGTCAGCAGTGTTGGTGCGCCTTCCAGCGCCTGCCGCCAATAAGCAGCCTGGTGTTGCAGACGTTCACCGCTCATCCAGCCCTGCTGCCAGACCGCATAGTCGGCGTACTGGATGCTCAGCGCTGGCAGCGGATCGGCCTCGCCGCGACGCAGCGCCGGATACAACGCAAGCAGTTCGCGGGTCAGAACGCCCATCGACCAGCCATCGGAGACGATGTGGTGTACGGTCAGCAACAACACATGCCGCTCGTCGTCCATCTGCAGCAGACAGCCACGGATCAGCGGCCCCCGCGTCAGATCGAACGCAGCGGTGGCCTCCGCTGCGACGCGTTCGGCCAGGGTTTGCGGGTTTTGACGCAGGTCTTCGATGTGCAGGAACGACATGGCTGTCGGAGCTGTGAACACGACTTCAGCCCCCTCCTCGCGGGCAATGAAGCGGCTGCGCAGGGTTTCGTGGCGCTCGACGATCCGCCCGAGCGCGGCTGTCAACGCTGCCACATCCAGCGATCCTTGCAGACTGAGGGCCAGCGGGATGTTGTAAGCCTGATTGCCGCCCTCCATTTGTGCCAGAAACCACAAACGCTGCTGGGCAAACGACAGCGGTAGCGACTGATCACGCGGCGCAGGCAGGATCAGTGACAGTTCACTGCGTCCCGTACCGGCCAGCGCACTGGCCACGGCTGCCAGTTCGCCTAGCGCGAAGAGTTCGCCCAATGGCAATTCCATGCCCATCTGCTGACGCACCTGCGACACCATGCGCATGGCCAGCAGGGAGTGCCCGCCCAGATCGAAAAAGTGATCGTGGCGACCGACCCGCTCGAGCTGCAGAACTTCAGCCCATATCTGTGCCAGAGCGATTTCAATCTCGCCCTGCGGTGGCTCGTAGGCCAGCCCCAACAGCGACGAGTGATCCGGTTTGGGCAGCGCACGGCTGTCCAGCTTGCCGTTGGCGGTCAACGGCAGAACGGTCAGCTCGACAAAGGCCCCAGGCACCATGTATTCCGGCAGGTTAGCCTGCAGGTGAGCACGCATTTGCTCCGGTGCAGGCGCCTCGGCGTCCAGCCGGCTGGTGAAGTAGGCAACCAGGCGCACATTCCCCGGCTCATCCTCGCGCGCCACAACCACAGCCTCCCTGATGCCCGGCAACTGGTGCAGGCAATTGACGATCTCGCCCAGTTCGATACGGAAACCGCGGATTTTCACTTGGTCATCGTTGCGTCCCAGACATTCCAGCTGGCCGTCCTCCAGCCAGCGGCCCAGATCGCCAGTGCGGTACATCATCGCGCCGGGCTGATCGCTGAACGGGTCGGCGATAAACTTCTCTGCGGTCAGGTCCGGGCGATTCAGATAACCCAGCGCCACACCGTCGCCACCAATGTAAAGCTCGCCAATCGCCCCCAACGGTGTCAGGTGCTGATGAGCGTCGAGCACGTAGACCGTCGTGTTGCCGATAGGCCTGCCAATCGGTACCGACTCGGCGTGATCGGCCAGTGCTCTTACATCACTGGCTGTAGCGAAGGTAGTCGTTTCAGTGGGGCCGTACGCGTTCAACAGGTGCAGGCCCGGAGCCTGGGCAAGCAGCGTGCGGAAGCTCGCCGGATCGGCGCGTTCACCGCCGGAAAGCAACAGCCGAAGACCGCTGAGGGCCTCGGGGATCAGTTGCACGTACTGGTTGAACAGCGCGCTGGTCAGAAACAGCACACTGACATTGCCCTGACGCAGGGCTGCGCTGAAACGCGTCGGGTCGATCAGCGTGGTGTGCTCGATCACCAACAGCTGTCCACCGTTGAGCAAGGCACCCCAGACTTCCATGGTGCTGGCATCGAACGCCGGGTTGGAGGCAAAGGCGATGCTGTCCTGTTCGTTGAAGTCGGCATAACCGTTGTTCAACACCAACCTGGCAATGCCGCGATGGGCCACACGGACGCCTTTCGGGGCCCCCGTCGAGCCGGAGGTATACATGACGTAAGCCGCTGTGTCGGATGTCTGAGGCAGGCCTGGGTCATGCGCTGGCTGGTCGTCAAGGTTCAACTGGTCCAGATCGATGCGTTGCACCGTCGAGCCCATCGAGGTGGCGCTCTGTGTCAGCACACATTTCGCCTGGCAATCATCGAGCATGTAATGCTGGCGTTCGGCAGGCGCATTGACGTCCAGTGGCACGTAGGTCGCTGCGCATTTGCCGATCGCCAACTGGCTGATCAGCAGTTCCAGTGAGCGCGGCAGCAGAATCGCCACATGCTCGTCGGGCCGCACACCTTGCCCCAGCAGGTAGTGCGCCAAGTGGTTGGCGCGCTCGTTCAACTCACCATAAGTGAGTGAGCGACGGCCATGCACGGCCGCCACTGCATGCGGATGAAGCGCAGCGCGGCGTTCGAACAGACGGTGCACGGGCTGCTCGCGGGGGTAGTCACGCCGGGTATCGTTGAACGAGACCAACAGACGCTCGCGCTCTGCCTCCGGCACCACTGACGATTCGATCAGGGCTGCTGCCGATTGCTGCTCCAGGGCCCGCACCAGATGGACAAGGGCTTGTTGCACGTAGGCGCAAATCCGTTGCGGATCAATACCCGGCGCAGCCTGGGCTGTCAGGCTGAAACCATCGCCGAAGTCATCGATACTCAAGGTCAGCGGGTAGTTACTGCGCTCCTCTGCGTGCACGACCTCAATCCCTTGCCATGCCGCGTTGTTCGCCTGGTCATCGACCTCAGGCACAGCGCTGTGGCGGTAATTGAGCAGCGTATTGAACAGTGGCGCGCCAGCCGGCAAGGCACTGCAGCGCTGGGTCAGAGCCAACTGAGCGTGCTCGTGGGCGAGCATCCCGACCAGACGACCATGAAGGTCGAGCACGGCACTGCGCGCGCAGTGCCCGACCAGATCCATGCGCAATGGCAAGGTATTGATAAACACCCCCAAGGCGCGCTCGCCCCCTTCACCGCCGCGCAGGCGTCCAAGCAGCACGGTGCCAAATACCACGCTGTCACGCCCGGACAACTGGCCAAGCACCTGAGCCCAGGCGAGGTGCATCAAGGTGGCGGCACTGACACTCAACTGCCTTGCCTGATCGCGGATCTGCCGGCACAGGTCGCTGTCCAGTGTGAGTCGTGCATCGCCAGGAATCTGCTCTGCGGATGCCATGGCCAGGCCGTAAGGCAAGGTCGGCTCATCGATATCGCCCAACTGCTCGCGGAAGAACGCTTCATGGGCGTCCTCGCCAGGCCCGCGCACAACATGGGCAATGTAGTTTCGGTAAGGCACAGGCGCTGCAAGCTGAGCTTCGTCGTCCAGCAGTATCGCCTGCAACTCGTGGCTCAATATGTCGAGGGCGATGTGGTCCATGATCACATGGTGGTAGCGCAGCACCGCTGCGATCCTTTGGTTGGCCGGATCATGGGCATAAACCAGCTGCAACAGCGGCGCCTGCGTCAGGTCCATGCGCGGCGCATTGAACAGGTCTTGCAAGGCTGCCTCTTCAACCCGCAGAGGCGCCTGACGCCAGACCACTTGTACCGGTGCTTGCAAACCTTCCCAGAACAACCCGGTGCGCAGAATATCGTTGCGCTCGATCACTCGCTGCAAGGCATGGCAAAAAGCCTCGAGACGCGAGGCGTCGGCGAAGGCGAACTGCGGCTGCAACAGGTAAGGATCGCGGTCCCCGGCGGTCAGGTGGTGATAAAGAATACCGGTCTGCAACGGGCCCAGCGGGTAGATATCCTGCACATTAGCGGCACCGCCCGGCACCCGCGCCACGATACGCTCAATGGCGGGCTGATCCAGCGCTACCAGGGGCAGCAGTTCAGGGGTGATGCGCTGGCATTGCGCATCGATCAGGTTGGCTGGCACATCGATTTCAGTGTCGCCACCGACGGCCTCGGCCAGCGCCGCCAGCGTTGGCTGGACAAACAGAACGCGAATGTCCGCACGCATGTCCAGACGACGCATACGCGCAATCAGGGTCACGGCCAACAACGAGTGGCCGCCCAGTTCAAAGAAATTATCCTGACGACCGACCTGCTCCACATGCAGCAGCTCGGCCCACAGGCTTGCCAGGGCGATTTCGATCGGCCCTTGCGGCGCTTCATAAGCGCGGCTGGCGATGCTGTCGCGGTCCGGTGCCGGCAGGCTTTTGCGGTCCAGTTTGCCGTTCGCCGTCACCGGCAGGCTCGCTAGCCTTACGTAGGCGGCAGGCACCATGTATTCGGGCAGCAGGCCGGACAGCCAGGCACGCAACTGTTCGATATCCAGCCCGGCTTTATCTTCAGCCGAGGTGTAATAGCCAACCAGTCGTTTATCGCCAGGCACATCCTCGCGCGCCACAACCACAGCGTCGAGAACATCTGGATGATCGTTCAGGCGCGCTGCGATCTCACCCAGTTCGATACGGAAACCGCGAATCTTGACCTGTTCGTCATTACGGCCCATGTATTCCAGGCTGCCATCGGTCAGCCAGCGGCCCAGGTCACCGGTACGGTACATCCGCGCATTCGCTGCGTGGCTGAACGGGTTGTCGAGAAAGCGTTCAGCCGTCAGAGCTTCACGGTGCAGATAGCCCCGCGCCACACCGGCACCGCCGACATACAGCTCGCCAACCACGCCCATCGGCACCGGCTCGCCGTGGGCATCGAGGACATACAGCTGCAAATCGGGAATGCGTCTGCCGATCGGGCTGGCGCCGAGGCGCTGGGCGTCTTCGGGCTGCAACGGGTAATAGGTCACATGCACCGTGGTTTCGGTGATGCCGTACATGTTCACCAGTTGTGTGCCGGTATTCACCTTGCGGGCATACCACGGCTTGAGTATCACGGTGTCCAGCGCTTCACCGCCGAAGATCACCTTGCGCAACGAATGCGCCTGGCCGTTCTCGCCCTGTGCAGCAATCAGCTGACGGAACGCACTCGGCGTCTGGTTGAGCACCGTCACCCCGGTGCTGCACAGTAATGCGTAGAAGTCTTCGGGCGAGCGGCTGACCAGCTGCGGCACGATCACCAAATGCCCGCCATGCAGCAACGCGCCCCAGATTTCCCAGACCGAAAAGTCGAAGGCGAACGAATGGAACAGCGCCCAGACATCCTGCTGGTTGAAACCGAACCATTCTTCGGTGGCCGAGAACAGCCGCGCGACGTTGCGATGTTCGATCATCACGCCTTTGGGCTTACCGGTGGACCCGGAGGTGTAGATCACATAAGCCAGGTTGCCGGGCGTTACCGGCACCTGCGGATTACAGACGGATTCGTCCTGCAAGTCGTCGTCGAGACAGATCACCGGCACTTCCGAGACCGGCAAGGCGCCCTGCACTGACCGCTGACTCAACAACGCCACCGGTGCGCTGTCGTCGAGGGTATAAGCCAGACGTTCAAGAGGATAAGCCGGGTCCAGCGGCACGTAGGCGGCACCGGCTTTGAGAATCCCCAGCAGGCCGGCAATCATCTGCAGGCCGCGAGGCGTGCAGATGGCGACTCGGTCGTCCGCACCGATGCCCATGCCAATCAGGCGATGCGCGATCCTGTTGGCCTGGGCGTTAAGTGTCGCGTAGCTCCACGACTCCTCTTCATAGCTGACGGCAATCGCATCCGGCGTGCGCTGCGCTTGCGCTTCAAACTGACTGTGCAGCGTCTGCTCTTGCGGATACACCGCATCGGGTGCATTGAAGCCGTCGGTCAACTGCCGACGCTCGGCCTCCGACAACAGCGGAATGTGGCTCACCACCGTCTGGCTGTCAGCCACCATGGCCCGCAGTATCGCCTCCAGATAACCCAGGTGGCGTTCGATGGTGCCGTGGTCAAACAGCGCTGTGGCATATTCCACGATGCAGCGGAAATGATCAGGGCCATCGCTGACGCTCAACGCCAGGTCGAATTTTGCGAATGCGGCCTGTTCATCCAGCGGCTCGAGCTGCATATCGCCCAGTTGCAATCCCAGCCCCTGGCTGCCGTCCCAGGTCAGCGATGCCTGAAATAACGGGCTGTGCGCGAGGCTGCGCGGCGGCCGCAGGCGCTCAACCACTTGTTCGAAAGGCAGGTCCTGATGGTCCTGCGCTTCCACCACACGGGCCTTGATGCGCTCCAGCAGCGTCACCACATCTGGCTCGCCCGACGTATCGACACGCACGGCCAGGGTATTGACGAACAGACCGATCAAGCCTTCGATTTCAGCACGACGGCGGTTGGCAACCGGCATGCCGACGACCACCTCTTCCTGTCCGGACAGCCGCGCCAGCAATACGGCCCATGCGCCCATGAACAGCATGAACGGTGTCACCGACTGCGCCTGGCAGAAGGCTCTGAGGTCGGTGCTCAGACGCGGATCGAGATCCAGCGCGACGCTGGCCCCGGTGTAGTCCTGATGCGCAGGACGTGGACGGTCGGTGGGCAGGGTCAGCAATACCGGCGCATCCGTCAGGGTCTGCTTCCAGTAATCGGCCTGATGACTCAATCGCTCGTCGTCCAGCCAGTTGCGTTGCCACACGGCGTAATCGCCATATTGCAGTGCCAGCGCGGGCAAGGGGTCCTCCTGCCCTTGACTGAACGCCTGGTAGAGCGCGGTCAGTTCGCGGGTCAGCACGCCCAGCGACCAGCCGTCGGCAACGATGTGATGCACGGTCAGCAGCAAGACGTGACGGTCTTCAGCCAGACACAGCAAACGGCCACGGATCGGCAAGTCGTGCTGCAAGTCGAAGGGCTGCGCGGCCTCTTCCCTGATCACGGCCTGCAGCGCTTGCGGGTCTTGATCGCGTAAATCCTGCCAGTAGATGCGCGGCACTTCAGTCACAGACGCGGCCTCTACCCAGGCATTGTCGTCTTCCTGACTGAAGCGGCTGCGCAGGCTGTCGTGGCGGGCCACGATACGTTCCAGTGCACGCGTCAAGGCACGGCTGTCCAGTGGACCGGTCAGTTTCAGGCCCAGCGAGATGTTATAGGCGCTGTTGGCATCTTCCATTTGCGCCATGAACCAGATGCGCTGCTGAGCGGAAGACAAGGGTACCGGGCCGTTGCGTGGCTGCACGTCGATGACCGGCAATTGACTGCGCGCGGCAGCGCTCAGGCAGTGTGCGACCGCGATCAGCGAACTGTCGGCAAACAGGTCGCCAAGGGCCAGTTCCAGTGACAGGCGCTGACGGACCTGAGAAACCATACGCATGGCCAGCAACGAATGACCGCCCAGCTCAAAGAAACGATCATGACGCCCTACGCGCTCGACCTGCAGCAACTCGCTCCAGATCAGGGCCAGTGCGGTCTCAAGCTCGCCTTGCGGGGCCTGGTATTCGCCGGTCGACAACGCGGTGCGATCGGGTACCGGCAAGGCACGGCGGTCGACCTTGCCGTTGGCCGTCAATGGCCAGCTATCCAGGCGCACCAATGCGCCGGGCACCATATAACCCGGCAGGCGCGCCAGCAGTGCGGTACGCAATTGCTCCACGGTGCTGGAGGCAGCGCCGGCACGCTCAGTGAAATAGCCCACCAGCCGCGCTTGCCCCGGTTCATCTTCGCGAGCCAGTACCAGTGCCTCCTCGATACCCGGCAACTGGCTGAACTGGTTTTCGATTTCTCCCAGCTCGATGCGCACCCCGCGAATTTTCACCTGATCGTCATTACGACCCAGGTATTCCAGGGTGCCATCGGCATTCCAGCGCGCTAGATCGCCGGTGCGGTACATGCGCGCCTGTGGTTGCCCGGCGAACGGATCATGCACAAAGCGTTCGGCAGTCAGTTGCGGCTGATTCAGGTAACCACGCGCCACACTGTCGCCACCGATATACAGCTCGCCCGGCACACCGAGCGGGACCAGCTGTTGCCGCTCATCAAGCAGGTAAATCGAGGTGTTGGCGACCGGTCTGCCGATGTCCAGGCTGCCGTCGGGTAATAAACGACCGGAGGTGGCGACCACCGTGGTTTCGGTGGGGCCATAATTGTTGATCACCGCAAAGCCCGGATCGCGATGGAACTGGCGTAGCCGGTCACCGCCGATCAGCAGCGTGCGCAGGGTTGGATGACGCAGGTTGCGACTGAAGGCGTATTCGGCCACCGGTGTGGGCAGAAAAGCGACCTGCAATGGCTGGGCGATCCACCAGTCAAGCAGCGCATCGAGCTGCTCATTGCCGATTTCGGCTGGTGGCAGGTGCAGCGTCGCCCCGGCGCACAAGGCCGGCCAGACTTCCCAGGCCATGGCGTCGAAACCGAAGCCCGCCACACTGGCGGTATGACTACCCGCGTGCAGATCGAACGCCTCACGGTGCCAGTCGATCAGATTGTTCAGTGTGCGGTGTTCGACCATCACGCCCTTGGGCTGGCCGGTCGAACCCGAGGTGTAGATCACGTAGGCGAGATGGGTCGCATCGAGCGTGTCGATGTGAGGATTGTCTTGCTGCTCCGGCCAGTTCGCCAGGTCCAGTTCGATCAGCGGGGTGTTCAATCCCGCCAGGCCCAACCCTTGCAGGCGTTCGACAAACGCCGGTTGAGCCAACACCGCAACCGGCGCGCTGTCGCCGAGCAGATAGGCAATGCGTTCGTCGGGGTGCGCCGGATCGACCGGCACATAGCCCGCACCGGCCTTGAGCACTGCCAGCAAGCCGACCAGCGTCTCCAGGCTACGTCGTGCCACCACCGCCACGCGGTCATCGGGTTGTACGTCAAGACTGAGCAAATGATCGGCGAGCGCATTGGCGCGTGCGTTCAGCTCGCGGTAGCTCAGGTGTTGTGCACCTACCTGTGCGGCAATGGCGTCAGGCTGCTGCTCTGCCAGCAGCTCAATGCGCTGATGAATTGTCAGCCTGCGTTCGTAGTCAGCACGTCGGTCATTGAAGTCCAACAACAACTGCGCACGCTCGCTGGCGGGCACGATATCAAGCTGCTCGACCGGCATCTGCGGCGTCTGCTCCAGCGCATCGACCACGCTTTCCATGGTCCATTGCATATAGGCGCAAATGCTTTGCGGGTCGATGCCTGCGGTGGCTTGTGCCGTCAAACCAAAGGCTTCACCCAGATCATCGACGCTCAGCACCAGCGGATAATTGCTGCGCTCCTGAGCCTGCAGCACTTCAATGCCTTGCCATGTTTCACCGGACGCCTGCGCCGGCGCACTGTGGCGGTAGTTGAGCAATGCGTTGAACAACGGCGTCGGCGCCTTTACCCCACTGCAGCGCTGCGCCAGTGCCAGCGGTGCGTGTTCGTGGCGCATCAGTGCGGTCAGGCGCTGGTGGGTGGCGCGCACTGCGGCTTGCACGCCCTGCTCGTCCAGATCGAGGCGCAGCGGCAATGTGTTGATGAAGATGCCCAGCGCCCGCTCTGTGGCTTCGGCCCCCAGCAGGCGCCCCATCAGCACGGTGCCGAACACAACCCGCGACTGTCCGGCGAGGCCCGCCAGCACACGTGCCCAGCCTAAATGGAACAGGCTGGCGACACTGATGCCCAGCGATCGCGACTGAGCGCGCAGGCGCTGACACAATTGCTGATCGAGGGTGATGCTGTGCTCTTCGATCGCATCACCCTCACCGCTCAGATCCTGCAGGCCGTAGGCCAGTGTCGGTTCGTCGAGATCACCCAGCATCTCGCGGAAAAACGCTTCATGCTGAGCCTCGCTGACGCCCAGCAGCGCTTGCCCGACATAGTTGCGAAACGGTACCGGTACGCCCAGCATTTCGGCTTGCCCCGACAGACACGCCTGTATTTCATGGCGCACCACCTCAAGGGCACTGTGGTCCATGGCAATGTGGTGGAACAGCAGCGTAGCCTCGACCCGCTGGCCTGCTACGGGTGCATGGCAGACCAGACGCATCAGCGGTGCCTGGCCCAGGTCCATCGTCAGGTCTGCCGCGAGCGGCGAGCTGTCGACTTTCAGTTCAGCGTGGCGCCAGACCACCTGCACCGGGGTTTCCAGCCCCTTCCAGTGTATTGAGGTGCGCAGAATGTCATGCCGGGTGATGACGCTTTGCAGCGCCTCGGCGAACGCGTCCAGACGCGCCTGATCAGAAAAGGCGAATTGCACCTGCATGACATAGGGATCGCCTTGGGTGGCGGTGACATGATGGTAAAGAATGCCTTGCTGCAGCGGCGCCAGCGGGTAGATGTCCTGGACGTTCGCGGCACCTCCCGGTATCGCGTCCATCAACAGGTCGATAGCCGCCTGATCAAGCTTCACCAGCGTCAGCATTTCGGGGGTGATTCGCTCGCAACCCTGCTCGATGCCATTGGCTGGCAATGCCGGTGCGCCGCGCTTGCCGTTCTGATAATCGCCCTGTTCGATGAGCTCGATCAGCGCCGGTTTATGCTCACGCAGATGCTCCAGTAGCCCGTTCTCGGTCAAGGCACGGCGATTGCCCTGCACCACTAATTGACCGTCCTTGACCGTCAGGTGGATTTCGTGAGCTTTGAGTGTCGCCAAGAGTTCGTTGATGCTCACAGGGTAATCTCCATGTTCTCTGTGATGGCTGCGTAGCCCGCCAGCGTAGGTTGTTCGAAAAGCGCCCGGACATCGGCCTCGATGCCTTCCTGGCGCAGGCGCGCAGTCAGGCTCACCGCCAGCAGCGAATGACCGCCCAGTTCGAAAAAGTTGTCGTGACGGCCGACCTGCCCGACCCCGAGCAGTTCGCTCCAGAGCCTGGCCAGCAAGGCTTCGGTTTCGCCTTGCGGTGCTTCATAAGGGCGGGTCAGGAGCGCATCCTGCCCGGGCGCAGGCAGCGCCTTGCGGTCCAGCTTGCCGTTGGGGCTCAGGGGCATTTCATCCAGATGCACGAACAGTGCGGGCACCATGTAATCCGGCAACTGCGCACGCAGCACCTCACGCAATGTCTCGACCGACAGCTGTGTGCCGGTGTAATAGGCCACCAGCCGCTGCCCGCCTGGTTGCTCGTCGCGCACCAGCACGACCGCCTGTTCGATACCCGGATGGCTGATCAGGCAGGCCTGAATGTCGCCCGGTTCGATACGCAACCCGTGGATCTTCACCTGATCGTCATTGCGGCCAAGGAACTCGAGGTTGCCGTCTGCCCGCTGGCGTACCAGATCGCCACTGCGGTACAGGCGGTCGCCTGCTACGAAAGGGCTGTCGATAAAACGTTCGGCATCGGTCTTTGGCAGGTTCAGGTAGCCACGCGTCACCCCGGCACCGCCGATATGCAGCTGGCCGATAACCCCCTGCGGTACGGGCTGGTCATGGGCATCGAGCACATAAAGCCGCGTGTTGCTGATCGGACGCCCGATAGGCAAGGCAGTGTCCGGTACGGCTTCGTCGGCTTGCAGTGTCCACACGCTGCAATCGACGGTGGTTTCGGTCGGGCCGTACACGTTGTGCAGGCGTACCTCTGGCAAACGTTTGCGTAGCTGCGCGGCCATCTCCACGGTCAGCTCGCCGCCCCCGCAGACAATGTCGGTCAGGCTGCTGCACGCGCTGCTCTGCGGCAGATCGAGGAACTGCTGCAACAGTGCAGGAACGAACTGCACCACGCTGACCTGGCGCTCCTGAATCACTTGCGCCAGGTAGGCAGGATCGCGCTGGCCGTCAGGACGCGCCAGCACCAGCGCAATACCGCTGCTCAGGGGCCAGAAAATCTCCCAGACCGAGGCGTCGAAGCTGATCGGGGTCTTTTGCAGCATGACAGTGCCCGAGGTCGGTGGGCACAACCTCGAGCTCCATTGCACCAGGTTGCTGACGTTACGGTGCTCGACCATCACCCCTTTCGGCGTACCGGTGGAGCCCGAGGTATAAATCACATAAGCCAGATGCTCCGCCGTCAGGCCGGGAACGCGCGGATTCTGATCACGCTGAGCGTCCCAGGTCACGCTGTCCAGATCGATCCGCAGGGCGTGCTCGTCGTCGAGCAGATCGCGGGTGCCGGCCTGTACCAGCAAGGCGACCGGCGTGCTGTCCTTGACCATGTACTGCAAACGCTCGCGCGGGTAGCTCGGATCCAGGGGTACGTATGCACCACCGGCCTTGAGGATCGCCAGCAGACCGATCACCATCGACAGGCCGCGCTCGACACAGATCGCAACCCGTTGATCAGGCCGCACGCCCAGATCGATCAGGTGATGCGCCAGGCAGTTGGCCTGTTCGTTGAGCTGGCGATAGCTCAATTGTGCACGCCCCGCGCGCAGGGCTATCGCCTGCGGCGTACGCACCGCCTGTGCTTCGAACAGCCCGTGCAGGGTTTGCTGAAGATCGTGATGGATCGCCGTGGCGTTGAATTCGACCAGCGAGCGCTGCCGCTCTTCAGCGCCGAGTACCGACAGATGCTGCACCGGCAGATCCGGCTGGCCTTCAAGGGCATCCAACATGGCTGTCAGCGTCTGCTGCACATAAGCACAGATACGTTGCGCCCCTACCCGGGGTGGCACGGTAACGCTCAGGCGCAGGCTGTCGCCCAGATCGTCGACGTTGAGGCTCAACGGGTAGTTGGTGTGCTTCTCGCTGGTCAGAATCTCCAGCCCTTGCCATGCATCGAGCTGCGCATCCTGGCGCGCCTGGCCTGCGGCGTGTCGATAGTTGAGAATTGCACTGAACAACGGCAATGGCGCTGCCACCCCGCTCCAGCGCTGTGCCTGAGCCAGGGATGCGTGCTCATGGCCAAGCAGTGCCGCCAGTCGTGCATGCGTGGCGCGTGCGCCGTCGCGCACGCTGAGGTTGCCCAGATCGATCCGCAACGGCAGCGTATTGATGAACATGCCCATACCACGGTCGGCACCCGCACCGCCCTGCAAACGACCTAGCAGCACAGTGCCGAATACCACGCGGTCATTGCCGGTGGCCGCGCCCAGAACCCGCGCCCACGCCAGATGCAACAGGCTGGCGACGCTGACACCCAGTTGCCGCGCCTGACTGCGCAGGCGCTGTAGCAACGCATCGGGCAGCACCTGCTGGGCTTCCTCGATGCAGCTGCCGTCACCCTGCACATCGCGCAGATCGAATGGCAACGTCGGCTCGTCGATATCGCCCAGTTGCTCGCGGAAATACGCCTCATGTTCCGCTTCGCTGACACCCAGACGTGCCTGGGCCACATAGTTGCGATACGGCACGGCGGGCTGAGTCGGGCCCGGCTCGCCGCGCAGATGGGCGAGCATTTCCTCACGCATGACTTCGAGCGCCGTGGCGTCCACCACAATGTGATGGAAACGCAGCGTTGCCGACAGGCCTGGGCCTTCCGCGTCCGGGCAGTAGGCCAGCCTGATCAGCGGCGCACAGCTCAAGTCCATGCGCGCCGCGCCCGCCGGGGTGTCGATTTGCGCCAGTGTCACCCGCTCGACAAGCAGATCCGCCTGGCGCCAGACCACCTGTTGCGGCGTTTCCAGGCCTTCCCAGACGATCGCCGTGCGCAGACTGTCGTGCCGCGCGATGACCTTGCGCAAGGCAGCGGCCACCGCCTCCAGACGCTCCGGGCTGTCGACGTTCATGCGCAATTGCAGCAAGTACGGGTCGCCCTGCTCGGCAGTCAGGTGGTGATAGAGAATGCCTTCCTGCAGGGGCGCCAGCGGGTAGATTTCCTGCACATTGGCCGCTCCGCCAGGCACCGTGGCGACAATGCGCTCGATGGTCGTCTGGTCGAGCTGTGAAAGGCTCAGCAGGTCCGGCGTGATGTGTGTACAACCGGCCGGAACGCGATTGAGCGGCGTCGGGATTTCACGCCCTTTGCCCACCGATGCAGCCAGCGCGGCGACGGTCGGCTGGCCGAGCAGGACGCGTACATCGACGCTGAGCCCGGCATTGCGCAGACGCTCGACCAGACTGACCGCCAGCAGCGAGTGGCCGCCCAGCTCAAAGAAGTTGTCATGGCGACCGACTTTTTCCAGGCCAAGCACGTGTGCCCAGAGATCAGCCATGAGGGTTTCAGTTGCACCCACGGGTGCCGCGTAGGCCTGACTGGTCAGCGCTTCCAGCTCCGGGTCCGGCAAGGCACGACGGTCAAGCTTGCCATGGCTGGTCAGCGGCAACGCGTCCAGGCGTGTGAAGGCCAGCGGCACCATGTGCGCGGGAAGACGTGCACGCAACGCTTCGCGCAGCACTTCGGGTTCGACAGGAGCATTTTCGGTGAACCAGGCCAGCAAACGTTCACCGCGCACCAGCACCACAGCGTCCTGCACCTCAGCCTGACTGGCCAGAACCGACTCGATTTCGCCCAGCTCGATGCGCATGCCGCGAATTTTTACTTGGTCGTCGTTGCGTCCCAGGTAGTCGAGGCTGCCATCGGCATTCCAGCGCACCAGATCGCCGCTGCGATACAGGCGCGCCTGAGTTGCGGCACTGAACGGGTCGGCGATAAAACGCTCTTCGGTCATTTGCGGACGATTCAGATAGCCACGCGCAACCCCCGCGCCACCGATGTACAACTCGCCTATGACACCCACCGGCACCGGCTGCAACTGCTCGTCCAGTACATACACGCGAGTGTTGGCGATCGGGCCGCCGATATGCAACGGCCCGCCCGGCTGCATGGCACCAGAGGTCGCCACCACGGTGGTTTCAGTCGGGCCGTAGTTGTTGATAACGGCGAAGCCAGGGTCGCTGTCGAACTGGCGCAAGCGGTCGCCACCGATCAGCAGCGTGCGCAGCGTCGGGTGCTGGCGCGAGCGTCTGAAGGCCTGCTCGGCCACCGGGGTCGGCAGGAAACCGACCTGAAGTGGCTGCTCCAGCCACCAGTCGAGCAACTCATCGACGTGCTCGTTGCCGACCTCGGCCGGTGGCAGATGCACTACCGCACCGGAACACAGCGCTGGCCACACTTCCCAGGCCATGGCGTCGAAGCCGAAACCGGCCACGCTCGCCGTATGACTGCCAGCCTGCAGAGCGAATGCCTGACAGTGCCAGTGCACCAGATTGACCAGCGTGCAGTGCTCGACCATGACGCCCTTGGGCTGGCCGGTGGAGCCGGAGGTGTAGATGACGTACGCCAGTTTTTGCTCATCAAGGGCCGCAACACAGGGGTTATTGCCGGAAGAACCCAGCCAGTCCGCCTGCTCGATGTTCACCCGTGCAGTATCGCCGGCCAGCTCGTGGGTCGAGTTTTCAGTCAGAACCACGCGGGGCGCGCTGTCCTGCAGCAGGTAGGCAACACGCTCGGCCGGATAGACCGGGTCGACCGGCACGTAGGCCGCACCGGCCTTGAGCACCGCCAACATGGCAACCAGGCGTTCGGGACCACGGTGCAGGCACAGGGCGATGCGCTCATCGGTTTTGACGCCAAGGTCAATCAGATAGTGGGCCAGGCGATTGGCACGCTGGTTGAGCTGAGCGTAGGTCAGGACATGACCGCCCTGAATCACCGCAGGGCTGTCTGGCTGGCTGGCAGCCTGCTCTTCGATCAACGCATTGACGGTGCAGTCCTGCGGGAACGGCTGCTCGCTGCCGTTGAAATCGAGCAACAAATGGTTGCGCTCTGCCGCGTCGAGAATCGCTACGCTCTCCAGCCGCAGCGGCAGCGCCTGTTCCAGAGTGTCCAACAGATGCTCCAGCGTGTTGAGCACCCAGCCAGTAATACGCTCGGCACCCATACCCTGCTGTGCCAGCATATGCAGGTCGAAACCTTCGCCCAGATCGTCCACGCAGAGCGTCAGCGGGTAATTGCTGCGTACATCGCCACCGAGCACCCGCACGCCTTGCCAGAGCCCTTCGCCGTCCTGCGGTTTTACCTCAGCGCTGTGGCGATAATTGAGCAGCGCACTGAACAGCGGGGAACCCGATGCCACCGCGCTGCAGCCCTGAGCGAGTACCAGTGAAGCCTGCTCGTGAGCGATCAGCGCAGACAGCTTCGCGTGCACCGCCTTGACGGCTGAACGAGTGTCCTGCGCCGTATCCACGCGCAGTGGCAGGGTATTGATAAAGACACCGAGCGCCCGGTCAGCGCCCTCACCGCCCATGCGTCCCAGCAACACAGTGCCGAACACCACGTCGCGACGATTGGCGAGCACGCCCAGAACCCGCGCCCATACGACGTGCATCAGGCTTGCAGCGCTCACCCCGAGCTGGCGTGCCTGCTCGCGCAGCCGCAGCGCCAGTTCAGGGTCGAGGGCCCGTCGCTCCTCCTCGATGCCACTGCCGTCGGCGTGTACATCCTGTATGCCAAAAGGCAGGGTTGGCTCATCGACGTCACCGAGCATTTCAGTGAAAAACGCTGTGTGGCTTGCCTCATCATTGGCCAGGCGTACTTGCGCGACGTAGTTGCGATACGGCACCGGCGTTTTCAAGTCATAGCGGTGGCCGAACAGCAACGCTTGCATCTCGCGGCTGACGATCTCCATCGCTGTGTTATCCAGCACCAGGTGGTGGAAGAGCAGAATGGCGACGGTTTCGCCGCTCGACGATTGCTGGGCATGCACCAGACGCATCAAGGGTGCCTGGGTCAGATCCAGTCGATGATGCCGGGCGTCGAACTGGCGTTGCAGACGATCGATGACAGGCGTTTCGGGGTCATCGGCCTCGAACTCGATGGCTTGTACCGTCAGCTCGGCGTTACGCCAGACCACCTGTTGCGGGCTTTCCAGACCTTGCCACACCACCGAGGTGCGCAGGATATCGTGGCGGTCGATGACTTCCTGCAAGGCCGCAGCCCAGCTGTACAGACGCTCCGGCGTGTCGAACGCCAGACGCCATTGCAGCAGATAGGGATCGCCCTGCTCTGCGGTCAGGTGGTGATAGAGAATGCCTTCCTGCAACGGTGCCAGCGGGTAGATCTCCTGCACATTGGCGGCACCGCCCGGTACGCTGGCGACAATGCGATCAATGGCTGGCTGTTCGAGCGCCACCAGACTCAACATGCCCGGAGTGATCTGCTTGCAGCCTGCCGGAATAAGGTTTGCCGGCACCTTGAAGGTGCTGACGTCCGTCTGACATGCCGCCAGAGCGGCCAGTGTCGGCTGGCTGAGCAGCACATGCACATCCGCCTTGAGTCCGGCCTTGCGCAGTTGCTCCACCAGACTGACGGCGAGCAAGGAATGGCCGCCCAGTTCGAAAAAGTTGTCGTGCCGCCCTACGCGCTCGATGCCCAGCACCTGTGCCCAGATGGCCGCCATGGCGATTTCCACTTCGCCCTGTGGTGCTTCATAAGCGTTGCCGAGCAGATACGCCGGGTCGGGATCGGGCAGCGCACGACGGTCAAGTTTGCCGTTGGCCGTCAATGGCAGCGACGCCAGCCGGGTAAAGGCGCGCGGCACCATGTAGCCCGGCAGGCGTGCGCGCATTGCCGCTGCCAGCGTGTCGGTGTCGACCGTGACGGTTTCTGTGAACCAGGCCAGCAGATGGAGATCGCGAACCAGCACAACCGCATCTTTGACACCCTCCAGACTGGCCAGCACCGATTCGATTTCGCCCAGCTCGATGCGCATGCCACGAATCTTCACCTGGTCGTCGTTACGGCCCAGGTAATCCAGAGTCCCGTCGTCGTTCCAGCGCACCAGATCGCCGCTGCGGTACATACGCGCCTGTGCAACATCGCTGAACGGGTCGGCAACAAAGCGCTGGTCGGTGAGTTGCGGCTGGTTCAGATAGCCCCGCGCAACACCCTCACCGCCAATGTAAAGCTCACCGGGTACACCGACGGGCATCGCTTGCAAGTGCTTGTCGAGGACGTAGACACGGGTGTTGGCGATGGGGCCGCCAATGTGCAGCGAGCCGGTGGCCAGCACCTGACCGGAGGTGGCAACAACCGTGGTTTCGGTCGGACCATAGTTGTTGACCACGGCATAACGGCGGTTGTGAGTGAACTGCCGCAGGCGATCGCCGCCGATCAGCAGCGTACGCAAAGTCGGATGATCCTGATTCTGGCTGAAGGCGTACTCGGCCACCGGGGTGGGAAGAAAGCTCACGTCCAGCGGTTGCGCGCGCCACCAGTCGAGCATGGCTTCAATGTCCTCACCACCGTCCTGGACCGGCGCCACATGCAGGGTTGCACCAGCGCAAAGGGTCGGCCAGACCTCCCAGGCCATCGCATCGAAACCGAAACCGGCCAGGCAGGAGGTATGACTGCCCGCCTTCACATCGAAAGCCTGGCAGTGCCAGTCAACCAGGTTGGCCAGGGTTCGATGCTCCACCATCACGCCTTTGGGCTGGCCAGTGGAACCGGAGGTATAAATGACGTAGACCAGATTGTCGCTGCCCAGCCCCGCTACCTGAGGATTGTTCTCGGCGCCCTGGCCGTCGATGCAGTGGTCCAGTTCGATCAGCGGCACTGCCAGCGGCGGCAAACGCTCGATCAGCGAAGACAGGGTGAGTACCACCACCGGCGCGCTGTCAGTGAGCAGATAGTGCAGGCGTTCGCGCGGGTGCGACGGATCGATGGGCACATAAGCCGCCCCCGCCTTGAGAACGGCCAGCAGCCCTACCAGGGTTTCCAGGCCACGGCGCGAAACGATTACCACGCGATCGTCAGGGCGTACGCCCTGATAGATCAGACGCTGAGCCAGGGCATTGGCCTGACGGTTAAGTTGCGCGTAGGTCAGGTGTTGCCCCTGGAATATCGCCGCCACGGCATAGGGGCGAGTACGGGCCTGCTGTTCGATGCGTCGATGAATCAGTTGCTCGTCGCCCGCAACGCTTTCAGTCTGGTTCCAGGCCTGTAGTTGCAATTGCTCGGCAGGTTCTGAGAGGTGGAAGTTCTGAATCTTCAGTGACGGGTTTTCCAGCCCCTGCTCCAGAATGTGCAGCAAACGCCCGGCAATCGCCGAGGCCTCGTCATCATCGATCCAGGCACGGTGGTGAACCAGGTGCAGCGAGGCTTCGTCGTTGCAGCTGTTGCTGCGCAAGTGGACGGCCAGCGGCGTCGCCTCGTAGCCATTGGACACTTTTACAGTCTGCGCCTGCGCATCGGTGTAGCAGTAACCATGGTCTTCCAGCTCGTAGGACATCGATACTTCGAACAGTTGCGCCCTTCCCTCACGTGACAATTCGAGGCTGCGATTGAGCTCGCTCAAGGGGAAGCGCTGATGCCGGAAATCACGTTTCAGTGCGCTGCGCACCTCGACCACCAAGGCACCGAAGTCCAGCCCTTCGTCGAAGGCCATGCGCACGGCACTGACCTGAGCGAAGTGACCCAGCGTCGCCTTGAAGCGCGCACCACTGCGATTGAGCAGCGGCAGCCCGACAATCCACTCGTCGCGTTGCGCCGTGCGCGTGAAATAGACATGCAGAACCGCCAGCAGTACATGAAACGCAGACGCGTTGTGGCGCTCGGCAAATTGTTTCATGCGCGCATGCAAGTTACCGGGAAGCGGCTGCACACAGGCGTGCGACGGCGCCGGGTCATTCGCCCGGCGGTTGTGATAGCGCGACACCAGCAACGGCTCCGGCAAATCACGGTATTTTTCCAGCCAATAAGCCCTGTCCAGCGAATAGCGTTGCGACGCCTGATAACGCGCATCGTCTGCAATGAAGTCGCTGTACCCCGGTGCAACCAGTTCGAGGTCTTTGCCTGCCATCAACGCGCTGTAAAGCTCGCCCAGAGACTTGAACAACAGTCCGAAACCCCAGCCATCGAGAATCAGGTGGTGGGCCTGGCCTGCCAGCCAGTGCTGATCATCAGCCAGACGGATGAGACAGAAGTCGAGCAATGGGCTGCCATCGAGCCCGTACGGGCGGCGCATGTTGTCATTGATCAGTGCTCGCGCTGCCTGTTCCGGTTCGGGGTGACCGCTGACGTCGTGCAACGGCAAGGACACCGGCAGGCGAGCCGCATATGACTGCAGCGGCATGCCATCCTCTGCGGCACCCGGCATCAGCACGGTGCGCAGCACCTCATGTGCGCAAACCAGTTGCTCCAGCGCCTTGTGCAGGGTCGCCGGGTCAACCGCTCCGGACAGTTGCAGATAGCCGCCGATGTTATAAAGCGGAGAGTCACCGCGGCTGATCTGATCAAGCCAGACGTCGCGCTGAGCAGCGGTCAATGGGAATGTTGCGGCGCTGGAGGCGAGCATGACTCAAGGTCCTTCTTGGCAGGTAGGCAGCGGATTAAGCACTGCCGTCCCAGCTGTGTATGGCCCCTGAAACCCGGACAGTGCCGTACAGCCAAATGTCGGTGCAGATACACTTTCGGCCGATTGCAATCCTGTCCCTGTTTTTTGTTACAGACGCAGGATGAAAGCTTAGGCTGAATACCCCGAGACCAAGTGCCATCATCTGGCTCATCAGTAAGTGCAATCAGTAGTTGCCGCGCAGCAGTCGACATGGTCCGTTTTTGCGCGGTCGGAATCAGGAAAGCTCAAGATGAACACGGCGCAACATTTCGAGTACCACGACGACCCACGCTTTTATCTGCAACTGGCCAAACTGGTATCCAGTACGGGCGACGACACCTTTGCCGGGCACATGCTGCAATTGGTGGATTCGCTGGTGCCCATTCACGGGCTTGGCCTCAGTGAATGGACGCTGGACCTGCGTGAGAGCAGCATCAGTCGTATCAATCCGCTCGGCAGTGCGGGCCTGAAACATGACCCTCCCGGCGGCGAGACCACCGGCCATCCTCTGCTACCCAGCATTCTGCACATGCAGGACCCGTTATTGATCCAGCTCAAGACCCCGCTGAGCGCGCAACTTCCTCAGCACAACACCCACCAGTGCAATCTGGTGTCCAGCCACGGTGAACGTCGGCTGATCATCTGTTTTTATCGGCTGACTGCGTTGCGGGCGTTTTCCCTGACAGAATTGTCCTTGCTCAAGAGCCTCTCCGACACACTGTTGCCGCTGGTCGAGCATCACGCGCAGAGCCTTGTTCAGTCCAGCAACAACGCCACCCGCCTCGAGCCGGAGCCTGGCTCGCTGGATCAGGCCTTCAGTGGCAGGCTCGCACAGGACTCGGTCACACTTTCAGCACGCGAGCAGGAAGTCTGCCTGGGCTTGCTGACCGGTGGCACCGTGGCTGAGATGGCGCAGCGCCTCAAGGTCAAGAACAGTTCGGTGGAAACCTACCTCAAGCGCGCTACCGCCAAACTGGGCGTCAGCGGACGACATGGCCTGGCACGCTGGATGGCAGGTGATTGAAACGCGTATGCCATCGTGAATGAACTGCAGCGATACGCGCTCATAAAAAAGGGCCACTAAAGGCCCTTTCGCACAGACGCTTGTGTTTTCAATCAACCCGGAAGGCGATCACGCTGTCGCCCAGTGTCGTACCGAGCGATCCGTGACCGCCGGCAGCAATGACCACGTACTGCTTGCCGTCGTTGCCGGTATACGTCGAAGGAATGGATTGTCCGCCGGCGGGCAACTCATGCTCCCAGAGCACTTCGCCGTTATTGACGTCATAGGCGCGGAAAAAGTTATCCGCCGTCGCACCGTGAAAGGCCAATCCGCCTGCCGTCACCATCGGACCGCCATGGGCGACCATGCCCATGGGAAAGCCAACCGGAAAACGTCCCTGCATGAAGCTGGTCTTGAGGTTTTTGGTCGTACCGACCCGACGCATCCATTGGGTCTTGCCGGTCGCGAGATCGACCCCGGCCATGGTTCCCCACGGTGGCGCTGTGCACGGAATGCCAAGGCTCGAGGCGAATCTGGAAATACGGATGGCATAGTCACCGTCGAAGTTCTCGTTCCAGTAGGGCTTGCCCTCCTGAGTGAACAGGCGTTTTTCCCGGGCCTGCGCGGGGCGCTTGATCAGGTTGTAGACATACGCCAGGCGCACCGGTGCGGCGATCAGCAACTGGCGGTCAGGGTCCACGGCCACCGAACCCCAGTTGAACACGCCTATGTTGCCGGGATAGATCAGTGATCCCGACTCGGTGGCCGGTGTCCAGGGGTTAGCGTCATAACGAAGTGTGTTGTAAGCGATCCGGCAAGCCATCTGGTCAAAGGGCGTAACGCCCCACATGGACTTCTCGGTCAGCACCGGCGGGATGAAGTTAAGTCGCGAGACCGGCTGGGTGGGTGCAAAGCGCTCGCCTTCGACACCGCCCTCGGTGCGCACACTGACCTGATCGACAGGCACGATAGGCTCCCCCGTCAGTCGGTCAAGCACGAAAATGTTGCCGACCTTGGTCGGCAATATCACGGCAGGCTGGCCGTTGCCGTCCTTTCCCAGATCCAGCAGTGAGGGCTGCGATGGGTTGTCGCGATCCCAGAGGTCATTGTTCGAGGTCTGGAATTTCCAGCGCAGCGCACCGGTTTTCAGGTCAAGAGCCACCAGCGCATCGCGAAACTGCTCGGTGTTGCTGCCGGGGTTACGCCGAGTGCCGGTTTCGTCGGGCGAAGCGTTGCCGAACGGGACGTACACCAGACCGTTTTTGACATCAGCGCTCAGGGTTGCCCAAGCGACCGGCGTGTCCTGCGGATAGTTCTGGTCGGCCGCTATGGGTTGAGTGTTGTCCGGATTTTGCGGATCGAAATTCCACACCAGCCTGCCGGTGATGACGTCGTAGGCGCGAATCACCCCGGACGGGTTGCCGTCGTTATAACCGTTATCCATGATCGAGCTGCCGATCACGATCAGATCGCCCGCAATCAGTGGCGCGGAGGTCTGCATCAGCGCGTGCGGGCGGATCGCGCCCATGTTGACGCTCAAGTCGATCACCCCGCCGCTGCCGAAGTCGCTGCACAGGTTGCCGCTGTCGGCATCAAGCGCTACAAGTCTGGCATCTGCAGTCGCGGTGATGATGCGTTTGGCACATTGAGCCGGCTGTTGTGGCTGACCCGTCGAGCCGGAGGCCGCGGAATAATAGCTGACGCCACGGCAGGTCTGATGCTGTTGCAGGTACGAGCGTTTTTTCTCGGGGGTGTATTTCCAGGCCAGTTGCCCGGTCTGCGGGTTCAGTGCATGCACTTCGTTATGAGGCGTACACACGTACACCCGATCGTTGATCTTGAGCGGCGTGGCTTCAAAGGTGTACTCGCCGGCGTCCTTGTCCTCATCACGCAGGTCGCCGGTATGGTATTCCCAGGCCACTGACAGCTTGCCGACGTTGGCCGGGGTGATCTGATCGAGGCTGGAGAAACGCTGGCCCATGTTGCTACCGCCATATGCAGCCCAGTCACGGCCTGCCGAGTCGGCGCTGCGGGTGGTCGCCACGTTGTCGATCCGCCCCTGCTGCGGGTACGGATCGTGAAACATCAGCGCAATCACGATCAGCAGCATTGCTCCAAGCGTTCCGCCCAGCAACGGGTGAAAACGACGGTTATCGGTACGCGAGCGCGCCTGATAAAGCGGCCGCACTACCCAGGGCATGGCCAGCCACAGGCCGATCAGTGCAAACAGATCGCCGCGAGGGATCCACTGCCATTTGTCGAGGCCGGCTTCGTAGATGATCCAGAGCAGAATCCCCCACATCATCACGGCATACAGGGTAAGCGCCGATTTCCTTTTCAGGAAAACCAGGGTTGCTGTGGCCAGCAAACCCAGGGCGATCACCGAGTAGGCCGGTGAACCGCCGGCAGCCACCAATTGCGCGCCCATGAACAGCAGAATGAGGCTGAGTATCGCGATGACGATACCGGTCACTTTGAGAATCATCTTCCTTGCCCTTTATTGTTATCCGATCTTGCGCAGCGACGCTTTCGACCACGGATTTCGCCCGTAGTGTCAGTTTTTGCGTGTCGCGTCATCCAGGGCAAGGATAGTGTGGGCGTTGGTGACGGTGGTTGCCAGGGTGTTGATCACGCCTGAGCGCAAAGCACCCAGCGTGGCGGCGGCCTTGGTGTTTTCACTGGCGATGGCCACTACATCGGGGATACGAAACAATTCCTGCACGGTCAGGCCGATCACCCGGCCCTGTATGGCATTCACCGCAGGCTTGCCATGAATGTCGATGAAGTCATAGCCCATCATGTCACCCACCGTGCCGGACAGCCTGGCCTGAGCGATTTCCTGCGGGGAGAACCAGCCCATGCGCACCATGTTGCTGTTCTCGCTCATGTCACCAATACCGATCAGCGCCATGTCGGCACGCCGGGCACGGTCAAGGGTCGAGCGCACGGTGTCGTTGCTGATCAGAACACTGCGCAGTTCGGGGTTGGCGACCAGCGCCGGGGCGTACAGGCTCTCGCTTTCGCCACCGAAGCGCAGCGCCAGACGGCGGCAGATGTGGTCGGGGTTCATGTACTCGCCCGCCTTGAGCGAACCGCCGATGGCACAGACAAATGTGCAGTTACGCGTCACCGGCAGGAAGACGTTGTCCGCAACCGCACCCACATTGCGGCCCATGCCTACGGCGACGATCATGCCGTCGCCCAGGGTCTTGTTCAGGTAATTGGCAACCAGGCTGGCGACCGCCGAGCGCTGGGTGTCCGGGTCGCTGTGGTCGACTGCAATCAACGCCCTGTCCAGCGCAAACCGCTCGACCAGCGCCATTTCCAGCTCGTTGTTCATCGCCGGATGCTGCAGCACCCGTACTTCGACAATCCCTTCATCGCGTGCGCGTTTGAGCAGTCGGCTGACTTTTGCGCGCGACAGGTCAAAGCGTTTGGCGATGGCTTCCTGAGTGACGTTCTCAAGGTAATAGAGCATCGCGACTTCAGTCATCAGATCGATGTCGCTGGCCATGCGCTGGGTACTGTCACTCATGTGGACGGGCTTCCGTTTCGGCGTCAAAGGCACATTCTCCCTACTCCCGCCCTGTCCCGTCCACTGACTATTGATGCCCGTCACGCTCTATCGCGTTGATGCGCTCGACCTTGGCGCCGGAGCGCGCGGCTTCGAACTCCGACTCCAGGAACGATTTGACGATGCTTTTCGCCAGTTCCGTGCCGATCACCCGTGCACCGATGGAAAGAATTTGCGCATCGTTACTCTTGCGCGCCCGCTCGGCCGAATAGGTGTCGTGAGCCTGGGCCGCACGAATGCCGAAGACCTTGTTGGCGGAGATGGCCATGCCTATTCCGGTCCCGCAGACCAGCACGCCAAGCCGCTGCTGCCCGGCATTGATCGCTGTGGCCACGGCCAGAGCAATGTCCGGGTAAAGCACCGGCGCCGTGGAATGAGTACCGAAATCGGTTACCGGATAACCCAGCGACTCGATATGGCGCTTCAACAATTCCTTGAGTTCATAACCCGCTTCATCACATCCGATAGCCACCGGGAAAGGTGTGTTCATGGCATCAGGCTCCACTGCCGGGGTCTTATTATCTGACCAAATGTTCAATCGGTGAAATTCCGATCAGTCATTTCTGAAACATTAGCCCGGTTCTGTCAAGCAAGTTTTCCAGCGAATCCTGAACAAAAGCTCAGAACTGCCGCAGGGCTGCCTTCAAGCGGACACTTCAAAACTTTTATGGGAAACAGATTGACTGATCAGAATTTCATTTGATACACATATGCTCACTGAGCAACGCATCAGCACCTAATAAGAATTCACAGCACGAGGACACGCCAATGGCCAAGCCATTACTGCTCCAGGCTGAACACGTCACCAAGGCTTACGCTGGCATCCCCGCCCTGCGTGACGGGCGTCTCTCATTGCGAGCCGGAAGCGTGCACGCCCTGTGCGGCGGCAATGGCGCGGGCAAGTCCACTTTTCTGAGCATTCTGATGGGCATCACCCAACGTGATGCCGGGACCATCCTGCTCAACGGCGAGCCGGTGCAGTTCAATCGTCCCGGCGATGCTCTGGCAGCCGGGATTGCGATGATCACCCAAGAGCTGGAACCCATCCCCTTCATGACCGTCGCCGAGAACATCTGGCTGGGCCGCGAGCCACGCCGGGCCGGGTGCATTGTCGACAGCAAGGAACTGAACCGACGCACCCGCGCACTGCTGGACGAGCTGGAATTCGACGTCGACGCCACCAGCCCCATGCATTTGCTGAGTGTGGCGCAGATACAACTGGTGGAAATTGCCAAGGCCTTCAGCCATGACTGCTCGGTGATGATCATGGACGAGCCCACTTCAGCCATCGGCGAGCGTGAAGCGCAAATCCTGTTCAAGGCCATCCGCCGGCTTGCCGCCCGGGGCGCAGGCATCATCTATGTTTCCCACCGCCTCAGCGAACTGGCACAGATTGCCGACGATTACAGCATCTTTCGCGACGGCGCCTTTGTCGAAAGCGGACGCATGGCCGATATCGACCGGGCACATCTGGTGCGCGGCATCGTCGGCCAGGAGTTGCAGCGTGTCGATCACAAGGTCGGCCGCGAATGCACGGTCGAATGCTGCCTGAAGGTCGAGGGCCTGAGCCGCAACGGCGAGTTCGAAGACATCAGCCTGCACGTGCATCACGGCGAAATTCTCGGCATTTATGGGCTGATGGGCTCGGGTCGCAGCGAGTTCCTCAATTGTCTCTACGGCCTGACCACACCGGACGCCGGCAGCATCACCCTGCAAGGCAAGCCACTGCCGGTCGGTCTGCCCAAGGCGACCATTCGCGCGGGCGTTTCGCTGGTCACCGAAGACCGCAAGGACAGCGGTCTGGTGCTCAGTGGCAGCATCCTGTCCAACATCGCGCTGTCGGCTTACCGCCGGCTGTCAAACTGGTCGCTGATCGATGCCCGCAAGGAGCACAGGCTGGCCGAAGACATGGTCAAGCGCCTGCAGATCAAGACGACGTCGCTGGATCTGCCCGTCGCGTCGATGAGCGGCGGCAACCAACAGAAGGTCGTCCTCGCCAAATGCCTCTCCACCGAACCGGTGTGCCTGCTCTGCGACGAGCCGACCCGGGGCATCGACGAGGGTGCCAAGCAGGAAATCTATCACCTGCTGGATCAGTTCGTACGCGCTGGCGGGGCCGCCATCGTGGTCTCTTCGGAGGCGCCGGAGCTGCTGCGCCTCAGTGACCGAATCGCCGTGTTCAAAGGTGGCAAGCTGGTGACCATCAGCAGCGATGCCGATCTTTCCCAGGAAGTCCTGTTGAGTCTTGCCTCATGAATGCCAAAACCATTATCGCACCAGCCTCCACGTCTCCACGCAGCCGCCTGCGCCTGTCTCTCGACCGTTTCGGCCTGCCGCTGGTGTTCATTCTGTTGTGCCTGGTACTGGCGTTTGCCAGCGAATATTTCATGACCTGGCGCAACTGGATGGACATCCTGCGTCAGACCTCGATCAATGGCATTCTCGCGGTCGGCATGACCTACGTGATCCTGACCAAGGGCATCGACCTTTCCGTCGGATCGATTCTGGCGTTCGCCGGATTGTGCAGCGCACTGGTGGCGACCCAGGGCTATGGCCTCTTGGCAGCGGTCAGCGCAGGCATGTTTGCCGGCGCCATGCTCGGCGTGGTCAATGGCTTCATGGTCGCCAATCTTTCGATTCCACCGTTCGTCGCCACCCTGGGCATGCTCAGCATCGCCCGCGGCATGACCTTCATCCTCAACGACGGCAGTCCGGTGACCGACCTGCCAGAAGAATACCTGGCGTTGGGTATCGGCCGGCTCGGCCCGATTGGTGTGCCCATCATTATCTTCGCGGTGGTCGCACTGATTTTCTGGATGGTCCTGCGCTACACCACCTACGGCCGTTACGTGTACGCCGTCGGCGGCAACGAAAAGAGCGCACGCACCTCCGGTATCGGCGTACGCAAGGTGATGTTTTCGGTGTACGTGGTTTCCGGGCTGCTCGCCGGCCTGGCAGGCGTAGTGCTCTCAGCCAGAACCACCTCCGCCCTGCCCCAGGCCGGCATGTCCTACGAACTGGACGCCATCGCAGCAGTGGTCATCGGCGGCACCAGTCTGTCCGGAGGCACCGGCAGCATTGTCGGCACCCTGTTTGGCGCACTGCTGATCGGCGTGATCAACAACGGCCTGAACCTGCTCGGCGTGTCCTCCTATTACCAGCAGGTCGCCAAGGGCCTGATCATCGTGTTCGCAGTGTTGATTGATGTGTGGCGCAAGAAAAAACGCTAAACCGGCATGAACGACTGACTACAACAATAACGAGGTTCTCATCATGAAATTCGGTACATCCCTGGCCGCTGTCGCGGCGTTCTCCCTGCTCGCCAGCAGTATCTCCATGGCCGCCGATGGCAAGACTTACAAGATCGGCGCGGCGGTGTATGGCCTCAAGGGTCAGTTCATGCAGAACTGGGTGCGTGAGCTCAAGGAGCATCCGGCGGTCAAGGACGGCACCGTGAAAATCACCGTGTTCGACGGTAACTACGATGCGCTGACCCAGAACAATCAGATAGAGACCATGATCACCCAGCACTACGATGCGATCATTTTCGTGCCCATCGACACCAAGGCCGGCGTCGGCACGGTGGCCAGGGCGATGGAAAACGACATTCCGGTCATCGCATCGAACACCCGGGTTGCCGGCAACAAGGTGCCTTACGTCGGCAACGACGATGTCGAGGGCGGTCGGCTGCAGGCGCAGGCCATGGTCGACAAGCTCAAGGGCAAAGGCAATGTGGTGATCATCCAGGGGCCGATTGGCCAGTCGGCGCAAATTGATCGGGAAAAAGGTGAGCTGGAAGTCCTGAGCAAACACCCGGACATCAAGATCATCGAGAAGAAGACCGCCAACTGGTCCCGGGCCGAAGCCCAGACCCTGACTGAAGACTGGCTCAACGCGCATCAGAACGGTGGCATCTCCGGGATCATTTCGCAGAACGACGACATGGCTCTCGGTGCCCTGCAAGCGGTGATGTCGCGCAACCTGAAGCCTGCCGATGTGCCGATCACCTCCATCGACGGCATGCCTGATGCCATCCAGGCGGCGAAGAAAAACGAAATCACGACCTTTCTGCAGGACGCCCAGGCCCAATCGCAGGGCGCCCTCGATGTCGCCCTTCGCACCCTGGCCGGCAAGGACTACAAGCCGCAGTCGGTGATCTGGGAACGCTACGCCAAGGACGTCAAATGGGGCGACGGCACCGACAAGAACTACATCCTGCCCTGGGTGCCGGTCACCGATGCCAACGCCGATGCGCTATACAAGCAGGTCAGCGGCGGCAAGTAACCGGTCTGAGATTCCCGCTTCTGCCCGAAGGGCGTGGGAGCGAACCGGGCGACGCTTCGCTCCCACGGCCTTCGGCCAGAATCAAAAGCTAACGTGTTTGAATCTTCAAAAAAACAGCGCTACAGGAGTCATCTTCATGTCTGAATTCTGGAACAAGGCGTTCGATCTCAATGGCCGTTGTGCGGTCATCACCGGCGGAGCAGCCGGGATTGGCCTTGCTTGTGCCAGCCTGCTGGTCGCACGCGGGGCGCGGGTCGCACTGCTGGACCGTGACCCGGCAGTGGCCGAGGTTGCCGCCGACCTGGGCAGCGGGCACCTCGGTATTGCGGTCGACCTGCGCCGGGTCGACCAGGTCAACAGCACCATCGACAGCGTCTTCGAGCATTTCAAACGCATCGACTATCTGGTCAACAGTGCTGGCGTTGCCATGCTGGACAAGGCTGTCGACGTCAGCGAAGAGGCCTGGGACACGACGCTGGAGATCAACCTCAAGGCCAGTTTCTTCGTCGCCCAGGCCTGCGCACGACACATGCTCGGCCAAGGCAGCGGACGCATCGTCAACCTTGCCTCGCAGGCCGCGGTCATTGGTCTGGACAGGCACGTTGCCTATTGCGCGAGCAAGGCCGCAGTGGTCGGCATGACCAAAGTACTGGCCATGGAGTGGGCACCGCACATCAACGTCAACGCCATCTCCCCCACCATCGTCGAGACCGCGCTGGGCAAAAAAGCCTGGGCGGGCGAAGTCGGAGAACGGGCCAAAACGCAGATCCCGGCAGGCCGCTTCGCCCAGCCGGAGGAAATAGCCGGGCTGGCCCTGTACCTGCTCAGCGACGCCGCCAGCATGATCACCGGCGAAAACGTAGTGATCGACGGCGGCTACAGCATCCAGTAATTCATTTTTCTGTCGTGAGGTTCATCGTCATGCCCACCGTCACCGAACGCACTGCCGAACAACTTTCACCGGTCATACCGAAAACCATGCAGGCCGTGGTCTGCCACGGTCCGGAAGACTACCGGCTGGAAACCGTGGATGTGCCGACTCCCGGCCCCGACGAAATCCTCACCAAGGTCGAGCTGTGTGGCATCTGCATGGGCGACATCAAGACCTATCGCGGCGCGCCCTCGTTCTGGGGCGATGCCGAGCAGCCTCGCTACGTCAAACCACCGATGATTCCAGGCCATGAATTCGTCTGTCGCGTGGTGGCGCTCGGCCCTGGTGCCGAAAAGCGTGGCGTGCAGATCGGCGACCGGGTGATCTCCGAACAGATCGTGCCGTGCTGGGGCTGCCGCTTCTGCAACCACGGACAGTACTGGATGTGCCAGAAGCACGACCTTTACGGCTTTCAGAACAACGTGCAGGGCGCCATGGCCCAGTACATGATTTTTACCAGGGAAGGCATCATTCACAAGGTGCCTGACTCGATTGCCCCGGACGAAGCCATTCTCATCGAGCCACTGGCCTGCTCGTTGCACGCAGCCGAACGGGCCGATGTCGATTTCGACGACATTGTGGTCGTCGCCGGTGCCGGCACACTGGGCCTCGGGATCATTGGCGCGGTGCGCATGCGTAACCCGAAAAAACTCATCGTTCTAGACATGAAGCCCGAGCGCGCCGCCCTCGCCCTGCGCATGGGCGCCGACGAGGTGTGGAACCCGGCCGAGGTCGATGTGCTGGCGAAGATCCGTGAGATAACCGACGGCTACGGTTGCGACATCTATATAGAAGCCACCGGACACCACAAGGCCGTCAATCAGGGCCTGGCGATGCTGCGCAAACTCGGACGCTTTGTGGAGTTCAGCGTATTCAACGATGAAGCCACGGTGGACTGGTCGATCATCGGTGACCGCAAGGAGCTGGACGTGCTCGGTTCTCACCTCGGCCCCTACATGTACCCGCGCGCCATCGACTTTATCGGCAACCGCAAGATCGACATGCGCGACGTCGTCACGCACAAATTCCCCCTGGCGGAGTTCAAGGAGGCGTTTGCCGTCATGGAGCGCGGTGATAAATCATTGAAGGTGGTTCTGGAACCCTGATCCGCCCGATCCTTATAAAAAGAACACAGGAAATCGCGTTATGAACAGAGTGATAAACGATCCGGACCAGGTGGTCGAGGACATGCTGCGCGGCATTCTGGTAGCGCACCCCGAACTGTCGCAAAGTGAAGGTAACCCGCGGGTCATCAGCAAAACCCGCCCTTCAGAACAAGGGCACGTAGGGATCGTCACCGGCGGCGGCTCGGGTCATGAGCCGGCCTTTCTTGGCTATGTCGGTCCCGGGCTGGTAGATGCGGTAGCGGTCGGCGAGATTTTTTCCTCGCCCACGGCCAAGAGCTTTTTCGACGCCTTCCGCGCGGCCGATCACGGTGCAGGCATCGCCTGCCTGTACGGCAACTACGCGGGCGACAACATGAACGTGAAGCTGGCGATGAAAATGGCCGCCAGCAAAGACCTGCAAGTGCGCACCGTGGTGGCCAACGACGATGTGGCCTCGGCACCGAAATCCGATATCGCCAAGCGACGCGGAGTGGCCGGGGAAATTTTCATGTGGAAGGTCGGCGGCGCCGCGGCTGCACACGGTTACGATCTGGACGGCGTGATCCGCGTCGCGCAGAAGGCCGTGGATCAATGCCGATCCATCGGTATCGGCCTGACGCCCTGCACCATCGCGGCGGTCGGCAAGCCCAACTTTCAGATCCCCGACGGCAAAATGGAGCTGGGCATCGGCCACCATGGCGAACCGGGTATCGAAGTCATCGACATCGAGTCTGCGGCGGCCATGGCAGAACGCATGCTGGCGCCGATTCTGGCCGATCGGGATTTCAGCGTGGACGACAGCGTAGTCGTGCTGGTTTCAGGCCTTGGAGCAACGCCGGTGATGGAACTCTACGTGTTCTACGCCGAAGTGGAGCGTCTGCTCAAGGCTCGGGGCTTGAAAATCCATCGTTGCTACGTGGGCAATTACTTCACGTCGCTGGAGATGATGGGCGTAACCCTGACGCTGCTGGGCCTGGACGCCGAGCTGAAAAAGCTGATCGACCACCCTTGCCGTTCCATCGGCATGACCCAGGCGGAGTGAACCATGAGCGAACAATTCTCTACCCAGCATGGCACTGCCATCGTTGCCGACCTGGTGAGCGTGATCGTCGCCAACCGCGAATACCTCAGCGAAGTGGATGGCGCGATCGGTGACGGCGACCATGGCATCAACATGGCCAAGGGCTTCGCCCACTGCGGTCGTACCATCGAAGGCCGCCAGCTGAGCCTCGCCGAGGCGCTGGATGAGCTGACCCTGAGCCTGATGGAAGGCATCGGCGGCTCCATGGGCCCGCTGTATGGCAGCCTGTTTATCGGCATGGCCGATCAGGTGCGCGGCTGCGAGCAGATCGATGCCGCTGCCTTCGCCAGTCTGCTGCGCGGCGGCCTCACCTCACTGCAGGACATCACCGAAGCCGGGGTCGGCGACAAATGCTTGATGGATACCTTGATTCCGGCCGTCGAAGCCTTCGAGCAGGCCCACGCCCGGGGGGAATCATTCAGCGCAGCGCTCGATACAATGAAAAGCGCTGCATCACAAGGGCGCGATTCCACCCGTGATCTGGTGGCGAAGATAGGCCGGGCGAGCCGCCTCGGCGAAAGGTCGCTCGGCGTGCTGGATGCAGGCGCGGTGTCGTGCTGCCTGATACTGACGCAACTGGCGGATTCAGTGCAGCCGAGGCTGAAAGGCCGCTAAAGCACCGCACTATCAAAGTTCGAATCGAATCCGCCGCTCGCGGCGCTGTGCTTCCGGCAGCGCCTCGCCGCGCCGGACCGCAGCAAGCAGTTGCTCGACGCCCACATGGATTGCATCGGCAGGCACATTGCACGGTTTGAAACCAGCCGCATTGTCGAGCCCTTCGCGATGCGCCTGAATGATTCTGACGTCCTGTTGAATCACGATGTGCGTGTACAGATGGATGACAGGACGCAAAATTCTCAATACCCAGCGCGGCACTGGGAAACGATAGGCAATGTAGGTGTAGACGCGCGATTGGCAGTCATCGACAGGCGTGATCTGGCTCACGATCAGGAAGCCTGAGCGTAGCCCCCAGAGGTAATCACAAAACGTCACATTAGGCGCCAGAAAACGATCCGTGTGCACAAGCGGCTCGGCGTCCGGGTTGGTCAGCCACTGCATCATCCCGATCTCGTCGACTTCGTCGTGATAGACAACCTCAATGCTCTGCGCCTTGCAGGAGAGCGTCGCTTCCATGGCTCGACCGCTGCTCGAGCGAAAAATACCCTCGTGAACGAACACGGTGTGCGGCACGTCCAGAAAGTTCTGCACCAGACTGCCGACATCGGCATCGAAGGTGTTGATCATGAAATAGGATTGCCACGGGCGTTCGCCATAGGCAGGCAGCCGGAATATCGGTGTTTCGCGAGCATCGCGCGTGCCGGTGTACACCCAGACCAGGCCATCCTGTTCGCAGACGGCAAAATGGCGCTGCCGGTAGCGATAGTCAGGCGACTTCGCTGCGCCCTGCCTGGCGTCTACGCTGGGAATATGCACCACCTGGCCGTTCGCGTCATAGCGCCAGCCATGATACGGGCACACCAGACAATCATCGCTGATTTTGCCGGCAGAAAGCCTTGTGCCACGGTGCACACACTGGTCCAGCAACGCAGCGGGCTGCCCGTCGCGCTGGCGAAACAGAACGATATTCAAGCCGAGTATCCTGGCCCGATGTGGCTTGCCTTTGCGCAGCTGCTTCTGCGTGCACGCTACATACCACTGCTCAAGCGTGCCGTCGTCACGGGTATCGGTTTCACTGATCAAGGTTGCGGACATTCAGGTTCTTCCGTGATTGCAAGGAGCGCGTCAGCCGTGTCCAGACGGCTGATCAATGCACGCGGCTTGACGTCGCCCGCACGAATACCCGTCGACTCTGCAGCGCGCTGCAGCAATTCTGCGAGTCTTTGCGCTCCTCCACAGACGAAACGCATACGCACCGGGCCCAACTGACCCAGCGTGCGCGCATGTGCATAGTGAAAGGAGCGCTGCAGGGCCATTTCAATACTGTTGGCCAACGCATTGCGGCAAATGCTTGCCAGTGTCGTCGTTGAGGTACACAGCAGCACCACATAATGCGGCAGTGCGCTGCTGGAGTCGGGTATCAGGCATGCGCTGTCGGCCGCGTCCATGCATTGCGCAAGGGCTCGCTCGACCAGTTGCTCATCGAGCTTCTCGCCCACCAGGTCACAGGTACTTGCGCAACGCCCGACAAACTCCACACGCGGAGTCCCGGCGAGCTTACCGACTACGCGCACCCGATCCCCCAGTGCATACCGGTAAAGACCTGCACCGGTAGTCAGCAGCACTTGCGCGGTTTCACCCATACGCAGGGCGTGAGCTTCTTTTGGCAGCCCGTCATCCCCGATGAATTCCAGATAATGACTGCCTATCGCCAACGGGCAGCCAGCCCCTTCGCCAAACGGGAGGCTGACCACGCCTTCAGTCGCGAATAATCCTTTGGGCAACCAGCTTGCCTGAGGGAAACGCGCAGCCAGTTGCTGGGCGTATACACGACTCGGTCCGTCCATCCAGCAACTTACCGCCGCAAGACGAGGCCACAACTCGGTGAATACCCCATGAGCAAGGGCGTGGCGTAAGGCTTTTTGGCGAGTTGCCGGCAACCTTTCTTCGAGCCAGGCAACTATCTGCCGACTTTCAGGCGATTCAGTGTCGAGCAGTGGCTGTAGCACGCTGGTCAGAAACGTCGGGCTCCACACGCTGATAAAGCTCAGCCCGGCATCTGCAGTCAGGGCGAGCAGCGTATGCCTGCGCCAGTGCGCCACGTCGCTGGTCAGTTCAGGAATCAGCAATGTCCCGGCCAGTCCGGCGATTGCACTGCCTTGCAGATATTGCAGATCGCTGGCACTGCCGATCGGTATGTCATTGGCCGTCATTGCCGGCTGCTGCAAGGGCGGCGACATGGACCAATACCCGCTGCCATGGCTGATTTCCGGGACCTGGCGGTACATATCCGCCAGCCACACCGTCAGGGAACCCTGCAATTGGCCAAGGAATTCCTGCGTATAGGGGATGTGTTTCTGCACTGCACTATTGCCGCTGCTGCGCTCGAAGAACAACGGCGGACTGGCGGTCAGTATCGGCCCTTGTTCATGCTGCGCACGCTCGATCCAGGGCTGCAATTGGGCATAGGTATGTATCGGTACCCGCTTGCGAAACTCTTCGGAATCGCGGATTCCGGCAAAATCATGAGCTTGGCCGAAGGCGCAGTCACGGCTGGCCGACAGCATCCGCAGCAGTAAGCGCTGCTGAGATTCTTCGGGTTGCTCGAACAGACGCTGCCAGTGATCGAGCGTGACGTAAGCACTGTCCATGAACGAGCGCCACAAGGCTCTTTTCACATCATCACCCGCCAGCATCAAAAGTAGGTCTTGTCGAGCTGGGTCAGATCATCGGGCAGTCGCTGCGGAGGCATGAACACCTGTAGCCAGCCGAACCACAGAGGTCGGGTTTCCTTTGGATTGGATGCCGCGTGCATGTGCTGCCAATGCATCTGTGAATGGCGATGGTGAGTCAGGTTGTAATTGAAGTTGAGGAATGCCCAGCGGACCACGCGTGGCGCCCGCATGTTGTAGGCACCTTCGACGACATCTATCGGGGTGCGCATGTGATAGACCCATTGCAGCGATGACCAGGAAAAACCGAATGCGATATAGGCAATCAGAACCACTTCCCAAGACCAGCCAAGCAGGTAAGCACACGTCAGCCAGACGATAATGCCGGTGATGACTTCCTTGCGGATGCGCCGAAAGTCGCTGATCGAGAAATCCTTGAATGCCGCAGCGTAAGTATTGACCTCACCGCTCTGCGACCATCGATCAGCTAGACGTGGCGGCAGCAAAGGCAGCAGCAGGCTGCCGACGAACGCCGCCAGCCAGATACCGCCGAGCACCGCAAAATAGTATTCCAGCCGTTTACGCAGCAGGGATTCATCCGGCATCGCAAAATCGGCCAGTTCGGCACGTGTGCGGTTCCGTGAGTGGTGCCCGAGGTGATTGATGTGGATCAGCGTCGCGGACGCCCCAAACAGGGTCGAGGCCCAGCACATCATCAGGTAATTGACGGTTTTGTCGCTGTGCGCAAGGCTGTGAAATGCCTCGTGCATCATCGAGAACACACCCTGCATGACCAGACAGAACGGAATCAGGATCAGCCATTTCCATGGACCTGCGCCAGTGTGGGACAGCCAGGTAAGCGTAGCGCCCCAGAACAGCGTCTGAAGCACCAGCACAGCCAGGTTGGCCTTGTCGAAACGGCGTGCCGGGTGAATATCCATATATAACTGCGCCTGAATGACCACATTCGAAAGCCTGGAAGTATACCTGCCCGAGCGCCAGTATGGTTATTCGGCAGTTTCAAGCCTGCCGGAGTCTGGCACACTGTGCACTTTGATATCACGGTAAGCCGAGCACCATGTCGCTCTTCAAACGCATCCTGTCCAGGCGCTCGGCGGCCATGCTCTCCCCGCAGGCAATCACGCACCGATCAATACGCTTCACCTTCGATGACAGCATCCCGCGCTACTGGCATGGCGGCCGCACGCATACCACGCGTTTTTTCGATTGTCTGTCGTTCATGTTTCCCCAAGGGGAAAGAATCTTCATCGAGAGTGTGGTGCACTTTCGCCACCAGCTCGACGAAGGCAGCGCTCTGGATAAGGCCGTCGACGATTTCGTCTATCAGGAGGCGTCGCACATCCGCGAGCACCGTGCCTATAACCTGCTTCTGGGCGCACAAGGCGCGCCGGTCGAAAAACTGGAACGCATGCTGTTGCGGCGCAGAAAGGAAAGCGAGCGATTACCGGCCAGCTTTCGTCTGGCACTGACGGCCAGCCTTGAACACATAACCGCAATACTGTCCGAGCAGATTCTGCGAAACCCGGCCTACATGGCGGGCGCCGCCCCGACGATGGCCCGTCTGTGGCGCTGGCACGCAATGGAAGAAATCGAGCACAAGGCTGTGGCCTATGACGTGCTGTGCAAAGTAGAACGCAACCCGCTAAGGCGTTACCTGCTTCGTTGGGTGGCGATGACGAGCCTTTCGGTGTATTTCACTTTCGACCTTACTTACTTCACCTATCACCTCGTCCGCGGGGACCGGCAACACCGCAACTGGCGCGAATGGCTGCGCCTGCAATGGTGGTTGTTCGTCAATCCCGGCCTGCTGTCGCGCATCGTGCCTGCCGGGCTGTTCTGGTTCGCTCCGGGCTTCCATCCTGACCGAATCGACACACGCGAGCTGCTCGACAACGCTCGCAAGGCACTTGATGAACAGCGCTGAACGCAGCTTTCGGGGCTGGCTCGCATGAAGACCATCTGGACACCCGATGGCTTCGAGGAGTGGCAAAGGCATTTCCCGGCTACCGCTTTCGTACGTAACCCTGCGGAGCTGGACTGGACCGATCTGTTCCTGCAGCGCTGGCAAGTGCCCTTGCCCAGCCTGCCAAAGAACACCCTGGTCGTGCTGGTTGCAGGTCTTTACTCGGAATTCATCCTCTACTGCAATCGCGCCGGTGCCCGGTCCCTCACCTCTGCGGGCCACGATGTCCTGCGCATGCCGGTGCGCTCCTCACGCGGTGTGATCGCGCAAGGCAGGCACATCGCGACCCTGCTCGGCAGCCGACTCAAGCCAGGGCAGCGCTTTGTGGTGCTGGCTCATAGCAAGGGTGGTCTGGATACGCTGGCAGCGTTGTCACAGAACAAGGACCTGCTCGACGCGTGTGACGGCATAGCACTGGTGCAGCCGCCCGCTGGACCCTCGCCGATCATCGATGAGCTGCTGGGCCACGGCGCCGCTAGCGCTGGCCGAGGTTATCGAATGGACAGGTTCCGTCAGGCGATGATTAACAGCGCACCACTGGCTGCGGGCACCCGGGACATCAGCAGCAACCGCGACCCACAGGTTGCCAAAATGCTCTCCGCCCTGCCCGCCACCCTGCACTGTCTGCATGTCGTCAGTTGGTCGGCCGCGCGGCGCTCACACTTCGATACTCACCATCAGCGCCTGAATGCGTTGCGTCCCGGGCATGCGCATGACGGTCAGTTCTACATGGAACACCTGGCATTGCCAGGCGTCCCGCAGATCTGTCTGCCGGATCTGGATCACGGTCAGCCGATACTGGGCGGCACCGGCTTCGACCCGACGAGATTCTGGCGGACATTGCTCGACGTGCTACACCAGACACGTACGCCAGAACGCTCTACACCAGATAGATTTCGAAGCCTGGGATACTCGCCGCACAAGCCTCGGTAAACTCGGCTGCGTGGCTGCCGCAGCGTGCCGTGTAAAGGTCCATCGGCAAGGAAAAGGCGTGATAACGATGCATTGCCTTCCACAGCGGGTCCTGGTCGTAAAGGCATAACTGCATCAGCGAATAGTCTTTGCGCACCTGCTTCCAGGCAACATCCAGCAGCGCGCAAAACACCTCGGGGTCACGATGGCGAACCTGCAGGTGGGTCAGGTAGATATCCCGCAGTGCCTGGCCAGGCGCTGCGATACCTGGTCGGCCTGCCAGAGGTGCGAGCGCATTGTAGCCAAGGCGCAGTAACTGCTGCGTCAGGGGCATCTGTTCGACGACGATGCGTTTTATCTTCCCGGCGTCCCAGGGCGCGACGCAGCCCAGCAGGTTGTCGCGGTCATCGACAGCCAGCAGAAACGAGTCAATACCGAAATCCGGCCACTGGCTGAGCCTGCGCTCAAACTCCGCCTCGCTGAACACACAGCCAAACGATTGCCGGGATGACTCGCTGTCGAGAAACGCCCTCAGCGCATCCAGGTAACGAGGGGCTGCGCGGACGACCCTCACCTCGCCGCTAGTGCGGGGAACGCTACTCAAACCACGCTGACCGTAGACTGAGACATTACTGTAGCCACGCCAGTGTGCGAGTTTCAGCGGGTTTGCTCGTCGTCGCCCCAGCAGCGACTGGGTCGCCAGAGCGTTATTGCGGATGATGCAGCAATAGGCATGCTGTGCGCCTGTTTCACGGGACAGATCCGCGAGCCGCGTCTGTACCTCGGCCATCCATGACCGGGACAGCCTGCGATCGGGCGTCAGTCGTAGGTCGCCCAGATAGGCGACAGGCTCGACACCACCGTGCAGGTAGCCATCACGCACCACCAGACTGGCCGAGCCGCGCAGCTCGCCCTCCGGGCCTTCGGCGATCCAGGTGCGCTGATCGTCGGCATGGCAGCGGTGCAGGGCGAAGTAGTCCGGGCTACGATCAAAACGTAGCGGCATGCTCCCGCGCATCGTGTGTCGCCGTTGAAAGTCGAGAAGACGCGAATTGTCCGCCGTACCGGCCTGACGAATCAGCACGCCGAGTACTGCTCGGTCATAAACAGCCGTCGAGCCAGCGGTCGCAGGTTTTTGGGGGCAAGGCGACACAGGCAAACCAGTTCGTCACCCTCGGCGTAACGCGGGTTCTTTTGCAGAAAGTACTCGACTTCCGGCAGCTTTGCGTGATTTTCCGAGATCAGTGCAAGCTCCGCGCTGAGGCGGCCCTGCGGCGTCTTGAATGACAGCACGCCGGTGGCCGGGTCGTAGGCATCGCCAAAACGCGTATAGGCAAGGTGATCCATCAAGGCCTGGACACGAGGCGCTGTCGAATGACCCGCACGCGGTGCGTAATCCAGTACCATTGCCCGCAGATAGCGATAGGTTCGATGCCCCTTGCAGATCAGAAACCAGTAAAGGGGAACATCGGGAGCCTGACGCCACAGGTCGCCCACCAGTCGAGACCAGGCGAAGGCGAGTTGCTGGCTGCCCCAGTGTTCAGGGGTGATGATAGTGTCACCGGAAAAAATGAATTTGCAGGGCTGATTATCCCAGCTCATTTCAAACAGTTTCAGCGTTGTGAAGCCCATGATCGTGTCATGGGTGTCGCGCAGAACGACACAATGCGTCTTGTCGTCAAGGTCCTGCTCGAATCGAGCCCGACAGGTATCCTGATAGCAGGCAGAATAAATCTCGAACATCCGATCGATATCGACTGATCGTAAATCGGGGCGCCCAACGGCGGTCGCGCACAAACTCATGGAGGCCTTCGATGTATGGAAACACAATGAACGGATTCTGAATTGCCGGGCCGCAGAGGGCAATCAGTCTCTCGGCACAATGTCCCGATTCTTCTGCAATCATCGCTGCGCACAGTCTGGCCCGTCCGGGCGTTCGCTTGTGCACGTAACGAATGAACCAGGCTTCGCACCCATGCATCCTTATCAATGCGCCACGTCCAGTACTGATCGTCCCGTCACGTGGCTGTTGGCCTACCTGCTGGTCACCGGCCTGCTGTACTTTCTGGTGACACACGTTCCAATGGGCCCAGCAAGGCTCGTCGAGCCAGGTATCGTCGACGCTCATATGCCCTTGCTGCCGTTCACACTGCCGCTGTATCTCAGCTATACGCTGGTTATGCCGGTGCTCGTTTACATGGGGCGTCAGTCCTCTTGGCTGCTGCCGGTATTTTTCGCCGGCGCCCTGGCCGCCGGGCTGTGCCTGGTCAGCCACCTGTTCTGGCCGACCATGATCCTGCGTCCTGAAAGCGGTTCCGCGTGGCTCGACTGGCTGTACCGGCTCGATGCGCCACTGGCGGCATCACCCAGCGGGCATGTGGCGTTACCCGTTGCAATCAGCGTCGTCATGGGCGGTTTGCGGCTGAGATCGGCCTGGGTATTTGCCCTCTGGAGCGCCGTGCTCATGCTGACGGTGATGACCACCGGGCAGCATGTCTTCACCGACATGGCCTGTGGCGTGTTCATCGGCCTGGCCTGCGGCCTGACGACCTTGGTACTCAGGCGCTGTGCGGTAGACATGCGCACCTTATCGGCTCTGCTACTCGAATGGCTGTGCATACTGGTCACGATTCGTGTCGCGATTTACCTCGCAGACTGGCGCTTTTATCTGCTGGCCGTGCTCATCGTGGCAGCAAGGCAGCACGCGTTGTTCGTGCTGTATCACGATGCAACCCATTACCACCTGACTCGACAGCGCAGTACTAACGACTTCCTGATCAACCTGGCGATCGGTGTTCCGGGCCTGGTGCCGATCGAATTCTACCGGCCCCTGCACTTGGACCATCACCAGCACGCGGGTACCGAACAGGACCCGGAACGACGCTTCCTCTATTACCGCCAGCCCTGGCAGTTCCGACCGTTAACCGCGAAGTTGCTGGCCAGGCAACTGCTGGGAGACTTGCTGCTGATCAACACGCTGCGCAACATTGCCGCCTACAAGGCCGCAGGAGGCGCGCCGCCAGCGCTCACCCGCCCGCTGATTTCGGCAGCGCTGGTATGGCTGATGATTGTCGCCGCGCTTATCTGGCAATGCTCGGCGCAAACGTTCGGGGTGGTGGCGATGCTGTGGTTCCTGCCCCTGATTACGGTCGGCACCCTGCTGCAGAAAATTCGCAGCATGGCCGAGCACAGCGGCGGCCCCGGCGTCACGCCTGGCTGGGAAGAGTGGACCTACGCCTGGCGCGTCGGCTGGCTGGGACGATTTTTCATCTGGCCTTACCATATCAACCTGCACTTACAGCATCACCGAACCGCCAGCATACCGTGGCATGCCCTGCCCTCTGCAGTTCGCGCCGAGGAGCAGCTCATGGCATCACGCTCGCTTGCCTCGCTGATGTGGTCGAGGCTCAAGCAGAACTACTGATACCTACACACTCTGCCTCAGAATAGTCATTCGCCATTATCGGCCGCGCGGTGATCAAGGAACTTTGCCCTGTTGCTGGAAGCATTGCGTTACCGGTGATGGATCAAACGACCGAAACGCGCAGCTATCCAGCACCCCCTCACTGCGCTTGCGCACGTAACCTGACGGGCTCGCCGTTTTTCTCGGCGTAGTGACGCGCGCGGCGCAAAACATGCTGGGTGGCTCTGCGCGCCTCCTCCTTGTTGAGTTCGACATGCGCTTCCAGCAATTGCTGGGCGTGTTGCGGCCGACGTTGCAGTAGGGCCTTCAGAATGCTGCCATGTTCTTCGTACGTTGCATCGACTCTGGAGGCGCTGAACTCAAGACGCCGGATGGTTCGGGTCTTCTCGGTGATCTCATAATGCAGCCTGGCCATTTCCCGATTACCCACCGCCTCGACCAACGCGCAATGAAAGCGTTCGCCCAGCCCGGCGAGGATATCGGTGTCTCTCAAACGCTCGCTTTTCGGCACCAGCCAGGTGCGTATGAGTTCGTCGATCAGCGGCTCGACACTCAGGTCCATCAACCCCAGCCTGGCGAGCGCCGTCAGCTCGAGCACCACCCGAACGTCATACAGCTCCTCGAAGTGACGAGGATCGAAGGGCCGCACCTGCCAGCCGCTTCGGTAATAAACCTCTACATAGCCTTCCTGCTCCAGCCGGAACAATGCCTGCCTGACCGGTGTACGGCTGGCTTGAACACGCTCGGCCACCTCACCTTCAGTAAATCGTTCGCCGGGTAATAGACGAAACTCGGAAATGTCTTCTTTGAGCAGGGCGTAAATCCGCTCGGACATGGTTTCCGAGCGCTCTTTCAATTTTTTGGCGCATGCTGTCTGCATTGATGATTCGTCCTTGTAATCCAGTTACTTAACCTTGGCGCAGATGATCTGCGGTATTGCCGGACATCCACCAGCGTGGGAAATCTGCAATCCCTTCAATCACCGCGTCCACGTTTTGCCGATGGGCCTCGAATAGCGTCGGGTCATATTTTCCGGTACGCACCAACAGGCTGCTGGCACCGACGGCTTTCGCCCCTGCGCAGTCAGTCAGAACGTCGTCGCCCACCACCAGAGTGCGGCTGGCGCTGGTATCGAGTTTGCGCAGGGCAGCCTCGAAAAACATCGGCGACGGCTTGCCCATGACCAGGGCCTGTACCTGTGCTGCGGCCTCAAGCCCGACGATGAAGGCGCCGCAATCGAGGCGTTCCCCGTCACGATCGAACCAGAACAGGTTTTTTTGCAGCGCAATGAGACGAGCACCGCCTCGCAACATACGGAAACAGCGATTCAGCGTGGCGTAGTCGAAGGCTTCGCCGATATCGCTGATGACCACTACGTCCGGGTTCGTATCGTCTGTAACGATGCCGCTGAACGCCGGCCGTATCGAATCGGGGACCAGCAGATGGCACTTGAGGTGCGGATGTTGCTGCAAATAGCCCAGACAGGCCGTGGTGGCGGTCTGGATTTCGTCGGGGACGACCTCGATTCCGACATGACAAAGCTCCTCTGCCAGCGCCTCCGGCATCTTCGCCGTGGTGTTGGTCAGTAATTGCAGCCTTAACCCCTGCGAACGCGCGAAGCTCAATGCGTCTGCTGCGCCCGGCAGAGGCTGTCCCTTGAGCATGAGTGTGCCGTCAATATCGAAAAGCAGGCTGTCGAAGCGCATGGATAAGCTCCCTGTGGCTAAAAGTATCGAGTCAGGTGTCAGAATGTGGCTGTGAGCCACTGGCGAATCGCAGGCAATGTCATTTCAGCGTCGGCAGGCCGTGGCAACGGCGTGCTGCTGGCATCCAGCAATACGCCACGCAACCACGGGTCATTGGCGCATACCGTGTGATCGCCACCTTTTCGGCTGAGGCGAACGGCGTGTGCTGAACGAGCGGCCAGCAGTCGCGTGCCGCGCGGGGCCTGCCAGTAGCAGCCGCCCGTCCAGCCTTCGGCAAAGACCTGCCCGTCGGCGCACTCGAACATCGTCCACTCATCTCGAAAAGGCTGTGCGAGGCTTTTGCGCCAGGCGTCGGTCACTGAGCCAGGGTTGTGTCCGGACAGCGCCAGTCGCGCGGTGTTGAACAGCACCAGACCGTTGTCGGCCGGATGAAAGAGCGCCGCGCTTTTTTGCATATCCGGCACACCTGATGCGTCATAGACCAGCCAGCCCTGCTGCTCGAAAAAACTGTTGGGGTAAAGATCGTGATGGACCGGTGCCATGCCGTGATCAGAGTGAGCGACGCAGCGTATCTCCCGACCCGCCGCATCGACGCAGCGCAGGATCAGCTCATCGACCCACCCCGATATCTCGTCGAACAGGCGTTGCCCAACCGCTTGCATCAATTCGCTGGCCCAGTCTGGCGCGAGGTACTTGAGCAAATGATGTGACAGCAGATCCACCACCGGGTAGTAACCGATGACACGCTGTGCATCACCGGCCCTGACTGCGCCGACAATGTCGTCGCAAAAGCTTTCATGCATCTCGCGCATCAGTTCCAGCAGCAGCCATTCCGCAGCGCCCTGCCCGCCCTCATCCAGCCGTGTGCCCAGCTGTCCGGTGCGGTACAGCACCGTCAGGTCATTGGCCACGTAAGCCTTGCCGGCGTCGCCCTGCAGATCAAGCGCCTGGACCTCCCGGTAACCGAAACTGATCACACAAACACGTTTTTCGATGTGCACCGCGCGCAGTGCAATCGCCTTGCACACATTGCCCGGGGCCTGCCGCGACAACGGCACGTGCACCGTTCTGCCCAGCGGCAATCGGCACGCAGCACGGCCATGGTCTTCTGGCCAGTCGAGCACCGCACCGTCCTGTTGAAGACTGACTCTGGCAACCACATCCAGGGCCTCGATACGCAGGCAGCCACCGTTTTCAATGACCTCGGGACGCAGCGAAAAACCCTGGTAGACGCAGCTTTGCCCAAGCAATGCGTCACCCAGCCTGTCGGGCTGGACAAAGGGCACGGCACACAGTCGGAAAGTGATGCCCTGGCGCGCCCATTCATCCCAGACCATATCGATGTGGCGCGGCCAGACCTCAAAGGCATCCGTCACCGCCAGGCAGTCCTGCGGCGTTGGCGCAGGCACGAGATAGCCCGTCAAACCGTGCTCGCTGACCGGTGCGCCGCTGAAGATCGACAACAGCGAGGGCGGGGTCTGGCAATTGGGCGACAGTGGCAGCAAGGGGTAACACGGCCACTGCGCCGAGGGCCGTCCAGGCTGTCGTGCCCGGTAACGCTTGACCAGCTCCCACGACAACCCGTCGATCAACAGCCATACCAACGGATCAGCGCCCTTCATGAAGCGATCCGGCGTTGAGAGTCGTCCAACGCCCAGCGGGCCACCACGGCAACACGCTGCTTCAACTGCTCTATAGAACCGCTGTTGGGCAGTACATAATCCGCTTCGATCCGGCGCATCTGCAGATCCAGTGGGCTGTTTTCCACCACACTGATGTCGCCTCGCTGCCCCAGACGCGTTTGTCTCACGGATGAATCGGCAAGCACCTTGATCACCTGAAAGCCTTGCGCCTGAAGGTACGGCCAGTCGACCGTGTCGTCGCGCAGGTCATCATTGATGACCACCTGCGCGCAGCACCGGGCCAATCGTCGGGCGAAGTTCGTGACCAGCGACTGACTGTCCAGATCCCTCAGCTCGCGTGCGATGCACTCCAGCAAACGCTGATTCTGGCTGCCGCTCGCCACTTGCACCCCGGCCTGCGCATAGAACATGCCTTGTAACTCGTACAAGGGCTGGGCGAGCTTGATGACCTCGACCGACAGCCCTGCCGTTTCGAAATACTCACGCAGCAAATCGGCGGTTGTACTCTTCCCGGAACCGCTGGGGGCCACCAGCGCCAGACGCAATTGGGTAGCGTGGTTCATAGGATCTCCTTATCAGGCGCTGATCAGCTCGCGCGCCACGCCCACACGGCTTTGCCACTGTACACCGAGCAGCCCACGGACGATCTGCGGCGGTACGCTGTCGGTCAGCGAACCGGCATCCAGCAAACCGTGCCAGGTCGAGGTAACGAAACGATGCGGCCACTCGAAGAGCGTGGGTGAGTGAATCTGTTCCAGAATCGCATCGCGGCCCATTGCATCGACCCGCAATTTGCCCCGCGCCGCCACGTTGGGCAGGATGACGGTCTCCAGCCAGCCACAGCCTTCCGGGCTGGCCTTGAGTGCGGCGCGCATGGCTTCGGGTTTGCACAGGCGTTTTTCGGTATGCGCGATCGACAGATCATCGGCCACCGCTGCCAGATCGAGTCGCTTTGCCAGTTCTGGATGTGTACGTAATGTGCCGACACCGACATGCGGATAATCCGGCCAGCCGCGGGCACGAATCCGACCGTCGACGCTGTCCAGCAACAGCTTGTCCCCGGAAAAGTACAGGTACTCATCGGACAGCACCAGATCGAGCATGGTGGTGGTCTTGCCTGCCCCTTTTGCACCGCCGATGGCAACGATTCCGCCGTCCGGTGCGACCACCGCCGAGGCATGCATGATCACACTGCCTTTGGCCTGCTCGACCAGCAGCCCGTAATAACGCACTAGCTCGATCAAGTGGATGAAGGCATTTTCGTCGCCATGAAAATCAACCGTGTGACGCGCCCGATCAATCCGGTAACCGACCCGCGTATCGGCATCCCAAGCGTAGTCCAGCCCTGTCTCCGGGTCATGGCCACGCAACACCCGCAGGGTAAAGCCGGGGGCGTAGGTTTCGCGGATGATGTCAGGCGTCACGCAGAGGCTCATCCACTCGGCGTTGAACGCCGCGCTGTCGTGCAGCCGAACCCTCAGGTCGACGATGGTCTGGCCGTCGTCGTCCACTTCGGCAAAGTAAGGCGCAAGGAATACCCGCAGCCGCTGGGCCAGTGCCGAGCCGGAGGTCTGATCGTCCAGTTCGAATCGATAGCGTCCATTGCAAAGATAACGGCTCATGAGTGCAGGCTCTCCGGGCTGGTGATGAAGGGTGATGGCGAATGCAGAAAGGCAAAACGATCAGTCAGGGGCCAGCATTCCTGGCGACGTTCGCTCAGAAATGCCTGCAGATGCGCCATCAGCCTGCGCAGATCAGCATTGATCGACTGAGGGTCCAGTGCGCCCCGGCACTTGAGAAACCGCACCTCACCGCGCGTCGTGCTCCCCGCCTGCGAATCGAGCGGCATGCAGGTCTCGAAGGTGATCGCGAAGAGGTTGCCGCTGTCCACGGATTCACACGGGGCACTGAACGCATAACGTCGATACTCGCCAAGCGCCTGCAGCGTGCAGTCAATGTTCATGGCCATGGCCTCCAGCGTCGGGGAGCCCAGCGACAGGTGCCTTACGGTGCCGGACAGGTTGCCCGGCGCGCTGCGAAACAGCTGCACGATGGGTTCATTGACCGCCAGCTTGCGTTTGCGACTGCAGTGCTCGACCCATACATAACCACCGTCTTCCGCCCTGGCAGCGGTTACCTGATGGTCCCAGACCTGAAATTCGTCACCGCACTGGCTGGTGAACGGCGCCATTGCCGGGCTGAAACTGGCGTCGAACCAGGCCTCGCCGAGCATTCGCGCATGGCAATCAGGTGCCATCTCGATGGACTCGACATAGGTCTGTTCGCTGGTGGCGTAGCGACATTCCCAATTGTTGATCGCCAGATGGTTGCGCTCGAACGCATTGCGCAGCGCGATCAACAGGTTTTGCGGGACGGCAGGCTGCTCGATTGCAAGCGGCGGCTGTACAAACAGCGAACGATGCACATCGATGCGATTGAGCAAATGGCTGATGTGCACCCGGTCCGCCTGCAAGCGGATGATCGCCAGCGGGATCGCGGCACCGGACAGGTTGTGGCAGCTTTCATCGCCCAGCGCGCCGTGCGAATCCTCAAGGAGCATCCCCCCGTCGGCATCCCAGCGTGCCAGTACCCGGTGGCGGCCTCGCAGGTCAGCGACGGCGGTCAGCTCACCCAGCAACGCCGTGTCCGCGGCAATGGCATACAACCTGTGGTCATCGCTGCCGAACGGCTCCTGATGACGGATTTTCCAGCTACCGAACACAATAGCCGTCTGCGTGGTCGTGGATTGCGACATGCTTATCTCCCCGGCAAAGTGAATTCAGAGCCGACTCGCCTCACGGGCAAAGTCGAGTTTCGAATAGAGATCCTGCTGAAACGGCGGGTGCCGCTCCGCCAGAAAGTCGCGCATCACGTTGGATACGGTTTCAAAGTCTTCCTCCACCTCGCGCAGCGTGTGCAGGGTCCTGCTGCGGCAATATTCGACTTCGACCTGGGCGAACTCCGCACTCCCGTCGACCATGCGGCAGACATCGAAGTACGCCCCGAAACCATTACCGGTCCTCAGCGATTCGAAATTGATGTCGATCCGGGTGCGCCTGAACGGCTTGAGCCGAAGCAGGTTCGCCGAGGTCATCGAGCGGGCGTGAGTTTCGATATCGGCAAACGCCACCGGCTGATCGGTGTTGAAGTCTTCGCGGCGCAATTCCGCGTTCTCGAGAAACCATTTGCGCTTGACTGCCATCAGCCCGTCGGCCTGGGGAATGAACGAGATGTAACCGGTTTCGAGGGGGTCACCCGTCACTTCGAAGATATGCGATTCATAGTCGTAGGTTTGAAAGTCACGGTCGATTTCCAGCACCAGGTCCTTGAAGGCGCCCTCTCCGAATGCCTTGTGCATCGCGGTGGACAACTGCCACATGTCAGGTATCTGAAACGAGGTGAATTTACGTTCCAGCTCCATTTCCGGACGCCAGCGCACGTACCAGCAGTCATCGCTCAGCATCGGTTGCGAAACGGCCACACGCGCAGCAGCAGATCGGGCCAAACGTTGCCAGGCCCTCCAGACAGCACGCTCGACCGGTTCGACATCCATCAAGTGCAGGAACAAGGCCCCGGCTTCGCCCTCGTGAACGTAGTGATAAACGCTGCATTTATCGGGGTGATGCGTCACCGCCAGGGTGGCCATCAGGGCCTGATCGGACGGTCGACGATTGAGCGTCGGATCCAGCATATGCATGCGCGAACGGCTGTCCTGGGTGCGCTTACGCTGCCCGGCATTGAACACCTGAAAGTCGAAGTCTTTCATGGGCATCGGCACATGGGTGTGATGGGTATTGGAAAGCCACTGCGCATGCAACGTACCGCTGGGGATGAACAGACCGTTGTCCGAGTGACGGGCTCGCGCAGCCTCTGTGTCGACAATGGCAACCAGCGCAGAATCGAGGCTGCCGTTGAGGGTGTGTGGATCGAAAAACAACAGCGAAATATCCTTAGTCATTGTAGCTCCCGTACTTCGTTGACCGCGTGAGGCAGCGCCTTCGGGCTCTGGCTGAAAGTGATCCGTTGTCCGGCAAGCCCCTGCTGATACAGCGCTTCGGACTCCACGGCAGGAATGCCGTGTTCACGCAACAGAATGGAAAGATGGCAAAGCATGGACGCCTGCTCGAAGACAAAACCGCGCGCGAACGGCAGCAATGCCGCTAGGGCCGCATAAGGGCGCGGCGAGACCACAATCGCCTGCCCGTCGTGAACACGCAGTTGTCGCTCGAGTTCTTCGAGCTCGGCACCCAGCGAGCTGGACGAAGGGATCGAATTGATCGACACGGTGGCCGAGATACTCAGTTCTTCCAGCTGTCGACCCGCCGTGACCAGCACCACCGGCCCGTCGGCATAACCTGGCGAAATCAGGCGGATTTCCGTTGCGTCCTGCACCTGCACGAACGTCGACAACGGCGAAAAATCGATCAGATGCAACTGCTGCCCTGCCCTTACCCATTCCAGTTGCACCGAGCCCAGCAGCGCGCCAGCCGCGTGGGTGATGCTGTGCAGTTGCTGCGCATCGGCGGGCCCACTCGGGTCGTTCGTCGCCAGGCGCGCACGTTGAGTGCCGGCAATGCCGCGATTGATCGCCAACAAACCTTCCGATGACCACTCACAGGTCGTCGAGCCGTCATCGCACGCCTGGGTAATGAGCCCGGTTTCTCCTTGCAGAAATTCGCGCAGCACGAAACACACCACCCGCTCATCGCTGAGTTCAAGCAGCCGCTCACGCAGTGCGCCACGTTCGAGGATCTGCTGGCGCACCTGATCGGAGAAATCCAGTACCACTTGATCGGTCTTGAGCCTGTCCAGCAGTGCCTGGCTCATGGCCGGTTCGAGCAGCCCTTGACGATTGGCCTTTATCAGCAATGCCTGGCCTGCCGAGACGCCGTGGGTTTGTGCGAACAAGGCCAGCGGACGGCGCTTGCTTCGAAAATACTGCGCAAAGGCAGGCAATGGACGGAAATCCGTCAGTGCGTCGTCACTGGCAAGGTAGAGTTCAGCCCACTCCAGCACCGGTTCCAGGCTGCGCGCCTCGCGCAGGCTGGTGACGGGTCTTGCCTGAAGCAGCCAGAGTTGCCCCTCATCCACCGCCCATTCGATGTCGGCAGGCATGCCCAACGCCGCAGATGCCCTGGAGGCCAGCGCGGCCACCTCCAGCAGCAATGCGGTGTGCGGTTCCAGCGCAGGGTCACATTCCAGCAATTGCTGGTCACCGATCCGCGCCGACATGCCCCTCTCCACACCGGACACCATCGCTTCACCCAGCGAGGCGACCGTTTCAATCAGCGTCACGGCCTCACCGGTCAGCGGATCGTGGCTGAACGCGACGCCTGCGAAGCGAGCCTTGACCATGCGCTGCATGATCACCGTCATTTCGACCGGTGTTTCCAGCATCGACGCCCGCAAGCGTTCCAGGATGGCCTGACGGGAAACCCCGGAGCGCCAGACATCCAGAATCGCCGCCTTGAGCGCCGGCAACCCTTTGACCGACAGATGCGTGCTGAAAATTCCGGCGAAACTGTGCTGGTTGCCATCCTCGATATTCGCCGAAGAGCGCACGGCAAGTTCGCTGTCGGCATCAAAGCCTGCCTGCCCGAGCAATGCCTGAAGATGGCTGTCGGCGGCGTCACTCCATTCGAACTCGGCCAGCCGGGCGATTCTGTCCATGTGCTCGTCAAGGAAGGCACCAGCGGTGATGCGCACGGTTTTCAGCGTGTCCTCAATGGCCTGTTTGCGGCTGGCAAAGTCCTGCCATAACACGCGGTAATCAGCATCTTGCAGAGCGCTCAGGGCGGGCACCGGCAGATCACCGGCAAGGTGTTTCAAGGTCGAGTATTTACTGGACACGACGGCCTCCTGCTATCAGTGGAATATCGGTGGCCATTCGACCGGACCTGGCCGCCAGCGCATCGGGCGCGGCATCGAGCTCTTCCTGGGCTGCAGCAGCGGGGAATGGCGCAAGGTTGGGCACCAGCGGCTGCGGGCGCGGCGTCTTCTCGAAATCCATGAAAATCCGTGACGCGAAGGCCTCGGTCGCGCCCTGGTATTTTCCGGAATACAGCTCGATATCGCCCTTGACGTTCCAGAACATCATTTGACCGATGTTCATGCCGGGGTAAACCCGTATGCGGTTGAGCGCATACAGCTGCAAGGTCCAGCGCCCGACGAAGCCGATGTCGCCCAGCGGCGCCGACAGGTTAATGAACATGCCCAGCCTGGCGATCGAAGAACGAGCCGCATACGTCGGTACGAAATGGGTGCTGCCCATGGTTTCTATGGTCGAGGCCAGATACAGCTTCATGGGCTGCAATTCAAAGCCTTCCGGACCGATTTCGATGGTTCGCGTCGACGCCTCGGCGCGCACATCGATCACATCGTCTTCGTAGACCTTCATCTGGTCATGCAAGCGGAAGTTGTAGCTGTTGGGATTGACGTTCTCATGGGAAAACGGACTGATGACGATTTCACCCGAACGCACGCGATTTTCGATTTCACTACCGGTCAATATCATGGTCAATCCAGAATGATTTTCGAGGGCACGGTGCTCTTGGAGCCCAAGTAGCGTCCCGCGTAGCAGGTGGTCATGCCGAAGTTCGCCCAGAAGCAGACCTTGGCCACTTTGGTGCCGGCATAGACCCGCACCGGTTGAGTCACGACGATTTCCAGCGTCCAGCTGATGGCCGCACCGGTATGACCAAGCGGCGCACTGGTCTGGATGAAAACACCACAGGACGCCGTGGACACATTGGCGTAAAGCTCGCTGGCAAAATCGATACCGCCGATCTGCTCGGTGGTGGCGCCCAGGTAAAAACGGTTGGGGTACAGCACGAAGCCTTCGGGCGGAATATGGTGCTCGACCACCTCCAGCTCACCGTGAGGATCGATGCGGTCGCTGCGGTACTCCAGAAGCAGATCCGCCAGGTGACAGCCGTACGAATTGACCTCGACATGTGCGGGGTCGAAGGGCTCGATGACGACACTGCCGACCTCGCGCATCTTCACTATTTCAGAACCGGTCAGCATCATGGGTTCAAGCCTCCTGATCCAGAGAGGCCACGGCACGCGCTCGGCCGTTGGCACCATACAATTCGGCGCGCATGCTGCGTTCCCCCAAGAGATAGCCCTCAGTGCAGCAGGCGGCAGCCGAGCCAGGCAGGCGTTGCGCCAGGCGTCGAGACAAGGTGCCCAGGCGATAGCTGGGTATCTGTTGAAAGAGGTGGTGCTCCCAGTGCCGATTGATATTGCACGGCGCGAACAGCCCTCGTTCCAGCCAGCCGGGGCTGACACTGCGTGCATCGCGCTTCACACTCCGGGTCGAAAGCCCTGCGTGCTCCGACAGGCTGCGAATGCGCAGAATCGGCGGCAGAAAGAACACCAGTGGCGCCAGCCAGTAAAGCAGCACGCCCGGCCAGGCCTGCAAAGCCGTGATGAGCAGCGCGGCGCAGACATAAAAGGCCATTGCCTGATAGCGCTCGATGCGGGTCGACGGCACGGGGTGAGTGAACAGTCCGATCACGCTGAAACTGTCCATCGTGCGTAGCGATTGCAGGGTCGACAGCCCACTGATATCGCGCAGCAGAGCCTGCCAGAACAACCCGGAACTGGCGGGTGCGAAGGCATCGGCATAGTCCGGATCGTCGGGCGTGTTGAGGTGCTTGTGGTGGGCAATGTGGTGAGCCCGGTAGCGTGACGTGCTCAACGTCAGAGGAAACGTCAGGAACACGTTGGAGATCAGATCGTTGCGCCGCTTGTCACGGCTGATCAGCAAATGCGCCGCATCGTGCATGAGTACCAGCAACGCGTGCTGTCGCGTCGCAATGACGACTAATGCGATCAGACACACCAGCGTCGAGTCGCTGACTTCAGCCAGCGTGACTGCGGAGGCGATCACCGCCCACTGCACGCCTATCTGCAATGCCTGCCGCCAGTGGCTGAGTTGCTTGAGATCCGAGGTCAGTGACAGGTTGTCGCGTGCCAACGTGGCGCGCTCGGAGCGTCGGTCGTAAGCGCCACTGTCCATCGTGTCGAGTTCGATTGTGTCTGCCATGTTCCATCTCCCGTTCAATCGTTGAAAGGGCCTGCTAATCGTGCATTGCCGCCGATTTCGCGACAAGCTTGTCCAGGCTGAGCCGCGCGTCGGGCGCATGAGCCAGCCAGTAATCCACCGCTTTGGGTAAAAACACTTCCGCGCCGGGTGCCGGGTTCCGGACATTCAACGGTGGCCTGACCAGATCGCTTTCGGCGTACACGCCATAGATCTGCAACAGGCGCTCGAAATAGCGGAAATCCCGGGTCGAAATACCTTCAGGCCGCCATGCGACCAGCGAGCGCTTGAGGAACGCCCATTGCCGGCTGCGCAGGATCGGTGCCGGGGTCAAGGGCGTAATACCCGCCTGCTGTCGAGCATGGTCGACGCGCGACTCGATGATGCGGATCACCTGCTCATAAGGCAGGCGTGCATCCCCCGCCGAGGCGACGACCTCACGCCCTTCACCACCGGCCACGCAATGACTGACCAGATGGATCAATTCGTCCACCACCCAATCGATAGGCACTAGATCGAACAACCCCTGGCGATTGCCGACCAGAAAAGGCGGCGCAAAGGCATTGATGAAGCGAATCAGCGGGTACAGGCCGTGAAAACGACTGATTGCACCATCGCTGGTAGCGCCAATGACCAGGCTGCAACTGAACACGGAAATCGGCATCTGCGTGCCGAAGGTCTCACGCAAACCACGCTCTGCGGCTGCCTTGCTTTCCTCGTAACCGTTGCGATAGGTCCAGCCTTCACAACGGGTGAACGCTGTGGACACATAAATGAAATGAGGCTTGCGCACCAGCTTCTGGACAAAGCCGCAGAACAGCTGCGCACCTTCGACATTCAACTCGTGCATCTCGTCGAAGGTCTTGTCCCAGGCCACATCGGCAGCCAGATGGACTGCTGTGGCGCACTCGATAGCGGGCAGCGTGGCGGCGAGCGCATTCAGGGACTCGGCGTCTGTAAGGTCGGCGATTTGGCATTCGAGCCGCGAGCGGCTGTGCTCAGGCAAATCCTGCAGGCAGCGACTGGCCGCCTGCGTGGAACGGCACAAGGCGATCACATGCGACGCCGGATGCTGACTGAGCCAGTCGCGCACGAACCAGGAGCCCAGCGCACCGCTGGCCCCGGTGATGATCAATGTCGAGCGCATATCAGCAGCCCCCTGCCGCAACCCGCTGATGACGGCGAGCGAGCAGTTGATTGCGTATCCCGTCCAGCATCTGAACGTTGTTGGCGCGAATCGCCCGTTCACCGATCGGGTGCAGGACTTCGGCCAGCGACGGGATGCCGAGGTCGAAGGTGACGTTCAGGTCCACGTGCAAGCCGTCTTCGCGCTGGATCAGCAGCCACTCGCCGTACCAGACCTCAAGGTCGCCATCGGTCTGCTTGAACTCGATGCGCTCGTCCGTCACCAGCCAGTCCTGCTCGGTCCAGGTCAGCTCGCTGCCATTGATCAATACGCGCCACGTACTGGAAACGTATTCACTTTGCCGGGGGTGAACGACAACCTCGAGCACATCGCTCATGAAGTCGGGATAGCGAGCGAAGTCCGAGAGAATTGGCCAGACCTCGCCAGGCTCGAAATCACCGAGAAGAACACTGGTTGATACATCAGGCATAGGAAATCTCCGTCATTGAATGGAGCGATAAGCCGCATCGACGGCATCACAGAAACTGTTGATGCCTTGTTCGAGATGGTCTCGGGAGATGGTCGCGTCGGGATACACCCGCAGCACGGAGGTTGCACTCAGGCAGAAAGCCAGCAGCACATTGCGCTGCGCGGCCTCGATCAGGGTCTGCGCCACGTAGTTGCTGGAGGTGAATTCCACCCCGATCATCAGGCCGCTGCCACGCACTTCAGCCACGGCAGGACAGTCCTGTAAACGCTCACGCAGAATGCTCATGGCCACCTGCCCCAGCTCGTTGACGCGCTGACAGAATGAGGGATCGCTGACCACGTCGAGCACAGCGTTGACCACGGCTCCCGCCAGGGCGCTGCCAGCGTAGGAAGAGGCATGCACGACCGGATCACGCGCCGGTGCACCGAAGCGGCTGCTGTCGTAAATCGCGGCAGCCACCGGAAACACACCGCCGCCCAGGGTTTTGCCGAACACGACGATGTCGGCGGGTGCGCCGCAGATCAGCGATCCGCTGCGGCCCAGCCCGGATTGAATCTCGTCGTGAATCATGAACGCGCCGTGTTCGCGACACAGACCTGCAAGTTCGCCCAGAAAATCCAGGTCGACCGGCCTGATTCCGCCCTCTCCCTGAACCGGCTCGGCGATCACTGCGGCAATATCGCCCTCTGCGAGCGTCTGGCGCGCAGCAGCAAGATCACCGGTAGCAATGAACACGACATCTTCGGCGTGCATCAGCGCGGCGTGCCCGCGATAGCCATAACTGACCGCAAGCGCACCACTGGTCCGGCCATGGTAGGCGTGGGTCAAGGCGATGACTCGCCGCCGGCCGGTCTGCATGCGCACCAGCTTGAGAGCTGCTTCGATGACCTCCGAACCGCTGTTGCCGTAAAGCACACCGTTGCCCGGACGGCCGACACACGTCACGAGCCGCTCGGCGGCGCTCAGGCTGGATTCGTTGGCCAGTATCCGGCTGGAAAGCCCCAGTGATGTCACTTGTCGCGTCAGCGCAGCCACGACCTGAGGATGGCGGTGTCCCAGCAGGTGCAGCCCGAAGGAACCGAAGTCCAGCCAGCGGCGGCCGGTGTCATCGGTTATCCACGAACCCTCGGCCGAGTGTTCGGCTGCGGTAAGCCCGGCCATGCGCAACATAAGGCCTTGCTCACGGCCAAACACCGCACCGTAGCGTTCGACGAATGATGATTTGCGCGCAGGCACGCTCGCCGGCGCACTCATGACATGACTGTTCATAGAGACCTCATCAAAGGTGCCAGAAAGGCAGCATCGCCACCTGCCAGGCGGCAGGAGCGGTCCCAGTCGCGCAGGGTTCGCAAAACCTGACCCTGAGTGCCCGGCAGCAAGGGGTTGAACAATTTCCCGGGAAAGGCTTCCAGCAGTTCCTTGAACAGTTCGATCAGCCGCTCTGCTTCATGGTCTTGACCTGCAGCACTGTCAGCGGGAACACCGAGCCATTCGACGGCGACGGGGCCTGTGTGGGCAATGACGTCGGTCAGACCGTACTCGCTGAACAGCGCGAACTGGTGCAGCTCGTTCGGGGTATCGGCACCGGCGAGTCGGCAGTCGATGTCGACCATCAGTTCGGCCAGCTTGATTCTCAGCGCATCCACCACCAGCGGCTCGTCCGCCGCGCCTTCGAGATCTTCCAGATACGCCTCAAGCTCGGTCATGAGCAACCAGGCCACCGATATCAGCTTTTGCGTGTAGGGGCCCGCCGGATATACGTAGCCGCCAGCGAGCCGGGGAAACCACTGGCGAACGGCTTGTGTGCTGGCAATCATGCGTGTGCTCCCTGCATCGGGTGTTGGTCCTTGAGTGAGAAACTGACCAGCCCGGCCCGTGCGGCGCGCAGAAAACACGCAGCCACTTCCCGGGATTGCTCGGCCAGATCGATCGGGCGGGTGCTGGGCAATTCCGGCACGTCCAGATGCGTCAACAGGGTCGCCTGCTGGTTATCGGTGAGCACGAAGTCGACCCCCGGCAAAAACCTGCTGGCGGCGGAGCGCTCGATACCCGGCTTTAGCTCGGCGTAGGCGGCCTCGCAGGCGAACGTCTGCTCGGCGAGTTGAGTCAATTCACACAAGTGCATGAGGTCTGCGCCCTGCAACCCATTGCCGCAGGCCGGATAGGCGCGTTGCCATAGCTGCCCGATAGCACGGGCAAGGCCGTCGTCGGTGAGCATGCCGTGCCTGTTGAGCGCGCGGTCCCAGCGCAACAGCGTCCACTTGCGATTGGAGTTGACCCAGCCGTGGCTGGCCAGCGTCGCGTTCATCAGAAACAGTGCGGCGTTGCAGGTATAGGCGGCGGCCGCGCGGTATTCGCCACTGCGCCAGGCCAGCACCGAGAAGCAGGCACTTTGGCGAAAGTCATCGAACGCCGCAGCAGACCAGATCGAGCTCAGGTCCTTCTGACTGTCCAGATAAGGCAGCGACTGATCGGTCGACACCGCGCAGACCAGACGCTCCAGGTACTTTCGCGATACCGCCTGCTGCTTGTCCCACTGCTTGAACGCAACGAGTTTCTGGGCGGTGCTTTTGTGCGCGTCCGTCGCCAGTTGGGAGAACGCGTTTTGAACTTCTTCGCGGGCAAAGGCCACCACTTCCATATGGTGTTCATTGTGGTAAATCTGCGAAGCCATCGATTGATCGGACTGCCGACCATCGGTCACACATATCAGGTCTATATCGCTGGCCGCATTAGCGATGCCATGTACTGGAGAGCTGCTAATTAGAGCCAGTTGCGCATCGGCATACTGGCGTTTTACAACCTCTTCCAGTTCGGAAAAAGCAAGTTGGCGTGTGGCCAAAAACTGCTGGGCGTTGCCTGAATAAAAAGCACGAAAGTCCATGTACACCTTCCACTCGATAACGGTGACTTCATTGGGGTCGCTATTCGGCTTGCCGAACAACCCCCTGCCTGATCCATGACCATGAATTACTTTGTCGTCGTTAACGCGAGCGCTGACGCAATGGAACAAGCCCCATTACTTCACGATGGGTACCCAGCAAGTGGCGTGCCACCGCTATTGATGATCGTGTATTGGCAAGGCGTCAGATAATCGCCAACGCGGACCCGAAGCGTTAGCGGCCGATTGCCAAGCCTTTAAATTCAATGATTTTTTTGCGATCAGGCAGTGAATATGACACCTTTAATATGTGTATCAAATTATTTATAAGCCACTTTTAGAAATAGCAAAGTGCTATCTATGTTTATTATTTATATGCCGACAATTACCTGCACCATAGCGATTCGAACACTTCAAAATCGCCCTGTTTTGGTGGGGCGTCTTGTATACATGTTTATTAAACCGTTCTCGTTAAGTTATTCAACCACCCAATAAAGTGATGGCACGAAGCTTGCTCGAAACTTACTCGCACTTCTCAATCAGGGGCGTTCAACGTGGACACACTTTTTGCACAATTAGCCGATGAGACTAACGACACCTTCTATACCGTTGACCCACAATGGATCACCCGAAATGCGCAGCAATTCAGTGACTGTTTTCCAGGTACCGTGCTGTATGCAATGAAGGCCAATCCACTCGCGCAGGTGCTTGAAGCCTTGAGCCAGGGCGGTATCAATCATTTTGACGTGGCGTCGCTTGCCGAGGTGCAGACGGTACACAACACGCTGCCCGACGCAGTTCAGTATCTGATGAATCCAGTGAAATCGCGCCACTGCCTGCACGAGGCCTACTATCGACATGGCGTACGTTCATTTGTACTCGACAGTGAGGAGGAACTCTTGAAGCTGCGGGACGTACTGCCCGAGCGCGACAGCACGATCAACCTGTTCGTACGCTACGCGCCCTCCGAGTCGACGGCGGTTTACGATCTTAGAGGCAAATTCGGGGCAAGTCCGGCGTTGGCGACGCAACTGGTGCATCAAGTGGCGGCCAGCACTGACTGGTCACTCGGGCTGTCATTCCATGTCGGCTCACAAGCCATTGAAGACGGCCCGTGGCTCGCGGCCCTCGATGACGCCGACGCCATCGTTCGCGACACCGCCCAGCATGTCAGGCATCTGGATATCGGTGGCGGGTTTCCGGGCAATTACCTGAACTCCATGGGTAACACGCCGGACCTGGTTGGCAGGGTCTGCGAGCACATTCAGACCAGCCCGACATTGAAGGAACTGAACTTGATCTGTGAAGCGGGTCGTGGCCTGGTGTACGGCGGCATGTCGCTGTTTGCACGGGTGCTTTCAAGACGTGAACACAGTGTTTTCTGCGGTGCCGGTATTTTTGGCGGCTTGCTCTCAGCCCAGCAATGGCTGCAATTTCCCGCACGCGTGTGGCGAGACGCGGCCCCTTACAGCGGTGCAGCGGAACACACCTTCAATATCTTTGGCCCCACCTGCGACAGTATGGATCGCCTGGCCTTCCCCTACTCGCTCGCCAGCGATATCAGGGAAGGTGACTGGCTGGAGTTCCAATCGACCGGCGCTTACTCGGTGTCCTTACGTACGCCGTTCAACGGATTTTACGCCGACCGCATCATCTCTCTTCCTTCCTGAATGCCTGAAAAGCGATCTGCCGCCATGCTCATAAAAGCCTACCTATTCCTGCTTGCAGGCATCGTCGCCGAAACTGTAGCGACTATTGCACTCAAAGAAAGCAACGGCTTCACCCGCTGGGTTCCGGTCATTGCCTCGATAGCAGGCTATGGCCTTGGCATCGTGTGTCTGGGGTATGCACAAAAAGACTTGCCCATGTCACTGATCACGTCCATGTGGTCAGGCCTGGGCATTACCCTGATCACCGTCATTGCAGCGTTTCGCTACCAGCAGGTGCCCACGCTGATGGCCATCGGCGGTATCAGCCTGATCATCGCGGGCATCATTCTGGTCAGTCTGGCCAAGGAGCAGGCGACCTGACAGCCTGCGCTGTCAGGATCGTCCCCATTCAGGCGAAGTCAAAAGGCCCTTCGAAACGGCCTATCGGCACCCAGTGGGTGATCAGGCCCGTGTCGGCTTTCCAGTGATGCAGCAGCAATGCAGGCGGTTCGACATAGGATGCGTCGACAGCCTCGGGGTGCAGTCGCAAGGCGATGGCCGTCGTCGTGCTCGGCGCCGTACACATCAGCGTCCCGCCGAAGCGCAGTTGCATGAAGCGATGAATATGCCCGCAGACGATGCGCTCGATGGCCGGGTATCTGCAGACCACCTCCGCCAGCCGTTCCCCCCTTTCACAACGGTACGCATCGATGTAGGGGATGCCGCTGGAAAACGGTGGCTGATGCATCATGATCAGCGTTGGTTTGTCCGGCTCCAGCGCCAGTGTGCGATCCAGCCACCGGGTCGCAGTGTCGGTCATATCGCCGTGATGCTGCTCCGGCACGCTGATATCCAGACCAATGATGCGCACCGGCGCAGGACCTGAGTAGACGAAGCTGCAATCCTGATCATCGATGAAGTAATCGTGCTCGGGAAAGGCGTCGCGCAGGTTCTGCCGATGATCATGGTTGCCCGGTATCATCAGCAGTTTTTGCCGCAGCGGCTGCAGCAACTCCCGGGCCATCGCGTACTCTTCGGGCCGCCCCTCGTCCACAAGATCACCACTGAACACAATCAGATCGGGCGGTGGGTCCAGGGCATTTATCGTGTCGACGGCGGCGGCCAGCATGGCATTGGAGTCCACCACGCCTTGATAGAGTTGCCCTCTGGGCCGTACATGTGTGTCCGAAATGTGTGCTATCAGCATTCCATTACCTCAATCGTGTCCGGGTCGCTTGTTCACTGACGCAGTGAACCTGCAACGACCGGGCCAAATTGCACCTCAAGCACTGGGCCTGGCCGCTGCCACCCTCACGCCTCGGGAAACACCGGCTCCCCCAGGTTGAGCATAAGCCGGTTGGCCCAGGCAAATATCGAGATGGCGTGAATCAGGTCCAGCACCTGTGTCTCGTCCAGCCCCTGTTCGTACAACGCCCGGATATGCCCGGCGCTGAGCGAAGCCGGTTCAAGCGTCAGGTCGATGGCGAACTGCACGATCGCTTTTTCACGCGCCGTGGTACCTGCCGTTGCGGGATCGGCAAACACCTGGGCGATGACGTCATTGCGCTTGGCCAGTTGTTCGAAGCGTTGCGCATGCACCGATGCGCAATACACGCAGCGGTTAATGCGCGACACCACCGTGCTAGCCAGCTCTCGCTCGGCGCGCGACAGGCCGCCGGGGGCGTACATGATCGCGTTGAACGCCTGAGAGCGCTGGCGAAGAATGTCCGGATGATGGGCCAGCGTCAGGTAGTAATCCGAGGTCTTGGCCTGCGGGTGGCTTTCCTCAAGCACAGCGACCTGCTCGGCGCTCGCGCTGTCGAGGTCCACGGTGGGCAACCAGGCTTTCCAGCCCAGCACATGATTGGTAAAACCTTCAATTTCTATGAGTTCGCTCATCAGGCTGCTCCGGCAGACTTTAAAGCACCCAGCCCTGCGGCCAGACGCACCTGGTAGGACAGAAAGGCGATCAGTTGTGCCAGTACCACAATTTCAGCGGTGCTCAGCCCCTGATGTTGTAGCGCCTGCAATGCGCTTTGATCGCCGTGTACCGGAGACTCGATCAAGGTCCTGGTAAAGCGCAGGATCGCCGCCAGGCGTTGATCCTCCAGCAGATCGATTTGGCTGGCGTCCACATCGGCCAGCACGTTAGCCTCGGCGCCTGCCGCCTGCAACTGCGCCAGGTAATACCCGCTCAGGGTCGGCTGCGCGCTCAGCAGCGTTGCGTAATAAGCCACCCAGAGGCGCTCGTTCAGCGACAGGCTGTGCGCCAGTGCCGGGTCGAAAAACAAGTCCTGACTGCCCTGGGTCGCAAGGGCCACCTTTTCCCGCGCATGACGAACCGCGTGCAGCGGGCTGCCCGGTGCGATGCCCAGCAGGCTGTCGAGCACGTCCGGTATCGTTGAATGTTCAGTGGTCGATGTCATGAAAGGTCCTGCGATGCTGTGGTTGCATTCGCGCCGCCGCTGGCAAAAGCGGCGCGTTGATGGAAGAGAATCAAGGCTGCTCGGTGACCATGGTCGCTGCAGTGCGGTCGCTGACCAGCGGCTCGACCTTGAGGCCTTTGCGCGCTGCCCAGATGTTCTGGTAGTGGAACAGAGGGATGATGCCGACGTCGTCGCTGACAATCTGCACCGAGTCCTGGAGAATCTTGCGCCGCTTGGCCTCGTCGAATTCAGCGGTCGAATCAGCCAGGGCCTTGTCCACCAGCGGATTGCTGTAATGACCCCAGTTGGAAGCGCCCTGCCCTTTGCTGCTGTCGACTGTTGTCAGAATATTGGTCAGGGCATACGCCGCCTCGCCGGTGCCATTGCCCCAGGCAATCACGCTGATCGCCAGTTCATTCTTGTTGGCCTTGCCCGCGTAAACCGCCCACGGCAATACCTCCAGCTGAACCTTGACGCCAATCCGCGTCCAGAACTGCGCCACCGCCTGCATGACCTCCGGCGCCTGCGGATAACGGTCGCCCGGCACATGCACAGTCAGTTGGAAGCCTTCGGGAAAGCCTGCCTGCGCCAGCAGATCCTTGGCCTGTTTGACGTCATAGGGAATGTTCTTGATCTGCGGGTTGTAACCGAACGTATTGGCCGGCATCCATTGATTGGCTTCGGTGACGGTGCCTTGCATGATGCGCTCGTTGATAGCTGGACGATTGATCGCCAGGGACAGCGCCTTGCGCACGCGTACATCCAGCAGCGGGTTTTCGGCCAGCGGCTTGCCCGCATTGTCGCGAATGAACTCGTTCGGGCCAGCACGGAAACTCGGCTGAATGATCAGCGCACGCAGCCCCTGATAGGCGAAGACATTGACGTTCGGCGTTTTGCGCAGGCGCGCCACATCGGTAGGCGATACCTTGTCGATCACGTCGACATCGCCCGCGAGCAAGGCCGCGGTACGGTTAGCGGCGTTGGCGATGAAACGGAAATCAACCTTGTCCCAGGTCGGTCTGCCCCCCCAGTAATTGTCGTTGCGAGCGAATATCGTGCGATCGCCCGGCACGAACGAGACAAACCGGTAAGGCCCGGTGCCGATCATCGCCTTGCCCGAGTTGTAATCGGCGCTGCTGGCTGCCGCACCGGCGTGGCGACTGACGATATAGATCGAGTCGATGTCCGGCAGCAGATTGGCATTGGGCGAACGGGTCTTGATGATCAGCGTGTGATCGTCCTTGGCCTTGATCGATTCAACGGTACGCATGGCACCTGCGTAAGAAGCCACGCTGCCAGGTACGCTGCGCGCGCGCTCGAAGGAGAAGACCAGGTCATCAGCCGTCAGCGGCGTGCCATCCTGCCATTTGACGTCATCACGCAGGGCGAACTCCCAGGTGGTGTCGTCCACCACCCTCCAGCTCTTGGCCAGACCTGGCAAGGTCTTGTCATCACGGCGGCTGACCAGCGACTCGAAGGCATGCAAGGCTACCGAGCGGTCTCCGGCATAGTTATTGAGCTGTGGATCGAGGGACGAGACCGGGTCGGCGTAACCGATGCGCAAGTCCTGTGCAGTGACACTGCCGGCGGCCAGCAAGAGGGCCGACGCCAGCAACGAACGAACGAGTGGTTTCATGGGTAATTCCTTGTACGCAATGGCAGAGGGTCACGGGCTTGAGCTGCCCGTTCAGCGTTGGTCATTCAGGTGACAGGCGCTCTGGTGATTCGGCGAAACCTCCCGCAGCGCTGGAACTTCCTCGCGACAGCGCGCCATGGCGTGCGGGCAGCGAGGGTGGAAATGACACCCTGCAGGCGGGTTAAGCGGGCTGGGGATTTCCCCTTGGATCGCGTCATAACGGGTACTGCGAATATCGAAGCGCGGGATCTGCGCCAGCAAAGCCTGGGTGTACGGGTGATTGGCCCGCGCGAACAGGTCATCGACCGAAGCGGTCTCGACCACACGGCCCAGGTACATCACGATGACCCGGTCGCAGAGGTGCTCGACGACGCCCAGGTCATGGCTGATAAACAGATAGGTCAGGCCCAGCTCGTCGCGCAGGTCCATGAACAGGTTGAGGATCTGCGCCTGAATCGACACGTCCAGCGCCGCCACCGACTCGTCGCACACCAGCAGTTCCGGTTGCACCGCCAGCGCACGGGCAATCCCGATGCGCTGGCGCTGGCCACCGCTGAACTGATGCGGATAGCGCTGGCGCAATTGCGGGCTGAGCCCGGCACGCTGCAATTGCGCACTGACGTAATCATCTGCGCCCTTGCGGTCGGTCAGGCCGTGCAACAGTGCACCTTCGCCGACGATCCGGTCGACCCGCAGGCGCGGATTCAAACTCGATGATGGGTCCTGAAAAATCATCTGCACTTTCAGGCGCAGCGCCTTGCGCTCCTGCGGGGTCAGGCCCTCCAGCGGTTTGCCGTCCACCAGTGTAGTGCCTGAAGAGACCGGCAGCAGACCGGCAACCATGCGCCCCAGGGTCGATTTGCCACAGCCTGACTCGCCCACCAGCCCGACCACTTCACCGCGCGCAATGCGCAGATCGACACGATCCACGGCATGGGTCACCGGTTTTGCACGGGTAAGGTGCAGCCGTTGCAGGAGCCCCTGAGCGGAGCGCTCATCCACGGGCTTGCCGAAGGTCTTGCTGACCTGATGCAGCTCGATGAGGGGAATCTGATCACTGGACATCGGCCGCTCCTGGATGAAAACAGCGAACCGTCTGGCCCGGTCGCGCCTCGTGGGGTTGAGGCTCATGTGCACAAATCTGCGAGGCTCGGGGGCAGCGCGCCGCGAAAGCACAACCGACCGGCATCGACAGTAGGTCGGGGGCCATGCCCGGGATCTGCCGCAGGCGCTGGCCGCGCTGGTTGCGACTTGGCAGGCTGTCGATCAGCCCTTGTGTGTAGGGATGCTGCGGGCGATCCAGTACATCGGCGACCGACCCCTGTTCGACAATGCGTCCGGCGTACATCACCGCCACATCGTCAGCCAGCCCCGCGATCACGGAAAGATCATGGGTGATCCAGATCAGCGAAGTGCCCTGTTCGCGCACCAGCTTCTGCACTTCACTGAGAATCTGCGCCTGAATGGTAACGTCCAGCGCCGTGGTCGGCTCATCGGCGATGATCAGGTCCGGTGCATGCAGCAGCGCGATGGCAATCGCCACCCGCTGGCGCATGCCGCCGGACAACTGATGCGGATAGGCGCGCAAACGTTCTTCCGGGCTGGCGATGCCCATCAGCGCCAGCGTGCGGCTGGCATGTTCGCGGGCCTCGCGCTTGCTCAGCGCGCTGTGGGCTCTTACGGCCTCTATCATTTGCGTATCGACCCGCAGCACCGGATTGAGGGTCATCATCGGGTCCTGAAAGATCATCGCTACCCGATTGCCCTGAATGCTACGCAGTTGCGAGGCAGACAGTCTGGTCAGATCGCGCCCCTTGAACAGCACGTGGCCACCGCTGATGCGCCCGGGTTCATCGACCAGGCCGAGGATCGAAAAGCCGGTGACCGACTTGCCCGAACCGGACTCACCGACCAGGCCGAGAATGCGTCCCGGCTCCACGCGCAGCGACACATCGCGCACCGCCGGCAACACCCCGGCGCGGGTATGAAACGAAGTGCACAGGTTGCGCACCTCCAGGGTCGGCTGTTGGACTGCGTCAGGCACAGAAGACATTTCAGGCAGGCTCATCGCTGCAGCCTCGGGTTCAGGACATCGCGCAAACGATCACCGACAAGGTTGATGGCCACGATCGTGATCAACAGCGCCAGGCCTGGGAACAGACTGATCCAGTATTCATTGCTGAGCATGTATTGAAAGCCGTTGGCAATCAGCAGCCCCAGCGACGGCTCGGTGACCGGCACGCCCAGGCCAAGAAACGACAGGGTCGCTTCCAGCGTGATGGCGCGGGCAATCTGCAAGGCGCCGATCACGATCAGCGGCGGCAGGCAGTTGGGCAGAATGTGGCCGATCACAATGCGCAGCGGACCAACGCCCTGCCCGCGCGCTGCATCAACGTATTCACGGCGGCTTTCGGTAAGCGCCTGACCGCGCGCTGTGCGGGCGTAATAAGCCCATTCGAGCAAGATCAGGGTCAGCATCACGTTGCCGACACCCTTGCCCAGCCAGGCAAGAATCATCAGCGCCATGAGAATCACCGGAAACGACAGCAGCAGGTCGACCAGACGCATCAGCAAAGCATCGAGCCAGCCGCCTACATACGCAGACACCAGCCCGAGCAGCGTACCGAGCACTGCCGCAATCAACGCCGAGCCAATGCCGACCCACAGGCTGATGCGCAGGCCATAGATAATCGCCGAGACCAGATCGCGGCCCTGCCCGTCAGTGCCCAGCCAATAGGTGTAACCGCTGTCCCCATTGAGGCTGCCAGGCAGCATGCGCGCATCCATGACGTTGAGCTGCATCAGGTCGTAGGGGTTCTGCACCACAATCCACGGCGCCAGGGCTGCAACCAGCACAATGATCAGCAGGACTACCAGGCCCGTCACCGCCGTGGGCGAGCTGAAGAACTCGGTCAGCACTCGTCGCCAGGGCGATTGGGCCTGCAGCAGCGTGCTGCCGATCGGGGCTTTTTCAATGACATTCATCGGGATGCCTCGATGCGTACGCGTGGGTCCAGCAGGTAATACAAGCCGTCGACGATCAGGTTGAGCACCACGAAAATCACCACGACCACCATCAGGTAAGCGACCACCACAGGGCGATCAAGCATGTTGATGCTGTCGAGAATCAGCTTGCCAGCACCCGGCCAAGCGAAAATGCTTTCAGTCACCACGGCATAGGCGATGGTCGACCCCAGTTCCATGGCCAGCACCGTCACCACCGGAATCATGGTGTTGCGCATGACGTGCATGCACATCACGCGCATCGGTGACAGGCCCTTGGCCCGGGCGAATTTGACGAATTCTTGGGGCAGCACTTCGCGCACGCCCGCACGAGTCAGGCGCAGCACCAGGGAAATCTTGAACAACGCCAGGTTCAGCGCTGGTAATAACAGGTGCTGCAAACCGTCCAGCGTCAGCCATGACCATTGCACACCCAGCCACTCACGGGTTTCGCCGCGGCCGCTGGCCGGCAGCCAGCCCAGGGTGATGGAGAACAGCATGATCATCATCAATGCCACCCAGAAGGCTGGCAGCGAGAAGCCGACAATGCTGGCGGCCATCATCAGCCGGGACAGCGGATGCTCGGGGTACATGCCGGCAAACATGCCCAGCGGCACACCGATGACCACCGCCAGAAACAGGGCACTGAACGCCAGTTCGAAGGTTGCGGGCAAGCGCTGCAGAATCAGGCGCATGGCATCCTCGTGATACACGAAGCTTTGCCCCAGATTGCCGTGAATCGCGCCCTTGAGAAAAATCAGGTACTGCTGCCACAGCGGCTGGTCCAGGCCCAAATGCGCGATGGCCTGCAGACGCTCGGCCTGATTGAGGTCTTCACCGACCAGAATGTCCATCGGGTTGCCGATGGCATTGAGGCCGACGAACACCACCAGCGTCATCAACAGGATGACCAGCAACGATTGAATCAACCGACGCAGCGCCCAGCCGATCATTGGCGCAGCTCTGCGGCGTCTGGCTGGCTGACCACCCACTCATCGCCCAGCAGCTCTGGCTCGGCGTAATCGAGCATGGTGTCGAAATGCAGGTCGATGTCCTCGTTGAACAACTGCCCGACCAGGGCATGCGCCAGACGTTTGGAACCCTCGCTGATGGCAGGAATGTCCCCGGACACCGCGCCATAGCTCAACGCGGCCGGATAACTGAAGCAGTGAATGTGGTTCAGCCCCGGGCAGGCGCCTGCGGTCTTTTCCTGAAATTCAAAGCAGTTGCCTAGATCCGGCAGCACAGCCAGTTCCGCATCGGTTTCGCCACTCGGTGCGTCGAAGCGATCCTGCCAGACACGGATCTGCGCAGAGAATGGCGCAAACTCCGGACGCTGCCGGAAGTCGGTGCGAAACCCGGTGGCAAATACCACGAAATCCGCCTCGATACGCGCCTTCGGCGTATTCAGCCAGACGCCCCCGGCAGCGCTCTGTTCGACGGAAAGCACCGGGCTGTCGAGCATGAACCGCGCCTTGCCGGAAGCGGACACTCTGAGCGTACTGCCGCGCGGTGGTGGCACTTGCTGGGTATTGAGGTAATGGCGAATGCGCCATTTCCAGATGTCCGGCAGGCGCCAGTAGCCATGCACCATGCCGGGATTACCGACGCCTTTGCCTTTGTTGATGCGCGGCAGCTCGGCGCGCCGGATCAGCAGATCGACCCGCGTCGCACCAGCCTCCAGCGCCGTGGCGGCGCTATCCATCGCCGAGGCGCCACCGCCGATGACCGCAACGCGTTTGCCGGCGAACCAGCTGTCCTGCAAACCCGCCGCCGAATGCGTCCACAAATGCTCCGGCAACTGCCGGGCAAAGTCCGGCACCCAAGGGCCGCCAAGACCGTCACGCCCCGTGGCGAGCACCACATGGCGGGCCAGCAGAAATCGCGTCTGTACCGGCGTGACGACGTCCAGTTCAATCAGACCGTCCGCTCTGGGCGCTACCCGGCTAATGCGGTGCTCATTGCGTACGTCCAGTGCCAGCACCTTGCGATACCAGCGCAGATACTCGGCCCATTGCAAACGTGGAATCTTGTCCAGCAACGCCCAGCCGTCGACGCCGAATTGCGCTTCGTACCAGGCGCGAAACGTCAGCGCTGGCAAGCCCAGCGCCGGTCCGGTCAACTGCTTTGGCGAACGCAGGGTCTCCATCCTCGCCGTGGTGGCCCAGGGGCCTTCGAAACCCGCTGGTGACTGATCGAAAATGACCGCCGCTACACCTAGATTGCGCAGCTCTGCGGACAGGGCAAGACCGGCCATGCCTCCGCCGATGATCGCCACGTCGAGCACGGCCTGCCCTGCGCTGATCCTTGGCTTGACCCAGGGTTTGGCGGGCAGATCCAGCCAGGCCAGATCCTGCTGCAAACGAGCTTCCAGAGCAGCCAGGCCAGCGGGTGCATTCACATCGGACATTGATCGGTACTCGAAAAAATGATCGGGCCACAAGCCCGAGCCTTGATTCAAAGCACTTCAAGAATCATTCCAATAGTGTGATAAATGAATTCTTAAAGCCCTTGAATGCTTAATTCGAATAGTAAAAGCCGTTTTTTATTCTAGCAACGCGCAAAAAAGCATATTTATATTCCAAAATAGAATTTAAGGGAGTTTTGCGTGTTGTGTAACGAAGGGTTACGAAGGATATTCACGGACGCGCTGCGTCGATTTTCAGTCTTGCGCTACGACAAGCGTTACCAGCACCCGGGCCTGAATGCTGTCTGGATGGCCCACTCACTCGGCATAAATGCTCTGTAACAGGGCATCGTGCGCGCTGGCTTCGTGCATGATCATTTCCGGCAAGAGAATTTTTGCGCTGTCGGCAATCTCATCGATCAGCGCGCGCGCCACATCCGACAACGGGCTGGCGAAGGCGGAAATCAGTCCGAAGAAAAACGGAATGTTGCAGGCGATCGGTCTGACTACCACGCCTTGCACCGGCACGCCCATTGCTGTGAACGGATCGACCAGCGCAATGCCCAGCCCGACCCTGGCCATCTGCATGGCAATCAGCGACGTATTGGTGTCCAGCATGCGCGGCGGCTGACCACCCGCCTCCTGAAACGCCTTGTCGATGCGCCGACGAAAGCGATACGGGTTGGCCATGGTGATCAGCGTTTGCTGACGCAGCAGCTCCATCGACAGCACCTCATGAGCGGCCAGCGCTGAATCGGCTGGCAATACCGCCACACAAGGCGCCTCGCCGATCCAGTGGATTTCCAGACCACGATGCTCCAGCGGCAGGCTGACCGCCCCCAGATCCATGGTTTTCGACAGAACAGCCTGAACCACATTCTCCGGAGACATGCTCTGCAACTGAATCTGTTGCGGGCGCAGGTGCTCGGGCAGGCGCGACAAGGCTGTGGGCAGCAGGCCGGCCGCCAGGGCCGAGATCGCCACCAGCTTGATCTGGTGGTTCTCCTCCTGGGCAATGTGCTGCGCACGCTGGCGGATGTTGCGCACACCCAGCAGCGCACTCTCCACTTCGCCATACATCATGAACGCCTTGTGGGTAGGCGTGACCTTAGGCCCGCTGCGTTCGAACAACGCAAAGCCCAGCTCCTGCTCGAGTTCCTGAATGGCCCGGGTGACCGAGGGCTGAGAGCGGCCGAGCATTTTCCCTGCTGCCGTGACACTGCCTGCCGACATGACCGCCGCGAAGGCTTCGAGCTGACGCAAATCCATAAGCATGCCTTGATCGATACACCGCCGATGAGGAAGCACGACGCTGTGCTCCCCGGTTCAAAGCGCGAAAGTCTACACGCTGGTAGCGTCTGGCGTGAGCAAGCACCTCATCCGGCGATCATTACCCGGTTCCGGCCCTGCTGTTTGCCCATGTACAGCGACGTGTCGGCGCGATTGAGGGCCAGCTGGAACGCCTCGCCTGTGGCGATGGTCGCCACAGCAACCGTGGCGCTGACGGCAATGATGCGCTCATTGATCCGCCCGGCCTCTTCGGCGATACGCCGCCAGATACGTTCGGCCGCGCGCAGCGCGTCTTCGGGCGTGGTGTCAGGCATGAGCACCAGAAACTCCTCGCCGCCCCAGCGCGCCGCCATATCGCTGCTGCGCACGCTTGAACCGATGATCTCGGCGACCCGTTGCAGAACCACATCGCCGGTTTCATGCCCGTGGATATCATTGATCTGTTTGAAATGATCGATGTCCAGCAGGATCAACGAAGCCGACAGTCCCTGCCGTCTGGCTTCCAGTTCGCGTATGCGATGCAGCACTCGTCTGCGCGTGTAGAGATTGGTCAGGCTGTCGCGGTTGGCGATATGAAACAGGCTCAGTTGCATCGACGAGGTGAAACGTACCGACAGTGCAGTGGCGTAAATCGACAGAGTGGTCGCTGAGAGTACGTTGACGATACCGAACGCATCCAGCACGTTCTGGCTGAGACCGGACCCCTGCCCCGTGTATCGGCGAAAGGCGAAGCAGCCCACCAGCGACAGCAGAATCGCCACGCTGTAGGCAATGCGTCTGATGACGTTCAGTTGAAACGTGAAGGCAATGACGGGAATCACGCAGAATATGTAAAAACTGAAGTTGCTTTCCCAGCCCAGTTGCCATGTCGCGAGCACGGCATGGCCGATGATCTCCAGACACATCAATTGTCCGGCTTGTCGATGCCGACGCCTGCGGATCAGGTAGATGCAGTTGACGTAAATCAGCGTGCTGGCGATGTTCGCCACCCACATGATCTTCATGCCCAGCCCCAGGAACACTGTCAGCCACACACAGTGAATGCCCAGAGCGACATAAACGATCGGGGTGATGTGTTTCCAGAACTGAATAGCCGTGTCCTTGAACAGCTGGGTGCGGTCTTCCGTCGGAAGGCTCATCATCACGTTATCTCGAAATGCAGGTGGAATATGACCCGACGCGTAGGGTTGAGATCATGACGTATTGTCGGCCTGAACCGACGCCGCTTTATACAGCGACTCAATAATATGTTTGTCTGCAGCGCCCGAACCCGGTGAATGCCCGAAGGACTCAAATGGACATCATTGAGCCCGGGTAGTGCAATCCCGTGCCTGACTTTTTCATAGTCCGCTGGCCGTCGGCAGCGTCTGGCAATATGCGGCGAGTTTGCACTCCCGGGCAGCGTTTGGCGGTTTTTCGTCGTTTTACAGTAGCGGACCCGATGCTCCGGAAATACTATCGGGAGCGAACCTTGTGTCGATCACCTATTGCTCGTCAGCCCGCCAAGATGCAGGCAGCCCTGAATGATTCGGAAGGAAGCCTACCGATGGAACGTCTTACTGCAAAAGACTTTGCGCCTGAACTGCTTGAGCTTTATGACTACTACGCACACGGCAGGATCAACCGGCGCGAGTTTCTCGATCGTGCAGCGCTGTTCACCTTTGGCGGCCTCACCGCCAGCGCGCTGCTTGCCTCGTTGAGCCCCAACTACGCGCTGGCCGAACAGGTGGAATTTACCGACCCGGACATTATTGCCGAGTATGTTTCCTACCCTTCGCCCAAGGGGCATGGTCAGGTTCGCGGCTATCTGGTACGTCCGGCCAAAGCAGCCGGGAAAGTACCGGCAGTGGTTGTCGCACATGAGAATCGCGGCTTGAACCCGTACATCGAAGACGTGGCGCGCCGCGTTGCCAAAGCCGGTTTCATTGCGCTGGCGCCTGACGGGCTGTCCTCGGTCGGCGGCTATCCGGGCAACGATGACAAGGGTCGTGAACTGCAGCAGACGGTCAATCCGGAAAAGCTCATGAACGACTTCTTTGCCGCCATCGAGTGGCTGATGAAGCATGACGCAACCACCGGCAAGGTCGGCATCACCGGTTTCTGCTATGGGGGCGGTGTGGCCAATGCCGCGGCGGTCGCGTATCCGGAGCTGGGCGCTGCGGTGTCCTTCTACGGGCGTCAACCCAATGCCGAAGACGTGGTGAAGATCAAGGCGCCGGTGATGATTCACTACGGCGAACTGGATACTCGTATCAACGAAGGCTGGCCAGCCTATGAAAAAGCCTTGAAAGCGGCGGGCAAGACGTACGAAACGTACATTTATCCGGGCGCCAATCACGGTTTCCACAACGACTCCACGCCACGTTACGACGAAGCAGCGGCCAAACTGGCCTGGGACCGTACATTGGGGTGGTTCAACAAGTACCTGGTTTAAGTTCTGATTGAGCGGCGCGGCACAGACCTGTGACGCGCAGCGTCACGCAAGGCATTCCCACGCTGGAAAATACCACTATCGTGCGACGCTCCGCGTCGTCATGCCGTTCTGGACGCTCCGCGTCCTCTCTATAGCGCCCTCACCCGCTCCAGCAGTACTTGCAAGGGATGCTTCACCACTTTGCCATCCTGACGTTTGACCTGGCTGCGGCATGAGTAGCCATCGGCGACCAGTCGACCTTCAGCGCCATGCCTGGCCACCAGCGGCTGCCAGGACTGACGGTAAATGGTGTCGCTGGTTTTCGCGTTTCGGGTTTCATGCCCATAGGTGCCGGACATGCCGCAGCAACCGCTGGCCAGCACCTCCAGCTTGAGCCCTGCGCGGGCGAAGGCCTTCTGCCAGAGACCAATACTGGCGGGCTCGTTGGTCTTTTCAGTGCAATGCGGCAGGAAGTAGTAGGTCTCTGCCGACGCAGCATCACGACCTTCCTCGACCGTGGGCGCCAGCCACTCCTGCGGCAGCATGACCTCGGGTACATTCTCGCTGCCCAGCGTCTTGCTGTACTCCTGGCGATAAACCAGGGTCATGGCCGGGTCCAGACCGATCAGCGGGATGCCGTACCCGGCCAGCTTGCCCAGCGACTGACTGTTGAAACCGGCAGCTTTCTCGAACGCCTGCAGAAAACCCTGCACCTGCAGCGGCTTGCCATTGGGCGCAAACGGTGCGAGGTAGACCTGATAACCGAGGCGCGAAATCAGCTCCAGCCAGTCTGCCGCCAGCGGGGTTTCGAAATATCGGGTGAATGCATCCTGAACCAGCACCACCGTGCGCTTGCGCTCCTGCTCGCTCAACGCGGCCAGACGCTGCGGCGTGGCGATGCCCACATTCCAGCGAGCGCAGGCCGCACGGAAGTCGGTCAGGCTCAATAACGGGCTGTCGACCATACCGGCTACATGCTCAAGCAGGTAACGCACCGGCCTTGCGCCCATGATCGCGTTGTACAGCTTCGGAAAGCGCGCCAGGTGCGGAATGCTGAACTCCAGCGAGCCAATCAGGTAATCCTTGATCGGGCGCAGGTAGCGGCTGTGGTACAGCTCGAGAAAGCGCGAACGGAATTCGGGCACGTTGACCTTCACCGGGCACTGTCCCGCGCACGACTTGCAGGCCAGGCAACCGGCCATGGCGTCGTAGACTTCGTGGGAGAAATCCTTCTGCCCCGCCACCCTGGCGACGCTGTTGACGGTTCGCTCGGCAAGGCTTTTCAGCACATTGGCACTGCGCGCCCTGGCGCTGGCGGTGAGCACGTTGACGTCCTGCTCGCCTTGCAGGCGCAGCCATTCCCTGACCAGCGAAGCGCGGCCCTTGGGTGAGTGAATGCGGTCACGGGTGGCTTTCCACGACGGGCACATGGCGTCGTCGGTGTCATAGTTGTAACAGGCACCATTGCCATTGCAGTGCAATGCGCTGTCGTAGCTTTGCCAGACGCGTTCATCGATCGTGCGATCCAGGTCGCCGCGCAACGTCACTTCATCCACCAGCGTCAGGCGCGCTTGCGGCACTGTGGCAGGCGTGGCGATCTTGCCGGGGTTAAGCTGGTTGAACGGGTCGCAGGCGGCCTTGAGGGCCTGCAACGCGGGATACAACTCGCCGAAATATTCAGGCACGTATTGCGAACGCAGGCCCTTGCCATGCTCGCCCCAGAGCAGCCCGCCATAGCGTTTTGTCAGCGCGGCGACGGCGTCGGAGATTGGCCGAATCAGCGCCGCCTGCACGGGGTCCTTCATGTCCAGAATCGGCCGCACGTGCAGCACGCCGGCATCCACATGGCCAAACATGCCGTATTGCAGCCCGTAGCTGTCCAGCAGCGCACGGAACTCCTGAATGTAATCGGCGAGATTTTCCGGGGGCACGGCAGTGTCTTCGACAAACGGCTGCGGCCTGGCTTCACCCCTGACGTTGCCGAGCAGCCCCACCGAGCGCTTGCGCATGGCGTAGATGCGGTTCACTGGTGCGCTGCCAACCGCCAGCGTGTGGCCGAGGCGCAGCACCGACCTGTCGGTCTGCAAGTGCGCAACGAACGCATGAACGCGCTGTTCCACCTCACTCAACTCATCGCCGCTGAACTCGATCAGGTTGATGCCCAGCGTCGGCGTTGCAGGGTCCTGGGGGAAATACTCGGCCACGCCATGCCAGACGATATCCTGCATGGCCAGCATCAGCACCTTGGAGTCTACGGTCTCGATGGACAGCGGCTTGTGCGCCATCAAGGCCTTGGCGTCCCGCAGGGCGTCCATGAAACCGGCATAGCGAACGTTGACCAGAATCGAATGTTTGGGGATCGGCAGGACGTTGAGTCGGGCCTCGACGATAAACCCCAGTGAGCCTTCAGAACCGCAGAGTACGCTGTTGAGGTTGAAACGCCCGTCTTCCTCGCGCAGGTGCGCCAGATCGTAGCCCGTCAGACAGCGGTTCAGCGGAGGAAAGACATCCTTGATCAATTTGGCCTGCGTATCGGCAATCTGCTGCGCGCAACGATAAACGTCGCCCGCGCGGTCGACACGTGCCTGTTCGCTGGCCAGCTGCCCGGCAGCCAATGCATGGCTGTTGACGTACGAACCGCCCAGCAACACCGTGGAGAGCTCAAGGACGTGATCACGGGTCTTGCCGTAGGTGCAACTGCCCTGCCCGCTGGCATCGGTGTTGATCATGCCGCCAATCGTGGCGCGGTTGGAGGTCGACAGTTCCGGTGCGAAAAACAGCCCGTGCGGCTTGAGCGCGGCATTGAGCTGATCCTTGACCACACCGGTCTGCACGCGCACCCAGCGTTCCTCGACGTTGATCTCGAGAATAGCGTTCATGTGCCGCGACAGGTCGACCACCACGCCGTCGGTCAGCGACTGCCCGTTGGTCCCGGTGCCGCCGCCACGCGGGGTCAACACCACCTGTTGGTGCTCGGGCCGCGCCGCCAGCCGGGCGACGATTGCGACGTCATGACTGTCCATCGGGAACACGGCAGCCTGTGGCAGGCGCTGGTAGATGGAGTTGTCAGTGGCCAGCACTGTGCGCGAACCGTGGTCACGGGCTATTTCGCCACGAAAGCCGGCCTCCGCCAGGGCATTGAGGAAACGGTCATAGTGACCGACCTGCTCGGAAGTAGGTTTCAACAGCGCAATCATGGTGGTCTTCCTCGCTAGGCGTTTTATATGCAAAGCACGTATGCTTCGAAACGCTCGAATGCATGGCGTTATCAACGGTTAGCGTGATTCTCCGGTGTGTCATGCTTCAGTGCAAACGTAAAACCTGCCGTTTTTCCATGAGTTTTATGAATGAACACCCGAAGACTGACGCCCTCCATGTCGCTGCTGCTCGCCTTCGAGGCCGCCGCCCGGCATGGCAGCTTCACCAAGGCCGCAGACGAACTGGCCCTGACCCAGAGCGCCGTCAGCCGGCAGGTGCAGGCGCTGGAGGCGCAACTGGAAGTTGAACTGTTCAAGCGCGATGGCAGACGCATCGAGCTGACCACCGCAGGCGCGCTGTATCAGCATGAGCTGGCCGCCGCGCTGGGCCGCATCCGCAGTGCAACCCTGCAAACAATCGCGCACAAGGCCGAAGGCGGCACACTGCATTTGGCCGTGCTGCCGACCTTCGGCTCGAAGTGGCTGCTGCCACGGATGAATGACTTTTACACCCGGCATCCGGGCTACGTGGTGCATATCCATTCGCGCATCGTGCATGCCGACCTGACGCCCGCCGCCAGCGAAATGAACGCGATCATCTGTGCCGGCAACGGCAACTGGCCCGGTTACATCGCTCATCCGCTGGTCAGTGAAAAACTGGTGGTCATTGCCAGCCCGGCAGCCCTTGCCGGCTACCAGTCGATGACCCCGGCGCAGGTGGCCCAGCATGCGTTGCTGAGCGTGGTGTCGCGGCCCAATGCCTGGTCGGACTGGTTCGACAGTAATCGGCTGGACCACCACATCATGCGCCCCGGTCCGAGCTTCGAACTGACTTCGCACCTGATCCAGGCCGTCGCCGCCGGCATTGGTATCGCGCTGGTGCCGCGCATTCTGGTGCAGGACGAAATCCACAGTGGCGAACTGGTCACCCTGTTCGAGCCTCTGGACAGCGGACGCAATTATTACCTGGCTTACGCCACGCGTTTTCAGAACCTGCCATCGCTGTGTGTGTTCAGGGACTGGCTGCTGTCGACGCCGTTTCCCGACCCTTTGTAAAAGCTGCCCGCAACAGGAGCCACTGTGCGTATCGAGCCCCTTCCGCCGCTGCAGAACCTGATCGCTTTCGAAGCTGCCGTCCGGCATGGCAGTTTCACCCGTGCCGCCACCGAACTGAACCTGACCCAGAGCGCGATCAGCCGTCAGGTCGCGCAACTGGAGGAATTCCTCGGCCGCGCGCTGTTTCGTCGCGAGCACAAGCGCATTCACCTGACGGTCGCCGGGCAGATTTACGCCGAGCAGATCCAGCGCGTACTGACCCTGTGCGCCGAGGCCACCGCTCAGGTGATCACTCACAGCGGTGATCAGCAACTGACGCTGGCATGCTCCAGTGGCGTGGCGGCCTTGTGGCTGGGCCCTTTGCTGGGACGTTATCGCGACGCCTTCCCGGCCGTGGATATCCGCCTGCGCGTGGTCGACGGACTGGATTCGCTGATTCGCGCCGAATTCGATCTGGCGCTGTATTTTCTGCGCGAAGTCTCGCCGGCGGGTCTCGACAGCCGTCTGCTGTTCGCCGAATCGGTCAACGCCTACTGCTCACCCGATTATCTGGGCGGGCGCCTGCTGGAGCCCGCGCAACTGCTGGATCATTGCCTGCTGATGCTCGAAGACGGCCAGCGTCAATGGTTGTCGTGGGGTGACTGGTTCGGCCGCCAGGGTGTCGATGCCTCGCTGATCCGCAAGCGCATGACCGTGAACCTGTATCCGGTGCTGGTCGATCTGGCGGTCGCCGGGCATGGCATCGTGCTCGGCTGGCAGCCGATGACCGACCGCCACGTGCAGTCCGGCGCGCTGGTGCCCGCCTGCCGCAAAAGCGTCGGCGCGGTAGGCGGCTATTACCTGCTGACACCCAGCGGCAAGACGCCTCGACGTGCCGCACGCGCCTTCGAGAAATGGCTGGCAGATGAAATAGCCACAGTGGCTCCACCGCTGTGAAACCTGCATGCGTTTGGCGCATGCAAATCTGCGTAATAAGCGTTTTCTTAAAATCGGCCCAGCGCCTACTCTCGACTGAAACGGGCAAAAAGACCTGACTCAGCCGCACTCGTACCGACCCTGCCCCTCAATCAATGCAGCCGATGCAGGGGGCTTCCCTGCGTGTATCGCATGCAGGAGCTTATCCAGTGAGCACATTACAATCCTCTGCTTCACGCACCCATGAACAAAAGGCGCGCCGCGCGGTGGTCGCCACTGTCATTGGCAATGGCCTTGAATGGTTCGACTTCACGGTCTACAGCTTCTTCTCGGTGATCATCGCCAAAGTGTTCTTCCCCACCGGCAGCGAACTGACGTCTTACCTGCTGGCGCTGGCGACCTTCGGGGTGGGCTTCTTCATGCGTCCGGTGGGCGGCATTGTGCTGGGCATCTACAGCGACAAGCGCGGGCGCAAAGCGGCATTGTCGCTGACCATCCTGCTGATGGCGCTGGGTACACTGATCATCGGGCTGACCCCCAGCTTTGCGCAGATCGGCTATCTGGCACCGCTGCTGATTGTCCTGGCGCGCCTGCTGCAAGGCTTCTCTGCCGGTGGCGAGATGGGCAGCGCCACGGCGTTTCTCACCGAGCATGCGCCGGAGGGCAAAAAAGCCTTCTATTCCAGCTGGATTCAGGCCAGCATCGGCGTCGCGGTGCTACTGGGTTCCGCGCTGGGCGCGGTGCTGTCCAGTTACCTGACCCAGGCACAGCTCGAAAGCTGGGGCTGGAGGGTGCCGTTTCTGATCGGCACGCTGATCGGGCCGGTCGGCTTCTATATCCGCAGCCGGGTTGACGAGACACCTGCCTACAAGGCTGCAAAACCGGTCGAATCGCCGCTGCGCGAAGTGATCAAGACCTACCCGCGACAGACCCTGATCAGCTTTTCGCTGGTCGTGCTGTGGACCGTCTGCACCTATGCCATCCTGTTTTACATCCCCTCCTACGCCCAGCGCGTGCTCGGCCTGCCGTCATGGATGGGCTTCAGCGCCGGCATGATGGGCGGCGCGGTACTGATCGTCGCCACGCCGATTGTCGGTGCCCTGGCCGATCGCAGCGGGCATCGCCCCTGGCTGCTGGGCTCGGCCATTGCCATCTTCCTCAGCGCCTACCCGATGTTTCTGTTCATCAACCAGATGCCGGGGCTGTTTTCACTGTTGATCTTCGAGCTGGTGCTCGGCCTGCTGATTTCCGCTTACATCGGCTCGATCCTCGCAGCCTTCGGTGAATTGCTGCCAACCCACGTGCTGTCCACCGGGCTTTCGGTGGCCTACAACTTCGCCGTCACGATCTTCGGCGGGTTTGCCACCTTCACCATCACCTGGCTGATTGCCTCGACCGGCAGCAACCTGGCGCCGGCCTTCTACATAATGTTCGCCGCCGTCGTCAGCGGTATTGGCGCACTGCTTTATCGCGACCGTGCGCCCGCGGCCCACCAACCCTTGTCTGGAGCTTACCAATGAGTACCACTGAAGCCACACACCTGATCCTGCGCAACGGCCGCCTGCTGGACGTGCAACAAGGACAACTGATTTCGGGCCAGGAGGTCGTGATCGAGGGTGAGCGCATTGTCGCGGTGCGTGCCGAAGGTGAACCGGCCCCGGCGGGCGCTCAGGTCATCGATCTGGGTGGCAGAACACTGATGCCCGGCCTGATCGACTGCCACGTGCATGTTCTGGCTTCCAACGCCAACCTGGGCATGAACGCCCTGCAACCCAACGCAATCATCATGTACCGCGCCTTGCCGATTCTGGCGGCGATGCTCGACCGTGGTTTTACCACCGTGCGCGATGCCGGGGGCGCTGACTGGGCTTTGGCCCGCTCGATTCAGATGGGGCTGATTCCCGGCCCGCGCATCTTCGCATCGGGCAAGGCACTGTCACAGACCGGCGGCCATGGCGACATGCGCGCACGCGGCGAACTGCTGCTCAACGAGCCCTGCTCCTGCTGCTTCCGCGCCGGGGCCATCGCCCGCGTGGTGGATGGCGTCGACAACGTGCGCCTGGCGGTGCGCGAAGAGCTGCAGCAAGGCGCCAACCAGATCAAGATCATGGCCTCGGGCGGTGTGTCCTCGCCAACCGACCCGATTGCCAACACCCAATACAGCGAAGCTGAAATCCGCGCCATCGTCGATGAGGCCGCCGCTGCCAACACCTACGTCATGGCCCACGCCTACACCGCTCGGGCGATTCGCCGTGCCATCGAATGCGGTGTCAGAACCATCGAACATGGCAATCTGGTCGATGCCGACACCGCGCGGCTCATGGCTGAAAAAGGCGCATTTGCGGTGCCCACCCAGGTCACTTACGAAATGCTCGCCGAATATGGCGAACGCTTTGGGCTGCCGGCTGACTCGGTCGCCAAGATCGAGGATGTGCGCCAGGCCGGGCGTAATGCCCTGTTACTGTTCGCCGAAGCGGGCGTACCGATGGGCTATGGCTCGGATTTGCTGGGGGAAATGCACGAGTACCAGACTCATGAATTGAAGATTCGTGCCGAACTGCTGGGTAATCTGGCAGCGCTGCGCAGTGCCACAAGTGTGGCGGCGCAGATCCTTCAGCGTGAAGGCGAACTGGGCTGCATCGCCGCCGGTGCGATAGCCGATCTGCTGGTGGTGGATGGCGACCCGCTGAGCGATATCAGTTGCCTGGTCGGTCAGGGCGAGCACCTGGCAATGATTGTCCAGGGCGGTCATGTGCGCAAGAACACCTTGGTCTGACGCCTGGTCAGTGCGTGTCGTCAGTGCGCGTTGTGGTCCCAGATCCAGCTCCACACACCGGGCAAGCTGACAGGCTCGCCCGCCGCCTTGACCGTCCTGGCCAGTGCCGCGCGCTGCAACTGCGCGCTGTCGTCATAGAACGGCTTGTCGGCAAGCCGCACGCCGGTTTGCCCGGCACTGTCGACCAGAATCTGCAGGTACTCCCGCGCATGCCGCGCGGTGTAGCGGTTCAGGTCATGGAAGGTCACCACCACCGGAATCACGCCATCCACCGCAGGCAGCTCGCCGGCGGCAATGCGCTCGCGCACCTGCGAGAGCTGGCTGACCATGTTGGAACGGCGGCGCAGGCTGAAGTTATAGCCCCAGATCTTGCCGTCATTGGCACTCAGGTCAGTGAGCAGTACCTGCAGATGGTGGCGCTGATAGGCGCTGAAGGTGCGTTTGTCGTAATTCCAGAACGGCGGACGCAGCAAGGTGGTCGGCACGCCGGTGATCGAGGCAATGATCGCGCAGCCTTGGGTCAGGGATTGCTCAAGCTCCTCATCGCTCAGCGAACGGTGGTTGGTGTGGTGCGGCGTGGCGGTGTGAAAGCCCAGCAGGTGGCCTTCTTCATGTTGACGATGCATGATCGCCCGGCCCTGATCACTGTTACCCGCACCGGTTGCGCCGGTCTGCACGAAGAACACCGCCTTGATGCCCGGCTGCAGCGGATTGTCGGCCAGGCTGTCGAGCACGGTGATGCTGGGGTTGTAGAACGTCGAGGCGCTCGGGCCATCGTCGAAGGTCAGCAGAAAGCGCACCGGTGGCTGTTGCTGCAGCTGCGCGGCGGTTTTCGCGGTCAGCGGGATCGGCGCGCTGATGCAGGCCGACAGGCTTGCAGCGATGGCCAGTACGCAAAAAGCCTTGAGCACGAACTTAATCACGGTAGGGAATCCTGTGGCCGGTCTGCTGAAGCGCGAGCATGATCATCCACAGGCGCGGCAAACACAATCACTGCCGCCCGAAGTTTGTCGGCACCGAAACAACTCATGCGATTGAAGTCGGCATGGCTTACCGGCATATGCTGGCAGTCGATGGCTTGCCGATGCAGGCTGTGATCGATATCGGGATCGTGCAGGTAGACGAAATCGCTGTCGCAATCGGTGACCATCACCCAGTGCGGTGCCTTGGAACGGGTCAGGCGGTAACTGCTGATCAGCACCAGCGGCTTGCCGCCATCGGCCAGCAGACCTGGCAGGTTCAGCGAGCGATTGGGCAGTGTCTGCACTCCGGCGGTTTGCAGCGCCTCACAGAACTGCTCGTGAACCAGGCGAATCACCTGTTTCTTGTTGTCACTGCGCACGCCGCCCAGAAACAGTGGGCCCGAGACCGACACCAGCAGCTTCACCGCAAAGCCCCGTTGAAGAGCCGCCAGCGCAAGCCCCTGAGGGCTGCAACCGCCGTGGCCGGAGGTCATGAACACCGTGGTCGCCTCACGCCAGATCTGCAATTCTTCGCCACGGCCCATCGAGCGCGCAGGTTGCAGGGCTTTCATGGCCATCAACAGACAGGCCGGGCCACAGGTGAACTCCAGGGTCTGCTGGTAGTAAGGCACTGAGCGACTGTCCAGCCGGGCGTGTTCAACGATGCGTTTCTCGTAGCGCAAGGCCGGGGCATGGTCCTGGTAATAGTCGTCGACCTGGGCGAAACGCCGATAACCGCTGCGCTCGTAAAGCGCGATGGCCGCGCCGTTATCGGGGCGCACCTCAAGGCGCAGGTAAGCACAGTCGCGGCCCACGGCCTGCTGTTCGGCACGTTGCAACAACTGTCTGCCCAGCCCCTTGCCCCGCGCTGCATCGGCAATCGCCAGCGAATACAAGCGCCCCAATGAGGTGCCGCGATGAAACAGCACCAGCGCATAGCCGGTGAGTTGCCCGGCCTGCTCGGCGACGATCAGGCTGGCATTGGCGCGGCGGATCATCCAGTGAAAGCTGCGCGCAGTCAGACGGTCGCCGTCAAAACACTGGTTCTCCAGAAGCAGCAAGTCGTCGACATCGGTTTCAACTGCATCTCGAAATATAAAGTCCATCTGCACCGCCGTAAAAGTTGTGTAACGAAACGGGACATTTCAAAAAGCACATGCTTAATAGAAAGGACTTGTTTCCCATCGGATCGATTACACATGTCAGCGGCACAGGTGAAGATGAACGAAGTATCTGCGCAACTTGCGCTTTCAGCAACAACCCGACGTGCAGACCCCACAACACTCTTTGCAGCGCAGAGGCAACTGGTGATTATTGTCGAACGGCTCGAAGACTGGGCATCGTACTTTCCCAGCGAAGATTTGATCAGCGCCCAGGACTACCTGGAAAAACCGCTGAAAGCCACGGCAGGCAGGCGTGTGCAAGTCATCAACCTGTGCCGCAGCTACAAATACCTGGGCCACGGTTATTACTGTTCCCTGCTGGCCGAAGCGCGTCAGCACAATGTCATTCCCTCGGTAAAGACCATCAGCGAGTTGACCCGCAAGTCACTCTACGGCCTGGCCCTCGATGACCTGGACAAGTTGCTGGAGACCGCACTTGAGGATCATCCGTATGACGACACCGAAGGGTTTACCCTGACACTGTACTTCGGCCAGACCACACTTGAGCCGTTGAAGGATCTTGCCCGTCAGTTGTTTGAAGTCTTCCCCTGCCCGATCCTGATGGTGGAGTTTCGCAAGCGCGACAATTGGCATATTGCGGGTATCAAGGCCGGCGCTCTGCCGCGTCTGCGCGAGGATCAGCAGGATGAGTTCGCCTCGGCGCTGGAAGGCTTCAGCCGCAATGTCTGGCGCCAGCCCAGTTCGCGGCGCATGGCCCGCTACGACCTGGCGATTCTGCATGATCCGCAGGAACAGCTGCCGCCGTCCAACCCTGAGGCGCTGGCCAATTTCATCCGCGTCGGTCAGCGCCTGGGCATTGATGTCGAGCTGATTGAAAAGAAAGACTACGCCCGGCTGGCCGAGTACGACGCGCTGCTGATTCGCGAAACCACCAGCGTCGACAACCACACCTATCGCTTTGCCAAGAAGGCCGAAAGCGAGGGGCTGGTGGTCATGGATGACTCCACCTCGATCCTGCGTTGCACCAACAAGGTGTACCTGACCGACCTGCTCAAAAGCCATGATCTGGGCATGCCGCGAACGGAAATTCTCTACAAGGACCGCCCGGAAGAACTGCAGCACGTGGCCACACGCCTGGGCTTCCCGCTGGTATTGAAGATCCCCGATGGCTGCTTTTCCAGAGGTGTGATCAAGGTCAGCACGCCCGAGGAAATGCACACGGCAACGACCCAGTTGTTCGAGCACTCGGTATTGCTGCTGGCCCAGGAGTTTTTCTACACCGAGTACGACTGGCGCATCGGCATTCTCAATCGCAAACCGATATTCGCCTGCCAGTACTTCATGTCCAAGGGGCATTGGCAGATCTACAACCACAAGGCGATCGGTGCCGAAGTGATTGGCGAATGCCGCACGCTGGCGGTGCACGAAGCGCCGCGCGCCGTGGTCGAACTGGCGCTCAAGACCGCCAACCTGATTGGTGACGGCTTGTATGGCGTGGACTTGAAACAGTCAGGCGATCAAGTGGTGGTGATCGAGGTAAACGACAACCCGAACCTGGATGCCGGCATCGAAGACGCTTATCTGCAGGATGATCTGTACAGCCTGGTGCTGGAAGAGTTCGTCCGCCGTCTGGAGCTCAAGCGCCTCGGTCAGGCATGGTGAAACGATGATTCAGGGCCTGAAACTCGACAACAACCAGTTGCTGGCATGTGATCCGCAAAAGGCTCAGGTGCTGTGGTTCAGCAAACCGGATGCCGGGGAACGCAGATTGTTGCTGGAGCGATTTCACCTTGATGAGCATGCCGTTGCCTCGGCACTCGACCCGGACGAAATTTCGCGCATCGAGTTTCACCCTGATGCGTTGTTCGTCATCTGGAAACGTCCCGAGAACTATTCGGGCAAGGACAGCTTCTCGTTCGACGTTTCGTCCTTTGGCGTGCTGCTGAGCCGGGACCAGCTGGTGCTGATCTGTGATGACGAGCAACCCTTGAGCGCGCTGGGGGCTCACCGCCCGTTGAACCAGCCGCTGGATATCCTTCTGGAGCTGCTGTTCAACAACATTCATCACTACCTGGGGCACTTGAAAGTCATCAAGATGGTCGCCCGTGAATTGCAGCAGAAATTCAACTCTTCACTGGAAAACCGCCATCTGCTACAGATGTTCAACCTCAGCGAAAGTCTGGTGTATTACATCAACGCCATCCACAGCAACGGTGCGGTCCTGACGCGTCTGCGCAATCATGCGCAAGGCAGGCAATACGCCGCCGACAGCCTGGCGCTGATCGACGACATGATCATCGAGAACGACCAGTGCTACAAACAGGCGGAGATCTATTCCACGGTGTTCGCCGGCCTGATGGATGCGCGCGGCAATCTGGTCAATAACAGCACCAACACTCTGCTGCGCAAACTGACTTTGATCAATGTGGTGTTTCTGCCGTTGAACCTGATTGCCGGGATCGGCGGCATGTCGGAATTCAGCATGATGACCGCCCCGCTGCACTGGTGGGTGTCTTACCCGGCACTGCTGCTGGCCATGCTCGGGATGGGGGCGGTGATGGTCTGGGGACTGCGCAGAATGGCGCGCGCAGCCTGAGCGGTTATTGCTCCCACTCGGCCCTGGCGATCTGCAGACCATGCAGGCCGTTATAGGCCGCGCGCTCGGGGGACTGCCAGCCGTCCAGGAGCGACGCGTCGAGGTCATAGATCTCGACGCCCAGCGGCCGGCAGACGCTCAACGGGTCCTGCGCATCAGGCCCCCACATCGGCAGTGACAGGTCGCCACCCGGACAGGTCGACAAGGCACACAGCAGGTCGATTTCCGCGAAAAACTCCAGATAGTCGCCCTTCTGCGCCGGGCAGGCTTTCATGAAATACAGGTCGTCATGGTTCAGGCCGGTGCACTGGAAGATGTTCAGCACATCGTGCACATCGAACTCGGTCAGCCCGTGCGGCAGCACTGCGCGAGTCAGGTTGGAATGGCAGTGATGGTGAAAGTCTTCGCCGGTCAGCATCTTGTTGACGTAGGGATCGCAACGCGTGCCGAGCAGGTCATGCAGGCGGCCGCCGTGCTCGTCGGTTCCGTAACTGGCCAGACTGTCATCGGTGATGGTTACCATTGGCCGCAAAAACGGCAGGTTCGACCACAGCCGATCGTGGGTGGTGACATGCGCGCCCTGCAACTGCCGCGTGCGCGCAGCCCACAGTCGCTCGCGGGGGTCGTTGGCGTTCCAGACATTGAAATCGCCGACTTGCGGGCCCACCGGTGTGGTGACACGAAACACCTGACCGGCCTTGACCTTCCAGGCCCGCCCGGTACGAATCGGTACTTCGAACTGTTCGACGAGGGTGCGTTGCTGCGCATTCGTGCGGATGCGCTCATAAAAGGCAGTGTCGACTTGCAGCGCCGCGCCTTTGCTGACCTGGTAAGCGGCTGGATAGTCTTTGTACATACTGGGCTTCTCGGTGGCAGGATGTACCGGTTGATACTGCAAATTACAGGCCCGATTACTGGAAATCCCGGCTGCGCACATCCAGTCCGGTGAGCAGCGGCGTCAGGTCGTACAGGCGCTGGGCAATCAGGTGCCGCACGCCGCTTTTCGATTCCAGTCGCCCGAACACCTGCAGCAATTGCGAGCCCACCAGCACCTTGCGCTGACGCTCAGCCAGGTCGCGCCAGACCACAACGTTGACCATGCCGAACTCATCTTCAAGGGTGACGAAGGTCACGCCACTCGCAGTGCCCGGTCGTTGACGACCAATGACCAGCCCCGCCACGCTGAGGGTCCGGTCGTTTTCCAGGTGTAACAAGTCTTGTGAGCTGCGAAAGCGCTTGGCAGCCAGTTGCCGACGCAGCAAGGCCAGCGGGTGTGGGCCCAGGGTGGTGCCCAGCGTTGTGTAGTCGGCCACCAGGTCTTCGGCCACGGTCGGCAGCGGCAAGATCACCTGGGTTTCTTCGCTGGGCAGGTCGTCGAACAGCGGGCGCTGGGCCTCAACCCCGGCGACTTCCCAGCGCGCCCGGTGCCGATGGCCGATCAGGCCGCGCAAGGCACCGGAATCCGCCAGCGCTTCGGCGGCGCGCGAGTCCAGCTCGGCGCGCAACGTCAGGTCCGTAGCATCGACAAACGGCCGTTTCGCGCGCGCGGCTTCGATGCGCAAGGCATCTTCCTCACGAAAGCTGCGGACCATGCGCAGCCCGAGACGAATCGCCAGATTGCGCGTGCTGTCAGGATGATCGAGCGGCTCCAGCGAACAATCCCAGTCGCTGTAACGCACATCCACCGGGCGAATTTCAATGTGATGGCGACGTGCATCCTGCAACAGCTGATCCGGGCTATAGAACCCCATCGGCCAGCTGTTGATCAGTGCGCAGGTGAACGCTGCCGGTTCATGGCACTTGAGCCAGCAACTGGCGTAGGTCAGCAAGGCGAAACTGGCGGCATGGGATTCGGGAAAACCATAACTGCCAAAGCCCTTGATCTGTTCGAAGATCCGGTCGGCAAAGTCCGCTTCATAGCCGTTTTTCAGCATGCCCGTGTGCAGCCGTTCGCGATGCGGTTCGAGCCCGCCGTGACGTTTCCACGCGGCCATCGCGCGACGCAACTCATCCGCTTCGCCCGGCGTGTAGTCGGCGGCCAGAATGGCCACTTCCATGACCTGCTCCTGGAACAGCGGCACACCCAGGGTGCGCTTGAACACCGATTCAAGCTTGGGCGGATAGGTGACCGCCTCTTCGCCATTGCGCCGCCGCAGGTACGGGTGAACCATATCGCCCTGGATCGGCCCTGGCCGGACAATGGCGACTTCGATGACCAGGTCGTAGAATTTTTCCGGTCTGAGGCGCGGCAGCATGGCCATCTGCGCCCGCGACTCGATCTGAAACACGCCGATGGTGTCGGCACGGCTGATCATTTCGTAGGTTTTCCGGTCGTCGCCCGGAAGTGTCGCCAGAGTCCATCGTTGGCCACGGTGCAAATGCACCAGATCGAACGTACGGCGCAAGGCACTGAGCATGCCCAGTGCAAGAATGTCGACTTTCAACAGGCCGACCAGGTCCAGGTCGTCCTTGTCCCACTGGATGATAGTGCGATCGGCCATTGCGGCGTTCTCGACCGGCACCAGCGTGTCCAGCGGATGTTCGGAAATCACGAATCCCCCTGGATGTTGCGACAGGTGCCGGGGAAAACCGATCAGTTCGCCGGTCAGCGCCAGCACGCGCTTGAGGATCGGCGTGTCGGCATCGAAGCCGTATTCGCGCAAGCGTTCAGGCGACGGCAACGAATCGCTCCAGCGACTGAAGGCTTCGGCCAGGGCATTGATCTGGTCTGGCGGCAAGCCCAGCACCTTGGCCACGTCACGCATCGCGCCGGAACCGTGATAAGTGCTGGCTACGGCCGTCAGCGCTGCCCTGCCCCGGCCATAGCGCCGAAAGATGTACTGAATGACTTCTTCGCGGCGGTCATGCTCGAAATCCACGTCGATATCCGGTGGCTCGTTGCGCTCTCTGGAGATGAAGCGCTCGAACAGCAGGTTGCTCTGTTCCGGGTTCAGTTCGGTGATCCCCAGCGCATAACACACTGCAGAGTTGGCCGCCGAGCCGCGTCCCTGACAAAGGATGTGCTGGCTGCGGGCAAACTCGACGATGTCATGTACGGTCAGAAAGTAGCTGTCGAACTTCTTTTCCGCGATCAGCGCCAGTTCCTTCTCGACCTGCGCACGGGTGGCCGGTGTCAGGCCACCCGGCCAGCGCCTGCGAACACCGCGTTCGGTCAGTTCACGTAGCCACGACGTAGAGGTCTGGCCCTTGGGGACCAGCTCATGCGGGTATTCGTATTTCAAATCGCCCAGGTCGAAGGTGCAGCGCCGGGCAATACGCACCGACTCGGCGAGCAGCCAGTCCGGGTAATGCTCGCTGAGCGCATCCAGTGGCCGCAAATGGCGCTCGCCATTGGCAAACAGCAGATGACCTGCCTCGGCCACTGTGGTGTGGTGGCGGATGGCAGTCATGGTGTCCTGCAAGGCGCGCCGGCCACGCGCATGCATGTGCACATCGCCACTGGCCACTGCCGGAATACCCAGCGATTGCGCCAGCGCCAGCAGGTCGGCCAGCCGCTGCTCGTCATCCGGGCCACGGTGCAGCCCGACACCCAGCCACAGGCGCTCGGCAAATCGCTCACGCAACCAGCGTCCGCCGGCCAGACAGGCTTGAGCATCCCCGTCGAGGTCCGGCAGCCAGAGGGCCAGCAACCCGGCCGGCGCAGGCTCGAAGTCTTCGCGCAACACGCGGTATTCGCCTTTTTTGGCCCTGCGGCGCGCGACCGTGATCAATGTGCACAGCGCCTCATAGCCTGTCTGGTTTTCCACCAGCAAGACGACTTTCGGGCCGTGTTCGATGTGCATTTCGCTGCCGACGATTAACGGCAGACCGGTGCTTTTTGATGCCTGCCAGGCGCGTACGATACCGGCCAGGGTGCACTCGTCGGTGATTGCCAGCGCCTTGTAACCATGGCGCACCGCCCGTTCGAACAACTCGCGTGCGCTCGAGGCGCCCCGCTGAAAGCTGAAATTGGACAGGCAATGCAGCTCGGCGTATTCGCTGGTCATGCGAACCAGCCATGCAGCAGCAGTTCACCCGGCTCGCCAACCGCGCGATACGCCCAGGCGCGTTGGCCACTGGCGGTTTCGACCAGGTAATAGTCGCGGCGCACATCGCCGCCGTCCCACCACCCCGACTCGATTCGCTCGGGCCCGGCCACGATGCGGGTCGCCTGCACCGGCAGCGGCTGAGGTTCGCGCAGCAGCCAGCCTGGACGCGTGAAGCCTCTGGCTGGCAGGACCGGTTTACTGCTGCTGTGCGCTTGCCAGGCACATTCGGGACGATAATCGGCCTGGGCGCGCAAGCCATTGACCGACTCGTCGCCCAGACGCGCCCGCAGGCGCTCGCGCAGTTGCTCCCAGGGCAAGGTCTGCTGCACGCGCTCATCGAACAACTGACGGTGCGCCGGGACGAAATCCGGCAAGTCTCGCGCCAGCAGGCGCACGGCACGTACCGGCGACTCTACCAGCACCTGCTCCAGCCTGCCGCGGGCCAGCTCGAAGAGCATCGAAGCATCGCGCTCGGCACTCAGCAGTCCGACTGGTACCACAGTCTCCGGACCTTCAACATGCTCCAGATGCAGGGAAAATCGCTGCACACCGCTGTCGCGTCCGGCCAAGAACAAGGCCAGATCGGCGATCAGCCGCTTGAGCGGAAACAACAGGGCCTGATGGGACTCGACATCGAAATTCAGCTCGATGCGTACATCGAAAAAGTCCGGCGGCGTGTAGCACTCCAGCGCCACGGGGCGCTCGCCGAGCAAGGTGTCGAGGTGCTGCAGCACGCTGGCCGGAAACCGCCGGGCCAGCGTATCGCGGGGCAGCCCCAGCACCTGCCGCACGCTACGCAGCCCCATGCGTGTCAGGGCGGTAGCGGTTTCGCGGCTCAGGCCAATGCGTTCCAGTGGCATCTGCTCCAGACGGCGACGCAATTCATGCGGACAGTCGATGCTCAGCCCGTCATGCATGTTGGCCAGCATTCGCGCGGCTATCGGGTTGGGCGCGACCACGATGCGATGGCGAAAACCCTGCGTGGTCAGCTCTTCACGCAAACGCGCCTCGAACACCGGCCAGGGGCCGAACAACTTGAGGCTGGATTCGATTTCCATCAGCAGCACCCGCGGGTACTTGAGGCTGACATTGGAACTGAAACCGTAGGCCCAGGCCGCGAGCAGTTGCTGCAAACGCTCGATATCGGCCGGGTCATGCTCGATCGTGGTGAAGCTCGGCACCAGCGCCTGGGCTGCGGTCAGCGACTGCCCGGCTTTCAGCCCCAACGCACGCGCAGCCGGATTGACGCTCTGCAATACGCGACGTTGAGCGCTGCCGCTGATCAGCGCCAGCGGTTCATCGGGGTTGCCGTGACGACGCATGACGCCGTCCAGCGCCAGTTGCGGCAGCAAGACACAGGCCCAGAGCATAAGAACCTCAAGCGTCGGTCGGGAACGGAATGGGGAAAGGCGGCGCAAGTCCGCCCCGGCATTTGAGCACCCGCAACTGTGCGGGACGGGTATCGAGCGCTATGCGCAGGGCCGCAGGTGAAGGGTTGGCGGCGGCCTGCTGCGGGCGACAGGCAAAGGCCAGGGTCTGCCCGGTTTCGGCAGCCACCTGCAAGCGTCGCAGTGCACGGTCATCGACCATGCCGGGCCAGCACACGACCGCGCCACAGCTGCCGGAGCGCAGGCATTGCTCGGCGGCCCACAAGGCATCGCGGGGACTCGCCTCGATCACCACCAACTGGCGCAGATCGACGCCGGCGGACAGCCACGCCTGTGGGTAAGGAATATAAGGCGGTGCGACCAGCACAATGCGCTCGGCGATTGCGGAAAGCCGCGCCAGGCTTGGCCATAGCAGGCGCAGTTCGCCGCTGCCATTGGCCGGAATGAGGATTTCAGTCAGGGCCGCAGCAGGCCAGCCGCCGGTGGGCAAGGCAGCGTCCAGCAACGCGTGGCCACTGGGCTGCGGGCTGACCTGTGGCGCGCTCTGCTGACGCCCTTTCCAGACCCTGCGCTCATCCAGCAAGGCGTCCAGGCTGACCACCGCGCCCATCATTCGCGACGCACCAGCCCGCAGAACACGCCTTCGATGGCGAAGTCCTGATCGGGCGTGACGATGATCGGTTCATAGGCCGGGTTGCGCGGCAACAGGCGCACCTGATCGGCGCGGCGTTGCAGGCGTTTGATGGTCACCTCGCCGTCCAGACGGGCAACCACGATCTGTCCGTCACCGGCCTGCGAGTTACGGTGCACGCCCACCAGATCGCCATCGAGAATACCGTCCTCGATCATCGAGTCGCCCTGCACACGCAGCAGGTAGTCCGGCACACGGGTAAAGGTGCTGCGGTCCAGGTGCAGCGTGGTGTGGATATCGAGATCAGGCCCGATCGGTGCGCCCGCCGCCACGCGCCCCAGTACCGGAATTTCCAGCAATTCAGGCCGTGGCTCAGTGTTCAGCAGGCGAATGCCCCGTGCCTGATGCGGGACGACTTCGATCAGCCCGGCTTCAGTGAGGGCGACAATGTGTTTGCGCGCCACGCTGCGTGAAGCAAAACCGAAAGCCTCGGAAATTTCCGCCAGGCTCGGTGATTGCCCCTGCTGCGCGATGCGATCGCGGATGAAGGTAAGGATAGCGCTGCGTCGAGGAGATAATGTGCTCATGGAGTACATTTGTACTCCATTCGGTGTTTTGTGACTAGCGCGGTTGGTCGGATTCAAGAGGCGCGGTGTTGCATGTCCAACGACAGGCGATGAACACCGCTATGGGCGACATTGTTTGGATTTCAACAACAGTGAAATAAGAAACACCCGGTTTATTGAGCCCGGCAAAGAGGCGAAACTCGACCGCTCTTTCAACGATCAGGAGCACTCATTGTGATCACGCGCCAATTGGGTAACCACGGTCCGCAGGTTTCTGCCCTCGGGCTGGGCTGCATGGGAATGTCGGACTTCTACACCACTGGCATCGACGAAAAGGAATCCATCGCCACCTTGCACCGCGCGCTGGAACTGGGTGTCACTTTTTTCGATACGGCGGACATGTACGGCCCGTACACCAACGAAGCCTTGCTTGGCCGTGCACTCGAAGGCAAGCGTGAAGGTATCTACCTGGCCAGCAAGTTCGGCATCGTGCGTAGCGACGACCCGCATGCACGTGGCGTCAATGGCAGCCCGGCGTACATTCGCCAGTCCATCGACGCCAGTCTGAAGCGGCTGAACACCGATTACCTTGATCTCTATTATCAGCACCGCGTCGACCCCAACGTGCCCATCGAGGACACCATTGGCGCCATGGCCGAACTGGTCAAGGCTGGCAAGGTTCGCCACATAGGCATCTGTGAAGCCAGTGCAGCGACCATCGAAAAGGCCCACGCGGTGCATCCATTGGCGGCTGTGCAGAGCGAGTACTCACTCTGGACACGCGATCCGGAACAGAATGGCGTGCTTGCCACCTGCCGTCGTCTGGGCATTGCCTTCGTGGCTTACAGCCCGCTCGGTCGGGGGTTCCTGACCGGCGAATTGCGCACCCCGGACGATTTCGCGGCCGATGACTATCGTCGCTTCACCCCACGGTTTCAGGGCGAAAACTTCAATCGCAATCTGCAATTGGTCGAGAAGGTCAAGGCACTGGCTACGGCCAGGGGCATCAGCGCATCACAACTGGCCCTGGCCTGGGTGCTCGCTCAGGGCGAGGACATCATTCCAATCCCCGGCACCAAGCAGCGCAAGTACCTGGAAAGCAACGTGGCAGCGGCTTCATTGACGCTGAGTACTGATGACCTTGCCCAACTGGAAGCGATTTTCCCGGCCCAAGGGTCGGCATCCGGGGAGCGTTATAACGCGGCGTCGATGAAGTCGCTCAACGGCTGAAAACCGTTGCGGTTCGACATCAGGTCGCTTCAGGGCAGGTCTGGGTGCCGTTGTTGAGGCCCTGCTTTTGATTCTTGTAATCGAGCGTGGCTTTGCCATCGACCCATTTCAGGGTGACGACAATCACCGAGTCGAAATCGTCGTTTGTCCAGTCATCCAGCAGATTGATACTCTTGCCGGACGCCTCTTCAGCAACCTTGTTGATCAGCTCCGGCAGGTAGCCGTGCGACCAGGCGGTGTAGATGACTGCGTTGTGGTACTTGTCCTGCATCAGTTCATCGGCCAGGTCTGCGGTGTCGTTGGCGCCGAAGTCGAGGTTGACGGGCAGACCCAGTTTGATTGCGCTGGGGCCTACCGTCATCAGCGGACGAACGTAGCTGTAGGACTGGTCGCCCTCACCCTCTTCCACATGTCGGCTCGGGTTGGCAGCGAAAATGAAATCAGCCTTGCCGAATTCTCTGGGCAGGACCTCCGACAGTTCTATCGCCCGGTTGAGCCCCTGGCAGTTCAGTTGCCCCAGCCCCATGGCCGGTTTTTCGGCGTGACGAAGGAATACCAGTGTCTGGGTACCATTCTTGGGCTCTGCATGGACGCCTTTGCCCATGGTGAAAAAGGCCAAGGCAGAAGCCACCAGCAAGGAGGGGAAGAAGCACCACGCAAGACGGCGCTGAAGTCGGGTGATGGAAGGCATTTTCGGCATATTCATTATTTTCTGAGTCCGGTGCGCATTTGAAAGGGGACAGCCATCTGGCTGGTGCGAATACGCAGGCTTGTGCAGCTCGCCCTGGAAATTTCTGCGGATCAGTCAAAAAGGGTCACGCGCGAATCTTAGTGCGCACATGTTTCGAAATTAAGAATGTGGACGATTAAGAGTGTCAAAAAACGATTCTGTTGCAATGCCGGCAAAAAAAATCGTCTGACAAACAGAGAAAATGTCAAAAAAACGTCGAAAGAGGAGTCATCAGACCTGACTGTTTGCCTGGCAACAGCCATTCAACAGACCGCTGTCAGATCAACATCACGGACATCGGAAAACCGCGTAAAGCCCCGGAATTCAAGCACTCTGGTGTTTGGCATAGAGCGTGCAATATTCCTGTTGTGAATTTCACGCCCTGCGAACTGCCTGTTTTGGAATATATCAATCGGTCGCTGCGGCTCTAGTTTTCCTGACCTGGACGCCACTATGCCACAACCCCCCGTTTCTTTTCGGTTGTTGTCTCCCCGCACGCTGATTCGCTGGATGGCGAGCACCTGTGTATTGGCGTTGAGCCTCCACGGCGCGGTGCAGGCCGCCGAGGCCGTACCTGCCGAAATCCGTCTGGACTATGCCTACTATTCGCCGGTCAGCCTGGCGCTCAAGCATTTTGGCTGGCTGGAGAAAGCCCTGCCGGAGGCGAAAGTCACCTGGGTGTTGAGCCAGGGCAGCAACCGCTCGCTGGAGTACCTGAACAGTGGCAGCGTCGACTTTGCTTCATCGGCCAGCCTGTCTGCGGTGCTGGCCCGGGCCAACGGCAGCCCGATCAAGTCGGTGTATGTCTACAGCCGGGCAGAATGGACGGCGCTGGTGGTGCGCAAGGATTCTCCCCTGCAATCGGTTGCCGAGCTCAAAGGCAAGAAAATAGCCGCCACCAAAGGCACCGACCCTTATCTGTTCACCTTGCGCGCGCTGCAGAAGGCCGGGCTGAAAAAGGATGATGTCGAGCTGCTGCACCTGCAGCATCCCGATGGGCGCACAGCCCTTGAAAAAGGTGACGTAGATGCCTGGGCAGGGCTTGACCCGCACATGGCGGCCAGTGAAATACAGTCCGGCTCGCGCCTGCTTTACCGCAACAAGGACTTCAACAGCTATGGCGTACTGAGCGTCACGGAAACCTACGCCAAGGAACACCCACAGGCGATCAGGACAGTATTGAGCGCTTATGAACAAGCCCGGGAATGGGCAGTAAAAAATCCTGATGAGCTGGCCAGGCTGCTGGCGACCGAGTCGGGCCTGCCGCTGGAAGTCGCCAGGCTGCAATTGACCCGCACAGACTTGAGCAGCCCGCAACTGAGTGCGAAAGACGTGGAGGCGTCCAAGGCCGCAGCGCCGATTCTGGTCGCGGAGGATCTGGTGCGCAAAGGCGTCAATGTCGAGCAGGTCATCGATCAACTGATCACGCCTGAATTCTCCAAAGCCGTGATCGCCACTCCATGACCAGCCGCAACAAGTCGTTGCCTGCCTCAGCACAGGCAACAGTGCCGGACAAGGCCAAACGAACGACGCTTTGGCAGCGCTACAGAACACCACTCAAAGGTCTGGTAGTGCCGGCGGTGATCATCGTCCTGCTGGAGATTATCGTCCGTATCGGCTGGCTGCCTGCCTATCAGATGCCAGCGCCCAGCGAGATCGTTCTGACTCTGCGTGACCTGGCAGACGGTGCGTTGTGGAAGCACATCAGTGCCAGTCTGTTGCGTGTACTCAGCGGCTTTGCGATCGGCGCGAGCCTGGCCCTGGTGTTTGCCGCGTGGGTGGGGCTCAGTCGTGAGGCAGAGGCGTATCTGGAGCCGACATTCGCCGGCCTTCGCTCCATTCCGAGCCTGGCGTGGGTGCCGCTTCTGCTGCTATGGCTGGGCATTGGCGAGACATCGAAAATCGTGCTGATTGCCATTGGAGCGTTCTTTCCGGTCTATCTAAACGGCGTGGCCGCGATTCGAGGCATTGACCGAAAGCTGGTGGAAGTCGGCCAGATGTATGGCTTGAGCCGCTATCGCCTGACCCGGCGCATTCTTCTGCCCGCCGCCCTGCCCGGCCTGTTTACCGGTTTGCGCAGCGGCATGAGCCTGTCGTGGATGTTTCTGGTGGCCGCCGAGCTGATCGCGGCCACCAAAGGCCTGGGCTACCTGCTCAGTGACGGGCGCGAAACCTCGCGCCCGGACATCGTGCTGGCGGCCATCATCGTTCTGGCGACACTGGGCAAACTCAGCGACGGCCTGTTGGCAAGTCTGGAAAAACGCTTCCTGGCCTGGCGCGATACATTCAACGGGCAAAGCCGCGAGGGTTGATAGATGCTGGAATCACTGATGGACATACGCGTAGAGCACAAAGCGTTCGCGGGCAATACCGTGCTGCGTGATATCGATCTGTCGCTGCAATCAGGTGAAATCGTCAGCCTGCTGGGCCCCAGCGGCTGCGGCAAAAGCACGCTGCTGAGGATTGTCGCCGGACTGGAGCAGGATTTTCGTGGTTCGGTGCAGCGTATTCAGGGCGAAGTGGCGTTCGTGTTTCAAGAGCCGCGCCTGATGCCCTGGCTGACCGTGGCACAGAACATCGGTTTCAGTGACGATGACCGCTACGACCGCCACTGGGTCGGTCAATTGATCGAAGAAGTAGGCCTGTCCGGTTTTGCCGACGCCTTGCCCAAAGCGCTGTCAGGGGGCATGGCCCAGCGCGTGGCTATCGCGCGCGGCCTGTACTCGCACCCGGCGGTGTTGCTGCTGGATGAGCCGTTCAGCGCAGTCGATGCGTTTACCCGGATGAAACTTCAGGACTTGCTGCTGCAACTGGCTGCGCGCCATGCCATCACCCTGTTGCTGGTGACCCATGATGTCGACGAGGCGTTGTACCTGAGCGACCGCGTGCTGGTGATGGGCCGCCGCCCCGGCACAATCACCCACCAATTGCCGGTCGGGCTGCAGATGCCAAGGGATCGTCGCGATCCACTGCTCGCCCGGTTGAAGGCTCAGGCGCTGACCGAACTGCAGCAGGCCCATGTCATCTGAACAGCGTTACCTGCCGGCCCTGAATGTGTCCCAGAGCTTCTCGCGAAACGAATTGATAGTGTCCGGGACCTGAGACATCACGAACAGGCGGCTCAGCATGTCGGCGTCCGGGTACACCGTGGTATCGGTCCACAGGCCCGGGCCGATCAGCGCGTCCGCCTTTTCATTGCCGTTGGCGTAATGCACGGTATTGGTGATGTTGGCGATCACTTCGGGGCGCAGCAGGTAATTCAGGAACGCGTAGGCGCCCTTGGTATCGGTGGCGTCAGCCGGGATGGCGACCATGTCGAACCACATGGGCGCGCCCTCCTTCGGAACGACATAATCGATGGTGAAGCCGTTGCCTTCTTTCTGCGCCTGCTCCTGAGCCTGGGAAATATCCCCGGAATAGCCCACCGCGACACAAATCCTGCCCTTCGCGAGGTCGGCGATGTAATCGGCAGAGCTGAAATTGCGTATGTACGGCCGTACGCTGTCCAGTACCGCCTTTGCCTGACGATAGTCGTCAGGTACTTCGCTGTGCGGCGGCAAGCCAAGGTAATTCAGGGTGATCGGCAGAAGAGCCGGTGCGCTGTCGAGAAATACGACACCGCATTGGGCAAGCTTTTTCATGTTTTCCGGCTTGAGCACCAGATCCCAAGAATCGAGCGGTGCATCCTTGCCGAGGATGGCCTTGACCTTGGCTGAGTCATAGCCGATGCCGGTGCTGCCCCACAGATAAGGGAAACCATGCTGGTTACCGGGGTCACTGCCCTCCAGCGCCTTGAGCAGGACCGGGTTGAGGTTTTTCCAGTTGGGCAACTGTCGCTTGTCGAGGGTTTTGAGCAGCCCGCTCTGGATTTGTCGTCCCATGAAATGAATGGACGGAAAAACCACATCGTGACCGGAGTGACCCGCCAGCAGTTTTGCGTTCAGCGCCTCATTGGTTTCAAAGGTTTCGTATGTGGTCTTGAAACCGGTGGCGGCTTCGAAATTCTTCAGGGTGTCCGGCGCTATATAGTCCGTCCAGTTGTAGATATTGACCGTCTCCGCCGCATGGCTGGTCGAGGCCAGCAACACCAGTGCGGCAAGGGATTTTCTCAGCATGTGCGGTTCCTCGGGTCAATAGCGACAGCTTGCCCCAGACCCGGCACGAAAACCATCTTCGTCACGGCAAATTCAGTCCATTGAAGGACTTGCGGCAGCGGCTCTGCAAATGCATGGAGCGTGCCCATTAATACCTTCTAATGACACGGGTCATATAATTGATTTTTTTGTGCTGCGTCATAAAAAATTTTTCCAGAACGGCGCTGGCAAATGCTATTTTCAGTATTCGTCAGACCGCTCAGCGATCCTGCTGGAAAGCAACTTGACCGACCGATGATGCGTACTGCTGGTCATCGTCTCGTCATCATGGCTTTACCGGACGCATTCTGGCTGTCTGCCTACCCATTGGAGCAAGGGAAGTGCTCGATTGATTCAGGTGGGCCATCGTCATGACTAAAGTCACATTCCCCAATGCATGCCAACTGATGCGCTGGCACTTCCACCCCGTGGGCTTTGAAGCCTCGATGGATGCGCCAGGGAGCATGATTGCGCGACTTTTCGACCGTGCCAGCGGTGAAACCGTGGTCGCCATTGCCGGCCTGCCCTGTTCTACGGTGATGAATGCCGCAGACGTGGAGCGCATCATCGAGGCCATCGAAGATGAGCTGGAGTTATTCGGCACGCATACCCAACGACAGGTCGCCGGTTTTATCTGACATGAACGCCTCAGCCAGCACGAACCCTGTTGCGCAGGTCTTCGAAGAAAGGCTTGTCGCGGGCAATCCTGTCTGACGCCTTGGGCATCTGAACTGCGTCTCCCGAACTGGCGCTTTCATCGATATACCAATAACAGTGCCGCGCCGAGCGAGTAATGGCGACATAGGCCAGACGCAAGACTTCATCCTTCTGTGCTGTATCGAATGGCTGAAGATCATTCGCATCACCCAGCCCTGCCAAGCGGTAAACCTGATTCTTGTAGGGCGAGACGGTCAGATGCTGACAATCGCCCAGCAAAAATACGGCATCCGCCTGCAAGCCTTTGGAACTGTGGTAGGTGAGCGTTCTGATGCGGCGATTCTGCGCGCCATTTGCCGAATCAGCGTCGATCAGTGCCTGCAGACGCGCCGAGAAGCGCGCCTTCTCGCTGCCCTTGCGGTACAGCAGCAGGATCGAGTCGCCATCGTGGTAATGCTCGGCGACCCGCTCGGCAAGCTCGTCCTCATCGCGATCCAGTACCTTGACCGGTAGCAGCTCCTGAAGCAGGCCACTGGCGCGGGCCTTCTTGCCCGGGATAGCCGGGGCAGCGCGGACGATGTGCTCGGCGGCGTCGATGATGTGCTGATGACTGCGGAAGTTATCACTGAGCATGACCCTGGTGGTCGCCGGGGAGGAAAACTCCTTTGCGAACTCCATGAAGTACTTCGGCGAACTGCCGCGCCAGCCGTAGATCGATTGCCAATCGTCACCGACACACAGCAGCGATGAGTGCTGAGCGATGCGGCCTGTGTGCAATGCCGGACCACGACGCCTGATTTCGCGCAGGCTGGCGCGTAGCCAGGAAACGATCTGCGGCGAGACATCCTGGAATTCGTCGATCATCAAATGCGCGAGAGGTCTGAGCATCGGATCACTGACGTGCTTGAGATTCTCGGGTGACGTTTCGCCGAACAAGGCAAACATGCGGTTGTAGGTCATGATCGGCGGCGATTGAGCCAGAAGGTGCGTTTCGAAGGCTTTCCAGAACAGGCTGAGCGCTTCGAAGAAGAAACGGTCCGGGTCATCGCTGGCAAAACTCATCTCGGACACAGCGCTCGGCACGTCCAGCCCGAGGTTCTCGATGAAGCTGGCAGCCGTGACAAAACAGTCCAGCAAGGGTGCCGCACCGAGTTCACCCTTGACCCGGTAATCGAATCCAGGCCCCGCGACGGCATCCCCCGCCAGGGATTGCAAAACCTCTTTGGCCGACTGGTAGTTATCCATCCATATCAATGGCTTACTGCAGAAAGCTTGAAACAGGGTGCGCTTTATCACGCCCTCTGCCCATACCGGCAGCTTGGCGCCCGGCCGCTTGAGTTGCTGGTCCTCACTGGCGTCCAGACCCAGCACGACCCAGGCATCCAGCTCGGCGATATAGCCGTGAAACGAAAACGAAAAACCATTTATTTCAACAGCTTGGCGAATGGGCTCAATGCCCTTTATAGGCCAGGCCCCGGCGCGGATCCACAAGTCTTCAACGGTATCGCACCACTCTTCATCGCGTTTCGAGGACAGCTCGGTCACGGCGACCCGTTTCTGCACATCAGGGTGATCGCGGTCCAGTTCCTTGAGCTGCAGGGCATGGCGATACAGCGGCGCCATGACTTCGCGAAAACGCTCATTGCCAGCGTAAAGATCGCGGTAGCAGAGATTGAGTTGCTGGCGCTGCGCATCGTTGATCCGCAAGTCGAAGGGGTTGCTGTCCGCCTCTTCCAGGCCGGAAGACTGACTGCTCAGGTTCTCGAACGCGCGCAGCTGCTCAAAACCGGGCAGGCTGCGCACCAGAGGCAGAATGCGCGAATGGAAGGTGCGTACCACCTCGCGCGCCTGCTTTTGCTCCAGCGCATGCCCCCACAGGGCCATGACATCGATCAGTTTGCTGATGAAGTCCTTGCGCGACTCTCGGGTGAAGGTCACCACCGTCATGGCGTTCAGTTCGAAGCCCAGGTAGTGGTGCAGCAACAGAATCCGCAGGACCAGCGACGTGGATTTGCCTGCACCCGCCCCGGCAATCACGTAGGTAGACGGCGTATCGCTGAAAATCATCTTCCACTGCGCCGCGCTGGGCTGGGCATGTACGGGGAGTTTTTCAGCAACATCGGCCTTGATGCGCTTTTTCAGTTCAGGTGTGAGCGCCAGTCGCCAGTCATCGAACAGATGATCATCGACTTTGGGGCCACGATGCCGGGCTGGTCGGGTATCGCTGATGACCAGCACCTGACGGCCCGACTCCTGGCCATCCAGATAACCCTCTTCATAGCCTTCACGCACGCCTTCGATGTGGCCGTTCAGATAACCGTCGGCATGCCCCTGCGACCATGAGGGCGCGTGCTGCGAGCGCAGTCCGGTAAGACCACGCCCCATCAGCCGCGCCAACAGGCGTCGAAAAAACGGCAATTGCCGGGGCGGTACAAGGTCGACATCCAGGTCATGAGGAAGCGCAGAAGGCAGGTCGTCAGGCACGCAGACTCCGGTGGTGGGCTCGCAGGCGAAAAGGTCGCCTATGGTGGCCGGATTTTCGCGCGGGTTCCAGCGAAATGCTTGTCTGTCAGTGTGTTAGCCGATCAACTGCATGTTCCGTGGCAAGTGCTATCAGACTGGCATGACCGACTTGGGCACCAGCGCGCCTGGGTGCTGAATCACGATACTGGCCAGGCGATGCCCTGCTTCCGCCGCCTGCAGCGGGTGGTCACCCGTGAGCCGGGCCGCGAGATAGCCAGCACTGAAGGAATCACCCGCCGCCGTGGTGTCGACCACACGCTCGACCTGCTGCGCTGCGATTTCGAAACGTTCGCCGCCCGCTTCGACCAGGCAACTCTGCGCGCCACGCTTGACGACGATTTCACCGATGCCGCGCCCACGATAGGCGGCCAGCAGTTGTTCGCTGTCGGCATAGCCATACAGTGCCTGCTCGTCGTCTTCGGTCAGCAAGGCCAGGTCTACATGCTGCAGACACGCACGGTAGGCTTCGCGGGCCTGCTCGACACTGGCCCACAGCCGCGGACGATAGTTATTGTCGAAGGCGACCCTGACTCCACGTTGACGCGCACGCGCCAATGCCTCCAGCAGTCTGGCACGCCCCTGCTCGCCAAGCACTGCCAGGGTGATGCCACTGAAATACAGCACGTCATAGCTGGCCAACGCTGCCAGGATCGGCTCGGCCGCCGCGGTCATGAAGCAGTCGCGCACGGCAGCTTCGTTGCGCCAGTAGAGAAAGCGCCGCTCACCATTGGCGTCGGTCTGGATGCAGTAGAGTCCCGGCAAGCGTCCGGGCAGGCGCTGCACCTTGCCCAGACCGATGCCCTCGTCCGTCCAGATGCGGCACATCGCATCGCTGAAGCTGTCGTCACCCAGTGCCGTGACGTAGTCGACCTTGGCCCGCTCACCCAGCAATCGGGAAAGGTAGACCGCCGTATTGAGTGTGTCTCCGCCGAAGCTCTGGCGCAGACCGCCATCGGCATGCTGTTGCAGTTCGATCATGCATTCGCCGATCAGGGCGACCCGTGGAAGGCTCATGTGACGATACTCCTGCAAATACTTATCTAGAAATACGTACTGAAAGGCTCTATCACCCGCAAGTCATTATCCACCAGACAACCTGAACGCCACTTGTCGAACGTCAGACACGGGTGCGAGGTGCCGAAGGAAATGATATCGCCGACCTTCAACTCGCATCCGGGTGCGACAGTCATGAATGCGTGCTGGTCCATGACGGCCGTCACCTTGCAAGCGCTCACATCGTCGCCAGCCGATCGCGCGCCCGGCTTGTAACGCAGCAGCGGGTTGGGCAACCCGGCGTCGTAGGCCACGTCGCGCTTGCCCATGGCAATCACTGCAAAGCCCGGTTCCGGCATGGATTGCACATGCGCCCAGACCTCCAGAGCCGGCCGCAGCGCTTCGCTCAATTCGGCGCGCCGATCCAGCACGCAGCACTGCGCGTCCTTGTAGATGCCGTGGTCATGCACCACATAGCTGCCTGGTCGCAGCACGCTGAGGAAGCGCTCGCGAACAGCCTGGGCGTCGAATGCTTCGGCGATCAGGTCATACCAGGCCGAGCCGGACGCAGTGACGATCGGGCGATCCAGAGCGAAGGCGCCCTTGTCCTGCAGGTCGACAGCCAGGCGTACCAGCGACGCGGCAAAGGCCTTGATGCCCTGGATGGCGTAGTCGCCGTGGATGACGCCCTCGTACCCTTCGATGCCGGTCAATGCCAGCGCCGGTTGAGCCAGAACAGCGTCGGCCAGCGCCAGCACCTGCTCTTCGCTACGGCAGCCGCAGCGCCCGCCGGGTACGCCGTATTCGATCATCACGTTCAAACGCAGGCCACGCGCAGCGAAAAACTCGCCCAGCGCAGCGACGTTGTCCGGGTGGTCGACCATGCAGTGAAACTCGAACATGGGATCAGCCAGCATGTCGGCGACGATTGCCATGTTCGGCGCACCGACCAACTGGTTGGCCATCAGCACCCGGCGCACGCCATGCGCATAGGCAGCCTGCGTCTGGACTGCCGTGGCGAGGGTCATGCCCCATGCGCCCGCGTCCAGTTGCCGGCGAAACAGCGCGGGCACCATGCTGGTCTTGCCGTGCGGTGCCAGTTCTGCACCGCTGTCGCTGACAAACTGCTGCATCCAGCGAATATTGTGTTGCAGCGCCTGATTGTGAATCACCAGCGCGGGCAGGCTGACATCACTGACCAGGCTGTCACCCGGCTGCGCAGTACCCTTGTCCATTACGGCGGTGCTCATCGGTAATCTCCTGCGGTTATTCATTGATACGGCGAGCCAGGCCATTGGCGCTGTCGATCAGCACCCGCCGGTAGTCGTCGTAGTGGGTCTTGGCGTCGGCACGCGGCGCGACGATGCACAGTGTGGCGATGCACTGACCGTGTTCGTTGTTCACGGGGGCGGCGAAGCAGTGTGTGAAGGTGTCAGCCACGCTGTTGAAGGAAAAGAAGCCCTCCTCGCCGGCCTTGCGGATTTCCCGAAGAAAGGTCTCCAGCGGCAGACGTTCGCCACCCGGCAGAATGAAATCATCGGGGTCGATCAGGTCGATGATCTGCTGATCGCTCAGGTGGCTGAGCAACAGACGCCCGGACGCCGTCCATGGGATGGGCGCGTTTTCGCCGATGTCCGAAGAAATCCTGAAATGACGCTCGCCCTCCTTCATCAGCGCCACGGTGTATTTGCGACCATTGAGCAGGCACATCTGCGCAGTTTCCCGCGTCTGGCTGACGATCTCGCACAGGCAGGCTTCGGCCTCGCGAGTGAAATCGAAGTGCCGCAAGTGTGCCTGCCCCAGGAAATACAACTGACGGCCAAGATAGACATGCCCGTCTTTGCCCACTGTCTCCAGAATCCGCCGCTCCAGCAACGATGCCACCAGTTCGTAAACCGTCGATTTGGGGCTGCCGATCCCGCTGGCAATCTCATTGGGGCGCATGGGCCTGGCCTTTTCCTTGAGAAAATCCAGGATATCGAACGCCCGGTCCAGTCCACGTGCCCGGCGCTTGATAGTGTCTTCGGTCATGAGGTTCATTCCTTGGGAAAGCGGCGAGCCAAAAGCCTCAGGTGATCGGGCTTCTGGCTTGCAACGTGTGGCTGCACGTGTGCTATTTGCGCTTGTAGGCAATACAGTCGATTTCGACCTTGCAGTCGACCATCATGCTCGCCTGAACGCAAGCGCGTGCCGGCGCATGCTCGGGGGTGAAGTACTCACCGAACACCTTGTTGAAACTCCAGAAGTCCCGCGGGTCCTCCAGCCACACGCCGACCCGGATCACATCCTTGAGCGCATAACCGGCCTCTTCAAGAATCGCGATCAGGTTGCGCATGGTCTGATGCGTCTGCTCGACGATGCCGCCGACGATGATCTCGCCATCCTGCGCAGGTACCTGGCCGGAAACGTGCAACCAGCCGTCAGCCTCGACTGCGCGAGCGAATGGACGTGACTGACCGCCCCCTGCTGTGCTGCCTGCGCCATAACGGGTAATAGTCATGAGTTTTTCCTTGTCTTGAAGCATTAAACGTAATGAAGGTTTAAAAACGGATGTTCTTGAGAAACTCGCTCAAGCGCGCCGACTTCGGCTGCTCGAACAAGGCCTTGGGCGGCCCCTGCTCTTCGATGCGGCCCTGATTCATGAACACGATCTGGTCCGACACTTCGTAGGCGAAACGCATTTCGTGCGTCACCAGCAGCATGGTCATGCCCTCCTCGGCCAGGTCCTTGATGACGCTCAGCACTTCGCCTACCAGTTCCGGATCGAGTGCCGACGTGACTTCGTCAAACAGCATCAGGCTGGGGTTCATGGCAATGGCGCGGGCAATCGCCACACGCTGCTGCTGCCCGCCGGACAACTGACCGGGAAAGTGATTGCGCCGCTCCAGCAGGCCGACCCGGTCCAGCCACTTTTCGGCCAGCGCAACGGCCTGATCCTTGGGCATCTTCTTGACCTTGAGCAGGCCCAGGGTGACGTTCTGCAAGGCGCTGAGGTGCGGAAACAGGTTGAATTGCTGGAAGGCCATGCCGGTCATTGCCCGGTGTTGCGCGATCAGGCGCTCCGGATGGCGGGTGCGCTTGCCGTCTACGTTGCTGTAACCGATGTCCTGCCCCTCAAGACGGATATGCCCGCCCTGAAACTCTTCCAGCAGGTTGACGCAGCGCAGCAAGGTGGTCTTGCCCGAGCCGCTGGAACCGATCAGGGTCACGACATTGCCTTTCTGCATGCGCAGATCGACACCCTTGAGCACTTCCACTTGGCCGTAGGATTTATGCAGGCCCTCGATGCTGAGCAGCGCCGGGCCGGGGTTGTGAGTCTGTGTCATGGCAATGCCACCCGTTTTTCGATTTGCCGCCCAAGAAGCTCGATGGCGTAGTTGATGAGAAAGAACAGGAAACCTGCAAACAGGTAAAACTCCAGGGTCATGAACGTGCGCGCGATCACCTGTTGGGTGCTGAGCAGCAGTTCAGCCACACCGATCACCGAAAGCAGCGTCGACGCCTTGACGATCTCGGTCGAGGAGTTGACCCAGGTCGGCAGGATCTGGCGCATGGCCTGAGGCAGCAACACGTAGCGCAGCGACTGATTGAAGCGCAGACCGATGGCCTTGCCGGCTTCCAGTTGGCCACGGGGAATGGCCTGCAGGGCGCCGCGCACGATTTCCGAAACGTGAGAGCCGCAAAACAGCGTCAAGCCTATTGCGCCGGCCTGAAACGCGCTGATCTGCCAACCCAGCGCCGGCACCATATAAAAGACCGCCAGCACCAGCACGAACACCGGGGTACCGCGAATCAGATCCACATAGAGGCGAATCGGCAAGCGGGCGAAAAAACCGCCGTAGGTCAGCACCAGACCGGCCAGCATGCCGATCAGCGTACCTGCGGCAATCGCCAGCGCCGAGCACTGGATACTGGTCAGAAAGCCGGACCAGAGCACTTCTCGCGCATTCCACAATTCCTGCAACCAGCCAGGGGGTTGATACATGACAGCCTCCTAGCGGCGAATCGCCAGACGTTGTTCGAGGGTGCGCAAAAGCAGAGCGATCACGTAGCAGGCCACCACATAGAGTGCTGTGGTCACCAGCCAGGTTTCGATCACCCGATAGCTTTCGACGTTGATCTTGCGCGCGTAATAGGTCAGCTCCGGCACGGCAATGGCGGCCGCCAGCGAGGTGTCCTTGAACAGCGAAATGAAGTTGTTGGAGAGTGCCGGCAATACATTGCGCAACATGACCGGCACGATGATATAGGCCCGCACCTGCCATTCGCCCAGACCGATCGCCAGCCCCGCTTCGCGCTGCCCCTTGTGGATGCTCAGCAGCCCGGCACGGAATACTTCGGTCAGATAGGCACCGGCGTACAGCGACAAGGTGACGATGAATGACGCCAGCTTGTCCAGTCGAATGCCCAGCCCGGGCAACGCGAAGTAGATCAGCAGGATCAACACCAGAATCGGCGTGTTGCGCACCACGGTCACGTAGACCGACGCGACGATACGCAACGCCTTGTAGCGTGACAGCAGCGCAAATGCATTCGCCAGCCCGATCACACAGCCGATCGCGATCGAGATCAGTGCCAGTTCCAGGCCAAGGCCCAACCCCGCCAGAAGACTGGGGAAGTCGCGCCATACGGCATCAAAATTCAATTGGTAATTCATGCTTGCCCGTACCTGGCAGGGAAAGCCCGAGGGCCCGCCCTGCCGCTGAAGGTCAGAGTGGACTTATTTGTATTCCATCGGAAAACCGATTGCAGGCACCGGCAGATCGACACCGAACCATTGCTTGAACGACGCCGCGTAAGCCGGGAACTCGACACCGGTCATGGCTTCATGCAATGCGGTGTTGACGAAGTTCAGCCAGTCCTGGTCGCCACGCTTGACCGCGCAGGCATAGGTTTGCGGGCTCCAGGCAAAGGCCGGCGAACGGTAGCGGCCAGGGTTCTGCACCATCAGGTACTTGACCGAAGACTGATCGGTGGCCGCTGTATCGGCACGCCCGGAGTTGATCGCCTGGTACATCAGGTCGACGCTGTCGTATTGATCGACCTTGGCCTTGGGCAGTGCCTGGTGCACCAGTTCCTCGGCGTACACGTTTTGCAGTACGGCCACGGTCACATCGTCACCTGCTGCCTTCAGGTCATCGATTTCCTTGTACTTGCTATTGGCAGGCAACAGCAGCGCCACGCCCTCGCGGTAGTACGGCAGGGTGAATGCCACCTGCTGCGCGCGACTGGCGGTAACGGTGATGAACTGGCAGCTGATGTCGACCTTGTCGGTCAGCAGGTTGGGAATACGTGCATCCGAGGACTGCACGACAAACTCCACCTTGCTCGGATCATTGAACAGGCCCTTGGCGATGATTCTGCCAATGTCGATATCGAAGCCCTGCAACTTGCCGTCCGCGCCCTGAAAGTGCCACGGAGCATTGGTACTGCCCGTGCCTACCACCAGATTGCCACGTTTCAATACTGCATCCAGCTTGCTGCCTTCGGCTGCCTGCACCGTATTGGCCAGCATGAATGAAGCTGAAAGAACAAAGGCACAAGCTTTCACAAAGGAAGGTCCGCGATGCATGACTTAAACTCCGCCGAAGTATTCGTTATTCCGCTATAGCGGATACAGGTATGTAACAACGGAATAGACAGCAGAAAGTGTGCCACAGAGAACATGCGCAAAACACCACATGAAAAAGTCGAGGCAAATCAACAGACTGGGATTCAGGCTTGAATCAGGACATTGCGGGCGGATTTCGCAGGTAACGCTACCGATTGCCACATATGAGTGGTAAGGCCCCACTTTCGTGCGCATGCGCTGTTATCGGGCGTGGAGTACTGACCCGGACAAGCCCGAAGCATGAGTGGGCGCATGCAAAGCGTCCAGAACGGCATCCCCATGCGGGAGCATGGGAATGAGAGGTGTCAGTGGGAAAAGACTCAAAGACAGGTAGCAATGGCCGCAGAGCGCAACGCGGCCTGAGCATCGCCTTGCGGAGCATAAAACTCGACCGCAGTGGTCGGGCCTTTGCCGCGCACGTCGGCGAAGTAGGTCGATTCAGTGGTAAACACGGTGAAGCCGCCGCCGGACAGGTCATGCAGGAAAACGTCAGTAGACGTGCCGAACATGGCTTCGTTCTGCCAGGTCACCTGAATGCACTGGGCAACGGCAGCATCCTGCTTGGCGCTCGACAGGACCTTGTAGGGTCCTGCGGCACGTGCAGAACTGGAAGGCGCTGCACACCCGGTCAATACGGTTGCCGCAATCACCGTCGCGCTTGTCAGAAACAGAAACTTCATGTCATGCCTTCGCTGATAAAAAGCCGATTCTAGCACTGCACAGCGCTATCAACCTTCAGCCAATTGCTCTTCGTATTCCTTCACGTATTCGCCGGCAAGACTCTGTTTCTGCTTTTCGTCGAGCAATTTGCCCGCCATCTGGAAGAACTTCTGCTCTTCTTCCTTCAGGTGGTGGTGCACTTTTTCCGACAGCTTTTTCGCAGTGGCCAGCCAGGCTGGACTGGACATCTCGGTTTCATCGAGCTCTTCCATCATCTCGTCCATCTCGTGATGCTCGGAAATGGCGTGACGGCTCAGGTCCACGCCATTGTCGTGGGCCATCAGAGGAATGTAGAAAAACCGTTCTTCGGCCGTTTCGTGGGCCTGCAGTTCTTCCTTGAGCTGTTTGTAGGCCTTCTCGCGTTCGGCGCTGTCACCACTGGTCTGGATCAGGGCATCAGCGTAGCTGCGTTGACGGTCATGGCTTTCGCGCAGGGCTTCGAAAATATTCAAGGTCATGTCTCCAGGTCGGCTTCCGGGAGCTGGAAGCATCGTGGACTAGACCCCTGGCGAAGATCAGCAGTTCCAACAAATACTGGCAAATGCCTATCGCGCAATAGCGGCAGACTCAGGCCAGTTCGAAAACCACGTCCTGAGCGCCTTCCCACAGCGTCTTCACGCCCAGTTTGCGCAGGTTTTCCTTGCCCTGGGTAATGGTCAGAAAATGGTTGCCCGCCAACTGCCCCATCTTGCTGGCGAAACAGCACGAACCGTAGGCAAGGATAATCTCGGTTTCGCTGTAACCGCCCGGGTAGAAAAGAATGTCGCCCACCGAAGGATGGCTGGTTGCGTTCTCGAAGCCGATCAATGTGTCATCCAGTTTCAACTGATAATCATCCAGCGGCACCCAGCAGCCCTCACCGCTCCAGCGCACATGGATAAATTTCTGCCGATAAGGCAGCAGCTTGAGAAACGCTTCCACCGTTTGCGGCGCATCCGGATGGGATTGGGCGAGAAACTCGTATCCGCCCGCGGTAATTTTGATGGTGGTCACTTCGACGACTCCTTGACAGGCAACAAGACTCACAATGGTGCCCAAGGATAAACGCGAGCCCGACGAACCGTCACGGAGTTCCGTTGCGCCCGTACAGAAGGTAGCCGGAACGGTGGCTCAGGCGTTCGTAATACGCATTGACGGCGGGCAGGTCGGGATGTTCGAGAGGCGTCTCGAACCAGCGATTGACCGAAAGACCGATGGGGATGTCAGCCAGGGTAAAACGCTCGCCACAGACATAGGCGCCGGTCTTTTCCAGCTGCCTGTCGAGTATCTGCATATGCCTGGCCCACTGGGCACAGGACGCGGCTATGGCGGCAGGGTCCTTGTGCTCGGTCGAGCGTCGTACCAGTGACATGAAGGCATAACTCCATGATCGGTTCAGATCCGAGCCTTGCCAGTCGATCCACTGATCGGTGTGCGCCCTGGCACGTGGGTCCAGCGGATAAACAGAGTCGCCCGCATAACGGTTGGCCAGATAGCGAACGATGCTGTTGGACTCCCAAAGCACGAAGTCATCATCAACGATAACCGGCACCATGGCATTCGGGTTGAGCGCGACAAACTCATCGGTGTTGGCAGGTTTGAAGCCTGACCCCCAGTCCTCCTGAGTGAAGGGTATCTTCAGCTCCTCGCAGGTCCAGAGCACTTTTCGTACGTTGATCGAGGAGGTCTTGCCCAGTATGCGCAGCATTCAGCGTCCTTGTTGCACAGCAACGTCGTGTCAGTCAGTAGTCATCAGCGGCTTGGCAAACAGGTGATTCTCATGTGTCTCGCCCTGAAACACATAGTGCGGCGTACCTTTCCATTCATAGCCTTGACGAGGATAGAACGCCAGCGCACGCGGGTTGCCAACCCAGACCGTCGCCCATAATAGCGAGGCATGAAGGATTGTTGCACGCCGCTCGGCGGCTTCAAGTAGCAGCCGCCCCGCTCCACGCCCTGTGAAACGCTCCTGCACATAGAGACGTTGCAACTCGGCGGCGGTCGACACACCGAGCATTGCGTGGTCGGTGCGCAACGCGACCTGAGCAAAGCCGATCAAATGCCCTTGCGACTCCGCCACGACGATGAACGTTGTCGGCTCGATGAGCAGTTGTGCGAAGTTCGCAGGCGAGAAAGCTTCCAGCGCCTCGCGGGCGATGGACTGTCGAATGCCCTGCGTTGCGTAGGTGTCGAAAAAAACCTGCATACCGAGCGCCGAAAGGCACAACGCATCCGCAGAGGAAGCATCACGCAGGGTAATGGTCATTGAAGAGGGGTTAGTCATCAGGCGGTTGATTCCCGGCATCAGGCAGACAGATGGCCGAATCATACCTGACACAAGGACCGGCCCGGCATCAGGGCCGGGCCGTCACTTCAGACGCAGCAGCTCGATATCAGCGGCCGGTCATCAGCGATTGCAGCTTGGACTGGGCTTGTTGAGCGTTTTTGCCCTGCTCGTTCAGCTCTTGCAGGAGTTTGTTGAGCTCGGTCTGGACCACAGGATCCTTGACGGTGATCGTCGAACCCGAGATATCGATCTGCGATTTGTGCGCGTCCACATAATCGGCAACCTTCAAGCCACTGGAAAAGGTGCCCTTTATCTGCGGCAGCACTTCGCGGAAGGTGTTGGCGGGTACGCTGACAGTTCGGTCGTAGGCCTTGTCGTAAACCACCTTCAGGTCTTCCGGCTGTTTGAGTTTCGCGCGGGCGGCGTCTGCCTTGCCCTGCTCGATGGTCAGCTTTTCGCCCACTTCATCAAGGCCTGTCTGCACGGCAGCCAGGTCAGCACGACGTTGAATGACATCGCTGACCGAATGAAAAGAGCCTTTCTGCATCAAGCCGGCGAGCGGCTGTACCGCAGAATCCATGCCTGCGCCGAAGTCGGAGATGACCGCGTAGTGCGAGGTGTAGTCACCAAAGGTTTTCTTCTCCTCATCCGTCAGCTTGGGCACATGCACGCCTGGCTTGTCGACGATTCGGGTTTGCAGGAACTGAGTGAACGCAGTGCGCTGCTCGGGCTCCTTGTCTCCGCAGCCGGCCAGGAACAGGGGTAAAGCGACAGCCAGCAGCAAAGCTGGACGGAAAAGGGACTTCATGTCAGTAACCTCCGGGATCATAAGAATGCACGCTCACAGGCCACGCCTGCTGAACACGAGCGTGCTTATAGTCTCGTCATCGCCTCATCTAGTTCCGCGACGGCACTGAAGATACTTGTCGGAATGCCATCCATGGGCCACGCCAGCGCTCAACCCGACGGGTTTGGCGCAGCAAAACCGGGCGTCTGCGCCACGCCGAGCGTGGGTCTGACCGGCACGCGGCGCTGCCTGAAAGCTGCTTCGGGAAAGTTCCTTAACATTTCTTCATGAGGTGAAACGTTTCAGCCGCTACTCTTCAACGGACCGACAAAGTGACAACAGGAGTCAATCACTATGTTTGCACACGAAGGGCTGGGTCTGATCCTTGTCTCCATCGTCTTTCTGCTTGGAGCGATTGCGATGTTCATTCACCCTTTCCACGCGCTGGGAAGCTGGTTCAGGAGGAAGAAGCAGGAAAGGAAATCCGACTAACCGTTACCACACACCAGAAATGGCAGGCCCGGTGATCACCGGGCCTTGCAGAAAAACCCTCCTGTGAATGACTTCGCCCAACTTGCCCCACGCAAATGTATCGCTCTTGATACCTGTTTGTGGTGTATCACCGCGCATCTAATGATGCGACGCTCTGACTGCGAACAGCAAAAGATCCTGTTGCCATCAAGTAGTAGCCAATCAATATTAAATCAACATCACCTGTCTGACCTTACATCCGAAAACAATCTAGTGAATAGCGCATTTCGGCAATCAGCGCCCTTGCCGTGTAGTCAGTTGTTTCCAGTGTGATACTCTTTTTAGACTTTTTGATGTTGAATTAATGGCCACCAGCCGATAATGTTGCGCGTGAAATGCCCTAACTAATTTGCCACTAGTGCTTACAAGGTTGTCATGACTAGTCAATCAATTCATTCGACGCGCTACGTACGCAATGCTGTTGACGAGCACATGCCTCAACCTACGCGTGTGCTTGATTTCAGCCAATGCAAGGGCACTAAAAAAGGGCCGGTCTTCCTGATTGGCTCTGGGAAATCAGCAAAGAATTTCCCGATCAAAGAGTTCTCGCACATCCCCATGATTACCATGAACGGCGCGTTCTCGATGTTCGCAGGCACGAGCATAAAACCGTTGTTCTACGTCTGCTCCGACAGGGATTTCCCCAACCAGCAGCCTGAGCTGTTCGCCGCTGCAATGCGCTCCAGCGAGAATGTAGGCCTTTGGGAAGATCAGTTTAGCGGTGACATTCCAAGACCTTCCGGACGCGCTTATGCATTGAAGAAATCGCCCAGATTGTCGACGGTGGCGGCACTGTGCTCGCGAGAGGACGCACTGGTCAGAAAACTCTCGTTGTGGAGTAGCAGAAGCCGGGATATCGGTTTCAGCAAGGACCTGGAACTTGGTTTTTTCGACGCCCGGACTGTCATGTATCTGGCGCTGCAACTGTCCTATCACCTTGGTTTCGACAACGTCTTTCTGGTCGGCTTCGATATGAATCAGTCCGTGGGCCGATTCTATGAATCATCCGGCGACAATTGCTCACCCTGCGGTCTGGACCAGCATTACGAATCAAGAATTCTTCCTTCGCTGGAACTGATGTCGAAGCAGGTCGTCGGCAGCGACTTTCAGGTATTCAATGTCTCCGAGAGCTCGCGAGTGCCGCATGAGGTGATTCCCAAGTTGAGCCTTGATGAAGTTCGCCATAAAGTCAGCGGCGAAGCTCAACAATAGTATTTCGCCATCACAGAGTGCTGTCAGCAACACAGCCTGCTTGTCTTAAGGCATCCACAGTTGCCCGCGGCGAAGGGTGCTGAAACAGACGCCAGCCCTGCCCCGACCCATTAAACTCGGCAATCCCCTGCCGCCCACCATGTCACTGCCGCCCGACCTATGCGACAATGCGCGCCAATGTCTGGCGTGAACCCCCACATTCATATCCCGGCAACGCAGTCGTGGCAGGCTGCCGTTGTTGTAGACGTATGCCCGTTGGGTCAGCTCATGCTCGGACGGAGCGGACTGAACAGCTTGGGTGGGGTCCTGAACACCACACCTGCTGACGCCAGCGCTCCCCCGGTTATTGCCCACGTTATTGATAGGTAAAGTAATTGATCTCCACAGCTAACATCACGATGCAGTTCGGCCCCAAACCCTTGTTCGAGAATGTCTCGGTCAAGTTTGGCGCCGGTAACCGTTACGGCCTGATTGGCGCGAACGGCTGCGGCAAGTCCACGTTCATGAAAATCCTCGGTGGCGATCTCGAGCCTTCGGGTGGGCAGGTGATGCTGGAGCCGAACGTGCGTCTGGGTAAACTGCGCCAGGATCAGTTCGCCTATGAAGAGTTCACGGTGCTCGACACCGTGATCATGGGTCACGAAGAGCTGTGGAAGGTCAAGGCCGAGCGCGACCGCATTTATTCGCTGCCGGAAATGAGTGAAGACGACGGCATGGCCGTTGCCGAGCTGGAAACCGAGTTTGCCGAAATGGACGGCTACACCGCCGAATCCCGCGCCGGTGAACTGCTGTTGGGTCTGGGTATCGGCATCGAACAGCACAACGGCCCGATGAGTGAAGTCTCGCCGGGCTGGAAGCTGCGCGTTCTGCTGGCGCAGGCACTGTTCTCCGATCCGGAAGTGCTGCTGCTCGACGAACCGACCAACCACCTGGACATCAACACCATTCGCTGGCTGGAAAACATCCTGACCCAGCGTAACAGCCTGATGATCATCATCTCCCACGACCGTCACTTCCTGAACAGCGTGTGCACGCACATGGCCGACCTGGATTACGGCGAGCTGCGTCTGTTCCCGGGCAACTATGACGAGTACATGACCGTGGCGACCCAGTCCCGCGAGCAGCTGCTGTCCGACAACGCCAAGAAGAAAGCGCAGATTTCCGAACTGCAATCGTTCGTCAGCCGCTTCTCGGCCAACGCCTCGAAAGCCAAGCAGGCCACCTCCCGAGCCAAGGCGATCGACAAGATCCAGCTGGCCGAGGTCAAGCCATCCAGCCGTGTCAGCCCGTTCATTCGTTTCGAGCAGACCAAGAAGCTGCACCGTCAGGCAGTCATCGTCGATCGCATGGCCAAAGGCTTCGACGGCAAAACTCTGTTCAAGGACTTCAGCTTCCAGGTCGAAGCCGGCGAGCGTGTGGCCATCATCGGCCCGAACGGCATCGGCAAGACCACCCTGCTGCGCACCCTGGTCAACGAGTTGCAGGCGGATGCCGGCACGGTCAAGTGGACCGACGCAGCGGAAATCGGCTATTACGCTCAGGACCATGCTCACGATTTCGAGGATGACTCCACCCTGTTCGACTGGATGGGTCAGTGGACTCAGGGCGGCGAGCAACTGGTACGTGGCACCCTGGGCCGCATGCTGTTCTCCAACGACGAGATCCTCAAGTCGGTGAAGGTGATTTCCGGTGGTGAACAGGGCCGCATGCTGTTCGGCAAGCTGATCCTGCAAAAGCCCAACGTGCTGGTGATGGACGAACCGACCAACCACCTGGACATGGAATCCATCGAGTCGCTGAACCTGGCGCTGGAAAACTATCCAGGCACACTGATTTTCGTCAGTCACGACCGCGAGTTCGTGTCCTCGCTGGCGACCCGCATCATCGAACTCAGCCCAAGTGGCGTGGTCGATTTCAGCGGCACCTATGACGACTACCTGCGTAGCCAGGGCGTTACGTTCTAAGCCTGTCAGCCCGCAATAGTAAAAAGCCCTGTCTTGTGACAGGGCTTTTTAGTTTCAGAGCGCTTATTCGCTCGGCTGGCTGAGCATTTCAATCCACAGCGCACCCTTGCCCGAGGGTGCTTCGCTGACCCGTTGCAAGGCACCCTTCTCGCCTATGGCGTAACTGCCCACCTTGTCGCTTTTCTCGCCACTCACCAGCAACCAGCGCCCATTGGGCGACACCGCGATGTTGCGCGGCTGCTTTTCCTGAACGGGGTAATTGTCAACGAACGCCACCTCGCCACTGGTGGGCTCCACCTTGAACACCGACACGCTGCTGCTGGTGCGCTCACTGATGAACAGCCATTTTTCGTTCGGCGCGAGGCGAATATCCGCAGCCCATATGCGCGGCGTCGGATCATCCTTGAGATCGTTGTTGCGCGCATCGCGGGCCTGTCCCGGCGCCAGATTCAAGCGTTTGGGAATACCGTCTGCCTGACTGGTCTGCTTCAACGCACCGGTTTTCTGATTGATCGCGAAGGCCGTGACGGTGCCACTCATTTCGCCGACGACATACAGAAATTTGCCATCGGACGAAAAGGCCAGGTGGCGCGGGCCGGTATTCTCGGGAACGGCGACATAGCCCTCGCCGATGGGGTCAAGCTTGCCGTCCTTGGGCTCCAGTCGGTATTGCAGCACACGATCGACGCCCAGGTTGCCAGCGTACACAAACCGGTTGCTCGGATCGGTACGCACTGAATGCGCATGCATGCCGGTCTTGTAAGTCTGAATACTGTCGCTCGGGCGGTGCTGCGCATCGATGGGCTGGACGCTGAGCAAGTCGGCGCCATAGGACGCACCAAACAAGAAGCGTCCGCTGCGATCGGTAGACAGGTACGCCAGACTCTCGGCCAGCGGCGCCTGACTGAGCGGTTTGAGGTGTCCGGTGCCAGGCTCGATGCTGAAACTCAGCACTTGATACGGCTTGGCGCGCAACGCGGCGAATAACGCTTTGCCATCCGGCGTGATGGCCATTGGATTGACCTGATCACCCGCCCTGGTTTGTTCGACCAGGCTGAGCGCCCCGCTCTTCTCGTCCAGACGGTATTGAGAGATCAGCCCGTCAGTGGGGCTGGAAATGTAGGCGAAGGTGGCTGCCTGGGCACTCAGGCCGAATGAACAACCGACTGCAGCGGCCAGCAACAGAATATTTTTCATGACGAACCTTTTTATTATTGTGATGTGATCAGTCATCCTATGAGCATCTCCTCACAACGGCAACTGTCTGATAACCAACCCGCATAATACCGTTAGCCTGCTTTCATTTATCCACGACGCACGCCATGATGAGGCACTCCCACCGCCCGCCAGCGAAGAGCCCAATGCCTGCCGCACACCCCGGTTCCATGACGATTACCCTGCAGATCGTCTCCATCGTCTTCTACACGTTCATCGCCTTCCTGTGCATCGGCCTGCCTATCGCGGTATTACCCGGCTATGTTCATGACCAGTTGGGTTTCAGCCCGCTGATTGCCGGTCTGGCCATAGCCTCGCAGTACCTCGCCACCCTGCTCAGCCGACCTTTCGCCGGCCGTGCCACAGATACGCTGGGCAGCAAGCGCTCCATCGTGTTCGGACTCTGGGGCATCGTCATCAGTGGCAGCATGACCTTGCTGGCCACACTGCTGCACGAATTCGCCACGCTGAGCCTGTCGATTCTCGTCGTCGCGCGGCTTTTCCTTGGGGTCGCTCAGGGGCTTATCGGGGTCGGCACCATCAGTTGGTGCATCGGCAAGATCGGCCCGGAGCATACTGCCCGCTCAATCTCGTGGAACGGTATTGCGTCCTATGGTGCGATTGCCATCGGTGCACCGCTGGGCGTAGTGGTTATCGACGGCATAGGCTTCAACAGCCTGGGTATTGCCATGATGGTAATGGCCGGGCTGGCACTGAGGCTGATTCGCGACAAGCCGTCGGTGCCCATCATTGTCGGTGAGCGCCTGCCCTACTGGTCGGTGTTTGGCCGGATCGCACCCTACGGTCTGGGCCTGACGCTATCGTCGATCGGCTATGGCACGCTGACCACCTTCATCACCCTGTTCTATCTGAATCGTGGCTGGGAAGGCGCGGCCTATTGCCTGAGCATGTTTGGTGTGTGCTTTATCCTCGCCCGCCTGCTGTTCATCGGTGCGATCAATCGGCTGGGCGGCTACAACGCGGCCATCCTGTGCATGGCGGTAGAAATCTGCGGGCTGTTGATGCTCTGGCTTTCTCCGAGCAGCGGCGTTGCCCTTGCAGGGGCCGGACTGACCGGCGTGGGGCTGTCGCTGGTCTACCCGGCGCTCGGCGTAGAGGCCATCAAGCGCGTGCCCACCCCTAGCCGCGGCGCAGGCCTGAGCGCCTACGCGGTGTTCTTCGACCTGGCACTGGCAATCGCAGGTCCGGTGATGGGTGCGATTGCCTTGGGCCAGGGCTATGACTGGATATTTTTCTACGCCGCCCTGCTATCGGTTTGCGCGCTGGCCCTGACAATCTGGTTGTCGCGGCGCGCGGCTCAAGCGGAGTGATTGGCCGCAACAGTACCTTTGCTGCATAAGCTTTTCACTTGTAGTTCCAATAGTTAGTAGATAAAGCTTAAATCCTGCCATCGGTCGGTCAACTTCTTGACGCATCCGGCAACGACTTCTTGACTTGATACTGCGAGCCTCGAAACAGGCTTGCAAAGTGTTCGTCGCCCGCCTTGGCGTGACGCCGCTTTGCGTAGCAGTCTGGCCTCTCGATTGCCTCCCTGCTGCCTGGACGGGAGTGCTGTCATGAAGATCCGTTGTGTTCATCTGTACCACCCCTGCAACGTGCTGCCGGTGGTGATACTGGCAATCATCCCTTCCTGGGCCGAAGGCGCCTGCAGCCTTTCCTCCCTGGCATCGGCAGGCGTTCAGGTCTGTGACAGCGGCAGCAGCGGGCCGTTTAGCGCGCTCAGCGGCGACCACGTGCTGATCTTTCCGCTGGGCGGAACGGGCACTGTGTCCGGCAATATCCTGTTCGGTCCGGGAAGGGACAGCGTGGACATGCAGTCGGGGCGCATTCTGGGCAACGTCACCCAAGGGGCGGGGATCGACCGCTTCACACTCTCCACAGGTGAGGTCAGCGGCGATCTGAACCAGGGCGATGATCCCGACGATTTTGTCATGAGCGGCGGCACGCTGGGCGCTCTGGCCCAGGGTGATGGTCGGGATACCTTTCTGATGACAGGCGGCACCATCACCCGCGCGTTCGAGGATGGCGACGTGGCGGTGATGACCGGTGGCAGCATCGGTCGCGTGGACATGAAGCTGGACAACAATGTATTCGAGATGTCCGGTGGCACTATCATCAACAACCTGGTCACCGGCTTTGGCCGGGACACGATCACCTTGTCGGGCGGCATTGTTGGCGGCAATGTCAGCGTCAGTGGCGGCGACGATCAGGTCACCCTCAGTGGCGGCGAGATTCGCGGCGAAGTTCGCACCAGCGTTGGCAATGACACTTTCAACTGGCTGAACGGCGGTTACGCACGCAGCAACGTGTTGATGGCTGACGGCAACGATACGGCACGCCTGTACAACCTGAGCGAATACTACCTGAGCGCCAACCCGCTGCTCGACGGCGGCCCGGGCAACGACGTGTTGACCTTCGATAACACCGTATCGTCGCAGCCGGGTCGCTATGCCAACTGGGAAACGTTCAACGTAAGCAACGGCTCGCAGCTGAATCTGGCCGGCACGCTGGTGCTTGGTGACAACGTGAGTAACACCGGCGTTCTGAATATCGATTCCACCAGTACGCTGCTCTCGACCTCGGGCAGCATTGCGCCCTTCAGCGCCGGATCCCTTGCCTCACTTGAGAATGCCGGAACACTGGACGTCAGCGATGCTGGCCGTTCGCTCACTGGCACATTGACCGTCACCGGCAATTACACCGGCCAGAACGGGCGGCTGCTGTTGCTCTCGGCACTGGGCGATGATGCATCCGCCAGCGACCGACTGGTAGTGGCACAGGGTCGTATCAGTGGTTCCACACGCATGATCGTCAGCAACTCGGGTGGTCTGGGCGCCCTGACCCGTGGCAATGGCATCGAAGTGGTACAAGCCATCAATGGTGCAACCAGCGAAAGCAGTGCCTTTTCGTTGCAAAACCCGCTGTCTGCAGGTGCGTATCAGTATTACCTGTTCAAGGGCGGCGCCACTGCCGGCTCTGAGAACAGCTGGTTTCTACGCTCTGCGGTGATTGCTCCGCCAGCGCCTGCCCCTGTCGAGCCCACCCCGGAACCTGCGCAGCCAACTCCACTGCCAACACCTGTTCCTGTTCCCGAGCCTATACCTACACCTACACCTACACCTACACCTACACCTCAGCCTGAGCCCGAACCTGCACCCACACCACAACCTGTACCTGTACCTGTACCTGTACCTGCCCCTCCCCCAAACCCTGAGCCTGAGCCTGAGCCGAACAGCCCTCCCCCTGTCACGCCAGCAGTCACACTGCCAGTGCCCGCCATCGGTACCCCGCCACTGCCTGAACCCGTTCGCGGAGCCGCGCCCATCGCGTTGTACCGACCCGAGGTCGCCAACTACTCCGTGGTGGCGCCCACCGCTGCGATCCTGGCCTTGAGCTCACTGGGTACCTTTCATGAGCGTCAGGGTGATCAAGCCTTGCTGACGCAAAACGGCACGACGTCGGCAGGTTGGGCACGCGTGTTCGGCAGTGACTTCAGACAACGCTGGTCGGGAGACGTGAGCCCTGGCCTGGACGCTTCATTCAAGGGTTATCAGATAGGCCACGACCTGTATGTTTGGCAACAGGACAGCGGGCAGACTCAGCGCATCGGCCTGTTCGTCGCGCATAACCGTCTGGACGGCAAGGTGAAGGGTTTTGCAGAAGGTTTCAGCGACTACCAGACAGGGCATCTGAAACTGCAGGGCGAGAGCCTGGGCGCCTACTGGACGCTGACCACACCGAATGGCGGATACGTCGACGCAGTGGCGATGGGCACACGCCTGGATGGCCGCAGCCGCTCTGTCAGGGGCATCGGTATCGACACTGAAGGCCACGTCATGAGCCTGTCTGTCGAGACAGGTTATCCGCTGCCGCTGTCACAGCGCTGGGTTGCCGAGCCGCAGTTACAGATCATCTACCAACGCGTAGACCTGCAGGATCAGGATGACGGCATTGCCCATCTCGGGTTCGACAGTCAGGCTTACACCACAGGGCGCATCGGCGTGCGCTTCAAGGGACACTATCAAGTGAGCAGCGTACCGATAGAGCCTTATCTGCGCGCCAACCTCTGGCACACCAAAGACGGCCATGACACGCTGACCTTCGATCACGCAGAGCAGATAAGAACCGCGCATCGGTCAACGACGGGCAGTATCGGCGCAGGGATGGTAGCGACATTGAGCAGCAACGCCAGCCTGCACTGGAGCGCTGATTACCTGGGTGATCTGGACGAGCATGGAGCGGAGGGGGTGAACACCAGCCTGGGGTTCAGGCTGGTGTGGTGATGCGACCGTCAGCGCGGGGACGCGCCTTGGTCAGTCTTTCTTCGGCTTGAGAATCAGCACCGCGAGTGGTGGCAGATTCAGCACCAGCGAATCCTCCATTCCATGCGCCGGCTCGGCTTCGGTCATGACCTCGCCACCGTTGCCAAAGTTGGAGCCTGCGTAGGTTTCTGCGTCACTGTTCAGCAGCTCCGTCCAGGCACCTCGCATCGGCGCGCCGAGACGGTAGTCCAGGCGCGGCACCGGGGTCATGTTGGCGACCACCAGCAGCGGCTCGCCGTCGTAACTCCAGCGCAGGTACGCAAACACGCTGTTGGCGCTGTCATCGCCGACCAGCCACTGGAAGCCGGCAGGGTCTGCATCGCGCTCGTGCAGCGCCTTTTCCTCTCGATAAAGGCGGTTCAGGTCGCCGACCAGGTTCTTTACGCCCACGTGCTCGGCATATTGCATCAAGTACCAGTCCAGCTCCCTGTCGTGATTCCACTCGCGCCATTGGCCGAATTCGCAGCCCATGAACAGCAGCTTCTTGCCGGGGTGCGTCCACATGAAGGACAGATAGGCGCGCAGGTTGGCGAATTTCTGCCAGCGGTCACCCGGCATCTTGTCGATCAGCGAATGCTTGCCGTGCACCACTTCGTCGTGGGAAATAGGCAGTACAAAACGCTCGGACCATGCATACACCAGGCTAAAGGTCAGCATGCCATGGTGATGCTCTCGGTAGAGCGGGTTCTCTTCCATGTACTGCAGCGAGTCATGCATCCAGCCCATGTTCCACTTGTAATTGAAGCCAAGCCCACCCTGCTGGGTCGGCTCGCTGACGCCCGGCCACGCAGTCGACTCTTCGGCAATCACCATGGTCCCGGGGGCTTCCAGTGCAACCACGTCGTTCAAATGACGCAGGAAGTCGATGGCCTCGAGGTTTTCGCGGCCGCCGAAGCGATTCGGTACCCATTCGCCCGCATTACGCGAATAGTCGCGATACAGCATCGACGCCACCGCGTCCACGCGCAGACCGTCGATATGGTAATGCTTGAGCCAGTGCAGTGCCGAGGCCAGCATGAAGCCATGAACCTCGGTGCGTCCCAGGTTGTAGATCAGGGTGTTCCAGTCCTGATGGAAGCCTTCCTTGGGGTCGGCGTACTCATACAGGCAAGTACCGTCGAACTGCGCCAGTCCGTGGGTATCGGTCGGAAAATGCGCCGGAACCCAGTCAAGAATGACGCCGATTTCGTTCAGGTGGCAGGAGTCGATGAAGAAGGCGAAATCTTCCGGCGAACCGTAACGGGCAGTTGGCGCGAACTGGGCCAGCAACTGATAGCCCCACGAACCACCGAACGGGTGCTCCATGATCGGCATCAGCTCGATGTGCGTGAAGCCAAGCTCCTTGACGTAAGGAATCAGGCGGTCAGCCAGTTCACGCCAGTTGTACTGCCGCCATTGATTGTCGTCGACCTGCTCCATTTGCCAAGAGCCTGCGTGCAGCTCGTAGATCGATAACGGTGCACTGACTTCGTGACGGCCTGCCCTGGATTGCATCCACTCCTGGTCACTCCACTGGAACTGCAACGGCGCAGAGATCTTCGACGCAGTATCGGGCGGTAGTGTGGTGGCCAGGGCCATCGGGTCACTTTTCAGCGGCAGAATACCGTGAGCACCGAGGATCTCGTACTTGTAGACCTCGCCGGGCTGCAGGCGCGGGACGAAAATCTCCCATACCCCGGTCGGGTGGCGCATGCGCATGGGATGGCGACGCCCATCCCAGCTGTTGAAGCTGCCAACCACAGAAACACGACGCGCATTGGGCGCCCAGACCGCAAAACGCACACCGTCCACGCCATCGACGCTGGTGACTTGCGCGCCCAGACAGTTGCTCAAGTCGCGATGATTACCCTCGGCAAACAGGTAGAGGTCCATCTCGCCCAGCAGCGGGCCAAAGCTGTAGGGGTCCTCGGTGATCTGTTCACCGCCGGCCCAGTTGATTTTCAGCAGGTAAGGCTGTGGGTGCTCGAGGTGGCCGACGAAAAACCCCGGCACGTCGCTCATTTCCATCTCGCCCAGTTCGCGACCGTCATCCCTGGCCAGCAGGCGGACACTCAAGGCTGCGGGCAGATAGGCGCGGACGAACTGCCCGCTGCCACCATCGCCATGCGGGCCGAGAATAGAAAACGGGTCACGGTGTTCAGCACGGATCAGCGCGTCGAGGTCCACAGCAGCGGGAATCGCGCGGTGGCGCGTGCCGGCTTTGTCAGGCGCATTCATATTGACTCTCCATCAGACGGTTGCAGCAGTCCACGCAAGCCTTGCAAGGGAACGGCCAGCCAGGCTGGGCGGTTCTCGGCTTCGTAGATCACTTCATAAGCAGCTTTTTCAAGGGTGAACAGCTCGAGTGCAGCGTCCTCCCCTTTCGCATCTTTCCAGGCATGCGCCATGCCGGTGGTCGCCGAGCGATAACCTTCGATGAAGGTTTCTCGCGCCTGCGCCAGGTAGGTATCGGCCACACGTTTGCGCGCCCCGGCAGCCTCGGGAGACGTGTCGACGCTCTGCGCACTGCGTACAGCCATGGCCGCTGCGTAATCAAAGGAGCGCAGGACACCGCTGACATCCTTGAACGGGCTGTGCTTGGCACGGCGCTCTTCAAGTGCGCGGGCCGGCTCACCCTCGAAATCGATCAGGTAGGCATCGCCTTTGACCACCAATACTTGCCCCAGATGCAGATCGCCATGCACACGAATGCGCAGGCCACCGGCCGAGCGCCTGGCCAGGCCTTCGACGCGCTGACGGATCTGCTTGCGCTGCGCGAGCAAGTCTTTGACCAGTTGCTGATCGTCCTGCTCCAGCTCGCCGATGCGCTGTTCCAGCAATTGCAAGGCGCGCTCGAGCTGAGCGTTGACGCTGGCCCCGGAGGCCTTGCTGTCCTGGCTGCTGGTGACTTCTACGGCAAAATCCGCATTGTCGGTGGGCGACGCGAGGATCTGATGCATCTCACCCAGACGCTGGCCAAGGCTGCGCGAGAAGTCCGCGAGTTCGAGCAACGCGTTGTAATGCTGTTCCTGGCCGGAAACACCGTGTGCCAACTCGTCACGTACCGCACGCTCGAGATTGTTCTGGGTCCATTCCCACGCATCGCCCTGATTGCTCAGATACCCTTGGGCGATCATCAGCAGATTAGGCTGACCGTCCTTGCCGACGCGTACCAGAGAGCCCAGCAGCGGTGAAATGTTTTTGAAGCCGGCCTGGGTCAGGAACGCGCCCATTTCCAGCTCGGGGTGCGTCCCGGCGCTGACTTTGCGAATCAGCTTGAGCACCAGGCTGCTGCCCACCACTACCGAACTGTTCGATTGCTCGGCAGACAGGTAGCGCACTTCCGACTCAGCGTTCAGGCCGAGGGGTGCCAGCTGCGAACTTTGCTCGAAACGCAACTCGCCGTCGGCACACGGTATGACGGTATCCGACTGCATGCCCTGAATCACGGCACGAATGAAGGTTTCCAGGGTGAATGCATCCGTGATCAACCCGACATCGCGGTTGCGACGTACTCGGGCGAGCGCCAGCTGCTGCGGCAATGCACTGCTGATGTCGTCTTCAGCCAGCAAGCCGAACGGCAATTGATAGCGATCGGTCTGCCCGCCTGCGGTGACTTCTATCTCGCTGAGCAATACCGGATGCGCTTCATCGCCGAAGCGCACGGCGTAGGCAATGCTGACCTTCTCGATTGCCTTGTCCTTGCCCGCGAACCAGCGCCGTTTAGGCAGGTAGACCGCCAGCGAGGTGTTTTCCATGGTGCTGCGCAGTGGCTCTTCGAGCAACTCTTCCAGACGCTTCTTGAGCACCAGAGTCGGGAAGTCCGGCATGCTCTGCGCGGGTTCAACGTGCCAACTGGGCATTTGATTCTCCGAAGCCAGTAAAAACCAGTAAAAACCGTACGGCGGCAGCGTCAGCAGATAGCTTAACTGGCCGATGGGCGGGAAAGCGCTGCCACCGAGCATTTCCACCGGCACCGTGCCTGCATAGGCAGACAGCTCAAGCTCTGCAGCCTGGGCGGCGCTGGAAACGTTGGCGACACACAACACCACTTCACTGTGTCCGTCAGGTGCTGTGTACTCGCGGGTATAAGCCAGAATACGGCGGTTCGACGGCGAGAGCATTTTCAGCGTGCCACGCCCGAAGGCCTTCTGCTGTTTGCGCACGGCGAGCATGCGGCGGTTCCAGTTGAGCAGCGAATGCGGGTCACGTTCCTGGATTTCGACGTTGACCGACTGGAAGCCGTACATCGGGTCCATGATCGGTGGCAACACCAGGCTCGCCGGGTCGGCGCGCGAAAAGCCGCCGTTGCGGTCGATGGACCACTGCATGGGCGTGCGCACACCGTCCCGGTCGCCCAGGTAGATGTTATCGCCCATGCCGATCTCGTCGCCGTAGTACAGCGTCGGTGTGCCGGGCATCGACAACAGCATGCTGTTCAGCAACTCCACCCGGCGACGGTCGCGATCCACCAGGGGTGCCAGGCGCCGACGGATGCCCAGGTTGATCCGTGCACGGCGGTCGGCCGCGTAGTAATTCCACAGATAATCGCGCTCACGATCGGTGACCATTTCCAGGGTCAGTTCATCGTGGTTACGCAGGAAAATCGCCCACTGGCAGTTTTCCGGAATTTCCGGCGTCTGCCGCAAAATATCGGTGATGGGAAAACGATCTTCCTGGGCCAGCGCCATGTACATGCGTGGCATCAATGGAAAGTGGAAAGCCATATGGCATTCATCGCCATCTGGGCCTTTGCTGTCACCAAAGTACAGCTGGGTGTCTTCCGGCCATTGATTGGCCTCGGCAAGCAGCATCCTGTCCGGGTAGTTCGCGTCGATCTCGGCCCGAATGCGCTTGAGCACCTGATGGGTTTCCGGCAGGTTCTCGTTGTTGGTACCGTCGCGTTCGATGAGGTACGGGATGGCATCCAGACGCAGACCGTCGATGCCCAGATCCAGCCAGAAGCGCATGACTTCCAGTACCGCATCCAGCACGTGCGGATTGTCGAAATTCAGGTCCGGCTGGTGGGAGTAGAAACGGTGCCAGAAGTACTGGCCGGCAACCGGGTCCCAGGTCCAGTTGGACGTCTCGGTATCGAGAAAGATGATCCGCGTACCGTCGTACTTCTGATCAGTGTCCGACCACACATAGAAATCCCGCGCCTTGGAACCGGGCTTGGCATTGCGGGCTTTCTGGAACCACGGATGCTGGTCGGACGTGTGGTTGATGACCAGCTCGCTGATCACTCGCAGGCCGCGCTTGTGTGCCTGGGCGATGAAACGCTTGGCATCGGCCATGGTGCCGTAGTCGCTGTGCACATCGCGGTATTCGGAAATGTCGTAGCCATCGTCCCGGCGCGGCGACGGATAAAACGGCAACAACCAGATGGTGTTGACGCCCAGCGCGGCAATGTAGTCGAGCTTTTCGATCAGGCCCGCGAAATCGCCGATTCCGTCGTTGTTGGAATCAAAGAACGATTTCACGTGAACCTGATAAATCACCGCATCCTTATACCAGAGCGGGTCTTTGATAAATGTCGCGTCACCGGGCTTCTTGGCCATTATTGACTCCTCGGGAGTGTTATTGCGCGGCCTGGATACGCCAGATTCCAAACGGTTGAGCTGGATCGAGACGCGTGTGCTGGTACTTGCCGTACCAGGTCCAGCGGTGACCGGTCATCAGGTCTTCACCCGATGTAGCGGCGTCATCCGGCAGGCCCATTTCCCACAACGGCAACTCGAAATCCGCTTCCTGTGCGTTGTACGGGTCGAGGTTGACGGCAACCAGAATGAAGTTGCTGCCGTCCGCCGAGCGCTTGCCGAAGTACAGAATGTTGTCATTCCACGCGTTATACAGTTTCAGACCCAGATGCGTTTGCAGTGCCGGGTTCTGCCGACGAATGCGGTTAAGCTGAGCGATCTCGGCAATGATGTTGCCCGGTGCCGCGTAATCGCGAACCCGAACCTCGTACTTCTCCGAGTCCAGATACTCTTCCTTGCCGGGAATCGGCGCCGCTTCGCACAACTCGAACCCCGAATACATACCCCACAGCCCGGAGCCCATTGTGGCCAATGCCGCTCGGATCAGAAACCCGGGGCGACCGGACTCATGCAGGAAACGCGGGTTGATATCGGGCGTATTGACGAAGAAATTCGGGCGATAGCAATCACGCCAAGGGACTTCATTGAGCTGGGTGAAATACTCGGAGAGTTCGGCCTTGGTGTTGCGCCAGGTGAAATAGGTGTAACTCTGGCTGTAACCGACCTTGCCCAGCCGTGCCATCATTGCCGGCTTGGTAAAGGCTTCGGCCAGGAACATCACCTCAGGGTGCTGACTGCGCACTTCGCCGATCATCCACTGCCAGAACGGCAGCGGTTTGGTGTGCGGGTTATCGACGCGGAAGATTTTCACGCCTTCGTTGACCCAGCCCAGAACGATGTCGCGCAACTCCGTCCACAGGCCGGGGATGGCGTCTGGCGCGTAGAAGTCGACGTTGACGATGTCCTGATACTTTTTCGGCGGGTTTTCCGCATAACGGATCGTGCCGTCCGGACGCCACGAGAACCAGCCCGGATGCTGCTTGAGCCACGGGTGATCCTGGGAACACTGGATGGCGAAGTCCAGGGCGATTTCCAGACCATGGTCGGCTGCAGCTTTCACAAGGTTACGGAAATCTTCACGACTGCCCAGCTGTGGGTGAATGGCTTCATGGCCCCCATCCTCGCTGCCGATCGCGTACGGGCTGCCCGGATCATCAGGGCCTGCGGTCAGGGAGTTGTTCGGGCCCTTGCGGTGGGCACGGCCAATAGGATGAATCGGCGGAAAATACAGCACATCGAAGCCCATGTCGCGAATGGTCGGCAGACGCGAATGCACATCGTTGAACGTACCGTGGCGCGCCGGATCGTCGGTCATCGAACGGGGAAACAGCTCGTACCAACTGGCAAACTGTGCCAGCTCACGTTCGACATCCAGCGGGAACTCGACGCTGCGGCTAAGGAACGCCTGATTGTCGGCCAGCTTCATCAGGCTGGCGGTTTCGCTGTGCAACAGCAGCGCGACTTTCTCGTCTTTATCGCCCTGTTCAAGCTGGCCCAGCAGGCCTTCGATTTGCTGGCGCTGCTCGTTCTGGCTGCGCTCGGCGGCATGCACCAGATGAATGCGGCCCTCTTCCAGCTCCAGATCCACAGGAACGCCGGCGCCGAACTTCTTCTCCAGCTCATAACGATAGCTGCCGAACTGATCGATCCAGGCTTCGAGGCGAAACACATGGCGGCTGACCGAGGTCGGGGTGAATTCACCGACCCAGCTGTCATTTCCAAGCTCGCGCATTGGCGCGCTGTGCCAGTGCTCTTCATCGGCAGCACGCCAGCGGATATTGACCGCCATCTTGTCGTGCCCATCGGCATAGACCTTGCTGGTCACGGTAACCGGTTGCCCGATGATCGCCTTGGCCGCGAACAAGCCACCGTCGATTACCGGCAACGTGTCTTCAATCACGATGCGGGGTAATTGCAGCGCCTGGGTCAGTGACAGCGGAAGGGTTGCTTGCGGGACATCGGTGGCCAGGGAATCCGGACCGTATGGCTGTTCATTCATCGAGCATCACTCCTCACGCCCCAGGGACGCTCCTGTGCATTCCATGCAATGGAAAAATTGACGGTATGGCAGCGTACGATCGCACTGTGCTGGCGACTCGTCTATTTCCGCTGCCTAGGTTCCGAGCGGTCAACGAGGGTAAAGTTCAAAGGTTTTGAGGATGTTTGGCGGTCGTGCGCAGAGATGGAGCAGCCATTGAGCGGATCAACGGGGCGACTGTGGTAGGAAGCAAATCGATTGAATCATCGGCCACGCCGGGCGGTCGTAAACAGGGTCTACAAGGAGGCAGCAACCATGACCTTACCCAACCCGGTAGAAGTACCCGATCCAAACATCGATGACCCCGCCGTGCCCGAGCCAGTGCCCGCACAGGACCCGCCGCCATCCACGCCGCCGCCCAATGAAACGCCAGTCGGCGACCCGCCCGCCAATGCGCCACCGGTAACGTTGTGACGACTCAGTAAGCGGGATCTGAAGGCGTCTGCCAGACCATGGACGCCTTCAGCGCCCTCCCGCCACATCGATGAACGTTCCGGTGGCGTAAGACGCATTGTCCGACAGCAACCAGAGAATGGCTTCGGCCACTTCCTCCGCGGTACCGCCACGGCCCATAGGCAATGCCCCCTCAAGCTTGCTGACGCGAAACGGATCGCCGCTCAAGGCGTGAAAGTCGGTGAAGATGAAACCTGGACGTACCGCGTTGACGCGAACGTTTTCAGCCGCGACTTCCTTGGACAGGCCGATGGTGAAAGTGTCCAGCGCACCTTTCGATGCCGCATAGTCAACGTACTCGCCTGCCGAACCGAGGCGTGCCGCGAGCGACGATACGTTGACGATGCTGCCACCGTGCCCCCCGTGCGCCGGCAACATGCGCAACAAGGCGTGTTTGCTGCACAGCATCGGGCCGACGACGTTGTTCATCATCATCTTCAACAGGCGAAATTCCGACATATCCTCGACTCTGGAAGCCTGCGCCAGGGTGCCCGCATTATTGACCAGGTGGGTGACACGACCGAGTTCGGAGTCGACCCTGGCAAACAGCCGCATGATCTCGTCTTCGTTGCTGACGTCGGCCTGCACGGTGATCGCCCTGGCGCCCATCGCCCTCACCTGGCCTGCGGTCTTTTCGGCAGCGGCATGATCCGACAGGTAGTTGATGCAGATCCGATAACCCTGTGAGGCAGCCAGACGCGCTGTAGCAGCGCCGATCCCACGCGAACCACCGGTGATAATGAGGACTTTTTCCATGGAGTGTCTCGTGTTTTTTTCAAAGGCCGACATCAGGATCCAGCCAACCCTCACAGGTTAACCAGCCGGTTCGGATCGTGACAGCCTTTACCGTCCAGCGCCATGTGCGCGCTTCAGAAAGCGGCTTGCCCGATATCGGACGCATCCACCACAGCTTTCGCCTCGGCTGCCTGGATTTCTTCGAGAAACTGCTGGGCCGGTAACGGATAACCCAGCAGGAAGCCTTGCAGCGAGTGACATCCCAAATGAGTCAGGAAGCGCTGCTGAACAGCGGTTTCGACGCCTTCGGCGACTATTCGCAGATTCAACGCCTGCCCTACTGCGACGATGGCCGAGACGATGGCGGCGTCGTCGGTGTCATGCTCCAGGTCGCGGACGAAGCCCCGATCAATCTTGATTTCATTGGCGGGCAGGCGCTTCAGGTACATCAGGCTGGAGTAACCGGTGCCAAAATCATCGATCGACAGGTCCACGCCCATTTCCGAAAGTCTTCTCAACACCGCCAGGCTGGCATCCGCATCATGCATGGCAGTGGTTTCGGTGATTTCCAAGGTCAGGCAGTTGGCCGGCAACTGATGCCGGGCCAGTGTGTCCGCCACTGCCGTGACCAGCCCGGAATGACAGAACTGCAAGGCTGACAGGTTGACTGCAATGCGCCAGTGCGAGTAACCCTGCGCGTACCACTCACGCATTTGCCGACAGGCTTCATCCAGCACCCACTCGCCGATCTGAATGATCAGGCCGGTTTTCTCCGCCATGGAAATGAACAGGTCAGGACCGAGGACACCCTGTTCCGGATGATTCCAGCGCAACAACGCCTCTGCGCCCACGGGCAGCCCGGTCATGGCGTCGAACTTGGGTTGGTAATAGATACAGAACTGCCGGTGCTTGATCGCCTTGTGCAAATCCTGCGACATCTGCAGTTGATTGCGGGCGTTACTGTTCATCGACGCATCGAAAAAGCTGTAGCCATTCTTACCGGCAGCTTTGGTGTGGTACATGGCCGCGTCGGCATTGATCAGAAGCTCATGCTGGGTGCTGCCATTGCCCGGGTACATGCAGATGCCGATGCTCAGTGAAATCTGCAACTGATGTTCGCCAATGTTAAACGGGTTGCCGACTTCATTGACCTGCCGTCTGGCAACGGCCAATGCATCCTCGGGGTTTTGAAGCTCCACCAGCAGGACGAACTCATCGCCGCCAACCCTGGCCAGCGTGTCGCGCCGGTGCAGGCTGTTGCGCAGACGCAAGGCAACCTGCCGTAGCAGCAGGTCGCCGGTGTGGTGGCCGAACGCGTCATTGACCGGCTTGAAGCCATCGAGGTCCATGAACATCAGCGCAAAGCAGCCGCCCGTCTCTGTGGCCCTCTTCATTGCCCGATCGATGCGTTCCGTCAACAACGCCCGGTTTGGCAAACCGGTCAGGTTGTCATGCAGGGCCAGGTGGGTCAGTTCCAGATTGGCTTGCGTCAGGGAGTCGGCCAGCACGGCGGTACGTGTTTCCAGATGGGAGTCGAGAATACAGCTGAACAGCGCAATCCCCAGAATCGACAGGCTGGCGACCAGCACGATTCGGTCCAGCCCGTCACTGCTCAGCCCCTGTGAAAGTGCACCGCAAAAGCTGCCATCGGCAAAATTCGCAGCGGCCATGCCGGTGTAATGCATGCCGATGACAGCCAGCCCCAGCAATAGCGCCGCCGAGGCGCGTAGCAGGTAGACCCTGGGGCGCTGCTGGCGAAGATGGAAGGCTATGCGCAATGCTGCCGCAGACGCAGCGATAGCAATGACCACAGAAAGCACGAACAGCCACGGCGTGTATTGAATGCCCGGCTGCATGCGCATTGCCGCCATGCCGGTGTAGTGCATGGCGCTGATGCCGAGCCCCAGCAACACCGCACCCAGGCTCAGTTGCAGCGCGGGCAATCGTGGCTGGGTGGCGAGCCACAGGGCGAACCCTGAAAAGCCGATGGCGATCAACAGCGACAGCAGCACCAGTGGCACGTCGTAGCCCAGGTCGATGGGCAATACGAACGCCAGCATACCGATGAAATGCGTCGACCAGGTGCCGACGCCCATTGCGATAGCGCCTCCCGCGGTCCATAGGTGGACAGCACGGCCCCTGGCCGAAACGATGCGGCCTACCAGATCGAGGGCCGTGTACGCGGCAAGAATAGCGACGAGGATTGATATGACGACGAGTGAGGGGATGTAGCTGCCAATCAACATAAACGCACCTGGAAACCAATGAGCGCGTCCATGCCGATCTTGTGCGGCTGATTGTACGCATTAGCTGCCAAATGTCGCGGCAACTGGTCGAAAAGATGGCGAATAGCTATTATTTTTTCGTTTAATGCGAACAGTTTACCGAAAACTGCGTTTTAAACACGAAATACTCATTCCCGGAGCGTCAAACCTGTCTCGGCATCCCAGCCTCCGCCCAGTGCGGCGATCAGTTGAACGCTGGCAATCAACCTGCTTTGCAGCACACTGAGCACACTGCGCTCGTTGCTCAATGCGGTGGCCTGAACATTGACGACGTCCAGGTAACCGATCAACCCGGCCTTGTATTGATTGTTGGTCAGGCGCAACGAATCACGAGCCGAGACCAGCGCTTCCTGGCGCACTGCAGCTTCCTGCTCGTATACCTTGAGCTGAACCAGATAGTTCTCGACCTCCTGAAAACCGTTCAGCACGGTCTGCCGGTACTGGGCGACAGTCTGGTCATATACCGCTTCGGTACGATCCACCTCGGCGGAGCGCTTGCCGCCGTCGAACAGGGTCAGCGCCAGCTGCGGGCCCACTGACCAGAAGCGATTGGGCAGGCTGATCCAGTTGGCAAAGGTACTGCTGCTGTAACCGCCGCTCATGCTCAGCGTGAAGTCCGGATAGTAAGCGGCCTTGGCCACGCCGATATTGGCATTGGCACCCATCACCGAGCGTTCGGCTGCGGCAATGTCAGGTCGGCGTTCAAGCAACTGCGAAGGCAGGCCTGGCGGGATCTGCGGCAACTGCGGAATCGAGGTGGTGGCGGGCAGATTGAAGTCTGCCGGCGCCATGCCCATCAGTACGGCGATGGCATTCTCGTATTGCGCACGCTGCCAGGCCAGGTCGATCAGGTCGGCCTGGGTACTTTTCAACTGCGTCTGTGCCTGCGCAACAGAATCACTTCCGGAAATACCGGCGCGGTACTGATTCTGCGTCAGGGTCAGGGAGCGCTGGTAGGCATCCACCGTGGATTCCAGCAGGCGTTTCTGTTCATCGATCACGCGCAATTGCAGGTAATTCTGCACCAGCTCCGATTGCAGGCTCAGGCGCATCGCCGCCAGGTCGGCAAGACTCGCCTGCGCATTGGCGGTGTCGGCTTCCAGCCCGCGACGCAGCTTGCCCCAGACGTCGGCCTCCCAACTGACGCCCAGTTGCGCGTTGTAACTGTTGCGAATCCCGGAGGCACTGGTGCCGGTGTTCGAGGTGCCAGTGCCCTGCCCCGAACGGGTTTTGCCAGTCGTCAGATCGAGGGTCGGCAGGAAGGCAGCCCTGGAGCTGCGCACCAGTGTTTGTGCCTGCCGATACTGCGCATCGTACTGCGCGACGGTCTGGTTGGAGGTGTTGAGGCGCTCGACCAGATCGTTCAGTTGCGGGTCCTTGTAGACCTCCCACCATGCACCTTTGGCCATCCCGTCACTGGGTGTGGCCGCACGCCAGCCCTGCGCAGCCTTGAACTGCGCGGGTGCAGCCATCGACGGCTTCTGGTAATCCGGCCCGACAGCACAGGCGCTGAGCAGCACGACGCAAAGCCCCAGCGCAAATGGACGAATCAACCCTGTCGGGCGGGAGGTGAATGCCAGGCGTTCGGTCATAGCGGAGTTTCCAGAGCAGCATCGGTACGCACGCCACGCCATTTGTTGTAACGATGGCGCAGACGGTCGAGATAAAGGTAAACCACCGGGGTGGTATAGAGGGTCAGGACCTGGCTGAAGATCAGGCCGCCGATGATGGTCAAGCCGAGCGGCTTGCGCATTTCAGCGCCTTCGGCGGTGCTCAGCAGCAGCGGCAAGGCGCCCAGGATGGCGGCCATCGTGGTCATCAGAATGGGCCGCAAACGTTGCAGGCAGGCACTGCGGATCGACTCTTGCGGCGTCATTCCCTGTTCGCGCTCCAGATGCAGGGCCAGGTCGATCATCATGATCGCGTTTTTCTTGACCACGCCAATCAGCAGGAACAGCCCCAACAGGGAGATCAGACTGAACTCGCTGCCCAGCACATAGATCGTCAGCAATGCGCCAACCCCTGCGGACGGAAGCGTCGAGAGGATCGTCAGCGGATGAATGTAACTTTCATAGAGGATCCCCAGCACCAGGTACACCGCCAGCAACGCACCGAGGATCATCCACGGCTGACTCTTCTGCGTGGAAGCGAAGGCGTTAGCGGTCCCGGCCATCTTGGAAATGATGTCGGACGGCAGACCGATGGCGGCAATCGCCCGCTCTATCGCCACAGTGGCCTTGTCGAGGCTGGCGCCTTCGGCCAGATCGAAGGAAATGTTTTCGGCCGCGAACTGACCGTCATGCGATACCCGGTCGTTGGCCAGGCTGCGCTCGTAATGGGCGATGCTCGACAGCGGTACACGCTGCCCGTCTGCGGTAATGACCTGAACCTGCTCCAGCGTCACCGGGTCCTGGGCGTATTTTGGATTGACCTCCATCACCACCTTGTACTGGTTGAGGCTGTCATAGATGGTCGATACCTGGCGCTGGCTGTAAGCGTTGTTGAGCACTGCCGTGACCATGTTCATATCGATACCCAGCCGCTTGGCCGTGTCGCGGTTGACCACCAGGGTCACCTGCTGCGCCCCGCGCCCTTCCCGTGCGTCGATGGCGGTCAGCTCGGGTACCGACTTGAGCGCTGCGACGATCTTTGGGTACCACAGACGCAGACTGCCCAGGTCAGCGCTCTGCACGATGTATTGATACTGCGAACTGGTCTGCTCGCGACCTCCGCCCAGTTGCAGGTCCTGATCCGGGGCCAGGAACAGCCTGCCGCCCGGCACATGCGGCATGTTCTTGCGCAGGCGCTCGACCACTTTCTCGGCAGACAGCTTGCGCTCGGAAATCGGCTTGAGGCGCACGATCATGAAGGCGTTATTGGTGCCACCGCTGCCACCGATAAAACCGGCAACGCTTTCCACCGCGGGGTCAGCGAGAATCGACAGGCGGAAGGTCTCCATTTTCGGCTGCATGACCGAAAACGAAAGGCCGTCGTCACCGCGTACGAAACCCATCAGTTGCCCGGTGTCCTGTTGCGGCAGAAAGGTCTTGGGCACCACCACATACAGCGCGATATTGACCACCACGGTGATCAGCAGACTGAGCAGCGTCAGCCGTCGATGCCGCATCACCCAGCCCAGCGAGCGGTCGTAGCCTGCCACCATTCGATCGTTGACCCGCTCGCTCCAGCGCTGAAAGGCGTTTTCCCCATGGGCTTCGCGCGGCTTCAACCAGCGCGCGCACAACATCGGCGTGAGGGTCAGGGACACGATCAGCGAGACGATGATCGCCACCGACAAGGTGATGGAAAACTCGCGAAACAGACTTTCGACCAGACCGCCCATGAACAGGATGGAAATGAACACCGCGACCAGCGAGACGTTCATCGACAGCAAGGTGAACCCCACCTCCTTGGCGCCCAGAAAAGCCGCTTTCATGGGGTCGAGGCCGTTGTGAATATGCCGGGAGATGTTTTCCAGCACGACGATGGCGTCGTCCACCACCAGACCGGTGGCGAGGATCAACGCCATCAGTGACAGGTTGTTCAGGGAGAAGCCGAACAGGTGCATGATCGCAAAGGTGCCAACCAGCGATACCGGAACCGCCAGGGTGGGGATCAGCGAGGCGCGAAAACTGCCGAGGAACAGGAACACCACCATCACCACCAGCACGACGGCAATCAGCAGGGTCATTTCGGCTTCGTGCAACGTCGCCTTGATAACCGGCGAGCGATCCATCGCGATATTGAGGCTGACACTGGCCGGCAGCACCGCTCGCAGCGCTGGCAACTGCGCCTTGATCTGCGCCACGGTTTCAATGATGTTGGCCCCCGCCTGGCGGTTGACGACCAGCAGCACGGCACGGTCATTGTTGTAGAAGCCGCTGTTGTAACGGTCCTCCACGGCGTCGCTGACTTTCGCCACGTCCTTCAGGCGCAAGGTCGCTCCGTCCTTGTAGCGAATGATCAGCGGCGCATAATCCTCGGCGGTTTCCAGCTGGTCGTTGGCCTGCACCTGCCAGTTATGCTGGTCGTCCTCCACAAAGCCCTTCGGCCGTCTTACGTTGGTGCTGGTGATCGCCGTACGCACGTCATCGAGCGATACACCGTACTGGGAGAGCATCTGCGGCTCCAGTTCGATACGCACAGCAGGCAGCGAGCTGCCGCCGATCTGCACTTCGCCGACCCCGGAAATCTGGGACAGGCTCTGCGACAGGATGGTGGACGCCAGGTCGTAAAGCTGACCCTTTTCCAGCACTGTCGAGGTCATCGACAAGACCATGATCGGCGCCTGCGACGGGTTGACCTTCTTGTAGGTCGGCATGCTGCGCATCCCGCTGGGCAGCAGGTTGCGTGAGGCATTGATGGCCGCCTGCACTTCCCGGGCAGCGCCGTTGATGTCGCGATCAAGGTCGAACTGCAGAATGATCCGTGTGGTGCCCTGGCTTGAATTGCTGGTCATGGTGTTGACACCGGCAATACTGCCCAGCGAACGCTCCAGCGGCGTGGCCACCGTGGACGCCATCACCTCAGGGCTGGCACCGGCGAGGCTGGCCGAAACCACAATCACCGGGAAATCCATGTTCGGCAACGGTGCCACTGGCAACAAGCGAAAGCTCACCGCGCCGAGCAGCATGATCGCCAGGCTCAGCAGAACGGTCGCAACGGGGCGGCGGATGAACGGCGCTGAGAGGTTCATGCGTCAGCTCGTTCCAGCCGGTCCGGCTCGGCAGGCTTGCGACTCCAGCGACGGCCAAGGCGGTCGAAATACAGGTAGATGACCGGCGTGGTGAACAGTGTCAGTACCTGACTGAGCAACAGCCCGCCGACCATCACCAGCCCCAGTGGTTGCCGCAATTCGGCGCCGGAGCCACTGGCAAGCATCAGCGGGATGGCGCCGAACAACGCTGCCAGGGTGGTCATGAGAATCGGCCGGAAGCGCAACAGCGCCGCGTCGTAGATCGCCTGCTCGGGCTCAACACCGCGGTTGCGCTCCGCGTCGAGCGCGAAGTCGATCATCATGATCGCGTTCTTCTTGACGATGCCGATCAGCAGAATGATGCCGATGATCGCAATCATCCCCAGATCGTTGCCGCTGATCAGCAGAGCCAACAAGGCCCCCACTGCTGCCGACGGCAGGGTCGAGAGGATGGTGATCGGGTGAATGTAGCTCTCGTAGAGCACGCCCAGCACGATGTACATGGTGACCACCGCCGCCAGAATCAGCAGCAACGTGCTGGACAACGAAGCCTGAAACGCTTCGGCCGCGCCCTGAAACTGGGTCTGCACGCCAATCGGCATGCCGATCTCCTGCTCGACCTCCTCGATCACCTTCACCGCCTTGCCCAAGGCAATATCGGGCGCCAGGTTGAACGACATCATCACCGCCGGGAACTGCCCAAGGTGCGCGATGGCCAACTGAGCCTGGCGCTGCTCGACACTTGCCAGGCTGGATAGCTTCACCTGTGCGCCATCGGTGGTCTTGACGTGAATCTGCTCGAGCGCCGCCGGGCCGAGTTCACTGCCCGACGCAGCCTGCAGCACCACGCGGTACTGGCTGGCCTGCGTATAGATGGTAGATATCTGGCGCTGACCGAATGCGTCGTACAGCGCGTCGGTGATGTTCGCAACGGTGACCCCGACCCGGCTGGCCGCATCACGATCGATGTTCAGGTACACCTGCAAACCTTTGTCCTGCAGGTCGCTGGCCACATCCCTCAGTTCGGGCCGCTTGCCGAGCGCGTCTACCAGCTTTTCGCTCCACAGCGTCAGCAGTTCGGCGTCGGGCGACGACATGCTGAATTGATACTGGGTGCGACTGACCCGGTCTTCGATGGTCAGGTCCTGCACCGGCTGCATGAACAGACGGATATCCGACAGTTTGTCGACCTCGGGCTGCAGGCGCTGGATCACCTCGGACGCAGTCAGGTCGCGCGCTCCGTGAGGCTTGAGGTTGATCAGCAGACGTCCGCTGTTGAGCGTGGCGTTGTCACCGTCGACACCAATGTAGGACGACAGACTGACCACCGCCGGGTCCTTGAGAATGATGTCGGCAAGTGCCTGCTGACGCTGGCTCATCGCTGCGAACGACACCGACTGTGGCGCTTCCGAAATACCCTGGATCACGCCGGTGTCCTGTACCGGGAAGAAGCCTTTGGGTACGACGATGTACAGCAGCACCGTCAGTGCCAGGGTGGCCAGGGCAACCAGCAGGGTCAGGGGCTGATGCTTGAGCACCCAGCGCAACCTGCCCGCGTAGATGTCGATCAGCCAGTCGATCCAGGCACCGCTGGCCCGGTAAAAGCGGCTCTGCTCTTCTTCCCTGGGCTCGCGCTTGAGCAAGCGCGCGCACATCATCGGCGTCAGGGTCAGCGAGACCACCAGCGATATCAATATCGCGACCGCCAGGGTAATCGCGAACTCGCGGAACAGCCGCCCTACCACGTCGGCCATAAACAACAGCGGGATCAATACCGCAATCAGTGACAGGGTCAGGGAAATCAGGGTGAAACCGATCTGCTTCGCGCCCTTGAGTGCGGCCTGCAAGGGCGTCTCGCCCTCTTCGATGTGCCGGGAGATGTTTTCCAGCATGACGATGGCGTCATCGACGACGAAACCGGTCGCAATGGTCATGGCCATCAGCGTCAGGTTGTTGACCGAAAAACCGGCCAGGTACATCACGCCGAAAGTGCCCACCAGCGACAGCGGAACGGCAATCGAGGGAATGATCGTAGCGCTGAAACGACGCAGGAACAGGAACGTGACCAGCACCACCAGGACGATCGCGATCAGCAATTCGTGCTGAACATCGGTCACCGACGCGCGGATGGTTTGCGTGCGGTCCGTCAGGACCACGACGTCGAGGCCGGCCGGAAGGTTTTCGGTGATCGACGGCAGCAACGCCTTGATCCGGTCGACCACCTCGATGACGTTGGCGCCCGGCTGACGCTGAATGTTCAACAGCACCGCCTGGCTGCGATTGGCCCAGGCCGCGAGCCGCTCGTTTTCGGCACCATTGACGATTTCGGCCACATCCTTCAGGCGCAAGGGTGCGCCATCCTTATAAGCCAGAATCAGGTTGGCGTACTCCTCCGGAGACTTCAGCTGATCGTTGGCATCCAGCATCGACACCCGGGTCGGCCCGTCAAAGTTGCCCTTCGGCTGGTTGACGTTGGAGGCGCTGATCAGGGTACGCACATCGGACAGGTTGAGGCTGTTGGCGGCCAGCGCCTCCGGGTTGACCTTGATCCGTACCGCCTGCCGCTGCCCGCCGGCAATGCTGACCATGCCCACGCCGCTGATCTGCGAGATCTTCTGCGCCATGCGCGTATCGACCAGATCATTGAGCTTGGGCAACAACATGGTTTTCGAGGTGATCGCCAGGGTCAGAACCGGTGTGTCGGCCGGGTTGACCTTGTTGTAGACCGGAGGCGCCGGCAGATCGGTCGGCAGAAGGTTGGTGGCCGCGTTGATCGCCGCCTGCACCTGCTGCTCGGCGACATCCATATTGATTTCAAGGCTGAAGCGCAACGTAATGACCGACGCACCGCCAGAACTGGTCGAGGCCATCTGGGTCAGGCCGGGCATCTGTCCGAATTGACGTTCCAGAGGCGCAGTCACGGAACTGGTCATCACCTGCGGGCTGGCACCCGGGTACAGGGTCATCACCCGGATGGTCGGATAGTCGACCTGGGGCAACGCCGAAACCGGTAGCAAGGTATAGGCGATCAGGCCCGCCAGGACGATTGCCAACATACTCAGTGTGGTGGCAACCGGACGCAGGATGAACAGGCGTGACATGTTCATACGTTTGGTTTTTCCACCTTGCCGAGCGCCGCCGACTTGTCGGTCTTGCTGTCAGGCTTGCCTTGCAGCTTCTGGGCCGGGCCAGCCGGTACTTCCTTGCTGTCGTTGACGACTTCGACTTCGGCACCGTCGCGCAGGCGATCGGTGCCTTCGAGCACCACCCGCTCGCCGGCTGCCAGACCTTCAGTAATCACCGTAGACGTCTCGTCGCTCGGGCCGGTCTTGAGCAGCTTGAGCTTGACCTTCTTGTCACCGTCCAGCACATAGACAAAGGTCCCGTCGGTGCCGAACTGCACGGCCGCGGTCGGCACGAGCGTTACTTTTTTCAGCGTGTCGGCGCGCAGCCGCACGTTGACGAACTGATTGGGAAACAGGACCTCGTCGCTGTTATCGAAACGCGCCTTGAACTTCAGTGTGCCGGTGGCCACGTCGATCTGGTTGTCGAGGCTGGCCAGTACGCCGGTGGCCTGCATCTTCGTATCGCCACGGTCCCAGGCTTCAACGGGTAGCTTGTCGCCGGTGCGGTAGCGGGAAATGACTTTCGACAGGTCCTTTTCAGGCAGCGTGAACGCCACGGAAATAGGCTGGGTCTGGGTGATCACCACCAGCGCGGTAGTGTCATTGGCGGCAACCAGATTGCCCACGTCCAGCTGTTTGAGGCCGACACGCCCGGCAATCGGGGCACGGATGCGGCTGAAGTCCAGGCTGAGTTTTGCGTCAGCCACGGCAGCCTGATTGGTCTTGATCGTGCCCTTGTATTGATTGACCAGCGACTCGGCAGTGTCGAGGGTCTGCTTGGCGATGCTGTCCTCGGCAAACAAGCCTCGGTAACGCTGCACGTCGAGCTGAGCGTTCTTGAGCAGCGCCTGGTTGGTGGCCAGCGTACCTTCGGCCTGCTGCAACGCCACTTGATAGCTGCGCGGATCGATTTCAGCCAGCAGATCACCCGCCTTGACCATCTGCCCTTCCTGGAAGTAAATCTTGACCAGCTCCCCCGCCACGCGGCTGCGCACATTGATGGTATTCATCGCCGTCACGGTGCCAAGCGCTTTGTAGTAGATCGGAAAATCACCTTCGGTAGCCGGGGCCACACGCACCGGGACCGCGACAGCCGATCCGCCGAAGCCGGGCCGTGCCATGCCGCTTGTGGCGGGCTTCTTGTTGCTCTCGGAACCCTTGCCGGAAGTGGACGCAGGCCAGAACCACCAACACAAGGCAACAATGACCAACAGGATCAGCAAACTGATCAACCAGCGACGGGATTTACGGGAGCCAGACGATTGCATGAATAAATCAACCATTACAGGTGGGGGTTTGTTCAGAAGGCTGAACAATAAGCACAGTTACGTTACAAGCAAAGCGGCTTTACCAAGCGCTTACTTTGGATAAACGTATGAAGCACAAACAAAAAAACGGCCTGAGCGGATTCAGGCCGTCGACAGGTTGCGGAAAGTTACTTCAGCACAGCCAATGCAGCGTCGTAGTTGGGCTCGCTACCGATCTCGGCAACCAGCTCGCTGTGCAGCACCTTGTCGTTCTCGTCCAGAACGACAACGGCGCGCGCAGTCAGACCCGCGAGCGGACCGTCTGCAATGGCAACACCATAATTCTGAGCAAAGTCAGCACTGCGGAACGAGGACAGGTTCTGGACATTCTCCAGGCCTTCGGAGCCGCAGAAACGGGACTGGGCGAACGGCAGGTCGGCCGAGATGCACAGAACCACAGCGTTGCTCAGGTCATTGGCCTGGGTGTTGAATTTACGTACCGAGGTGGCACAGGTCGGCGTATCGACGCTTGGGAAGATGTTCAGTACCTTGCGCTTGCCGGCGAAGGAAGCCAGGGTTTTATCCGCAAGACCTGCGCCGACCAGCGTGAAATCGTGTGCCTTGCTACCGACTTCAGGCAGGTTGCCACTGACCTGAACGGGGCTGCCTTTGAGGGTCACTTGAGCCATGAAACACGTTCCTTTTCAAAATGGATGAAAGAGCCGGAAGTTAAACACGAAAGTGTGCCGCGGCCTATATGGGATAATTCTGAATTTTTTTCAGGAAACCAGTCTGTCCCTGATATCTGTGTGGGCACACAATTCCACCAGCCAATCAACGAATACCCTGACCCGTCGTGACAACTGTCGGTGCGGGGGGTAAAGCGCTGTCAGTGGCAGCGGCGGCGGACGATGCAAACGCAGTACCTCCACCAGCACACCGCTGCGCAATTGCGCGGCGACATGGTAGCGCGGCACCTGAATCAGGCCGAAACCGGCTTCGCACGCCGCGACATAGCCATCGGCACTGTTGACAGCGATCGCGCAGACCGATGCGTGCTCAACGTCCATGCCATCGGCCATGAACTCCAGACCATAACGCTTGCCGGTGCTGGTCGAAAAATATTCGATTACCTGATGTTGCGCGAGGTCCTGCAGGTCCAGTGGTGTGCCGTGTTGCGCCAGGTACTCACGACTGGCGCAGGTAATCTGGGTCAGACTGCCCAGCGGCCTGGCAACCAGTGTTTCATCCAGTGCCGCGCCGGCACGCAACACGCAGTCCACGCCTTCGCGGATCAGATCGACCGGCCTGTCACTCATGCCGATCTCCAGACGGATCTGCGGGTAGCGCCGGCTGAATTCAGGCAACGCCGGGATGATGATCATACGGCCCAGACTGACCGGCAGATCGACACGCAACAGCCCCTTGGGCTCGGCCCCGGTCGCCGAGAACGATGCCTCGGCATCGTCCAGATCGGCCAGCAGGCTGACGCAGCGCTGGTAATAGGCCTTGCCGTCCGGGGTGGCGCTGACCTGACGCGTCGTACGCTGCAAAAGCTGTACGCCCAAATGCGCTTCCAGCTGTTTGATCAGGATCGTCACCGAGGCACGCGGCATGTGCAGACTCTCGGCCGCCCTGGCGAAACCGCCCAGCTCGACGATACGGGTGAACACGCGCATGGCGTTGAATCGATCCATGATGGCCGGCAACCTGAAGGTAGAAAAGGAGTGGAGGGACTTGCAGTTGCAAGAGGGACGTCCGGGAAAGGCCGGGCAGCGGGACGCCGGGCCATTACCGCCGCCGACCCTCGCCTAGAAGTCCCTTTTATAGAAAATATCCAGCGAGCTGGCAACACCGCTCGCGGCCTCAAGGTACACGCGCTTGCTGAGCAGATAGCGCAAGGCAATCGTATTGGCCGGTTCAAACACGCCTACGCCATAGCGCAGGCTGAGCTTATCGGTGATCTTGCCGCTGGCAACCACGTTGGTCTTGTCGCCGGTTCCCGAGGTGTCCAGCTCGAAGTCCTTGATACCCAGATTGTCCGCGAGCTTGCCGGTGGTCGACGAGCTGCCTGCCACACCCAGCGCCAGCGCAGCCTGAGCAACCATGTTGTTGTCTTCGCCGGAAGTACTGAGCGGTCTGCCCATGACCAGATAGGAGAGCGCCTGCTCCTGGCTCATCGCAGGTTCGGAGAACACCTCGGTGGTAGGCTGCTCGGCGCTGCCGGTCAGGCGAATACCGGCAATCACGTCGTCGGTCTGGCGAATCGCTTCGATGTCCAGATAAGGCTGGTCGACCGGACCGGCAAACAGCAGACGCGCCTTGCGGATGGTCAGCCGCTGCCCGTAGGCACGATAACGACCATCGTTCAGGTTCAGTTCGCCACGGGTGTCCAGGTTGTCACCGATGTGCACATGCCCGACCAGATTGGCAGTGAGCCCGAACCCGCTGAAGCTGAGCTTTTCCTGGCCGACGTCCACATCGATATCCATCGCTACAGCCAGCGGCGCAGCGCCCTGCTCGGTCTGCTGTCCGACAATTACCGTGTCACCGGAGAGCTTCACAGTAGAAGGCGGCAACTCGCGCACGGTAATCGCGCCCTTGGGCACCAGCACCTTGCCGGAGATGGCCAGTCGCTCGCCCTGCATGGAGATTTTCAGGTCAGGCGCCGCCTCTACCGCCGCATAGGGTTCGACATTGATCGGCAGGCGCGAGCCCTTGAGGCTCACATCGACATTCAGGCTCTGCCCCCAGGCCACCTGACCGCCTATGCTGCCCTGCCCGGTGCTGCCACTTTTCCAGCCGCCGTTGAGCTGTACGCTTTCTCCGGCAATCAACGCCTGGACCTTGAGGTCGTGCAGTTCCATAGGCAGCTCTGCCCCTGCCACCTCACCCCCTTCAAGCGTCACGTTGCCGTTGACCAGTGGCGCCAGCAACGTGCCTGACAACCGGCCATTGCCATTCAGACGCCCATTGAGTTTCTGCACCATCGGCGCGAAAGGACGTGCCACCGAGATATCCAGCCCCGAGAGGTTAAAGTCACCTGCCAGGGGCTTGTCCTTGGCCAGCGGGTCGATCTGCGCGTTGAGCAGCAGCCTTCCCAGCTTGCCGCCATCGAAGTCCAGACGCGTGTCGATGCGTTTGGGCGCCAGCGTGGTGGCCAGTTTCAGCGTCTGATAAGGGAAGTCCAGCCACTGATTGTTGTTGCGTACCCGCAGCGTTCCGCCTCCGGCATCAATCGTGACCTTGCCGCTGGGACCCGCTGCCGGAATGTCGAGCTGCACGTCTGCATTCAACGCGCCCTTCCAGGCAAAATCCTTGGGCATCCATTGAGCCAGGCTGTCCAGCGGGAAATTCTTGAGCTGATAACGCAAATGGGGTTCCGGCATCAGGCGCTGATCGCCGCCACACAGGCTGGCGGCCCCGGACAACCAACAATGCGCACCGAAGTTGAGGCGGCCGTCAGCCAGACGCTCGATCTTCGCCGGCTGCTGCAGACGCCAGTTCTGCCCGCCGCTTTGCACCGTACCGCTGGCCAGCCGGCCTCGCCAATCACCCTTGTCCAGGCCTCCGTCAAGGCCGATGGCCAGCTTGAGCAATGGTCCTTGCAGGTCCAGTTTCAGTTGTTGGTTCTTGAGCGTGCCCTGACCGTCCACCAGCAAGGTGCCCAACTGGGTATCGCCAGCCTGGATACCGGCACCTTTCAGGTTGATGATCGCGCGCTGCGCCTGATCAAGTCTGGCGTTGAGCGTGAGGGTTTGCAGACGATTGTCCTGCAAGGCGAGCTGGCTGCCCTGCAAGGCCAGTTGCCCCTGGGGTGCCTGCAACGTTCCGGCCAGGTCCAGCCGGCCTTTGACTTGCCCCTGCAAGCGTGGCCAAAGCTGGGCCAGACGTGGCAGATCCAGGTCCAGTTGCCCTTTGAGACGCTCTTGCAGACTACCCGTACCTTGAATACGGTTGTCGCCGAGGCGGATGCTCAGGCTGCTGACATTCCATTGCTGATCACGGCCGTCAGCCTTGGCTTGCAGCAGCGCCGGCTGACCACGCAGACGCCCTTTCAAATCGAGGTCGGCGCTGAGGTCAAGCTTCTCATTGCGCATCTGACCTTTGCTGCGCAATGGGCCTGCCAGTGTGCCGGGCAGTTCGGCAACCCAGAATGAAGGGTCCAGCGCACTCAGGTCCAGAGCCGTATCCCAGCCGATGCCGTCAGCGAATTGCAGGTTCAGGAAACCGCTGGCCTTGCCCTGCCCGGCGACCAGTTCCAGTTGCGGCAGATGGATCTCTTGCAGATTGCCGCTGAACGGGCTGACCAGGGTGAACGCACCGGCAGGCCCTTTAAGGCTGGCGTTGAAATTGCCGAGGTAATTGCCATCGGTATAGGAAATATCACCCTTGAAGGCATGCAATGCCACCTGAGGCTCTGACGCCAGTGGATACAGGCGCTGCCAGGGGAAATCCAGCCAGTCAATGCTCGCCTCCGCAGAAAGACCGCTCTGCCAGTTCATCTTGCCGTTGATGGCCAGACGCTGCTGATCATCGGCGGCCAGATCGAGTCCGGCGATGGTTGCGCCGTTGGCATCCACACGCCCTTTCAATGCCAACGCAACAGCGCCATTCTCTGCGGGAAGGCTGGCGCTGCCGTCTATCAGGTAGCCCGAGTCAAGATTGCCCTCGGCGGTCAGCAGCAACTGGTCGAGTTGCAGGGTATCAGGCAATGCAGCGCTGGGCTTGAAGTGCTCGGCAGTCAGCTTGATGCGTGCCGGAAGGTGTTCGGCCAGGGGTTGCAACTCGCCGGTCAGCAAACCCGGCAGATAACCGCTGCTGTCCGCCTTGAGCTGCAGCGTCTTCAGCAGATCGCCCTGGATAACCAGCGCCAGCGCCCAGGGCTGACCATCCTGTGGTGGAAGTTGCAGTTGACCTTGCACGCTGAGTGGCCAGTCGCCCTCGGGTTTCAGCAGGCCATTGAGGTCCAGCACCAGCGCATCACGTTGCAGGTGCGCACTGTCGATCTTCAAGCCTTCGGCGGTCCAGTGCGCTGACAGCTTGAGATCGCGCAACTGTTCGACTCCATCCAGTTGCAGACCACCCAGCTGTATATCACCCAGCTGCAGCGCCAGCGGTAACCTGAGCGTCGGTAACTGGATCGGGCCGTTGCTGGCGGGCGTCTCGCTCGGCGGGAAGTGCATCAGCACCTGCTGCGCATGCAGACGGTCGATGCACAGCGTCATCTTCAACAGGCAGGCAGGCGTCCAGGCGAAATCGACGGATTGAACCTCGACGCGGTCTGCGCCCTGCTGCCACACGAGGCGCTCAGCGCTCCACTGGCCGCCCAGTCGTCCCTGAAAGTTTTCCAGCTGTACACCGGGCACCCGAGCCAAGGCCCACTGACTGCCCGCGTGGGTGCCCAGCAGCAGCGCGACACTGATGACCACCAGCAGCAGTAATGCAACAAGTCCCAGCCCGACGATCTTGGCGCCGCGGGTGATGTTCGCCTTGTTCAAAGCTCCGGCCCCATCGAAAAGTGCAGACGGATTCCACCATCATCGTCCAGCGCGTGGGCCAGATCGAGACGCAGAGGGCCCACTGGAGATACCCAGCGCACGCCGAAACCAACCCCGGTTTTCAGGTCTGGCTTGTCCAGGCTGTTGAACGAGTTGCCCTGATCGATAAAGGTCGCCAGGCGCCATTTGTCAGCAATGGAATATTGGTATTCGACGCTACCAGCAAACATGTATCGCCCACCGATGCGGTCGCCGTCGGAGTTGGTCGGTGACAGCTTCTGATAGTCATAGCCGCGTACGCTCTGATCTCCGCCGGCAAAAAAGCGCAGCGATGGCGGTATCGAGGTGTAACCGTCGGTGAGGTTGCCGCCAAACTGCACACGACCGAGAAAGCGGTGATTTTGCGCGACCGTGGTCAGCCCTTTGAGCAGCACATTGGCATGCACCAGGTTGGCGTCAGACAACATGCCCTCCTTGGCCACCTGCGTGTCGAATTGCAGGCGGTAACCCTGGTGCGGGTCGATACGGTTGTCACTGCGCAGGTACGAGTAACTGATACCGGGCATCAGCAACGTGCTGAGGCCGGCGTCATCGCCCAGGCGGTATTCTTCACGCTGCCATTTCAGGGATATGACCCGCTCCCAACCACTGGGCAGCTTGCTGTGCCATTCAGGCCCGGCAGTCAGCAACTTGCTGAGACTGTCGGTTCCGGCGATCTCTTCGTACTGATAACCGCCGGCGTAGCGCAATTTGTCGGTCAGCGGCGGATCGAGGGGCACGTCGTACCACAGGCCGATATTCTGCCGTGGCGCGGAGATCTCGGATTCGAAGCCATAACTGTGGCCCTGCGGGTTGGCCCAGTGCCGGGTCCAGTTGGCTTTGCCACGCGGGCCGACGTCGGTCGAATAGCCAAGGCCCAGCCCCATGGTGCGAGGTTTACGGGTTTCGAGCTGGACGGTCACCGGGATGACCTGATTTTCCGCTGCGGTGGGCGCAGCATCGACCCGTACGCCCTCGAAATAACCGCTGCCCTGCATGGCCTGGGTCAGTTCGGCAATCAGTTGGGAGTCGTAAGGCGTATTTTCCTTGAACGGCACCATGCGTTTGAGCAGATCGTCATCAAATGGCGCGTCGCCACTGAACATGACCTTGCCGAGCGTGTAGCGCGGTCCGCTTTCATAAACCAGTTCGATATCGGCCACACCGGCCCGCGGATCGATGGCCAGACGCTGGCTGGTGAAGTGTCCACTGAAAAATCCGTAGCGCGAGGCCTGATTCTGGATCAGGCGCTTGGCGTCTTCATAATTGCCATGATTCAACACCGCGCCGCTTTTCAGCGCGTCGCTGCTCGGCACACGAAAAGCCTTCATCGCTGCCGCCGGCCCTTCGACCCGGATCACCACGTTGCGCAAGTGAATGGGTTCGCCCGGCTGGATGTTGATCACCAGGCTGGGCTGCTCTCCATCCTTGATCTCACTGTCGATCTGCGCCTGGTAATAACCCAGCGCCTGAGCGGCTTTTTCCGCCTGCTGCTCGGCGCCCAGGCTGAAGTTGCGCAATGCTTGGGCGTCACGCTCGCCGAGATCACCGACATACCCTTCGACGTTGGCCTTGAGTTGCGGATTGGCAGGCTTGATCCTGACATCGAGGCGGGCCTGGGCAAGCGCGGCCGCACTCATGGTCATCAGGAACACGCTGCTGAATAGTCTGAAAAGCTTCATGGGCGTAGATGCTACCACGATCGACAGGCTGCACTGGAAGCCCACGAATTGTCGGATATTCAGGCCATTACGTCAGGGACCGGCAGTGATACCTGAGGGTTGGGATGAAAAAACACGTGCTCTCGGACGGGGCCTACAGCAATTTCACCGATCTCTTCATAGCCCTGTCGCTTATAGAACTCCAGATAGCGCGGATTGCCGGTATCGACCACGATGCCCTGAGAGTGTTCATCCACTGCGCACCAGTCGTGCAGCGCCGCCAGCAGTTGCTCGCTCAGGTCCTGACCGAGCTTCTGCCCCTGAAACTCCGGATCGAGGCCGATCAACGGCAGCACATGCACGGTTTCCGACGGTACGCAGGCAAGTACCGCGTTGTAATACGCCAGATAGCGCTGGGTGCAACCCAGACCTGTGTCCATCACCATGCGCAAGCGCCACGCCCAGCTTTCGGTGACACCCAGACGACGCTGCGGCGGCGCGATCAGCGCTACACCGACCAAACGGTCCTGGAGAAAGAGACCCAGCGCAGGCTGGTTTTGCAAAAAGTGTTGTTTGACCAGTTGGCGAATGGTCGCCAACACGCGTTGCTCATAGCCCTCGCGCTCGGCGTTGAACAGATAGGCAAATGTCGGATCGTGCCGGTAGGCCCTGAACAGCAAGGAGCGGGTTTCACGGGAATAACCACTGTCGAGTTGGCGAATTTCACCCGTGATGGCAGCAGGTAGGGACATAAAGGGCCTCGTGTTAACGGAACTGCGTCTGGCGCAGCGGTTTTGGCAAGCAGGCTTTCGAGTGATGGCCATTGATAACAGTTCCAATGAATTATCCAGACACACCATGGCCTGCGCTTGCGACTCGGCACTGGTCCTGAAACCACAGGTCGGCTAGCATCGCTGTTTGTTTTTGCTCAGGACCGCTGTTTTATGAAAATCGTCTCGTTCAACATCAATGGTCTGCGCGCTCGACCGCATCAGCTGGCGGCGCTGATCGACAAACATCAGCCTGACGTGATCGGTCTTCAGGAAACCAAGGTTTCGGACGAGCAATTCCCCCAGGCGGAAGTCGAAGCGCTGGGCTATCACGTTCACTTCCACGGCCAGAAAGGCCATTACGGTGTCGCGCTGCTGTCGCGCAATGCGCCGCTGGCCCTGCACAAGGGCTTCGAGGGGGACGACGAGGAATCCCAGAAGCGTTTCATCTGGGGTACTTACGCCGACAGCAATGGCCAGCCGGTCACCATCATGAATGGCTACTTTCCACAGGGCGAAAGCCGCGATCACCCGACCAAATTCCCCGCCAAACAGCGCTTTTACGAAAACCTGCAAACGCTGCTCGAGGGGCAATTCCGCAACGATCAGCCGCTGATCGTCATGGGCGACGTGAATATTTCTCCGCAGGACTGCGATATCGGCATTGGCGCCGACAACGCCAAACGCTGGCTGAAAACCGGCAAGTGCAGCTTTCTGCCCGAAGAGCGGGAGTGGATGGAGCGCCTGAAAAACTGGGGCCTGGTGGACAGCTTTCGACACCTGCATCCGGAAGTCGTCGACCGCTTCAGCTGGTTCGACTATCGCAGCCGTGGCTTTGAAGACGAGCCCAAACGCGGCCTGCGCATCGATCTGATCATGACCTCTAGCGGTTTGCAGCCACGCATCAAGGAAGCGGGTGTGGATTACGATTTGCGCGCAATGGAAAAGCCGTCCGACCACGCGCCGATCTGGCTGGAACTGAGCTGATTGCCCCCTACTGGCCCCTCTTGCGCGATCCTTCTTTAACAAGGATGGGTCGCGCTGAAACACGCACAGTCCCTGAAATTGTCATATTCCGGCAATCTCTCTGACTTATTCTCCCGGCACCCTCCCGTGATTCATGGTGACGCCGATGCTGCGCGCTTTGCTTACGGCGCTCATCCTGTCGAGCGCCACCCTGCCCGCTTTCGCGCAAGCCGCACTGCCGTTGCCTGCTGGCGATACACCGGCCTTGCGCATTCAAGGCTCCAACACCATCAATGCACAACTGGGGCCTGCGCTGGTCGAAGGATTGATGCGCCAGCAAGGTCTGCAGTCGGTACAGACCCTTCCCGGCAACACTCTTAATGAACAGCGCGTCGTGGGGACCACGGCCACCGGACAACCTGTCAGTGTCGAAATCGCTGCGCATGGTTCAGGCACCGGTTTTACCGCGCTGAAAGCAGGTAACGCAGATATCGCGGCCTCCTCTCGACCGATCAAGGATCAGGAGGCCAAAGACCTGACCAGTCTGGGGGACCTGAAAAGCGCGGCCAGCGAGCAAACCATTGCCATCGACGGCGTTGCGGTGATCGTGCATCCCGGCAATCCACTGAGACAGCTGGATACCCTTCAACTGGCACGCATTTTCAGTGGCGAAGTCAGAAACTGGAGTGAGATCGGTGGCAACCCAGGCGCCATCCATCTCTATGTTCGCGATGAAAAGTCCGGCACCTACGAGACGTTCAAGGACCTGGTAATGACCAAATACGGCAAGAGCCTGCTGGGCAGCGCTGCGCGATTCGAATCCAGCGAACAGCTCTCCGACGAAGTCAGCAAGGACATCAATGGCATCGGCTTCACTGGCCTGCCTTCCATACGCCGCGCCAAGGCGGTGGCCATCGCCGACGGCGATTCCAGGCCCATGCTGCCAACCGTCAGCCTGATTGCCACCGAAGACTATCCGCTGTCGCGACGACTGTACTTTTATGTGCCCACCTCGGCCCATCAGCGCTGGGCGCAGGCGCTGGTCCGGTTTGCGCAGAGTGCCGAGGGCCAAGCCATCGTCGCGCAAAGCGGTTTTGTCGCGCAGACCGTGCAGGTGCTCAAGGTGCAGCCTACCGCGCAAATGCCCGCCGATTACCAGGCGCTGGCACGCAAGGCCGAACGCCTGTCAGTCAACTTCCGCTTTGCCCAGGGCAGCGCGCGCCTCGACAACAAAGCGCAGCAGGATCTCAAGCGGGTTGCGGATTACCTGAAGTCCAGCGACAAACTGGATCGGCATGTGACGCTGGTCGGCTTCGGCGACGCCAAGAGCGACCCGGAGCGTGCCGCTCTGCTCTCCAGGCTGCGTGCCATGGCGGTGCGCCGGGAACTGCTGAAAAGCGGCGTGACGTTCCGCGACATCGTCGGCCTGGGTGACGAAATGCCGGTGGCCACCAATGATATCGACGACGGCCGGATCAAGAACCGTCGAGTTGAAGTCTGGGTGCAGTAATTCGCTGAAAGCTAGAGTTGGCTGCGCGCCAGATCTGCCGGTATATATTTGCCCAACTCATACTTGCCGACGGCAGCGCGATGCACTTCATCCGGGCCGTCAGCCAGACGCAACGTACGCTGCATCGCGTACATGTAGGCCAGCGGGAAATCACTGGAAATCCCGGCGGCGCCGTGCATCTGGATCGCCCGATCGATGACCTTCAGCGCCACATTGGGCGCCACCACCTTGATCTGCGCGATTTCGCTTCTGGCGACCTTGTTGCCCACGGTATCCATCATGTAGGCCGCTTTCAGGGTCAGCAGGCGTGCCATGTCGATTTCCATGCGCGAGTCGGCAATCAGGTCGATATTGCCGCCCAGCCTGGCCAACGGCTTGCCGAACGCGACGCGGTCAATGGAACGCCTGCACATCAGCTCCAGCGCCCGCTCCGCCATGCCGATCGAGCGCATGCAGTGGTGAATGCGTCCCGGCCCGAGCCTTCCCTGTGCGATTTCAAACCCCCGCCCCTCACCGAGCAGCACGTTCTCGAACGGGACCCTGACGTTTTCGAACAGCACTTCGGCATGACCATGGGGCGCATCGTCATAGCCGAACACCGGCAGTGGCCGCACGATCTTCACGCCGGGCGTATCAACCGGCACCAGAATCATCGAGTGCTGCTGATGGCGCGGCCCCTCAGGATTGCTCAGGCCCATGAATATCAGGATTTTGCAGCGCGGGTCGCAGGCACCGGAGGTCCACCACTTGCGACCGTTGATGACCCACTGGTCACCGTCACGCTCAGCGCGCGCAGCCATATTGGTGGCGTCCGATGAGGCCACGTCGGGCTCGGTCATGGCAAAGGCAGAGCGAATCTCACCGCGCAGCAGCGGTTCGAGCCAGCGGGCTTTCTGTTCCTCGCTGGCATAGCGGACCAGTACCTCCATGTTGCCGGTGTCCGGCGCCGAGCAATTGAAGGGCTCCGGACCGAGCAGTGAGCGGCCCATGATTTCCGCCAGCGGCGCGTATTCCAGATTGCTCAGGCCGGCGCCCAGTCCGGAGTCGGGCAGGAACAGATTCCACAATCCTTCCGACTTGGCCCGGGCCTTGAGCTCTTCCACGATTGCCGTGGGCTGCCAGCGATCCCCTTCAGCCACTTGCCGCTCGAAAACCGGTTCGGCCGGATAAACGTAGGCATCCATGAACGCTGTGACGCGTTCACGCAGGGCCTGCACCTTCGGGGAATACGCAAAATCCATGGGGTCGCCACCGTGTCGATCAGGTTGTCGAAGTCATGAACACGATGCTAGAGAAACGCTGCACATTTATCTAATCTATTCCCAGCGTGTATAAACATTCATAACCGATATATGATCCGCCCACCCTTGCGGCATCACCACCCTCTAAACAATCAATCACAATAACGGCACGAGGCGCCCCATCAATGAACCTGAACAAGGTCGATCTCAACCTTTTCATTGTCTTCGACGCCATCTACACCGAAGCCAACCTGACCCGCGCCGGACAGATTGTCGGCATTACCCAGCCTGCGGTCTCCAACGCACTGGCGCGGCTGCGCGAGACCTTCAACGACCCGCTGTTCGTGCGCACGGCACAGGGCATGGTGCCGACACCGATGGCGCAGAACATCATCGGCCCGGTGCGCAACGCGCTTTCGTTGCTCAGGGTATCGGTGCAGGAAAGTCGCATCTTCAACCCGCTGCAGGCCAACAAGAATTACCGCATCAGCATGACCGACCTGACCGAAGCGGTGATCCTGCCGGCGCTGTTTCAGCGACTGCGGCGCCTTGCCCCTGCAGTGACCATCGAAAGCTTTCTGTCCAAGCGTAGGGAAACCACCAAGGAACTGGCCGCAGGACGCCTCGACTTCGCTGTGGACGCACCGCTCAACACTGACCCGCAGGTGCGCCACGTGAAGCTGATGGAGGACCGCTATGTGTGTGGCATGCGCAAGGGGCATCCATTGGCGAACAAGGCCACGCTGACCCTCGACGATTACCTGAGCCAGTCACATATCCATATCTCCAGCCGCCGCAGCGGGTTGGGCCATGTGGATCTGGCGCTGGGCAAGATGGGCATCCAGCGCAGGATCGCGTTGCGCTCGCAACACTACATGATGGCAACCCAGGTGCTGCAGCAGACCGACATGGTCATGACCGTGCCCGAACGCTTCGCCCGTCGTAACGACTTGCACTATGTCTACCTGCCAGTCAGCGACGTTCCGTCGGTCGAGACCCACCTGTACTGGCATGAAAGCACCGACCAGGACCCGGCCAACCGCTGGATGCGTGAACAGATCATCGAACTTTCAGCGGGTTGTGGCGCAGGAACAAAACCTCGAAAGTGCATTAAATATTTAACTCAACTCATTGATTATTAATAATTTAATTTATTAACTTAATGTTGTTTCGAAGCAAAGGTTGGCGACCGCTCAAGCTCTGGCACTGCCACTGCTGCTTGACGTAAACGTAAAGCAGCCCTTAGCTTTGCGGCTGCAACCCTCGCCGAGCCACGCCATGAGCAGTCATACCTACAGCATTTCCGAGCTCGCCCGCGAGCTGGATATCACCACCCGCGCCATACGCTTTTACGAAGAGCAAGGCATGCTCAGCCCTGAACGCAAGGGCCTGGAACGTATCTATACGGCGCGTGACAAGGTCACCCTGAAACTGATCCTGCGAGGCAAACGCATCGGTTTTTCCCTGGCCGAGTGCAAGGAACTGATCTCGTTGTATGACCCTGCCGGCGGCAATCAGAAGCAGTTGCAGACCATGCTGGGCAAGATCGCCGAACGCCGTGATCAGCTGGAGCAGCAGTTGCTGGACATCCAGCAGATGCAACTGGAACTGGACACCGCCGAAGAGCGCTGCCGAGCCGCACTCGATAAGACCGCTGCTGCCCCACTCTGACCCATTCGCACTCACCACAAAGGCGCCGCCATGTCCCTCCCGCAAAAGGTGAATCTCGTTGAAGTCGGCCCGCGTGACGGCCTGCAGAATGAAGCACAACCCATCAGTGTCGATGCCAAGGTACGCCTGGTGGATGACCTGACGGCAGCCGGGCTGGGCCACATCGAGGTCGGCAGCTTTGTCTCGGCCAAATGGGTGCCGCAGATGGCGGGCTCCGCGCAGGTGTTCGAACGGATCCAGCGCCGAGAAGGCGTTATCTATTCGGCTCTGGCGCCGAACCTGCGCGGCTTCGAAGACGCATTGGCTGCCGGGGTCAGAGAAGTCGCGGTGTTCGCAGCGGCGACCGAAGGGTTCTCGCAGCGCAACCTCAACTGCTCGATCAGCGAAAGCCTGGAACGCTTCGCGCCTGTCATGGAAGCAGCACGCATGCATGGCGTGCGGGTTCGAGGGTATGTGTCGTGCGTGTTGGGCTGCCCTTACGAGGGCAGCGTTTCGCCCGAACAGGTCGCGACGGTCGCCAACCAACTGCACGCGATGGGCTGCTATGAAATTTCCTTGGGTGACACCATCGGAACCGGTACGCCGGGCGTCACACGGGCATTGATCAACGCCGTGGCTGCGCAGATACCGCGCGGCAAGCTGGCCGGCCACTTCCACGACACCTATGGCCAGGCGCTGGTAAACATCTATGCAAGCCTGGAGGAAGGCATCCAGGTGTTCGACAGCTCCGTGGCCGGCCTCGGTGGCTGCCCTTACGCCAAGGGCGCCAGCGGTAATGTTGCCACTGAAGACGTGCTGTACATGTTGCAGGGGCTGGGTATCGAAACCGGGGTTGATCTGGACCAGGTCATCGCGGCGGGCCAGCGCATCTGCGACGTGCTGCAACGCAGCAATGGCTCTCGCGTGGCCAAGGCCAGACTGTCTGCGTAGCCTGTCACCTGTCGGTAACAGGGTGCGACAACTTGCCACAGAGTGTTACTGTGCCCCGCGTCGAGCAGAGACAAACGGGTAACACGGAAACACTCGGCCGCAGAATCAAACGGCCCGATGCCGGAAAAACAAGGTCATCCCCCGGTATTACAGGGGTTTTGAAAACCTGGCACGGGTCCTGCTATATCCCTTGTACAACAAAAATAAAAACACGCAGCAACCTAATAAAAACAATACGTACCGGCTCTGACATAACAAGAACAACACGGACAGAGGCGTAGCTAACAGATTTTTTTGAAGTGGATAGCTTTTCTGAACCACTTGCCTCGCAAGTCGTTCGCAGCCAGACAGAGAACAATAAAACTGCCCTGAGGCAGCTGCCGAACTGGTTGGATCACTACGATGAAAGTGTCATCAGCGCTCAAAAAAATACGTTTGCTCTTGATCCCGCATGTGGATCGCTCAAAAAAGATGTGAAGGGTCAGGTCGCCAAAAACAACAACAGGCCTCCCGAACAACAAAAAAGAGCATAACAACATACCTTGAAGGGGAGCCCAGGCTCCCCTTCGTGCTTTCCGGCATTCCGCCCTCTCCTCTCATGACTGAAAAATACAGGTTGATCACTCTTCTTCCGCATAGGCATCGGCGTTGACAGCAAAACCCTACAGGTTTACGTTAACGTAAAGGTCATAGCTGATAGACGCTATAGCCGCTTCCAGAAAGACGCGCCATCCAAGAACAAAGCGCCACTCAAGAACAAAAAAGGAATACCCCATGAGTTACCCCAGCCTGAACTTCGCCCTGGGCGAAACCATCGACATGCTGCGCGATCAGCTGCAATCCTTCGTCGCCGCAGAGCTTGCCCCACGCGCCGCGCAGATCGACAAGGACAACCTGTTCCCCGCCGACATGTGGCGCAAGCTCGGCGAAATGGGCGTACTGGGGATCACTGTCAGCGAAGAATACGGTGGCGCGGGCCTGGGTTATCTGGCGCACGTCGTGGCGATGGAAGAAATCAGCCGTGGCTCGGCATCGGTGGCGCTGTCCTATGGTGCCCATTCCAACCTGTGCGTTAACCAGATCAATCGCAATGGCAGCCCGGAGCAAAAGGCCCGTTACCTGCCCAGGCTGATCAGCGGCGAACACGTTGGCGCGCTGGCCATGAGCGAACCCAATGCAGGCTCGGACGTGGTGTCGATGAAACTGCGCGCCGACAAGTGCGGTGATCATTATGTGCTCAACGGCAGCAAGACCTGGATCACCAACGGGCCGGATGCCAATACCTACGTGATCTACGCCAAGACCGACCTGGAAAAGGCAGCCCACGGCATCAGTGCGTTTATCGTCGAACGCGACTGGAAAGGCTTCTCGCGCGGCAGCAAGTTCGACAAGCTGGGCATGCGCGGCTCCAACACCTGCGAACTGTTTTTCGATGATGTCGAGGTGCCCGAGGAGAACCTGCTGGGCGTGCTTGATGGCGGGGTCAGGGTGCTGATGAGCGGTCTCGATTACGAGCGCGTCGTGCTCTCCGGCGGACCGACCGGGATCATGCAGGCGTGCATGGACGTGGTGGTGCCCTACATTCACGACCGCAAGCAGTTCGGCCAGAGCATCGGCGAGTTTCAGCTGATTCAGGGCAAGGTCGCAGACATGTATACCCAGCTCAATGCCAGCCGGGCCTACCTGTACGCGGTCGCCCAGGCCTGTGACCGCGGCGAGACCACTCGCAAGGATGCTGCAGGGGTGATCCTGTACAGCGCCGAGCGGGCCACGCAGATGGCGCTGGAGGCCATCCAGATTCTGGGGGGCAATGGCTACATCAACGAGTTCCCGGCGGGCCGACTGTTGCGCGACGCCAAACTCTACGAGATCGGCGCAGGCACCAGTGAAATCCGGCGCATGCTCATCGGTCGCGAACTGTTCAACGAAACCCGTTGATTGCGGAGCCACCATGACCATCCTGCAAACCCGAATCAACACCCGTTCGCCTGAATTCACCCTCAATCGCGACGCCCTGCTCAAGCAGGTCGAAGCGCTGCGTTCGCTGTTGAGCAACGTCCAGCAAGGGGGCGGCCTCAAAGCCCAGGAGCGCCACACCTCACGCGGCAAGTTGCTGCCGCGCGAGCGTATCAACCGTTTGCTGGACACCGGTTCACCGTTTCTGGAAATCGGCCAACTGGCTGCGCATGAGGTGTACGGCGAAGAGGTCCCGGCCGCTGGCGTGATCGCCGGAATCGGCCGGGTCGAGGGCGTCGAATGCATGATCATCGCCAACGACGCCACGGTCAAAGGCGGCTCCTATTACCCGCTGACGGTAAAGAAGCATTTGCGCGCCCAGACGATCGCCCAGCAAAACCGTCTGCCGTGCATTTATCTGGTGGATTCCGGCGGCGCCAACCTGCCGCGTCAGGATGAAGTGTTTCCGGACCGCGAACATTTCGGGCGGATCTTCTTCAACCAGGCCAACATGAGCGCGCAAGGAATTGCCCAGATCGCGGTGGTCATGGGCTCCTGTACCGCAGGTGGCGCGTACGTACCCGCCATGGCCGACGAGGCGATCATGGTCCGCCAGCAGGCCACGATCTTCCTGGCCGGCCCGCCGCTGGTCAAAGCGGCAACCGGCGAAGTGGTCAGCGCCGAAGAACTGGGCGGTGCCGATGTGCACTGCCGCACGTCCGGCGTGGCCGACCATTATGCCGACAACGACGATCACGCGCTCGCACTGGCGCGCCGCAGCATCGCCAATCTGAACTGGCGCAAGCAGGGTCAACTGAACACCGTCGCGCCCATTGCACCGCTGTACCCCGGCGATGACCTGTACGGCATCATCCCCGCCGACACGAAACAGCCATTCGACGCGAGGGAAATCATCGCGCGACTGGTGGATGGCTCGGTGCTCGACGAATTCAAGGCCCTGTTCGGCACCACGCTGGTCTGTGGCTTCGCGCGTCTGCATGGCTACCCGATCGCGATCCTCGCCAACAATGGCATCCTGTTCGCAGAGGCGGCACAGAAAGGCGCGCACTTCATCGAGCTGGCCTGCCAGAGAGGCATCCCCCTGCTGTTCCTGCAGAACATCACCGGCTTCATGGTCGGGCAGAAGTATGAAGCCGGCGGCATCGCCAAGCATGGTGCCAAGCTGGTGACCGCCGTGGCCTGCGCCAGGGTGCCGAAATTCACGGTGATCATCGGCGGCAGTTTTGGCGCGGGGAATTACGGCATGTGTGGCCGCGCTTACGATCCGCGCTTTCTATGGATGTGGCCCAACGCGCGGATCGGCGTGATGGGCGGCGAACAGGCGGCCGGCGTGTTGGTGCAGGTCAAATGCGAGCAGGCCGAACGTGCTGGTCAGGCGTTCAGCGCCGAGCAGCAGGCCGAGCTGAAACAGCCGATTCTCGATCAGTATGAGCATCAGGGCCATCCTTACTACTCCAGCGCGCGCCTGTGGGACGACGGGGTCATCGACCCGGCACAAACCCGCGACATTCTCGCACTTGCCCTCTCCGCCTCGCTCAACGCGCCCATAGAACCTACCACCTTCGGCCTGTTCCGAATGTGAGCCGGGAAATGACCATGACTTCGACCTCATTCGCAACCATAGAGCTGATCAACGACCCGCGTGGCTTTGCCACGCTGTGGCTGAATCGACCGGACAAGAACAACGCCTTCAACGCGCAGATGATTCGCGAGCTGATCCTCGCGCTCGACCAGGTACAAGGCGATGCCAGCCTGCGCTTTCTGCTGTTGCGCGGCCGTGGCCGGCATTTCAGTGCCGGCGCCGACCTTGCGTGGATGCAGCAGGCAGCAGACCTGGATTACAACACCAATCTGGACGACGCACGCGAACTGGCGGAGCTGATGTACAACCTCGCCAAGCTGAAAATCCCGACGCTCGCCGTGGTCCAGGGCGCAGCATTCGGCGGCGCGCTGGGTCTGATCAGTTGCTGTGACATGGCCATTGCAGCGGCGGATGCGCAGTTCTGCCTGTCCGAAGTGCGCATCGGCCTGGCGCCAGCGGTCATCAGCCCATTCGTGGTACAGGCCATCGGCGAACGCGCCGCGAGACGCTACACCCTGACGGCCGAGCGCTTCGACGGCCAGCGGGCGCAGCAGATCGGTCTGGTGGCCGAGTGCTACCCGGCTGCAGAGCTACAAGACCAAATGCAGCACTGGGTCGACAACCTGCTGCTCAACAGCCCGCAAGCCATGCGCGTCAGCAAGGAGCTGCTGCGCGAAGTCGGCAGCGGTGAGCTGACCCCTTCGCTACGCCGCTACTGCGAAAGCGCCATCGCGCGCATCCGTACCAGTGCCGAAGGGCAGGAAGGCCTGCGCGCCTTTCTGCAGAAACGCACGCCCGGCTGGCAGCCCGTCAAGGATCAGCCGCCTGGCGATCCCGTTACAACAGCCTCGACAGCCCGGCACGAACCGCAGAAGGACTCGCAATCATGAGCACGCCCGAGCTAACCAAGCTGTTGATTGCCAACCGCGGCGAGATTGCCTGCCGCATCATGCGCACGGCGAAAAACATGGGCCTTACCACGGTCGCCGTGCACAGCGCCATCGACCGTGACGCACGCCATAGCCGCGAGGCCGATCTCTGCGTGGACCTTGGCGGCAGCAAGGCCGCAGACAGTTATCTGGCGATCGACAGGCTTATCGAAGCCGCCAGGGCGAGCGGCGCGCACGCGATCCATCCCGGCTACGGATTTCTGTCTGAAAATGCCGATTTTGCGCGTGCCATCGAAAACGCCGGGCTGATTTTCCTCGGTCCACCCGCTTCGGCCATCGATGCCATGGGCAGCAAATCCGCCGCCAAGGCCTTGATGGAGCAGGCAGGCGTGCCCTTGGTGCCTGGCTATCACGGTGAAGCACAGGACATCGAGACGTTCCGCGCCGCAGCCGAGCGTATCGGCTACCCGGTGCTGTTGAAAGCCACCGCTGGCGGCGGCGGCAAAGGCATGAAAGTGGTCGAGCACACGGGCGAACTGGCCGAAGCGCTGGCTTCGGCGCAACGCGAGGCGCTGTCCTCGTTCGGTGACGCGAGGATGCTGGTAGAGAAATACGTGCTCACCCCGCGCCACGTCGAAATCCAGGTGTTTGCCGACCGGCATGGCCACTGCCTGTACCTCAATGAGCGCGACTGCTCAATCCAGCGCCGACACCAGAAGGTCGTCGAGGAAGCACCGGCGCCCGGCCTGACGGCTTCATTGCGTAAAGCCATGGGCGAAGCCGCGGTGAAAGCCGCACAGGCCATCGGCTACGTGGGCGCGGGTACGGTGGAGTTCCTGCTGGACGCACGCGGCGAGTTTTTCTTCATGGAAATGAATACCCGTCTGCAGGTCGAACACCCGGTCACCGAGTACATCACCGGGTTGGACCTGGTGGAATGGCAGATCCGTGTCGCCAGAGGCGAATCGCTGCCCATCACCCAGGAGCAGGTGCCCCTGACCGGCCATGCCATCGAAGTCCGTCTGTACGCCGAAGACCCGGCCAACGACTTTCTCCCGGCCACCGGCACCCTGGAGCTCTACAGAGAGCCTGCGCCCGGCCCCGGCAGGCGGGTGGACAGCGGCGTTGCCGAAGGCGACAGCATCTCGCCCTTCTACGACCCGATGCTCGGCAAGCTGATTGCCTGGGGCGAAGACCGCGAGCAGGCCCGTCTGCGTCTGCTGGCAATGCTCGATGAATTTGCCGTGGGCGGAGTCAGGACCAACTTGGCCTTCCTGCGTCGAATCATCGCGCATCCAGCGTTCGCCGCGGCGCAGCTTGATACCGGCTTCATTCCCCGCCATCAGACGCAACTGCTGCCGCAAACCGACGAGCCGGACGAGACATTCTGGCAGGCCGCCGCCGAGGCCTTCAGCCAGAGCGAACCGGCACGCATCGATCAAGCCGATCCGTATTCGCCCTGGGCAGTCAGCAGCGGCTTTCGCGCCGGGCTGCCTGCGCAGACGGATCTGCGACTGAGCTGCAACGGTCAGGCCCGCAACACCTGCCTGCGCCACAGCAGCTCCTCGTTATTCACTCTGAGTGGTGAGCATCTGCAGGTCGAGCACAACGGTGTGCGCCAACGACACCTGGCGATACGACGCGACAATACGCTGTATCTCGAATGGCAAGGCGAGGTGCATACCGTCACCCGCCTGGACGCCATCGCCCAGGTAGACGCCGGTGAGGGTCAGCATGGCGGCCTGACAGCACCAATGAATGGCAGCATCGTACGGGTACTGGTTGAAGTGGGTCAGGCGGTCGAGCCTGGCGCGCAACTGGTGGTGCTGGAAGCCATGAAGATGGAACACAGCATCCGCGCCGCCAGCGCCGGGGTGATTACCGCGCTCTACTGCCACGAGGGCGAGATGGTCAATGAAGGCGCGATACTGGTGGAGCTGGAGTGACGCTCGTCAACCGCCGCACATGAAAACGCCCTGAACAGTCAGGGCGTTTTCGTGCAGCAACTTTCGTGCAGCAACTTCCTTGCAAAAAAGAGACGCTTAGTAATAGGCGTTTTCTTTCTGCGTATGGTCGGTAACATCGCGAACGCCCGACAACTCGGGAATACGCTCAAGCAACGTGCGCTCGATACCTTCCTTCAGCGTGACATCAGCCTGACCACAGCCCTGGCAACCGCCACCGAACTGCAGCACGGCGATGTTCTTCGCTTCTTCCTCGACCACATCGATCAGCGTGACCTGGCCGCCATGGCTGGCGAGGCCCGGATTGATCTCGGTTTGCAGGTAGTAATTGATGCGCTCGTTGATCGGGCTGTCGGCATTGACCATCGGCACTTTGGCGTTCGGCGCCTTGATGGTCAGCTGGCCGCCCATCCGGTCGGTGGCGTAGTCGACCACTGCATCGTCCAGAAAGGCCTCGCTGAAGCCGTCGATCCAGGCCGTGAAGCTCTTCAGGCCGATGGCCTTGTCTTCCGGTTTCTCTTCACCCGGCTTGCAGTAGGCAATGCAGGTTTCGGCGTACTGAGTGCCGGGCTGGGTGATAAATACGCGGATGCCAATGCCCGGGGTATTCTGCTTTTCCAGCAGATCGGCCAGATAATCGTGGGCGGCATCGGTAATAGTGATAGCGGTCATGAAAATTCCTCGCAGACGTGCGTGCAGTTTACGCCAATCGGCCGCTTCACACAAAGTCCCAGTATTTTTGTCAGGTTAATGCCTGCGCCTGACTGACCGCCCTGCGCGCATCCAGCCAGGCTTTCATCCGGCGGTACAGGCCTTTCTCGATCCACTCATAACTGACCCAGGCACCGATGGCGATGATCGGCACGCAGAAGGCGAAGACCACATAGGGACTGAGGCCAAAACGTTGCGCCATCAGCAAGCCGCCGTACAGCACCAGAACGTGCAGCAGGTACACCGAATACGAACAGTCACCCAGCACCTTGAGCAGGCGAATGCCTTGGAAATACGGTTCCAGCGAGATACAGGACAGCACGATCAAGGCACTCGGCAGGCCCCAGTTGAGCAGGCGCTGCTCGTTGCTCAGGTTATTGATTGCATACAGCCCGACCGCAATGCCTGCCAGCGGCAGCCATAGCGCTTGTTTGATCCAGCCCCGGCGGTAGAGGATGCCGATACCGATACCCAGCAGGAATTCGTAAATGATGTCGTTGCCGTAGAAGCGGCTGATCAGCCCGGCGCGAGCCAGAACCTCACTGACCGCAAACAGCGCTGCGGCAATGATCAACGGCCGGTGACGCTGTTGAAAGAGGAACACCATCGAGAACAGCAGGTAGAAGAACATCTCGTAGTTCAGCGTCCAGCCAACGTTGAGCGTCGGGTAGAGACCATAACCACCGGGGTTTTCGGAAGGAATGAACACCAGTGACAAGAGGAAATTCTGCCAGCCGATGACTTGGTGCGGAAGCATCGGCGCTGCAATCAGCAGCAACAACGCCATGGCGGCGGTGTATAGCCAATAGGCCGGAACGATGCGAATCAGACGATGCAGAATAAAGCGCCGTGCCGGCATGTCGCTGTTCTGCGTAGACAAAAAAATCACCAGACCGCTGATGACGAAGAAGATATCGACGCCGACCGCGCCCTTTGACACAAAGAACTGCCCTACCGGGCCGCTGGCCTTGAAATCGAAAAAAATCTGCATGAAGTGATGACACACCACGACCCACGCTGCGAACGCCCGTAGGGCCTGAACTGAAATCAACATCACGAAAAACCTCTACTTCCTGACTTTCAATCATGGGCCGCTGAATAACCCGGCCTATGACGCGCACCATTTCGGACCACCTTTTTGAAAAAAAGATCGCGCAAGATACATTTCGTTCAGGAAGTAAAGATGGCCGCAGGCCATGTTACACAAGGGCCTGCGGCGTGAAGCCCCCGTTTTTCAGAGGTTCTCGTAGCGATTCATGTCCAGCACACCGGCTTCGCGCGGTTCAGTTTCCTGAACGTAGCGATTCAGATCGTGGAAGTAGCTCCAGAACAGCGGATGAGTACGGCGGATGCCCCAATGCCGGACGATCTGTTCGAAACTCGCCTGATCCTTGCTCTGCTGCATGGCATCGACAAAGGCCGGCACCTGTGCGACTGGAATGTTGAAAATGAAATTCGGGTAACTGCTGAGCACGCCCGGGTAGACAGTCAATGTGTCCAGGCCCGGAATATAGCGGTACGACTCGCCCAGCAGAAACGCGACATTACTGTGCGCGCGGTTGCGCAGCATGCTGTAGATCACGCGCTTGCCATTGCTGCCCTCAATCCGCAGCATGCTCGCTTCCGGCAACTGATCGATGACCTTCAGACCCGCCGCAGGACGCGACGTCAATCGGCTCAGCGCCTGTTCTGCCTGGGCAAAGCTGCTGTCGAGGCCAGGCCGCGAGCAATACGCCCCGGTGCAGCGGTTGATCGGGTCAGGCGCGGCATTCAAGGTACCGAAGCGCTCGATCAGCCTGGACGCAAAGTCACGCTGCGCGGCCTTTTCATCGAGCTTGATGCCCGTCGGCGTATCGTCGTCGATCTTCTGGTAATCCAGCCACATCTTGATTTTGCCGCCCTCCTGATAAAGATCACTGAGCATGTCTTCACGCAGGTCGGCAGGCATCAGGCGCAGGAAGTTGATCTCGGCGCCGTTGCGGATCAAATCGAAATACAGCCGCGTCTGGGCCTGATGTGCAACATTGCCATAGACGTCGAAGTTCACCGCCAGCTGGTAATAGGTACGCTCCAGCAACGGGTAATCGAACAGCCACATGGAGTGCGGCACGTCACCAATCAGCCCTTTATTGACCGACGCACTGTCGAAATGGCGGAAAACGGTCAGCAAGGCATTGTCATTACCTGCCCACAGGGTGCTCCAGCCCGGCGCAGGCATTTTTGCGTAACTGTCGCGGCGCAGGTCTTCATACTCATTGCGCCGGTCGCGGTAGGACAGCCACAGGCTCAGCACGCTGCCCACGTCATCGTTCTGCCCCGGCATGGCCAGCAAGGGCGTGGCCTCCCCGCGATACGTCGCATCGGTGATGTAACGATCATGGGACGGGTCCTGAAACAGCACCCAGAACTGATCGCGAATCACGTCTGTGGCGATCTGCCCGCGACAGACCGGCCCGCGAATGAACGTGCGGACGAAATATTCGGCGTTGTCGAGCATGAATTGATAACGCGCCGCTGCCGGAATGGCTTCGAAGGTCAGAAACGGATTGGCACGATGGCCAGGGCCGTAACCCGGCAATGCGCTGACTTTCCAGTCGGACCCGTAGAACAACTGCCTGACCCGCGCCAGCTTCTGCGGGCTCATGGCGTAGGTAATGTGGGTCTTGTGAACGATCACTCCTTGCACGGGGATCAGCCGGTAATAGAAGTCGCTGCCCGGATCGTCGTCGGGACGACGGGTCGCGATCAGGTCCACAGGTTTACCGCTCGGAGTTCGCGAGCGCACCCACTGGAAGAAGTGCCCCGCCTCACCGCCTTCGAAATAGATGTGCGCCAGGAACAGGTGCTCGAACAGCCAGCGACCGACCAGCGCCTGATTCGCCCCAGGTTCGTTGAGCTGCGCCTCCCAGGCATTGATCTGCGCCGCCTCGGTGACACTCGGGGTAATGGCCTGCTGCTCGACCGGCGCACCGGCGGCCAGCCAGCGCTGCAGGGTCTGGTATTCGGCATCGGTCAGGCCGGCGACCGCCAGCGGCATGCCCTGCTGCGCGTGGGCAGCCGCATAAGCATTGAATTCGCCGGGCAGCGGGCAGACGTTTTCGCGACTGATGCCCAGCGCGATGTCATCCGGAATCTTGCTGTTGGCTGGCAAGGGTGCGCTGCGCCCCAGGTCAAGCATGCGCGTCATCAATGCCGCCTGGCTGCCCTGCGCTTCCAATACTGAGTAGAACCCCTTGCCGCGCCACGCGTCGGTGTCACGCGCATCATAAAACAGACGCGTCGGCGCAACCGCCTCGCTGCGTTCGCCCTGATAAACCGAGACCTTGCTGGCACCACGGCTCACGCCTTCGCCGCTGCCCAGGTTCAGCTGGCAGGGAGCGTCATTGCAGGCGTGGCAGGCAACGCACTTCTCGGTGAGGATCGGCTGGATGTCCTTTACATAGGAAATCGCCGGGGATGCCGGTGTGACGGGGGGTGCAGGAGTCTGGGCCTGGACAGCACAGCAGATAAAAAGCAAGGCGACGCTTGCCAACAAACGGTGCTGCATATGCCATGGGCTCTGATATTAAAATGGCACAATTCTACAAGGGCACCACCCACTCCAACATGAATGATTTTCATGCAAAAGGCGCAACACCACCAAAACCGTTCCGGTTTGCTATCATCCCGTTCTTTAAAGAATCGACCTTCTCAAGGTAGCCCCCATGTCTGACCGCAGCGCCCGCCATCAAGCCTTTCTCACTGCTCTGAAACAGAGGATCCTGATCCTCGATGGCGGCATGGGCACCATGATCCAGAGCTACAGGCTCGAGGAACAGGATTATCGCGGCAAGCGTTTCGCCGACTGGCCCAGCGATGTCAAAGGCAACAACGACCTGTTGATCCTGACCCGCCCTGATGTGATCGGCGCCATTGAGAAGGCTTATCTGGATGCCGGCGCCGACATCCTTGAAACCAACACATTCAACGCCACCCAGGTATCCCAGGCCGATTACGGCATGGAATCGATCGTCTACGAGCTGAACGTCGAAGGCGCACGCCTGGCGCGCAAGGTCGCAGACGCCAAGACACTGGAAACCCCGGACAAGCCGCGCTTCGTGGCCGGCGTGCTGGGCCCTACCAGCCGCACCTGCTCGCTGTCCCCCGACGTCAACAACCCCGGCTATCGCAATGTGACCTTCGACGAACTGGTCGAGAACTACACCGAAGCGACCAAGGGGCTGATCGAAGGCGGTGCCGACCTGATCCTCATCGAGACCATTTTCGACACACTCAATGCCAAGGCGGCGATCTTTGCCGTGCAGGGTGTATTCGAAGAAGTGGGCTTCGAGTTGCCGATCATGATCTCCGGGACCATCACCGACGCCTCGGGACGCACGCTGTCCGGCCAGACTACCGAAGCGTTCTGGAACTCGATCAGCCATGCCAACCCGATCTCGGTCGGCCTGAACTGCGCATTGGGTGCCAGCGAACTGCGTCCTTACCTGCAAGAGCTGGCCAATAAAGCCAACACCCATGTGTCCGCGCACCCCAACGCCGGCTTGCCGAATGCATTTGGCGAATACGACGAACTGCCGAGCCAGACGGCGAAGATCATCGAAGAATTCGCCCAGAGCGGCTTTCTGAACATCGTCGGTGGCTGCTGCGGTACCACCCCGGCGCACATCAAGGCGATTGCCGAGGCGGTTTCGGGTTACGCGCCGCGGGAAATTCCGGACATACCCAAGGCCTGCCGCCTGTCAGGCCTCGAACCATTCACCATCGATCGCCAGTCGCTGTTCGTCAACGTCGGCGAACGTACCAACATCACCGGCTCCGCCCGCTTTGCCCGCCTGATCCGTGAAGACAATTACACCGAGGCCCTGGAAGTCGCCCTGCAGCAGGTCGAAGCCGGCGCTCAGGTGATCGATATCAACATGGACGAAGGGATGCTCGACTCGAAGAAGGCCATGGTGACCTTCCTCAACCTGATCGCAGGCGAGCCAGACATCTCCCGCGTACCGATCATGATCGACTCCTCGAAGTGGGAAGTGATCGAGGCCGGCCTCAAGTGCATCCAGGGCAAGGGCATCGTCAACTCCATCAGCATGAAGGAAGGCGTCGAGCAGTTCATTCATCACGCGCGGCTGTGCAAACGATACGGCGCGGCCGTGGTAGTCATGGCCTTCGACGAACAGGGTCAGGCCGATACCGAGGCGCGCAAGAAGGAAATCTGCAAGCGCTCCTACGACATTCTGGTCAACGAAGTGGGCTTCCCGCCGGAAGACATCATCTTCGACCCGAACATCTTCGCCATCGCCACCGGCATCGAAGAGCACAACAACTACGCCGTGGACTTCATCAACGCCTGCGCCTACATTCGAGACGAGCTGCCGTATGCGCTGACCTCGGGTGGTGTGTCCAACGTGTCGTTCTCGTTCCGCGGCAACAACCCGGTGCGTGAAGCGATCCACTCGGTGTTCCTGCTGCATGCGATCCGCAATGGCCTGAGCATGGGCATCGTCAACGCCGGGCAGCTCGAGATCTACGACCAGATCCCCGCTGAACTGCGTGACTGTGTCGAAGACGTGGTGCTCAACCGCAACCCGGAGGGCACCGATGCGTTGCTGGCGATTGCCGACAAGTTCAAGGGTGATGGCAGCGTCAAGGAAGCCGAAACCGAAGAATGGCGCAGCTGGCCGGTCAATCAGCGTCTGGAACACGCACTGGTCAAGGGCATTACCACTCATATCGTGCAGGACACCGAAGAGTCGCGTCTTGGGTTCGCGCGGCCTATCGAAGTGATCGAGGGCCCGCTGATGGCGGGCATGAACGTGGTCGGCGACCTGTTTGGCGCAGGCAAGATGTTCCTGCCTCAAGTGGTCAAATCCGCGCGCGTGATGAAGCAGGCGGTGGCGCACCTGATTCCGTTCATCGAGCTGGAAAAGGGCGACAAGCCCGAAGCCAAGGGCAAGATCCTGATGGCGACGGTCAAGGGCGATGTGCATGACATCGGCAAGAACATCGTCGGCGTGGTACTGGGCTGTAACGGCTACGACATCGTCGATCTGGGCGTGATGGTGCCTGCCGAGAAAATCCTGCAAGTGGCCCGCGACGAGAAATGCGACATCATCGGCCTGTCCGGCCTGATCACGCCGTCCCTGGACGAAATGGTGCATGTTGCCCGGGAAATGCAGCGCCAGGACTTCCACCTGCCGCTGATGATCGGCGGCGCGACCACGTCCAAGGCGCATACGGCGGTGAAGATCGAGCCCAAATACAGCAATGACGCAGTGATCTACGTCACCGATGCTTCCCGAGCAGTCGGTGTCGCGACCCAGCTGCTGTCGAAAGAGCTGAAGCCGGCCTTCATTGAAAAGACCCGACTCGAATACGTTGAAGTACGTGAACGCACCTCGGCACGCAGCGCGCGCATCGAACGCCTGAGCTACGGTGCTGCCGTGGCTAAAAAGCCGCAGTTCGACTGGGAAAACTACACCCCTGCCCAACCGACGTTCACCGGCACCCGGGTGCTGCAGGATATCGACCTGAACGTGCTGGCCGAGTACATCGACTGGACGCCGTTCTTCATTTCCTGGGACCTGGCTGGCAAGTACCCGCGCATCCTCACCGACGAAGTGGTCGGTGAAGCGGCCACTGCGCTGTACGCCGACGCCACGCAGATGCTGCGCAAGCTGATCGACGAGAAGTTGATCAGCGCCCGCGCGGTCTTCGGCTTCTGGCCGGCCAATCAGGTCAATGATGATGATCTGGAAGTCTATGGCGACGACGGCAAGCCGTTGGCCAGGCTGCATCACCTGCGCCAGCAGACCATCAAGCCCGACGGCAAGCCGAACTTCTCGCTGGCCGACTTCGTTGCACCCAAGGACAGTGGCCTGACCGACTACATCGGCGGCTTCATCACCACTGCCGGCATCGGCGCCGAGGAAGTCGCCAAGGCTTACCAGGGCAACGGCGACGACTACAACTCGATCATGGTCAAGGCGCTTGCCGACCGTCTTGCCGAAGCCTGCGCCGAATGGCTGCACCAACAGGTGCGCAAGGAATACTGGGGTTATGCGCAGGACGAAGTGCTGGACAACGAGGCGCTGATCAAGGAGCAATACATGGGCATCCGCCCGGCACCCGGCTACCCGGCGTGCCCCGACCACACGGAAAAAGGCACCCTGTTCGCCCTGCTCGATCCGCTGCCGGAAGGCAGCGCCGAACATACCGCAGGCAAGAGCGGCGTGTTCCTGACCGAGCACTACGCGATGTTCCCGGCTGCAGCGGTCAGCGGCTGGTATTTCGCCCATCCTCAGGCGCAGTACTTCGCGGTGGGCAAGGTCGACAAGGATCAGGTCGAAAGCTACACCGCTCGCAAGGGTCAGGACCTCAGCGTCACCGAACGCTGGCTGGCTCCGAACCTGGGCTACGACGAGTAACGCCTGACCGGTTATCTGCCGCCTGGGGGATCAGGCGGCAACATGCCTTTCAGCGAAAATGGCGACGCTTCTCCAGAAGCCTCCACATTGAATGCCTGGATATCGAGCCGGTAATGTTCGTCCTTGGCTGCATCCAGAAAACGTTGCGCATCCTGCGGCTCGACGATGTGAACCACATCAATGATGCGAGCGCCGATCTGTTGCCGGGCCTGCCGTTGGGCAGTGTCATAGCGGTGCAAGAGAATGATGGCCCATCCGCCCAGGGTGAAGTGCCCTGAAGCCACCACGCTCAGACTGCCATTGAGCTGAGCCCGCAGCGAAAGTGACGTGCCGTTGATAGCACTGAACAGCACGTCCTGCCCTGGCTTGCCGCCGCTCTCGCGCAATGCATCCATCGCACCGAACGCCATTTGCTCGTTGGCAGCCCATACCAGGCGTGTCTGCGGGTAGCGCTTGAACAGCACGCGAGCCTGCTCGAGCGCCCGATCACGGCGCCAGCCACCCAGCGCAATCTGCCGCAGATGCACCTCTGGATGCTCCGATAGGGCACGCAGCATGCCTTTTTCACGCAGCAGGGAAACGGGCGTGGTGTTAGTCCCGGAAAACGCCAGCATGTCGATGACCTGACCGTCTGCGCCAGGCGCAGCGAGACGGATAAGCCGCTTTGCCGTCAGATAGCCGCCCTCTTCATCGTTACCCACCAGGCTGCCGATGAAGTCCGGATAGCGTGAGGGCAGGTCACCGAGAATCCGAATCTGGTCCGCGGCCAGCGTATTGTTGACGGCAAACAGCTTCACCCCGCTGCCCACGGACATGCGCAGGACTTCAGGGGCGATATTCAGCTCATTGGAAAACAACAGGTAATCCGGGCGCTCGTCCCCTTGCAGCGTCGCTCGCGCCAGATGGAGCAACTTGCGGGTGTCGCGCTCGGTGTAGAGTATTTTCAGCGACATGCCAGTGGTGTCGGCGGCCGTCTGCATGACGCGGGAGTAACTCTGCCAATAGCCATCGGCTTCTGCGCCGGGACTCAAAAATACCACCGAGGCGGCATGTGTCGTCCCCACCCACAGATAGCTGCACAGCATCAGCCAGCCAACATATAACGCCTTCATATCAACGAACCTTGAAGCAGCAGGGATTTATCGCCAAAAGCGAGTTATCGGCTGCAACAGCAAGGTTCTGGAGACTCCGGCAGATTCTTTATCAGCCCCTCACCGGCTGCTGGCCCAGAACATCGCGGCGCCTACCGCCAGAATGACAATGAATAAAATGGCCCAGGTATCCACGGATCTGCCTGGTTTGGCTACTTTCGGGTGCTTGCTCATCGCATCGCCTCTTGTCGGTCTTGTGGGTGATTGCACATGAATGGGAGTATCCCGACACCTGTTCGGTATCGTTCAACGCTCAGTTAAGTCGAGTCTTGCCCACACGGCAAGCAGGGATATGAACTGGCGCCGTTTTGCTTATCGATTTTAGTGATTTGCATATATATAAACATCACTTTTATCGATAACTGCAAACTGCTATCGTCGCCTTCGCTCCCCGGGGAGTGCGCGGCCGTGCGCGCAGAATTGACCAGATGAAGCAGGAAACAACGAGCAGCGGGCTTTTTCCAGACTGACGCCACTGCCCTGCTTCATGACGAAGCCTGAGAACAGGACCTATATGTACGTATACGACGATTACGATCAGAAGATCATCGAGGACCGCGTCAAGCAGTTCCGGGATCAGACCCGACGCTACCTGGCCGGGGAACTGAGCGAAGAAGAGTTTCGACCGTTGCGCCTGCAAAACGGTCTTTATGTTCAGCGCTTCGCGCCAATGTTGCGCGTCGCCGTACCCTACGGTCAGCTGACCTCGCGCCAGGCGCGCATGATGGCGAAAATTGCGCGCGACTACGATAAAGGCTACGCGCACATCAGTACCCGCCAGAACGTACAGTTCAACTGGCCTGCACTTGAAGATGTTCCCGATATTCTCGCTGAACTTGCCACTGTGCAGATGCACGCTATCCAGACCAGCGGCAACTGCCTGCGCAACGTCACCACCGACCAGTTTGCCGGTGTGGCCGCAGATGAGCTGGTAGACCCGCGCCCATGGTGCGAGATCGTCCGTCAGTGGACCACCTTCCACCCTGAATTCGCTTACCTGCCGCGCAAGTTCAAGATTGCGATCAATGGCTCGACCAGTGACCGCGCAGCCATCGAAGTGCATGACATCGGCCTCGAGCCATTGCGCAACGAAGCGGGCGAGCTGGGCTTCCGCGTTCTGGTGGGTGGTGGACTTGGCCGTACACCGGTCGTCGGTGCCTTCATCAATGAGTTCCTGCCGTGGCAGGATCTGCTGAGCTACCTCGACGCCATCCTGCGGGTCTACAACCGCTATGGCCGTCGCGACAACAAGTACAAGGCGCGAATCAAGATTCTGGTCAAGGCGCTGACCCCCGAAGTGTTCGCCGCCAAGGTCGACGCTGAAATGGCTCACCTGCGTGGCGGTCAGACCACCCTGACCGAAGCCGAAGTGCAGCGCGTTTCCCGGCACTTCGTCGACCCGCAATACAAGGCCCTCAGCGATCAGCACGCCGAACTGGCAGCGCTGGACGCTCAACACCCCGGCTTCGCTCGCTGGCGTCAACGCAATGTGCTGGCGCACAAGAAGCCTGGCTACATTGCCGTGACCCTGTCGCTCAAGCCAACCGGCGTCGCCCCTGGCGATGTGACCGACAAGCAACTGGACGCCATTGCCGACCTGGCCGATCGCTACAGCTTCGGTCAACTGCGCACCTCTCACGAGCAGAACATCATCCTTGCCGATGTCGAGCAGAGTGAGCTTTTCACCCTGTGGAACGAGCTGCGCGACAATGGTTTCGCCACACCGAACATCGGCCTTCTGACCGACATCATCTGCTGCCCGGGCGGTGATTTCTGCTCGCTGGCCAATGCCAAGTCGATCCCGATCGCCGAATCCATCCAGCGCCGGTTCGACGATCTGGACTACCTGTTCGATATCGGCGAGCTGGACCTGAATATTTCCGGTTGCATGAACGCCTGCGGGCACCACCATGTCGGCCATATCGGCGTGCTGGGCGTGGACAAGAAAGGTGAAGAGTTCTATCAGGTCTCGCTTGGCGGCAGTGCCAGCCGTGATGCGAGCCTGGGCAAGATTCTCGGCCCCTCCTTTGCCCAGGAGGCGATGCCGGACGTGATCGAGAAGCTGATCGACGTCTACGTTGAAAAACGGACCGAAGACGAGCGTTTCATCGACACCTACCAACGTATTGGCATTGACCCTTTCAAGGAGCGCGTCTATGCAGCGAATCATTAAGAACAACGAAGTCATCGATGAAACCTGGCATCTGCTGCCCAAGGACACGACCTTTGACAGCCTGTCGAACTGTGACGACCTGATCGTGCCGCTGGCGCTGTGGCGCGAACACGCGCATTCGCTGAAGGCACGTGATGGCGGTCTGGGTGTGTGGCTGGACAGTGATGAAGAGGCCGAGGAAATCGGCGAGGATGTCGACCAGTTTCAGGTCATCGCTTTGAATTTTCCGGCCTTCACAGATGGTCGCAGCTTCTCGAATGCGCGCCTGTTGCGTGATCGTTATGGTTACAAGGGTGAGCTGCGTGCCATTGGCGACGTGTTGCGCGATCAGTTGTTCTACATGCGCCGCTGTGGCTTCGATGCGTTTGCAGTGCGTGCCGACAAGGATCCGTACGAGGCGCTGGAAGGTCTGAAGGACTTCTCGGTCACCTATCAGGCCGCGACCGACGAGCCGCTGCCGCTGTTCCGCCGCCGCTGATTCAGGCGCCTTTGGATTTGGCTAAAAGGCACAGCTTGGGAACTGATGACTATCGTTCCCATGCTCCGCGTGGGAATGCAGTTCGTGACGCTCTGCGTCACACGGCGGCTCTGGGATGTCAGGTGGATTGAGGTCCGGCTCAAGTCACCTTTTCGCCCCTCGGCGAGTGACTTTGAAGGATCAAAGTAACCAAAATCCTGGCTCCGTTTCCGGCCCGACTTCGTCGGGTTCCTTCGCCCTGTCACTGATCCGGGGGTCGCCGCAACGCGCCATCCATGGCCCGGTGCGGCTAGC